>JBBIIP010000013.1:0-76233 GCA_037446395.1 Lentimicrobiaceae bacterium
TGGCATCACGGGAAGATGGACTCCGGCGACAATAAATACCGCGCTAACCGGCACCACGACCTATACCTTCACTCCCGATTCAGGACAATGCGCCACCACGGCAAGCCTAAGTATCACGATAGAAAGCCAAATTGTTCCGCAATTTGCTGCCATCGGACCCTTGTGCCAACATTCAATTGCGCCAATACTACCTACTACTTCGAGCAATGGCATCGAAGGAACCTGGAGTCCTACAACCATAAATACAGGGATCTCAGGCACATCAATTTATGTTTTCACACCTCTCAGTGGTCAATGTGCGACTGCACTAAACATGAATATTACAATTTCTAAACAAATAAATCCGCAATTTTCTACGATTGGCCCCTTGTGTCAGAATTCTATACCACCCTCATTGCCGACAACATCAATTAATGGGATTACCGGATGCTGGATACCGAATATTATCAACACTAGCATTGTAGCTACTTCAACCTACACCTTCATACCGGATGATGGCCAATGTGCAGCTCAGTACAGTCTCATGATTAGTGTAAATCCTCTTCCGATATTTGATTGCCCCACTTTTGCTTCTGTGTGCCAAGGCAGTTCAGCATTGCTATTCAACCTGCCTGGAAAAGTCAGATACAAAGGTTCAATTGTGACACAATTCAACCCGACTTTGCCAGGTGTTCATAGTTTTACCTATGTAGTCACATCCCCTCAGGGTTGCGCTGACTCCTGCATATTTACTATTTCAGTAGATCCAGCTCCAGAAGTGTATGCCGGATCAGATAAAACTATTCCTTTCGGAACCTCAATTACTTTGGGTGATGCTACTGCAGGGGGATTACCACCGTTCACATACAGTTGGGCTCCGGTAACCGCTTTTGTTAACCCGAATTCACTCAATCCAACAACAGTCAACCTTACACAAACCACTTTGTGTACGTTGACTGTTACTGATGCAAGGGGTTGTGTCAGCAGCGACCAGGTGCTCATCAATGTGGCCGGAGGACCCTTAAGCGTAAACATCGTTGCCAATCCTGCGATCCTTTGCAAGGGCGACATGACCGTACTTGCCACTGTTGCTACGGGCGGGTCCGGCAAATATACATACAACTGGGCATCAACTCCCTCCGGATTCACTTCAACTGTGCCTAACCCATCTATCAGCCCGCTGTCAACTACAACATATACTGTGACAGTAAGCGATGACTACAACACAGCCATTGCCAGCGTTGTGGTTGTCGTTAACCCCAGCCCTGAAATTAACGGTATTTCGGTGCGTCATTCTACCAATGGGCAACCAAATGGAAACGCAGAGATCTATGTGAGCGAGGGGCACCCGCCATACCAGTACTCACTCGCCGGAACAAATACCTGGCAAAACAGCAATTTGTTTAATACCCTGATGCCTGGCGTTTATATTGTCAGGGTACGCGATTCAAACGGATGCATTAATGAACAAAAGTTTAATATATACAATTTCGTGCTTGGTGAAGTTCATGTGATTGCCGGTTCTGTTGAGGGTTGTTTGAACAGCAAACTTATTGCAGCTGTGAAAGCCAATGGCTTTGTGAATATTGCCGAATTTAAACTTAAGGTGAAATATGATGAAACCCGGCTGCGTTTCATTGCCATCACTGATGTTCACCAAAACTTAACAAGAGGCCATGTGCAGATTATTCAACCTGATGACCAATCAATTGCTGTCTTGTTTAGGGCAACTGATTCGGTAACCATTTTGGATGGAAACCTGTTCAAAATTCATTTTCAGGGAATTAAGGCAGGTGAAACCAATTTGGATTGGGATAAACCTGAATGTTATTTCTATACCACCAACGGATACCAGTTCCCCACGATTTTTATAAAAGGTAAAGCAGATGTGAATCCATTACCGAAGCTAAAAGTATTGGCAAAAGAAAGCTATTGCGAAGGCGATGAACTCACCCTCCAGGCACAGTCACTGGATAACCAGATGATAAACTATTCCTGGCAGGATCCTGCAGGTAATACTTATCTGGGTGCACGCCTTCCTTTAGGCCCACTCACAACAAAGCATTCAGGCACATATGTATTAAAAGGAGTCAATAACCATGGCTGCGATACAACACTTTTTGTTCCAATAATCGTTAATAAAGTTCCTGTCGTAAAATTTGCCAATATCAAATCAGATACTATTTGCATTGATGGACTCTATCAACTCAATCCAATCCCGGGAGGGTATGCAAAGTACAAATGGAACACAGGAAGTACTGCCCCGACTCTTATGATAGGTAAAGAAGGGATTTATTGGGTTGAAGTCACAAACGAGTTTGACTGTAAGGCGAAAGTCTCAGTGGTTGTTCTGCCCTGCGACTACAGGCCTGAAATACTTTTCAATGCATTCTCGCCCAACGGAGATGGTTTGAATGAAACATTTGCACCTTTTAAGAATGTGACTGGTATACATAATTATTCTATTCAAATCTTTAATAGGTGGGGACAACTCATACATAGCTCAACTGACAAGGCTGCCGGTTGGGATGGAACATTCAATGGAAAGCCTATGCCTGCTGATGTGTATGCCTATTTGGTTCAATACACTTTGCCTGCATACTTCAATAACCGAACCGTACAATCTATTCGCGGAATTGTGACATTGGTAAAATGATGCCAACAAACCGAATCTTAAAACATCTCCTTGAAATGGTTCTGGCAGTGATGCGAAAAATCTCTAAAAGTTTTTATAAAGATATGCGGAGCAATAGATGATAAGAGATTGTCAATCAAACAGTTTTACAGGCTGCCAGCCCGGAAATTAAATGGTAGAACGTGCTACCATCCTTCAAACCGGCAAATAGGTAAGGATGCTGTAAACTGGTTTATCATCTACGATGAAAATCAGAAAACTGGATGTAACAACCATCAATGACCCGGAGTTTTGGGCGCATTGCGGAATCCGTAAAGCGTAAGGGCGTGATGGGCAATTTTTACATTGAGCATCTTTTCGATTGAATGTTTGATCTCATAAAGCCTGGGTTCGCAAAACTCAAGTATTTCACCACTTTCCAGATCAATGAAATGGTCGTGTTGCCTAAATTTATATGACTTCTCATATTCGGCAGCGTGATTGCTGAATTGGTGCTTTGCAACAAGGTTGCAGTTCTGGAGCAGCTCGATGGTGTTGTAGAGTGTGGCCCGACTTACCCTGTAATTGTTGTTTTTCATCCTGATGTAGAGTGTCTCCACGTCAAAGTGTCCTTCGGTGTCGTAGATTTCGCGGAGGATAGAAAACCGCTCAGGAGTTTTTCGGTGGCCATTGCTTTGCAGATAATCAGTAAAAATCTTTTTCACAGATTCGAATATTGTGCGATCTGTCTCTCGGGTTTTTGACATAGGGGTTACTCGTTAAAAACGCGATAAAAGTATCAAATTTTATTTTTATTTAGAACCATTAAAAATAAATAATCTCTTACTTGTGAAATAAACGATTTGCTTTTTTGTCTAAAAACACCACATATCTCATACTGGCAGAGGGTTACGCGAAAAATCGAATAATGCCATTTTCGAGTTTACAAGATGTTTTTTAATGACTGGAAATAAAGCCTAAACATAGATGGTGTAAGGCGAAGGCAGAGAGATTCACTTATGAAGTAATGCGTTCAATTCGGGTTACTTTTTTAATATCTTTGATCTTTAATAAATCGTTGATTACATTATTCAGACCGGTTGTGTCGTGAACATAGAGCATGACGGTTGCTTGTGTGAATTGCCCTGAGCTATCCAGAATACAGGATTTGATATTCAGTTTATGCTTGTCAGAAATAATCTTAACGATTTCAAAGAGCAGCCCGGCTCTATCAATCCCTGCTATTTTAATGCCGGTCAACACCGAAATTGCTTCTGAAGTTCTCCATTTCGTTTTTACAATGCGCTTTCCAAACTTAGAACTGAGCTGGATTGCTTCCGGGCAGTTGGTTCGGTGAATGTTGATGGTTTGGTCAGGCAAAATAAAACCGACTACATCGTCGCCGGGTATTGGATTACAGCATGTTGAATAGGAATACTTTATGGCAGAAAGATCTTCGCCAAGCAAAAGAGATTCCGGCATGCTTTTAATCTTTTCGGCTAGCAGCACCGCCAATGGTTTGGTTTCGGTTGACGCTGATTTAGACAGCGATCGCCTTAAAAAGCCCAACCAACCTGGAGAGTTGTGTGCCTGGCAGCAATTCTTAACATCCTTGAGGGTGATATCGCCCCGTGCAACAAAAAAATATAAATCTGTAGGACTGATAATTCCTTTGTATTCCATGAATTTATTTCGGTTGTGCCTCGAAAACTCAATATCCAGGGTCTTGAAATAAAACATGAGTTTTTCTTTGCCCTCGTTACGAAAACTTTTTCTTTCTTCCTTAATAGCGGTTTTTATATTTAAACGCGCACGGGCAGTAACCACCCATTCTAACCACTCTTCTTGTGGGGATTGCTTTTTTGAAGTGATAATCTCAATTTGATCGCCTGTGCGGAGCTGTTGATTGAGAGGCACCAGGCGATGATTCACCTTGGCTGCGATACAAGTGTTGCCTATTTCGGTGTGAATGGCGTATGCAAAATCCAAAGCGGTTGATTTTGCGGGCAACGTCCGGAGCTCTCCCTTGGGCGTAAAAACAAAAATCTCATCGGTGAAAAGATTGAATTTAAAATCTTCAACGAATGCAAGCGCGTTCGAATCGGGCGACTGCAGTAGATCGCGAATGCGCATTAAATATCGGTCGAGCGATGTTAGCTCGGTTTGAGATCCGTTGCTTTTGTCTTTGTATTTCCAGTGGGCAGCGTAGCCGCGCTCGGCTATTTCATTCATTCTCCGGCTTCGGATCTGAACCTCAACCCACTGGCCAGTTTTGCTCATCACAGTAGTGTGTAATGATTCATATCCATTTGCTTTGGGTGTCGAAATCCAATCGCGCAGACGCTTTTGTTGTGGATGATAATGGTCGGTGATGATGCTGTAAACCTTCCAGCAGTCTATCTTTTCGTTTTCCAAAGGGCTCTCAATGATGACACGGATGGCAAAAACATCATAAACTTCTTCAAAAGGAATTTCCTTTTCCTTCATTTTTGCCCAGATGCTTGAAATTGACTTTTCGCGCGCTTCCATCACATAGTTTATACCTTGCCGATCGAGCGATTCTTTGATCGGCTGCATGAACTGGTTGATGAATTTTTCTCGCCCAGACTTGGTTTCGCGAAGCTTTAATGAAATGTTTTTATACACCTCCGGATCGGTGTATTTCTGCGAGAGATCTTCGAGTTCGCTCTTTATGGCGTATAATCCAAACCGCAATGCCAATGGGGCGTAGAGGAAGGCTGTTTCGGATGCAATTTTCATTTGCTTTGCCGGTATCATGCTATCCAGCGTTCGCATGTTGTGAAGTCGGTCGGCAAGCTTAATTAAAATAACCCTCACATCATCTGACAGCGAAATGATCACTTTTTTGAAATTCTCAGCCTGCACCGAAGGAATATCAATGTCAGAGATATCTTCGATTTTAGTCAATCCGTCAATAATGGTTGATGCCTTCTTCCCAAAATGTTTTTCTATGTCGGCCAGGGTGAATTCCGTGTCCTCAACTACGTCGTGCAGCAATGCACAAATCACAGCCAGGGAACCCAGGCCTATTTCTTCTGCAACGATTTTTGCAACCTCCAGGGGGTGATAAATATATGGCTCTCCGGTTTTGCGGCGTGCCTTGCTGTGCGCTTTTAGCGAAAAGTTAAAAGCCTTCCGGATTTCTCTTTTTTCGCTAAGCTCGACTGAGGGTGGAAGCGCACGCAAAACTTGCCTGTATCGTTTCAGAATTTCACGCGCTTCATGCTTTTCATCAACAACATACATGTCGGGTAGTCCTTCGGGTGTGCATTAGGATACAAAAGTACACATTAATTGCATGCATCAGAGCAGGCAAAAATTGGCTGCTCAGAAGAAATCAATGACGAAAAAACCGCAGTTCGAATAAAGTTAGTACTTTTGGAATGAATGATCCTGGTATGAAAAAATGGTTTTTAATTTTAATTACTAATCTGATAGTGAGTGCTTTATTTGCCACACATCAGCGTTCGGGAGAAATTACCTACATTCACATATCAGGGCTTATCTATGAGTTTACGATTATCACTTATACTTTTGCACCCAGTCCGGCCGATCGGCCTGAGCTCGACATTAAATGGGGAGACGGGACCACATCAACGCTTCAAAGAGTAAATGGGCCTCCGGGATACAACCCGGCAGGAATATGGGTTGCACATGTTGGCGAAATTGTTGGCCCAAATATCCGCAAGAATGTTTACATCGGCAGGCATACTTATCCGGGAGCTTCAACGTATATTGTTTCGCTCGAAGATCCCAACCGAAATGCTGGTGTTATTAATATTCCCAATTCTGTTGATGTTCCATTCTACATAGAAACCATTCTTACAATTAACCCACTGCTGGGTAAGAATAACTCACCACAGCTGCTTTTGCCACCCATTGACAATGCCTGCGTCGGCTATCCATTCATGCATAATACAGGAGCATTTGACCCGGATGGAGATAGCCTATCGTTTAAACTCGTTACATGCAAAGGGCTGAATGGAAATCCGATCCCGGGATATACGATTCCCACGGCATCAACTTCTCTGACTGTCGACCCGATTAGCGGAGAACTGCGTTGGATAAATCCTACCATGCTGGGTGAATATAACCTGGCTATATTGGTAGAAGAATGGCGGATGGGTCGAAAAATTGGCTCCGTAGTGCGCGATTTGCAGGTGATTGTCGGCACATGCGATAATAACCCAAATCCGCCTGTTTTAAATGTACCTGATTATTTCTGTGTTGTGGCCGGTGAAACACTGACATTCAAGGTAAAAGCATCGGATAAGGATGGAAATGTAATAACCCTCACAGGTACAGGTCAGCCCTTGTTACTGACAACCAGCCCTGCCATATTTCCACAACCCACCGATTCGGCCAACCATGTCACTTCGACCTTTTTCTGGCCTACCACTTGTGAACACATAAAAAAAGCGCCATATCAGATGTTTTTCAAAGCGCAGGATAATGGCACACCGGTTAGATTAATTGATGTCAAAACCGTAAATATTCTTGTAATAGCCCCGGCGCCAAAAGACCTGACTGCCACTCCGGTTGGAAACAGCTTTAAACTGATGTGGAGAAAAAGCCTCTGTAATAAAGCCAACGGTTATAAGGTTTTTCGAAAAGCCGGAGCTTCATCATTTTTACCCGGAAATTGTATCACCGGAGTTCCTTCTTCAACCGGTTTTCAATTGATAAAGACATTAAATTCTATAAATGACACCCTTTTTACCGATACAGGAAGTGGCCTGGCTTTTATTCCGGGCATGGAATATTGTTATCTGGTGACTGCCATTTTCCCTGATGATTCTGAAAGTTACGCATCAAACCAGGCATGTGCATCACCCAAACGCGACCTGCCAATCATCACCAATACGAGTGTAACCAATACATCAACCACTCAAGGTACGGTGTTGGTAATGTGGTCGAAACCCAAAGAACTCGACCTGATCCAAACCCCAGGACCGTTCAGGTATAGAATCAGAAGAGCACTGGCAGCGCAAGGTAATTTTCAGGTTATTGACTCTTTGTCCGGACTTAATGATACAATATACATTGATCGCAACCTGAATACCTCGTCCGGGGCATATACATATATAATTGATCTGATAAACGATACCCCGGGTAATCGGTTCCTGGTCGGTTCTTCACAACCAGCCACAACCATGTTTCTGATTATCGCTCCCCAGGACTCGAAACTAAACCTCACGTGGAATGTGAATGTACCCTGGCCGAATAATGAATATACCATTCAAAGGTTAAACTCCCAGTCGCTGGTTTTTGATTCAATAGGAACATCAAAAACTCCCGCTTTTTCCGATACACAAGTAACAAACGGAGTCAACTATTGCTATAAGATTCATAGTCGTGGTTCATATCCGGTAGCCGGCCTGGTTTCTCCGATTTTAAATTTTTCTCAGGAGAAATGCGCTTCCCCTAAAGATGTTACTCCCCCATGCGCCCCCTACCTGTGGGTAAAGACCGATTGTGACCAGCTGGCCAACCTGCTTACCTGGACCAATACCAACAAATATTGCCCAAATACTAATGATACGCGCAAATACTATATATGGTATCGGATTTCTCCAGCATCAGATTTCAAAGTCATAGATTCGACACTATCTGCCGCCGACACCTCCTATGTGCATCGTGTGAAGATAACCATATCAGGCTGCTACTCAATCACATCTTTCGATGATAAAAATAACATGAGCGAATTCTCAAACGAAGTTTGTGTTGCGTTGGATGCCTGCCCTCAATATCGCCTTCCTAATGTTTTTACTCCCAACGGTGATAACTATAACGACCTCTGGATTCCATTTCCATTTTCAGGTGTTGAAAAGGTTAACCTTAAAGTTTTTAACAGATGGGGTAGAATGGTATTCGAAACCAACGACCCACATGTGAACTGGGATGGTAAAAATAGCGCTACAAATCAGAATTGCCCGGATGGAGTATATTTTTATGTTTGCGAAGTGTTTGAGGCTGCTTCAGAGGGACTTCGGCAGAGAACAATCAACGGGAGTGTCCATATCCTGAGATAATTGGGGCGGAATAATCGCGAAATAAAAATTTTTTCAAAAAATATTTGGTGGATATTATAATATTCATACCTTTGCACCCGCAAAATTGGGGCCGGTAAAGGGACTCGTCCCTGACAAACAAGCTTCATGGCTTGATAAGCATAGGAAACCTGAGAAAATCAGACAATATAGGTTTCACCGGTATCTTGGAACTCGTGGCAAGCCCCTGTCACTTCAACCAATAAAAGATACTGTTGGCAGTCTGAAGTGTATACTTCTCTCCTTTCCTTACTTATTCATTCTTGAAGAATTGCTGTCAGCCGGTACATCCACTGATGTTTAAAAAATTTGTTTTTAATAGTGACTGACATAAAGAAATAATGTGTACTTTTGCGCCCCTCTTTAGCGAGGAGGTTTTGATAAATTTAATTGCATAAATATGCCGACAATTCAGCAACTTGTAAGAAAAGGCCGAAAAGAAATAGTTGATAAAAGTAAGTCTCCGGCACTCGACTCCTGTCCGCAACGCCGTGGCGTTTGTGTTAGGGTATATACTACTACTCCCAAAAAACCCAACTCTGCCATGCGCAAAGTTGCAAGGGTAAGGTTGACCAATACCAAGGAAGTGAATGCCTATATCCCTGGCGAAGGACATAACCTTCAGGAGCACTCAATCGTAATGATTCGGGGTGGCAGGGTAAAAGACTTGCCGGGCGTCAGGTATCATATCATCCGCGGTGCTCTTGATACAGCTGGAGTTGATGGCCGTAAGCAACGCAGGTCAAAATATGGCACGAAAAGGCCTAAAGCAAAAAAATAGCAGATTACAGAATTACATCAGGATTTAAGTTCATTATACAATGAGGAAATCTAAACCAAAAAAAAGAATCATTCTGCCCGATCCAAAGTTTAACGACCCTTTGGTGACCAAATTTGTTAACAACATCATGTACAGCGGAAAGAAAAGCCTGGCCTATCAGGTCTTCTGTGATGCGGTTCAGATTGTTACCGAAAAAACAAAAGAAGATGGATTGGAAATGTTCAAGAAAGCACTTGCCAATGTCACTCCTTCAGTCGAAGTGCGCAGCAGGCGTATTGGTGGTGCTACCTTCCAGATACCATCAGAAATAAGGCCGAACCGTAAGCAATCAATAGGCATGAAAAACCTCATCGGCTATTCGCGCAAGCGTCACGAAAAAACGATGGGACAAAAACTTGCCGCCGAAATCATGGCTGCATCCAAGGAAGAGGGCGCTGCTTTTAAAAAGAAAGAAGACACTCACCGTATGGCTGAAGCCAACAAGGCCTTTAGTCATTTCAGGTTTTAATTCATAATCACTCTTAAGGCAACCCGGGAAAGTACAATAGCAATGTCTGGCAAGCTATCATATACGCGAAACATTGGCATTATGGCCCACATCGATGCGGGTAAAACCACAACGACTGAGCGTATATTGTATTTTACAGGTGTGAATTATCGAATGGGAGAGGTGCACGAAGGCACAGCTACCATGGATTTTATGATCCAGGAACAAGAGCGGGGAATAACCATCAGCTCAGCCGCAACCACTGTTTTCTGGAACACCAATGATCAAAAATACAAGATCAATATCATAGATACCCCCGGCCACGTTGACTTTACGGTTGAAGTCGAAAGGTCGTTGCGCGTGCTCGATGGCGCAATTGCCATCTTTTGTGCAGTGGGAGGCGTCGAACCCCAGTCAGAAACAGTTTGGAAACAGGCCGACAAATACAAAGTTCCACGCATCAGTTTTGTAAATAAAATGGACAGGCCTGGTGCCGACTTTTTGCATGTAATTGATCAGATAAAAGACAAACTGGGTGCAAACCCCGTTGCACTGCAGTTGCCAATAGGGAGCGAGGAAAATTTTATTGGAATCGTTGATCTTGTTGCAAACAAAGCATTCGTATGGGATAACGAAAGCAACGGAGCTGAATATACCGAGGTGCCCATTCCGGATGATATGCTTGGCATGGTGAAGGAATATCGGACACACCTGATCGAAGGAACTGCCGAAGAAAGCGATGAACTACTCGAAAAATTTCTGGCCGATCCTGATAGTATTTCAAAAGATGATATCGTTGACGCACTGAGAAAAGCCACGATTGAACTCAGAATAACACCGGTCATGTGTGGGGCTTCATTCCGCAACAAAGGCATTCAGCATCTGCTCGATGCCATCGTAGCCTATCTGCCCAACCCATACGATATTGAAGCCGTAAAAGGAATTAACCCAAAAACGGAACAGGAAGAAGTTCGCCATCCCGATAGCAACGAGCCTTTTAGTTCACTTGCATTTAAAATTACCACCGATCCATATGTCGGTAGAGTGGCTTTCCTTCGGATTTATAGCGGAGAATTACAGGCAGGGTCTTATGTGCTTAACACCAGCACCGGAAAAAAAGAACGGATTTCGCGGTTGTTTCAGGTACACGCCAACAAACAAAGCCCTATCGAACACACCGAGGCAGGCGATATTGTTGCCGCCGTGGGTTTTAAAGACATCCGTACCGGCGATACACTTTCTGACGAAAAACATCCCATCTTACTCGAAACCATAAAGTTCCCTGATCCGGTCATCAGCATGGCTGTTGAAGCGAAGCTGCAGGAAGAAGTTGATAAATTGGATATTGCACTATCTAAGTTGTCGGAAGAAGATCCGACTTTCAAAGTTCGGGTAAATCAGGAAACAGGCCAGACACTCATCAGTGGAATGGGCGAATTGCACCTTGAAATAATTCTCGATAGGCTGAAAAGAGAGTTTCGGATTGAAGTAAATAAAGGCAATCCGCAGGTTGCCTACAAAGAGGCATTTACCTCTACTGTCAATATGCGCGAGGTATACAAGAAGCAAACCGGCGGACGAGGTAAATTTGCTGATATTGTTTTTGAACTGGGCCCATCCGATGATGGCATCCGCGGTCTGCAATTTATGAATGAAGTAAAGGGTGGAAACATTCCAAAAGAATTTATTCCCGCTATCCAAAAAGGATTCGCAAATGCGATGCAAAATGGCGTTCTTGCTGGTTTTCCTGTCGAAGGGCTAAAAGTCACAATACTTGACGGATCTTATCATACCGTTGACAGCGACGCACTGGCATTCGAAACTGCAGCCCGCATCGCATTCAAAGAAGCCGGTCGCAAAGCCAACGCAGTCATCCTTGAACCGATAATGAAGCTCGAAGTAATTTGCCCCGAGATATATATTGGCGAAATCAGCGGAGATTTGAACCGCAGACGCGCCAATCTCGAACAAATAGATTCCAGGCTGAACTACAAGGTAATCAGGGCCAAAGTGCCACTTTCAGAGATGTTTGGGTATGTTACCGCATTGCGCACACTCACCTCGGGCCGAGGATCCTCCACCATGGAGTTTTCGCATTATGCAGAAGCTCCGCGTTCTATCATGGAAGATGTTATCATTAAAACCAAGGGTTATTTAGTAAAAGTTTAAGATAAATTTTAAATAAGATATAAAAGTGAACCAAAGAATCAGAATTAAGTTGAAGTCGTATGATCACAATCTGGTGGATAAATCTGCCGAAAAGATTGTAAAGACTGTAAAGATGACCGGTGCCGTTGTCAATGGGCCCATTCCTTTGCCAAGCAATAAGAAAATCTTTACTGTTCTTCGTTCAACTTTTGTAAATAAAAAGTCGAGAGAGCAATTTGAAATCAGCACCTACAAACGCTTACTCGACATCTACAGCACTACGTCAAAAACCATAGACGCACTCATGAAGCTTGAACTTCCGAGTGGTGTTGAGGTTGAAATCAAGGTTTGATAGAGTACCAGTATTGTTTATTTTCTTCATTGAATTTAATTAGTTAGAATAAAATGTCAGGAATTATTGGAAAAAAGATTGGGATGACCAGCATTTATGATGCTGCAGGGAAGAATATCCCTTGCACCATCATTGAGGCCGGACCATGTGTGGTTACCCAGATTAAAACCAAAGAAGTTGATGGCTACGACGCCATTCAGCTTGCCTATGATGAGCAAAAAGAAAAGCA
The DNA here is from genome assembly GCA_037446395.1 of Lentimicrobiaceae bacterium. Taxonomy (GTDB): domain Bacteria; phylum Bacteroidota; class Bacteroidia; order Bacteroidales; family JAAYJT01; genus JAAYJT01. The sequence goes on from JBBIIP010000013.1 coordinate 12,662, forward strand.
TACTACCAAGGCACTGAAAGGCCATTTCGCAAAGGCAGGCACCACACCAAAAAAAGTTGTAGCCGAGTTCACACGCTTCGAGGTGGGGCATCAAAAACAGTTTGGCGATCAAATCACTGTTGATATTTTTATTGAAGGTGAATTTATTGATGTTGTGGGTACATCAAAAGGAAAAGGATTTCAGGGCGTGGTCAGACGGCATCATTTTGCCGGTGTTGGCGAAAGTAGTCACGGCCAGCATAACCGCCTGAGGGCACCTGGTTCAGTGGGCGCCTCATCATGGCCTTCGCGTGTATTCAAAGGCATCAGAATGGCCGGACGCATGGGAGGAGACCGCGTGAAGATGATAAATCTCCAGGTCTTGAAAATTTATGCCGATAAAAATGTAATAATTGTAAAAGGTTCGGTACCCGGGCCCAAAGGAACATATGTAATTGTTGAAAGATGGAGCTAGAAGTATACAACATTAAAGGTGAAAAAACCAACCGGACTGTAACGCTCAACGAAGAAATCTTCGACGTTACCCCGAACGACCACGCCATTTATCTGGATGTGAAGCAGCACTTGGCCAACCGGCGCCAGGGCACACACAGTTCGCTTGAGAAATCCTTAGTTTCGGGGAGCACCAGGAAACTGAAACGCCAGAAAGGCACCGGGGGTGCCCGTGGCGGTAGTGTCAAGAACCCACTGTTGCGAGGAGGCGCCCGAATATTTGGGCCTCAACCCCGTGATTATTCTTTTAAGCTGAATAAAAAGCTAAAAAAACTTGCAAAGGTTAGCGCCTTATCGTACAAAGCCAAAGAAAGCAATCTTGTGGTGATTGAGGATTTTAGTTTTGATGCTCCGAAAACCAAGAACATTACTGAATTGATGAATAGTTTCAAAATTTCAGGCAAAAAGGTTCTGTTTGTGGTGCCCGCATCAAATCCAAATTTGTACTTGTCGTCCCGAAATTTACAGAACACAAAAGTCGTTTTAGCCGACAGTATGAACACTTACGATATCCTTAATGCAAACAGCCTGTTTGTTTTCGAGAGTTCAATCAGCAAGATAGAAAGCATCCTCGATTAAAACAGGTAAATCATAAACCAAATAATACTCATTACGATGAGCATCATAATCAAACCGATAGTAACGGAAAAAATGACAGCACAGGGCGAGAAAATGCAGCGCTATGGTTTCGTCGTTCTCAAGAATGCCAACAAAATCCAGATCAAAAAAGCTGTCGAAAGCCTGTATAGTGTGAATGTGGAAAGCGTTAACACGATGAACTATATCGGCAAAAGCAAATCGCGCTTCACCCGCCGGGGCTTCGTAGCAGGCCGCGCTGCCTCAACCAAGAAGGCAATAGTTACTTTGGCACAAGGACAAACAATTGATTTTTATAGCAACATTTAGAAAACAACATAAATGGCTTTAAAGAAATTCAAACCGACAACACCAGGCCAGCGCTTTAAGGTAATCAGCTCGTTCGACGAAATTACCACCAAGGAGCCTGAGAAGAGTTTGCTGGTTCCCAGTAAGAAATCAGGGGGCAGGAACAACCAGGGACGCATGACCATGAGATATATGGGTGGCGGCCATAAACAACAACTACGGATTGTTGATTTTAAGCGCGACAAAGAAGGAATTCCGGCAGTAGTTAAAACAATAGAATACGATCCAAATCGTACCTCACGAATTGCATTGCTCGTTTATGCCGATGGCGAAAAAAGATATATCGTTGCTCCACATGGACTGCAGGTTGGGCAAACAGTTATTTCGGGAAAAGGATCATCACCAGATATTGGCAATGCATTGTATTTGAGCGAGATTCCATTTGGTACCATCATTCATAACATTGAATTGCGTCCCGGACAAGGAGCTAAGATGGCCAGGAGTGCCGGGTCGTCGGCTCAATTAATGTCACGCGATGGTAAGTTTGCGATCATTAAACTGCCATCCGGCGAGAGCCGAATGATTCTGCAATCGTGCAAGGCAACCGTTGGCATGGCTTCTAACATTGACCATAGCCTTGAAAAATCGGGAAAAGCTGGCCGCTCACGTTGGTTTGGCCGCCGTCCGCGCACCAGAGGTGTAGTGATGAATCCCGTTGATCACCCGATGGGTGGAGGAGAAGGAAGGGCTTCTGGTGGTCATCCCCGCTCACGCAAAGGATTGGCTTCAAAAGGATACAAAACCAGATCCAGCAAGAATCAATCTGATAAATATATCATCGAGCGCAGGAAAAAATAATTTAATAATATAATTTAAAGCAGATCGAAATGAGTCGTTCGCTAAAAAAAGGCCCTTACGTTAACTATAAGCTCGAGAAGAAAGTATTGAGCATGATTGATGGCAAGAAAAAGACTGTGATAAAAACCTGGTCCAGAAGCTCGGTAATCATCCCCGATTTTGTTGGCCAAACGATTGCCGTGCACAACGGAAACAAATTTATCCCGGTTTATATTACTGAAAATATGGTTGGCCACAAGCTTGGCGAATTCTCGCCAACGAGGATTTTCAGGGGCCACGCCGGAAGTAAAGACAAAGGAAAAAAATAAAGACGAGATATAATGGGATCAAGGAAACATCTGAGCGCCGAGCGCCGAAAGGAAGAGAAAAAATCAATCGCTTTTGCCCACTTGCGAAACGTTCCGACTACACCACGAAAAATGAGGTTGGTGGCCGATCTGGTTCGTAATATGGACATTGCACATGCGCTGCATGTGCTTAAAACCAATCCAAAAGCTCCAGCCATGCGGTTGCACAAGCTCCTGCTATCGGCCATGGCCAACTGGCAGGTAAAAAACGAAGGCAAGCGGATCGAGGATAGTCAATTATATGTGAAAACAATTCAGGTTGATGGTGGAACCGTACTCAAAAGAATCAGCCCTGCGCCGCAGGGACGTGCATACAGGATACGCAAACGTTCTAACCACGTAACCATCATTCTGGGCAGCCACCTCAATGAAGCGGAAAATATAGTGGAATCGGATAATGATACCGGAAAAAATAAAGAATAAATAAATCAAGAAATTAATCGAAACTGTTTACGGAAAACAGCAAACAAAAAAATCCTTTTTGAATGGGACAAAAAACAAATCCAATAGGCCTTAGGTTAGGAATCGTCCGCGGATGGGATTCCAATTGGTATGGTGGGAATAATTTTGCAAACAAACTCGTTGAGGATGATAAAATCCGCAAGTATTTGTCTGTACGTCTATCTAAAGCCGGTATTTCCAAGATTATCATCGAGCGGTCGCTCAAATTAGTTACCGTTACAATTTTCACTGCCCGACCAGGTATCATCATTGGGAAAGCCGGACAGGAGGTTGACAAACTGAAAGAAGAACTAAGAAAACTCACCGGAAAAGAAGTCCAGATCAATATCTCTGAAATTAAGCGCCCCGAGCTTGATGCACTCATCGTAGCCCAAACCATAGCCAGGCAGCTCGAAGGCAGGATTTCATACCGGCGGGCAGTAAAGACCGCCATCGCCTCGGCCATGCGCATTGGAGCCGAAGGAATAAAAGTTCATATCGGAGGTCGGTTGGGAGGAGCTGAAATGGCCCGCCGCGAACAGTTCAAAGAAGGCCGCATCCCACTGCATACCTTGCGTGCCGATATTGACTATTCAACTGCAGAAGCACATACCACATACGGCCGTTTGGGTATCAAAGTATATATCTGCAAAGGCGAGATTTATGGAAAACACGATTTGTCGTCAGTGATAGAAAGCTTGCCAAAATCAAAACCTGCGGTCGCCCCACGCGGAAAACAACAACACCCACGTCGTCGTTCAAGATAAAATTGATTTTTCACACTAACTTGTTACAACAATGTTACAACCAAAAAAAACCAAATACAGAAAGCAACAGAAAGGCAAAATGAAAGGCAATTCCAATCGTGGAAGTCAATTGGCTTTTGGTTCGTTTGGTATAAAAACAATGGAAGAGTGTTGGCTCACCGGCCGACAAATTGAAGCCGCCCGTCAAGCATTGACCCGACACATGAAACGTGAAGGCCAGATCTGGATCAGGGTATTCCCCGATAAACCAGTGACCAAAAAGCCTGCTGAAGTGCGTATGGGAAAAGGCAAAGGGGCTCCCGAGTATTTCGTGGCACCTATTACACCTGGCCGAATTCTTTTCGAGGCAGAGGGAGTTTCGCTCGCCGTTGCCAAAGAAGGCTTGCGCCTTGCTGCACAAAAACTTCCAATCGCCACAAAATTTGTCGTTCGTCGTGATTTAGTAGAAGAAGAAATATAGACCAACAAAAATTCTCGACTACATCGTAGTAATTATAAAAACACGAAACCCAGAATATGAAACAATCAGTCATAATTGAGCTGTCAACACCGGATATAATCGAAAGACTGGAGGAAGAACGTAAGCAATTATTAAAGCTTAAGATGAACCACTCGGTGTCGCCATTGGAAAACCCAAACAAAATTAAGGATTACAGAAAAACGATTGCGCGTTTGGAAACTGAGCTAAGAAAAAGACAACTCGCCACACAGGCTAAAAAACAACAATAATCAGTTGAAGATGGAAACCAGGAATTTAAGAAAAGAGAAAGTCGGGCTTGTTGTAAGCAACAAAATGGAAAAGACCATTGTTGTTCAGGTCGAACGCAAGGTAAAGCACCCGAAATATGGCAAATTCATCAAAAAATCGTCAACATTTAAGGCACATGACGAAAGCAATGAATGCCAAATCGGCGATACCGTTCGAATTATGGAGTCCCGTCCGGTCAGCAAAGAAAAGTGCTGGAGGTTAGTAGAAATCATTGAAAAGGTGAAATAATTATGATACAGCAGGAATCAAGATTGAATGTCGCCGATAATAGTGGCGCCAAAGAAGTGCTCTGCATCCGCGTATTGGGAGGAACCCGAAAACGATATGCAACCATTGGAGATAAAATCATTGTTACGGTTAAAAATGCACTGCCATCGGGCAATATCAAAAAAGGAACGGTTGCTAAAGCTGTTGTGGTGAGAACCAAAAAAGAAATTCGTCGCAACGATGGGTCTTATATAAGATTCGACGACAATGCAGTGGTTATCCTGAACAATGCTGGTGAAATGACTGGTACACGCATCTTTGGCCCTGTGGCACGTGAACTGCGTGAGAAGCAATATATGAAAATCGTATCACTGGCACCCGAAGTGCTTTAATAAAATAGATTATATGAAGAAGTTGCATATTAAGAAAGGTGATAATGTGATGGTCATTGCCGGCGATGACAAGGGAAAACAAGGCAAAGTGCTTGAGGTGGATCCTGGCAAAGAAAGAGCCATTGTCGAAAGCATTGCACTTGTAGCAAAACATACCCGGCCCAATGCAAAGAGTCCGAAAGGGGGCATCCTGAAGAAAGAGGCCCCGGTTCACATCTCGAACCTGAAAGTGATTGATAATTCTGGCAAACCCACACGCATTGCCCGCAAGACAGATGATAAAACCGGGAAAAATGTACGCATTTCAAAAAAAACTGGGGAGGTAATTAAATAATGAGCAACATACCACGCCTTAGACAAAAATATCAGGAAGAAGTTATTCCTGCGCTGCAAAGCCAATTCAATTATAAGAACACCATGCAGGTTCCGAGGATCAAGAAGATTTCGCTAAACCAGGGACTTGGTGATGCGATTACTGACAAGAAACTCGTGGATGTAGGAGTGAACGAAATGACTCAGATTGCCGGCCAAAAGGCTGTTTCGACCCGTTCGCGCAAAGATATTTCTAATTTTAAACTGCGCCGTGGAATGCCCATAGGGGTCAGGGTAACCCTGAGAGGCAATCGGATGTTTGAATTTCTCGACCGCCTGATTTCCGTTTCGTTGCCTCGCGTCCGCGATTTTAGAGGTATTAACGAAAAAGGATTTGATGGAAGGGGAAATTACACACTTGGAATTGCAGAGCAAATCATATTTCCTGAAATAAATATTGACAAGGTATTGAAAATCAACGGAATGGATATTACTTTTGTAACCACAGCCCGCACCGATAAAGAATGCCTTGCACTACTTAAAGAATTTGGTCTACCATTTAAAAATCAGAAATAATTCTCATGGCAAAAGAATCAATCAAAGCAAGAGAGCTGAAAAGACTACGCATGGTCGAAAAGTATTCTGCAAAACGTGCTGCCCTAAAAGCAGCCGGAGATTTCATCGGGTTGCAGAAACTTCCAAAAAATGCTTCGCCCGTTCGTAAACACAACCGCTGTAAAATCACAGGCCGCCCCAAAGGCTATATGCGCCTTTTCGGAATTTCGCGTATTAATTTCCGCGAGATGGCTCTGAGCGGGTTAATACCCGGAGTGAAAAAAGCCAGTTGGTAGGCCACTTTTATTAATAAAAAATCAATTATAATTAATTCTATGAATACTGATCCAATTGCAGATTACCTGACTCGAATAAGGAACGCCGTGATGGCCAATCACAGGATTGTTGAGGTTCCTGCATCGAACATTAAAAAGGAAATCACCAAAATTCTTTTTGAAAAAGGATACATCCTGAACTATAAGTTCGAAGATGATGACAAACAGGGTATGATTAAAATAGCACTGAAGTATCATGCCGTTACGAAGGTGCCAGCAATCACAACCTTGCAAAGAGTGAGCCGCCCAGGGCTACGTAATTACACTGATTACGAAAATATTCCCAGGGTTTTAAACGGTTTGGGAATTGCAATTCTGTCTACTTCTCAAGGAGTTATGACCGACAAAGAAGCCCGCGTGAAGAAAATTGGTGGCGAAGTGTTATGTTTTGTTAGTTAATATTGGAGGATTGAAAAAATGTCAAGAATTGGAAAACTCCCCATCCCGCTGCCCGCAGGTGTAACTGTTGAGGTATCTCCGAATAATGTTGTAACGGTAAAGGGACCTTTGGGCTCGCTCAAACAAGTAGTTGACCCTTCCATCACAATTAAAAAAGCCGAGGACAATTTGCATATTGAACGTCATACCGATCAAAAAACGCATCGTTCACTTCACGGCTTGTATCGCTCACTCATTGCAAACATGGTAAAAGGTGTTTCCGAAGGTTTCACAATTGTACAGGAACTCGTTGGTGTTGGTTATAAAGTTTCAAATGTTGGTCAGGTACTCGAATTTTCACTGGGATACTCACACAGCGTTTACATGGAGCTGCCAGCAGAAATCAGTGTCACTACCCTGACTGAAAGAGCCAAGAATCCTGTTATCACGTTGAAATCAATAGACAAACAGTTAATCGGTCAGGTAGCTGCTAAGATTCGTTCGTTCAGAGAACCCGAACCATACAAGGGCAAAGGTATTCGCTTCATTGGAGAAAATTTACGTAAGAAAGCTGGTAAGACAGCTTCGAAATAATATCATGTATCATGTCCGGCAGCAATCGGGCATTAAATGAAAAGGAAACATGGCAATCAAGAATAGAAAAGATTTTAGAAGAAACCGAATCAAAATGCGGATTCGAAAAGTGGTGAAAGGCACAGCCGAACAACCCCGGTTGACAGTCTTCCGTAGCAATAAGCAAATCTATGCCCAGGTGATTAATGACCTCGCCGGTCACACCCTGGTTTTTGCATCATCAGCGATAAAAGAATTGTCCGAAACAAAAGTTAATAAGATCGAACAAGCCCGCATGGTTGGTAAATTGATAGCTGAAAAAGCCTTGGAGGCTGGAATTCAGGAAGTTGTATTCGATAGAAACGGTTATTTGTACCATGGTCGTGTTAAATCGCTGGCAAATGCTGCCCGTGAAGCAGGACTTAAATTTTAAAACTTATGGCAAAAGTTAACATAACAAGAGTAAAATCAAGCGATATTGAATTCAAAGACCGCCTGGTTAGCATTCGAAGGGTTACAAAAGTTACCAAAGGCGGAAGAACTTTTAGTTTTTCAGCAATCGTAGTGGTCGGAGATGAAAACGGGGTTGTTGGTTACGGCCTTGGTAAAGCCAAGGAGGTAACCGCAGCAATTGCCAAAGGAATAGACGATGCAAAGAAAAACCTCATTCGTGTTCCGGTAATGAAATCAACCCTGCCACACGAACAACACGGAAAATATTGCGGTGCCTATGTTTTTTTGAAACCTGCAGCACCCGGAACCGGAGTTATTGCCGGTGGCGCTATGCGTGCGGTACTCGAAAGTGTGGGCGTGAAAGACGTGCTCGCTAAATCCAAAGGTTCATCAAATCCACACTCGGTGGTGAAAGCCACCCTTGATGCACTGATGCACATGAGAGACCCCATCATGATCTCACAACTACGCGGTATTGAAATGAAAAGGGTTTTCAATGGCTAATATTCAAAAATAGAATGAAGATGAAAAAGTTGAGAATCAAACAAACGAAAAGTGGCATTGGATTTCCCGACCGCCAGAAAAAAACTCTGCTCGCTTTAGGAATTAAACATATGCATCAGACTATAGAGCTGGAGGCAACCCCTCAGGTTATCGGGATGGTAAATAAAATCAGCCATTTGCTGACTGTTGAAGAAATTGATCAATAGGAATCACCTTAAAGAAATTTGCAAATATGGATTTGAGCAATCTTAGACCGGCCGCTGGCTCGGTGAAAAACAAAAGAAGAATCGGGCGGGGCGAAGGCTCAGGAAGTGGCGATACCGCCGGAAAAGGCCACAAAGGGGCCCAATCGCGCAGCGGGTACAGCCGTAAAAAAGGATTTGAAGGCGGCCAAATGCCTTTGCACAGGCGTCTGCCGAAGTTTGGCTTTAAAAACCGAGACAGGGTCGAATATAGCGGTATAAATCTCGATGTGCTCCAACGACTAGCCGAAGAAAAAAACCTGTTCACTTTTACACCCGAAATTCTTCGTGAAAATGGATTAATTGGGAAAAAAGATCTCGTTAAAATACTCGGCAGGGGAGTACTAACAATAAAAATAGATGTAACAGCCAACGCATTTTCGGCTACAGCCATCAAAGCCATTGAATCAACAGGCGGAACAGCAACAAAAATCTAGCATTGAATGAAAAGGTTCATAGAGACTATACGCAACATATTTAAAATCGAGGAACTTCGTCAGCGTATTCTATACACGCTGGGACTCATTTTAATTTACCGGCTCGGAAGCTATATCGTACTGCCAGGGGTGGATCCCAATCAGTTAGTTAATCTTCAGAGGCAGACATCCTCTGGGCTGTTAGGGCTTCTAGATATGTTTTCAGGTGGTGCCTTCAGCAATGCCTCAATTTTTGCCCTCGGAATTATGCCCTATATTTCTGCCTCAATTGTGATCCAACTATTGGGAATGGCCATTCCTTACTTCCAAAAACTTCAAAAAGAAGGAGAGAGCGGACGCAGAAAAATCAATCAGATTACCAGGTATTTGACTGTGCTAATTACCGGTTTTCAGGCACCCGCCTATCTCGGAAACATGATTTCGCAGCTCCCTCCCGAAGCAATAACCCCATTTAATGCTCTCGCCCTTTCGCCATCCACCTTTTTCTGGGTATCCTCGACAATTATTCTTATCTCAGGGACCCTTTTTGTGATGTGGCTTGGAGAGAGAATTACAGATAAAGGGCTTGGCAATGGGATCTCAATCATCATCATGATTGGTATCATTGCCCGATTACCATTTGCTCTGGCAGCAGAATTCTTTTCGCGTATGGAAGAAAAAGGAGGTGGGCTTGTTATGTTTATCGTTGAGATTGCCATCCTGATTCTTGTTATTGTTTTAAGTATTCTTTTGGTTCAAGGCACACGCAGAATTCCTGTGCAGTATGCCAAACGCATCGTTGGAAACAAGCAATATGGAGGTGTCAGGCAATATATACCACTGAAAGTTAATACAGCCGGGGTAATGCCGATTATCTTCGCTCAGGCAATAATGTTCCTCCCTATAACCCTGGCGGGGTTTGCCCAATCTGAAATGCTCACCGGATTTTTTGCTACATTTTCAAACATGCACGGCTTTTGGTATAACTTCGTGTTTGCCCTGATGATCGTTGCCTTTACCTATTTCTATACTGCCATTACAATTAACCCCAATCAAATGGCTGAAGATATGAAACGAAACGGTGGGTTCATTCCTGGAGTTAAACCAGGCAAGAAAACTGCTGAATTTATGGATACGATTATGTCGAGGATCACACTTCCCGGCTCACTTTTCCTTGCCTTGGTCGCCATTATGCCGGCATTTGTCAGCTTGTTGGGGGTGAATGCACAATTTGCCCAGTTCTATGGTGGCACTTCGTTGCTCATCCTTGTAGGGGTTGTGCTCGATACTTTGCAGCAAATTGAGAGTCACCTTTTGATGCGCCACTACGATGGCCTGACAAAATCGGGAAGAATCAAGGGAAGATCGGCATTCAGCGTGAGCAGTTAATGTGATAAATGATTGATAATAAATGATATATCTCAAGTCAGAAGAAGAGATAGCACTTATACGAAAAAGTTCTTTACTTGTTGGTAAAACACTGGCCGAAGTTGCCAGGCACATCAAGCCGGGAGTTACAACCCTGCATCTCGATCACGTGGCCGAAACTTATATTCGTGATCATCATGCGATGCCGGGTTTCAAAGGCTACCGTGGATTTCCTGCCACACTATGCATCTCAATAAACGAGCAGGTGGTGCACGGAATCCCTGGCAGCCGGCAACTCAAAGAAGGAGATCTTGTTTCGATAGACTGTGGTGTGCTGAGCGACGGGTTTTATGGCGATTCAGCATACAGTTTTGCAGTAGGCGAAGTAGGAGAGGAGATTAAAAATCTTTTGAAGCGCACGAAAGAATCTTTGTATCTTGGAATCGAACAGGCAGTACAGGGCAAACGAACCGGCGATATCGGGCATGCCATTCAAAAGCATGTTGAAGCACATGGCTATTCGGTGGTAAGGGAGCTGGTTGGGCATGGGGTAGGCAAGAACCTTCACGAAAGCCCTGAGATATGCAATTTTGGCAAAAAAGGCCAGGGGGTGATGTTGACCGAAGGAATGGTGGTTGCAATCGAGCCCATGATTAATTTGGGGAAGAGACATGTGATGCAGGAAAAAGACGGATGGACCATTCGAACTGCCGACCGAAAGGCTTCGGCACATTTTGAACACACAGTATCCATAAGGAAGAACAAGGCTGAGATATTATCAAGTTTTGAAGAAATTGAAAAAGTAATTAACGAAGACTAAAACGAGGTTAGCTCATATATGTCGAAGCAATTAGCAATAGAGCAAGATGGTGTGGTCAAAGAATCACTTGGCAATGCCATGTTCCGCGTTGAGCTTGAAAACGGGCATATTATTACTGCACATATCTCGGGCAAGATGAGAATGCACTATATTAAAATCCTTCCTGGAGATAAGGTGAAAATAGAGATGTCGGTTTATGATTTATCAAAAGGAAGAATTACATACAGATACAAATAGAATATCTCACGGTTGAAAATTATTAATATTGAACAGGCATGAAAGTTAGAGCCAGTGTGAAAAAAAGGACCCCCGACTGCAAAGTGGTACGTCGCAAAGGTCGAGTTTATATTATTAACAAAACAAACCCCAAGTATAAACAGCGCCAGGGTTAATAAAAGATTTAATCATTAACTGATATCAATACAGTAAGTTCTATGGCAAGAATTGCAGGTATAGACATACCAAAGAACAAAAGAGGCGAAATTGCACTCACCTATATCTATGGCATAGGTCGCAGTGCCGCACAAAAAATCCTGACCGAAGCAGAGGTTGACCTTAATAAAAAGGTTCAGGATTGGAACGACGATGAGCAGAATCGCATCCGTTCTATCGTCAACGAAAAGTTTAAAGTCGAAGGTGCTCTTCGATCGGAAGTACAGATGAATATCAAGCGGCTGATGGACATTGGTTGCTATCGGGGGATTCGTCACCGTATCGGGCTGCCGCTGCGCGGACAAAGCACAAAAAACAATGCGCGGACGCGTAAAGGCAGGAAAAAAACCGTTGCCAACAAGAAGAAGGCACCCAAAGGTTAATAAATAAATGGTTTTTAGATTGTATAATTAAGAAGACCGAAATAATAGCGAAATGGCAAAAACCACAAAAACATCGAAAAAAAGAGTCGTTAAAGTTGATCCAATTGGCAGGGCTTACATTACAGCATCATTCAACAACATTATTGTATCGCTGACAAATCAGGCCGGACAGGTGATCTCATGGTCGTCGGCAGGGAAAATGGGATTCAGGGGATCAAAGAAAAATACCCCTTATGCCGCTCAAACAGCCGCCGCCGAATGCTCAAAGGTTGCCTTCGATCTTGGCCTGCGAAAAGTAAAAGTGTTTGTTAAAGGACCCGGTGCAGGTCGTGAGTCGGCTATCCGCACCATTCATACCTCAGGCATTGAAGTGGCTGAAATTACGGATGTAACCCCATTGCCTCACAATGGCTGCAGGCCACCGAAACGCAGAAGGGTATAACGACAGTATTAATCGAAAAAACAATAGATAAAAATGGCAAGATATACAGGCCCAAAAACAAAAATTGCACGTAAATTCAAAGACCCGATTTACGGACCCGACCGGTCTTTCGAAAAAAAGAATTACCCGCCAGGCATGCATGGAAATAGCAAACGAAGAGGGAAAGTGTCAGAATACAGCCTCCAGCTCATGGAAAAGCAAAAGGCTAAATACACTTATGGCATACTCGAACGCCAGTTCAAAAATACCTTCTACAAGGCATCCCGCAAAAAGGGAGTAACCGGCGAGGTTTTGCTTCAACTCATCGAATCCCGACTCGATAATGTAGTTTATCGTCTTGGAATTGCACCCAGCCGTAGCGGTGCGCGCCAACTGGTTTCGCACAAGCACATTACTGTCAATGGCAAGGTCATAAGCGTATCCTCATACCTGCTGCGCCCTGGTGATGTTATATCCGTAAGGGAAAGGTCAAGATCGCTCGAAATCATAAATCAATCACTCTCAGGGCGTGGGATGCCTTACTCATGGCTCGAGTGGGATAATAATATGATGGCCGGTAAATTTATGACTTATCCTGAACGCCAGGAAATTCCTGAAAATATAAAAGAACAACTTATCGTTGAGTTGTACTCGAAATAAGCAATAAACCCCGAATTAATCAAAACAGCATTCATATGGCCATACTACCATTTCAACAGCCCGACAAAGTCGTAATGATTGAATCGGATGAATTCCAGGGAGTTTTTGAATTCCGTCCACTGGAGCCTGGTTTTGGATTAACCATCGGCAACGCCTTGCGTAGGGTGCTACTCTCTTCGCTCGACGGATTTGCCATTACTTCCGTCCGCATTGGCGGGGTAGATCAAGAGTTCGCTACAGTAAAAGGTGTGATTGAAGATGTGACCGAAATTGTGCTAAACCTTAAGCAGATTCGTTTTAAACGCCTGAATGAGGCTGAAACTAGCGAAAATGTTCATTTCACAATCACAGGGCAAGAGGTCTTCAAGGCTGGCGACCTGAACAAATACATGACCGTTTTTCAGGTGCTCAATCCCGACGTAGTGATATGCAATTTAGAACCCAGCGTGAAATTGATTTGTGATGTATGGATTAATAAGGGTCGGGGATACGTTCCGGCAGAAGAAAATAAAATTGCAAATGCCCCATTTGGAACCATCGCCATTGACTCAATCCACACGCCGATAAAAAATGTGAAGTACCAGATCGAAAACTTCCGCGTAGAACAAAAAACTGACTACGAAAAACTCATTTTCACTGTTCAAACCGACGGCTCGATTTCGCCGAAGGAAGCACTGAAAGAAGCCGCTCGCACACTCATACATCACTTCGTTCTTTTCAGTGATGAAAAGATCACACTCGACTCGGAGGAAAAAATGGTGAACGAAGAGTTTGATGAAAGCACACTTCACATCAGGCAACTTCTGAAAGCGAAACTGGTTGACCTCGATTTATCGGTTCGTGCGTTGAACTGCCTCAAGGCGGCAGATGTCGAAACCCTTGGCGACCTTGTTTCCTATAACCGAAATGACCTGTTGAAGTTCCGAAACTTTGGTAAAAAATCACTCACCGAACTCGAAGAACTTGTAAGCGCCAAAGGAATGGAATTTGGTATGAATATCGCAAAATATAAATTAGATAAGGATTAACAGAGATGAGACACGGAAAGAAAATAAATCATTTAGGGAGAAAAAGTGCTCACCGCCATTCAATGCTGGCCAATATGGCCTCCTCGCTTATTCTAAACAAACGCATACAAACCACCCTTGCAAAAGGCAAAGCCCTCAGGGTATTTGTTGAGCCGATCATCACCAAGTCGAAAGACGACTCAACACATTCAAGAAGGGTTGTGTTTAGCTATCTTCAGAGCAAGGAAGCCGTTTCGGAATTGTTTAGGGATGTTGCAGTAAAAGTGACAAACCGACCTGGTGGCTATACACGTATTCTAAAAACCGGAACCCGCCTGGGCGATAATGCCGAAATGTGCCTTATTGAACTGGTTGACTACAATGAAAACCTTCTTGGCACGAAGAAAGAAACCAAGGTAAAGGCTACCCGCCGCAGAAGAGGTACAAGCAAAAAGGTTGAAAGTGTTCAAGAGACAAAGACGACAAAAAATGTTGCAAAAAAAGAAACACAGGCCCCTGTAGTTCAAGAAACCGAGGAATCAGTCGCTCCAGAACTCACCGTTGAAACTGCAAATGAAGAGCCGAAAGGCGAAAACTAACCATAACTGTTTTGTAATGCAACCAGCGAAGGATAAAACAGCCTGTCTGTTTTATCCTTCCTTTTTTACTAATTTCGCCATCCGGAACACAAAAAAGGGATAATACCCAAAACCTTAATCAAAGAGAGGGAAAAAGGACAAAATGCGATTTCTGAATATATCCCAAGGTACCTCAGTAGAATGCCACTACTACCTGATACTGTCACGCGATATCAATTATTTGTACGACCCGGAGCACTTTGTCAACATCAGCCAAGCCTCCGAACCACTTGAGTCTTATTCTTCAACCATTCTGGCATCCACATTCTGAATTCTATTTTGCATTGCTTTACTTATAATTTAACAACAACATATTCAATTTTAAAAACTAAACCTAACAACACAAAACATGAGTGCAATTATTAATATCACAGCCCGCCAAATACTCGACTCCCGCGGAAATCCAACCATCGAAGTAGATGTATATACTCAAAATGGTGTGTTGGGCCGCGCTGCTGTGCCCTCTGGAGCATCAACAGGCATACACGAGGCCGTTGAACTTCGTGACGGCGATAAAAGCATGTATCTTGGCAAAGGGGTGCTGAAAGCAATTCAAAACGTAAACAACACCCTCAATGAAGAATTGAAAGGCTACTTCGTATCCGATCAGATCGAAATAGACCGCCGAATGATTGAACTTGACGGCACTCCAAACAAGGCAAACCTTGGCGCCAATGCCATTCTGGGAGTTTCGCTTGCCGTAGCACATGCAGCCGCCCAGGAATCAAGCCACTATTTGTTCAGATACATCGGCGGTGTGAATGCAAATTTGCTTCCAATTCCGATGATGAATATCCTAAATGGAGGTTCTCATGCTGATAATCGAATTGATTTTCAGGAGTATATGATTATGCCGGTTGGCGCAAACAGCTTCTCCGATGCCATTCGCATGGGAGCAGAGGTTTTTCACAACCTGAAGTCGGTGTTAAAGAAAGCCGGCTATTCGACCAATGTTGGCGACGAAGGAGGATTTGCTCCCAACTTAAAGTCAAATGAAGAAGCCATTACAGTTATCCTTCAGGCCATTGAAAAATCCGGCTACAAACCCGGTCAGGATATCTACATCGCCCTCGACCCGGCTGCCTCAGAATATTATCTTCCTGAAGAAAACGTATATCATCTTCATAAATCAACCGGCGATAAGCTTACACCTACACAAATGGTTGACTATTGGAATGACTGGGAGAATAAATATCCGATTATCTCTATCGAAGACGGGATGGCTGAAGACGACTGGGATGGGTGGAAGCTAATGACCGAAAAGATGGGACAGAAAATTCAATTGGTTGGTGATGATTTATTCGTGACCAATACAAAGCGATTGAAAAAAGGCATTGACCTTGGAATAGCCAACTCTATTTTGATCAAAGTCAACCAGATTGGAACCCTCACCGAAACCATCGAGGCGGTTGAAATGGCACATCGAAACAACTTTACCGCAATCATCAGCCACCGCTCAGGTGAGACAGAAGATACCACCATTGCCGACCTGTCCGTTGCATTGAAAACCGGGATGATAAAAACCGGCTCAGCCTGCCGCAGCGAACGCATCGCAAAATATAATCAATTATTGCGAATAGAAGAAATCCTGGGCAACTCGGCACAGTACCTTGGAAAAGACTTTAAATATATCAAATAAGTTACTTTTCTGGAAAAGCACAAAAGCCGATCGTCATTGGTCGGCTTTTATTATTTCAGAATACCTGAAACAGTCTACCAGGTGATCGTTCACCATGCCTGATGCCTGCATAAAAGCATAACAGATGGTACTGCCCACAAATTTAAACCCGTAGCTGATCAGTGCCTTGCTCATGGCATCCGATTCAACAGTTTTTACAGGCAATTCACTGAGCTGCTTCCAGTCATTTACAATCGTTTTTCCATTTGTAAACTGCCAAATAAAGCGATCGAAACTTCCATATTTGCCCTGTAAATGCAAAAAAGCCCGGGCATTGGAGATGGTCGCCCTTATTTTTAGATTATTCCTGATAATCCCCGGGTCAGAAAGAAGTGCTTCAATTTTCTCCCTGTCATAGCAAGCAATTTTATTTGGATCAAAATCATCAAAAGCCTTGCGAAAAGCTTCCCGCTTGTTGATAATGATTTGCCAGCTCAGTCCGGCTTGAAAAGCATCGAGCACGAGGAATTCAAAAAGTTTATTATCGTCGTGCAGCTGAACGCCCCACTCCTCATCGTGGTAGCGTATCATCAATGGGTTGTTGGCAGGCCAGGGGCAACGGGACATGGCATTATAATTTAGCACGTAAGTTACAGAAAAATCTAAATAATCAGGCTGACGTGTGAAGCCTTGAAATTGTTTTTAAGGTGCGAAGATACAACCTTCGTGTTATCTGCGTGTAGTCAATTTGTCCGCTGACAAGCAAAATTTCTGAAAAAGCCCATAGCTGCCATATAAACCAACCGGTAATATTTAGCCAAAAAATAAGGCTGAATCTTTAAACTGCTCATAGATGTGCCGAAGGGCCGCCAATGAAAAATATCACATCTAAACAGACGAATTGGCCCTAAAGGGCTAACTCTACTTTTCGGGCTGCGGTTGCTGCGCAATTAAAACCATTTTGATGGAGCAGTTGTTCATCAAGCATTTTGAGATTTCCGCACGCGTTGAACGCTGATACTCGGAAGAACCACCCCCCTTCTTCCACAAAAAACAGGCGATTTCTATTACCCTTTCGGGGGCTCGCAGCAATCCAAAATGCCCGGCATAATTATATTGCTCTGGCACGCTCTATAGGTAGGAGTGCAGCCACAGGAGAGGGTCAGGGAGCTTAGTAGGCCCTAAATGCAGGGCGGCCGAGAATGGGGATTAATGTCAAGCCTGCCTTGCTGAAAAGGCTACTAGGGGTTAGAAAGGCTTGCCTGGTGTGAGGGCGGGCATATCATATCAAGTATATATAAGGCACTACATTGCCTCAAAGCAACCTATGACGGGGTTAGCAAGCAATCAAATCAAATATGAGCAATGCCATCAACTTAATTTCTGACGGAATTGGGCAAGACCGATGGCTGCATTAACCAGGGTGAATCAATCCGTTCGGCAACGATTTCGGCAAGGTCTTTTACCACCACCCGGTTGGTGGCGGCGAAGGTTTTTTTGCACAAGGGGCATGCGGTAACCAGGATGTCGGGATTGGGGCTTAACAGCATATCCAATGCATTGTTGGTGATGATGTTGCGTTGTTCCGAATTCATTGCAAAATCGCCCAAACTGCCACCGCAGCATAACGAATCCTGTTTTTGGCCTTCTGCATCAATCAATTCGGTGGTTTGGCGGAGTACTTTCCTTGGTTCCTCGTAGATGCCCATGCCTCTACCCAACTCACAGGGGTCGTGAAATACCGTGCGGTAGAGTGTTTGATGGAGGTCAATCATGCGGTATGCGATGATCTTTTCGATAAACTGGGTATGGTGCAGGATGTCAATCCCGGGCAGTTTATACTCCTCCTTAAAAACTTTGTAGCAGATCGGGCATGAAGTAACAAACGTTTTTGCCCCTGATTGCATGATTGTATCTCTGTTTGATTTGATCATGTCAGCGGCGGCTTTGTGCATGCCCGCCATCATCATGGGCCTTCCGCAACACACCGAGCCATCCTGATCCATGAACCAGTAGGGAATTCGGGCAGCTTTGAATATTTTTACCATGGCCAACTTCACCGATGGGGTAAGATGCCCCATGCAACCTGCAAAATAGATAACGTTCACCGGCTTTTTTTCCCGGGAGGCTACCGGAAGATAATCCAATTTGCTTTCGAGCTTATCATAAAACTGGTTGCGTGCACCTACTCTCAAACCGATAGTATCAATTTTCACCGGGCACACTTGGTGGCATCTTCCACAGAGCAGGCAGTTGTTATAGAGCTCCTGGTTGTGGTTTTTCTGTCGGAGAACCCGCAGAAAATATGCAGGAGTGGAGTAGGTTTTGTCCACCGCATTCATCTGGCACGCATCAATACAAACACCGCATCTTGGGCAAGCCCTGGTTTCGAACTCGCTGATGCCCCCAAGAGTATTCTTGATTTTCACCCCACATTGCCTGCAATAAATCAGCATGATTTCGGTGGGTATGTGCATAAACCGCGACCAGGGCAGGCTCACAAAGAAAACCCCCAATGCAGTGGAGTAGGCCCACCAAGCCGGGTAGTTCAGATATTCGATCGGAAACGCAGAGGCAAGCAATTTACCGACGTTGTTCGTAAGAAACCCGCCCCCGTGATAAAGGCCGGCATTGATGCTTTCGGCTATCAAACGCAAGGGGAAAATGAGCCAAAGACTTGCAATGGCAACCTTATCAAACCTTTGGTGCTTCGTGGTTCGTTGCATACCAAACCATTTTGAATGTGCACGCTTGAACAAGGCCAGTACCAAACCCGAAAGAACAAACAACAATAATAAATCCATTGTAAACCTGAATAATCCGGGTACCGTATCGAGCTCAAATGGCAGAATCTTTTTGTCGTGAACAAAGAATTTAAGAAAAATTGGGTAATAGGGAGGGTTTATGTGGCCGCCACTGTAAATTCTTGATTCGATATTTCCGAGAACAATGAGCAGGAACCATCCGAAAGCAAAGCTCATGTGCATATACCCCAGGAGTTTGTTTTGTTTAAACATCCTGCGGTGCAGGAGGCCTTCCATGATTACTTCGTAGCACGCCCTCCAGAAGTCTTTTTTGAAAAGCCCCAGACCCAGTTTCAGTCGGTCTGGATATTCCATTTCTCTGATCCACTTTCCATATTTGATTATGAGGGTGGTAATCAGGAAGATGAACCCTAAAAAGAACGGCAACACAAAAAGGTTAAAACTCATTTTAATAAATTTATATGTTTATGCGCATTCTGTAGGCTATGTTATTTAATGAAGGTGTTTTGCAATGCCAGCTGATGCCTAAGCTGTAGAATGAGGTTTCTGGTACTCACACCCCTGGGACAAACCAACTGGCACTTACCACAAAGCATGCACTTAGCGGTTTCCATCATCAAACCGTTCAGTTCACCCCGGCGTATAAGCAGGATAATCCTGCGAAGACTGAAATCGGTATAAAGGGCAGCTGAGCAGGTGGCGGCACACGTTCCGCAGGAGATGCAGTTCCTGAGCGAAGGTTCCAGTTCCAGGAGCTTCCACAGGGTTTCCATTGAGTTGCTATCGTAGTCAATCTGCCTGTCTTTGCTTATCTCGAAACCGAATTGTTTATGATTCGTCATGGGTAATTATTGTGATTCGTTTTGCTTGGGCTGAACGTCTAACTTATCAAAGTTTTCAGTCATGTTTTATCAAGATGTTTATGATGTTGGATGAAAAATACCTGGCTTTTGTGAACCCTAATATTAATGAAATTAAATTGAAATCACTTTTAATTTTAGTATATTAACGATAAACCCAATGAATAAAATGATACTGTCCATCGAAAAGAGGTTTTGCATCAACATCAAAAAGTACAAATTTTACATTTTAGGTTTTACATATTTTATCAAGTATCATGCATTTTACAATGAACATCAAACATCAAACATATTACGTTGTTCCTGAATCGGGCAAATGGCTTACTCCTGATTAATTTGTTGATTTAAGATATCTGTCGGCTGCAATGGCCGCAGATCGGGCATCGGCCAATGTATCAGCAACATTTTTTGGCCCCGAGCAAGTGCCTGCAAAGAACACTCCATCACTTCCTGAAAGATTCGCACTAAGAATTGAATCAGCAGGCTTGAGAAAATTATCTTCGTCTCTGGTAAGTCCCAACTCATTACGAAAAGCAATGGTTTGCTTCGAAGCCACCATACCCGACATCAGAACCAACAGATCAACGGTTAGTTTTAGCGGTTTATTCAGCAGTGTATCCTCAACTTTCAGCACCAAACCGTGGTTTCTATCTTCGGAAGCTTCGCTTAACCTGCCCCTGATAAATTGTATGGCATATTTTTCCTGTGCCTCTTTGTAGAGTTCTTCATAATGCCTTCCAAACATCCTCAGGTCCATATAGAAACAGAAAACCTCGCAGGATGGAATCTTCTGCTTCACCTCAATCGCTTGTTTTACAGCAGTAATGCAGCACACTTTGGAGCAATAAATATTGCCGGCTTTTTCGTCGCGCGACCCGACACAATGTACAAATCCGACTCGTGCAGGAGCTTTTCCCTGTATCGTTTCGATGCCTTTTTCCGAATTGAACATGTCTTCGAGGTCAGCAGATGTGATCACGTTGTCGTATATGCCGTATCCGTACTCTTCTTTTTTACTGGCATCAAACAAATCGAATCCGGTGGCGATGACTACGGCGTCGGCTTCGATTTGCCATCCATTTGAAGCAATCAAAGCAAATCTTTTATGGCGGTGTTGTATGGAAGTGATTTCAGTACCAAATTGCTTTCTGACTCCCTTTTCGCTTTTTTCGATCATGGCTGCTAATACCTCCGATGATGGACGAACGTCCGGAAACAGCGCATGCCAACGCTTTAGGTGCCCTCCGGCACTTTCTTCTTTTTCAACCAGCGTAACCTGATGGCCCATGGCTACCAGATTTGAAGCTGTTTCGAGGCCAGCCACCCCACCCCCAATTACTACGATATGTTTCATTACTTAATCAGTATTAAAATAAAATTTCTTGATGGTTATCGTTTTTTCTTTTTTTTGAGCGAGTTGCAGCGCATCAGCAGAGAAATTGTGCTAAGCATCAAGAATAGAATTTCAGATGTCCAGGTGAATTTGGTACTCCGATATCCTCTCCTGCAGGGCCTTTGTATTTTTTTTCCGGATCATACTCAATTCCGATTTTATCCATCAGGGGCTCGGAACCTACCTGGTGCAGCTGTAGTCCGATTTTCCACGGGTCGTAGCCCATCAATAGCCCTGCCACCTCCTCATAAGTGAAAACAGGAATTCCATGCCCGTCTTTGCCATAGGTTTTCCCTTCCAATTCGCTTAGGGCGTATTGCCAACGGTCGAGAAACATAGGACATCCCGGGCAATTGGTAATGATCAGATCGGGCTCATAGGGTTCCATGCTTTCGAACTTTTTTTTGGAGCAGGCCAGCGAATAACCGCGGTTTGCCTGCACCACATATTGCCTGAATCCAAACCCGCAACAATGCCGTCGCTCGGGATAGTCAATTACCTCACCGCCCCATGCTTCGATCATGCCCGAAAGCACATAGGGATATTCTGCCCCACCAATTCCCTTGTGTGGAAACATCTTTGAATAGTGGCAACCTATATGTTCCACCACCCTTAAAGGCGTTCCGGTGTTTTTGTCAACAAGCCTATGCTTTGCCCTGGCTGCAATTTCGTGCCTGAATTTATAAATGATATCGCTGGCGTGTGCGAGGTTTTTAGGGATTTCAAATTCCCTTCCGGTAGCCTGGCGCAAGTATTCGCGTGTTTTCCTGAGTGTTTCAGGAAAATGGTGCCAGGTTTCGATGATCTCGGTATAGAGGCCAAAGCTCGTAATGCACGATGCTGCATAATTTTCGTAGCCTGCTTCGGACATCAGGGCAAATTGTCGTGCAACCACAGTCATGGTGGTTTCTAAAGGAACCACATCGCCATGATATCCGATGCCGGTGCATGAAGTATGTTGCTGGCCATCATAGATGTTTTTGCCAAGCTCATCGCGGATTATTTTAACAAACACCCATTCTGATCCTGGGAAGAATGTTTGCCTGATGCAGCTGCGTGCATAAAAATAGCGATCATCGGCAATTTCTTTTTGGTATTCCCGCCAGACAAGTTTTTTTCCTTCAGTTTTCATGGATGCGAATGTGTGTCATTGTTAGCAGTATATACAGCCTTGAAATACTCGCTTTCAGTACCTTCTCCTGAATCCATCCCCAATTCAACAGCCTTTATCTTCGAATATTTTTCAATATCATTGTATCGTTTCATTCCTCCGGTAATTTCAAAAATACGTTTGATTTCTTCGAGGTCTTGATCTGCGATTTTTCGAAGTGCTCCCGGGCCATCGGCCTGGAAATTGGCTCCCATTTTTTCCATGATGGGCTCCAAACGGTTATATTCCCACTCCCAAACGGGTCCCTGCTCAGGATGCAGGGCGGGCACCACCGATTGCGGTTGAACACAGTAGCCGAATTTGAGGATATTCTCCCCGATGGTTCTTTTGATTGCTAGCTGCTGGCGGCCTTTTTCTGATTCGGTAAAATAACCCAGGTCCTGCGATAATGATCGTAAGGCAATCACAAGCAGCCCGGGTGCGTTTCCTCTTGGGCAGCGTGTTTTACACGACATGCACTCGCCACAATACCATATCGTTTCGCTTTTCAGCAACTCCTCAATTTTTTTATCATCCTGTGTTTGAACGATGATGGCGATTACCCTGGGGTCGTAGTTATAGAAAGTGGCGGCAGGGCAAATGGCTGTGCAGGTGCCGCAATGGATGCAGGCTTTCAGGCTTTCAACAAATCTAACATCCTGATTCAGTTGATCGTAGAGTTGTCCCATTTGTCAGATTATTCGTTACAAGAAGATGTGGCAAGGTAATACAAGTCATTTTCAAAGTTGCAGTCCTTGATTAGATTAATCGGCACAAATATAGTCGTATTACTATTCAAAAAAAATAGATTTCTGCAGGAGGCACCTGCTAAGTATCTGGAAATTTAGAATTCAAGTATTCAGAAAACGGATTAAATCTTGCGATCCGAGTTCTATCGAAATAATGTAACTTTTACTTGTGGAATGAAAGCCTCAAGCAACTCACGCCCCATTGGTACGTTGGCAATTACTGCAAGTGCTGGATGGCACCTACCTGTAACAGGCAAATGGATGAATTTCCTTGACATAGCCGGTTTTGTATTTCAGGACATAATTTATTTGAGAGCGTTGATCCTTTTAATCAAAGGCTATATACTTGATTTATTGCCCGGGGGTTTTGCCATGCCGGTAAGGATTCCTTGGTTTTTTTATTACTTGCGATCTAGCAATTATCCCGTCATGTTTTTTGTTTAATGCAGCAATGGTATCAGGAGAAGCGCTGATGAAAGAATCCAGCCGTGGATAAGTGCGGGTTTTCTTAACCTGAAATCACCCTATAAATTCACTGGAATAATAATACTGATTCTTCTGGTGTTTTTATTTCATTGCCATGATTTTAAGAGCGACAGCAAACACACTATTATCAAAGTAGTTGATTATCAGAATGGATAATCAAAGTCAATTCTGATGCACTGAATTGTGCACCCAAAACTTAAGGGCATCCGGTATTTTTTGAGGATTATTGACAAAAAGCGGCTTAACTGCAGGCTGGCCGCATTCCTCCATAATCTTCCCTCCCTTTTCAGGATCGAGCAGGAAAGCGACAAACTTTTGTGCAGGCTCCTGATTTTTTGCATTTAGCGGGATGGTGACAGCATAAATCATGGGCTCTCCGCGAACGGTCATTTTTTCGCCGGGGCTGAGTCCTCTGAGGTATAGGAAGGCCTGGCTGTAGTGTTCTTCAAGCGCAGGATTACCCAAATTGATACTGTCGGGAAGGGAAATAAATTTGAGTCCATGCTGCATGGCGACACTACGATAGATGAAGATATAATCAACCGTGCCGGTTTCGAGCAATGCCAGCAAATCCACTTCTTTGGGGCGAACAAAGCGATCGTCTTTTTTAATAAGCAGGCTACTAAGCCCAGGTCGTTGATAATAAAGTTCGGCCAATTGCCACATCAGCAAGCTTCGATATCCGCATGGGTCGGCATTGGGGTCGGAGCGGCCATAACGCACAGTGGGCCGAAGTAAAATTTCGTGCCAGTTTTCTGATCGGATTTCTTTAGAGAAAGCCGATTTTTCTGAAAATGCGACCGCCAACTCATTTCTGGCGAATGCAATATACCAATTTGCATAATCAGGAAAAAGTAGTTGTTCAATGATTTTATAATCAGCAGAAGCAAAGACGTCGCAACTGCGCTTGAGCTCGGTCAATTTACGCGCCCCTGCAAGACTACCGCTGCTTTCGGCAAGCACTTTCACGTACGGATATTCCTTGTTGAAAGCTTTGATTATTTTCTCGAACGGGTAGGAGAGGCTTCCGGCATGGAAGATTGTGATTGTGCCTGACCCCACTGGTTTCCTTTTGGGACCACAAGACATAAGGACGACGATTGAGAAAAAAAATAAAAACCGAATCACATTCAATGGGCTTGCAATCATAGTTTTGCCATGGTGATCATATAAACTACTCTAAACAATGGTTTGAGTAGGAAGACCAAAAAACGTTATTGAAGATCTTTTACAATCTCAATCACCTCTGGCAGATCCATGCCAATTCTCTTCAAGTGTTCAATAGTTGGGATTCCATTTTTGGTCCAGCCGCGGCGTTCATAAACCGCATCGAGCAATTTCTCATATCGTTCTTCGCGATACCTGCGTGTGGCTGCCATTTTTTCCTGCAGGTTCATTTCTGCCGGGTTCAGCCCCATGAGTTCGATGAGTTGCTTGTCATAGCGTTCCTGGCGACTCAGATATTCCTCTTCGGTTACCGGGCCTGCCGCGCGATAGGGTTGGGCATCATGTTTGCGTAACCCATAACCCCGGCGGATATTGAAAACACGCTGGAAGTTGTAAACCCGCTCGCTTTGGCGTATCATTTCGTGTTTGTCGAATTCCTTACCTGTAACGGCTTTGTAGATTGTTACATAATTGTCAACATGCTCAGGTACTTTGGCGGGCTCATCGCTCAGTGCATTGGTTTCGGGCTCCACATCGTTCCACGGGAGTTTACACAGTCCTTGAAGTCCGAACCAAGTTCGGAACATGGGAAAATAGTGTAGCGCTTCGGCTTTGTTTTCGAAAGTCGGAATCTGGTTGTTTACCATATCCATAAAAATAAGCCAGGCTTCGTCGTGTTGAGGGCCTTTGTTAGTCATTGCATAGCCCCCCTGCTGGGCCAAAGATTCTTTAGAAATATACTGCGAATATTCCAGCCCTTTGTTTTCCATGGCAATATCGAAAAGGAAATTAGGGTCGCCCCAGCCTTTTTCGATAAACATTTCTTTGAGTTTGCGAACACCTAGACCGGCCATTTTTCCGAACCCTTCGCCGCGTGCCAGCTGATGTAGCAATTCCATGGCTCCGTCGGCATTGCCAAAGTTAAGTTTCAGACCTCCGGTTCTTTCTTCGTTGAGAACACCGGCTTCGTAACACTCCATAAGAAAACCGAGAATAGTTCCCCAGGATATTGTGCAAATGCCATAAGTGTCGCAATAGAAATTTGCTTCGATTGTGAAGTCGGGATTAAAGATTCCCGCACAGGATCCCAACGAAGCGGCGGTTTCGTATTCAGGGCCATCCACGAGCACAACTTCATCTTTGTATGGGCCGGTTCTTATCGTATAATTATCAATACCTTTTGTACAGGACATATTGCACCCGATCCAGCATCCATCGGGAACACCCTGCGTGAATCTTTCTTTGTAAACATTTGAGTGAACTTTTGAGGCATCGGTGTGGCTACCAAACTTGAAGTTGTTTGTTGGCAGCAAATCATAATCATTCATAATATTTGTGAGGTGGGCAGTGCCTTTTGAACGCATTTCGGCCTGGCTGTCGTCGAGTTCGCGCATCTCGCGGTTGAACCGCCGCCCGCGCTCCATGATAGCCTCCAAATCAATCACACCGTTAAGGTTTCCTTTCACTCCATTGATCTTGGCAACCAATGCTTTCACTTTTTTATTGCGCAGCACCGTGCCGATTCCACCTCGTCCGGCTTGCTTTAGCCGCACTTTTTTGCGTTTCACATCATAGAAAGAAAAGTTCAGCATTCCGATGAGGCTCGTTTCGGCTGCACTCCCGGTCGAAACGACTGAAATGTTTTTTTTATCTTTCTCATCAGCAGCAAAAATTTCGGTCAGGGTTTCAGCCAGGTGGTGGCTGTCAACCAAAGTATAGGGCGCTTCGTAGATTTCAACCACTTCGCGTGTTTCGTCGATCAGCACAATCACGTCCTTGTTGCTTTTGCCTTGAAGTTCGAGCGAGTCGAAGCCGGAAAATTTCAAAAATGGGCCAAAATAGCCGCCTACATTGCTGTCAATCACAATATCTGTTTGTGGCGAGATGGTCACCACCAGCGATTTTCCGGTTCCGGAGTATTGTGTTATCCCACAAATGGGCCCGGTATTGATTACAATTTCGTTTTCCGGATCGTTCCATTTGGTATCGGGTTTGGTTGCGTCCCATAACAGCTTCAATCCAAAGCCTTTGCCTCCGGTGAATGTTTCTTTCATTAAATCCGAAACTGGTTTTTCACAGATTTCACGGTTCGAGAGGTTTATATACAGGGTGCGGTTGTTGTAACCTTTTTGGATCGGGGCCCATGTATATTTGTATTGCTTAAGAAGTTTGTGGCTGTTTTTGATTTCTTCTGTATTCATGGAAATGGTGATTGTGTTGTTTTATCATTGTGAAAAGATTCACAAAAGTAGAAAGATTTTTCGACCATACAGGGGTTTGCTTTTTGCGAAATTCTATCTCAAATATTTTTTCTGAGATTAGATTGACAAAACAAGCGAAGTTGTTGTAATTTTACTCAATAATTTAAAACTTCCTGACATGAATGAGAACCAAAAAGCCAGCGACATCTGTTGCCCTGAATTTAACCCCGTTCTATATGAAGGCAAAACCCATGTGTGGGAGAACAAGCTGTTTGTTATGGATTCTATTCCGGCATTCTTTCACATGCCGCTACCCAACAAGATAGACAAAATGATGGGCAGAATGATTGACCAAATTCGTACTGCCAATGCAGAACCTCCGGTGGACGATTTTCTTGTTCTCACTAAAGACTGTTCGTTGTGGCGATCCGATTTCTATTTTACGGTTACAAAAGAAATTCCCGAAGCAAAAAATGCTCGAATCAGTGGAACTTTTATCAGTAAGGTTTACGATGGGCCGTACCGCGAAATCCCGAAATACCTTAAACAGGCCAGGCAAGCCGTTGAAGTTTTAGGGCATAAGGCTGGAGATTTCTATATCTACTACACCACTTGCCCAAAATGTGCAAAAAAGTACGGCCATAACTACATGGTGGTTTTTGTCGCGATTTAATTCTTCGTTAACTTTTTTATAGAATTCAATTGCTTGGATTTTTATCTGCACGGTGAGGAGAGGAACCCAACCATGCGTTTCTATGTGAAGTAATTAAGTAAGATGCCACTCAGAAAATCATCTGAAATAGCAAATACACCCTGTACGGTTCGGCTTGGTGTTGAGGCCATGAAAGCGAAATCAGCGATGAACCAATACGGCCGCAAGGGAATCCCCTTTCTGTTCGTACTCGATTTTCTGATGCAGCGTCCGGTTGTGATTCCTCATAACCAGGTAGACAACACAAAGCTGCTTTTCGACATACACGGTATTAATAATTTTCAAACTCCTGAATTTGAAATTACCCGTCCCGTTCTTTTTAGAAAAAATCCGTCAACATTCGAATACTACAAATCGGCATTCGACCTTGTCAAGGCCAATCTGATGGTTGGAAATTCCTACTTGCTCAACCTCACAATGCCCACCGCCATCGAAACCAACCTTACTCTCAAGGAAATTTTTTATAGAAGTGAGGCACCCTTCCGGTTGTGGTTTCAGGATCGTTTTGTCGTATTCTCACCCGAAATGTTTGTCAAAATTTCTGATCACCGCATCGAATCACACCCGATGAAAGGAACCATTGATGCAGCATTGCCGGATGCAGGATTCAAACTTCTTTCTGACCCTAAAGAAACAGCTGAACACAGCACTATTGTAGACCTGATTCGCAACGACCTGAGCCGGATTGCACAACATGTCAGGGTCGAACGGTTTAGGTATATCACAGAAATTCAAACACAGAACAAGAAACTATTACAGGCAAGCTCTTGCATTGCAGGGGACTTGGAAAGCAACTATTGTGATAAGATTGGCGATATCATTTTCAGCCTTCTTCCGGCAGGTAGCATCAGTGGGGCGCCCAAGAAAAAAACAGTAGAAATCATTCTCGAAGCCGAAAAATATGACCGCGGCTACTACACCGGAGTTTTTGGTTATTTTGATGGCCAAAACCTTGATAGTGGCGTGATGATCAGGTTTATCGAAAATATCACCGGGCAGCTGTGGTACAAAAGTGGAGGTGGAATCACGGTGAATAGTAATTGCGAAAGCGAATACCAGGAAATGATAGACAAAGTATATGTGCCTTTTGTTTGAAACCATCAGGATTGAAAATGGCAAGCCGGTTAATCTGTTTTGGCATCAGTGCAGGATGGATCAAACCTGCCGGCAGCTGTTTGGTGAAAATGCGACATTTAACCTGGGTAAGGAACTTAGGATTCCTCTATCAGCTAAAAAAACGGTCCATAAATGCCGCATCACCTATGATCGCCATATTTTAAATGTCGAATTTATCCCCTATCAGATGCCGATTATTCGCTCGCTCAAACTCGTTGAGGCAGGCCAACTGGATTATAGCCATAAGTTTCTTGACCGCAGTGCCATCAACAAACTTTTCGAAAAACGCGGCGGCTGCGATGATGTAATCTTGGTAAAAAACGGCTTGATTTCGGACACAAGTTTTTGCAATGTGGTATTCGAAGCCGGGGAAAAGCTGGTAACGCCGACCGAGCCCTTATTGAAGGGGGTTCGCAGGGCTTCGTTAATAGCTGCCGGTGTTATTTCCGAAGCCCCTGTTCGGGTTGATGCCCTTAGCGAATTCAAGCAATTGTTTTTAATAAATGCCATGATTGGCCTCGGGGATCTGCCTCCCATATCAATAAATAATATTTCTGTGGGCGATTATCAAAATTCATCTAATTTTGAACCCGGGCTACTTTTAGCAAATCCACCTGAAACTCGAAACTGAACCCCACTAAACTGAACCTGCCATGCTCGATATTCAAAAAAAATTATCCAAAACATTTTTTGCCATTCTTGCCCTGCCTGCAACTGCGGTGGGATTTGCCCTTTCCACACAAATTGCTGCACTGAGCTGGATTTTATCGAAAAAATACGGACTCGAAATCCATGAGGTTGCTTTCGTATGGCTTGCCGGCCCTGTTGCTGGTATTTTCGGACAGGTGATTGTTGGCCTGATCAGCGATAATGTTTGGTTTATGGGCGGGCGCCGCCGGCCCTTTATCATAATCGGCGGAATTGTGAGCGCAATTGCGTTCCTTGCTCTTCCATACATTCAGGAGATCTCGAAAATAACCGGGATAGCCGATATTACGATCATTGCATCTTTGATCGCACTTTTTCTCGATCTATCAGTGAATGTTACATTTAACCCTGCCCGTTCAATTATCGCCGATTTGACTCCCGAAGGGAAAGCCCGAACCAAAGGATATGTGTGGATGCAGATCATTTCAGGCTTTTTTGGAGTGCTGGCTTATTTTCTCTCGATGGTTTTTGGCAATGAGGCGTTATTGTATATTGCCGCTGTTCTGGTATTGATAACTGCTGTTTTTCCCATTCTGCTGGTCGAGGAAGCCAGGAACCTGAATGCTGGTCAAACCATGACGCACGAAAAGTTTGGAGTTTGGCAGATCGTCAAAGAAATTTTTCCTCTTTATGGATTTCTGGTTTTCGGGGTATTCAGCGTGTTTAATCATTTTTTTGAGAGCCCTTCCTGGGTTCACAACCTCATCCTGATTTCGGCTTTGATTTATTCGGCGATAATTGGAGCAATCAGCATTTTCAGCGGATTAAAAAAACCATCAAACAGCAATGAATTTCACAAAATTATGCTCGCCCATGCTTTCACCTGGGTAGCTTTCCAAAGCATGTTTGTAATGTCGGGTTTTTTTATCGAAAAAAGAATACTCCCAAACAGTGAACTCTCGGGCATACTAGCCAATTGGTTTGCCGAGCAACTCACCGGGACTACTCAAACCGCAAATGCATCTATCGGGAACATTGTTTCGCTAGGGTTTCTTATCCTGAATTTTGTGGGGGCTATCTTCCCGCTTGCTTTGCAAGCCATCGCCAAACGAATCGGCCGGGTTCGTACTTACATCTTTGCGCTTTCGTTTTCGGCCATAGGATATTTTTATATTGCCTTTCTGGGAAAATTTGAATTAGATTTTTATTTTGGAATGTTGTTGGCCGGAATTGGCTGGTCCGCGGTCATCTCAATCGTTTTTGCCATTATGAGCGAGCGGGTGAATCCACTGAAAATGGGACTTTTCATGGGTGTGTTCAATCTGGCGGTTGTTCTTCCGCAAATGATGAGCAACGGGGTGGCCAATGTGATCAAGCAAACCGGTAATTACCAGTTGCTTTATATTTTGTGCGGATTATTCGTTACAACCTCTGTTATCTTCTGGATATTCGTGCGGGAACCCGAAGCCACCATCAGCTCCAAAGGAATAAAAATAGACAAGTCCGGTCATTAATTGCTTCAGGGTAGGAGCTTGAGGCGATTATCGGAGCCGCCGGGAGATAAACCAAATTTTATGCGTTTGCTATGAAAATGGTTTCATCAGCCAGTTGTGTATTATGCCTGTTCCGTGTGGCGTTAGGATTGATTCCGGATGAAACTGCACTCCATATGTGGGGTGTGCGCAGTGTTGCAATGCCATAATGTTTTCATTTTCATCAAATGCAGTCGCGATCAGATCGTTTGTGAGAGAGGCTGGATCAACCACCCAGGAATGATAGCGGCCAACCGTCATTTCTGATTGAAAACCAGAAAAAATGCCTCCAGGTTGGGTTCTGATCTCGATTCTGCACTTTATCCCATGAATAGGATGCGGCAAAAGTTTGAGGCTGGCTCCAAACACTTCGGCGATGGCCTGATGACCAAGACAAACTCCTAAAATAGCCTTTTTCCCCGACCAAAATTTTATCGCATGTTTGGTGATTCCTGCTTCAGAAGGTAAACCCGGGCCGGGCGAAAATAGCAAATGACTATAGGCTGCGCAGTCCCCAACCTGCAACTGATCATTTGAAACCACTTTGTAATCGCAAATTCCTGATTCCCTGAGTATTTGAACCAGGTTCCATGTGAATGAGTCATAATTGTCAATTAGCAAAACCTTAACCATACCTGAATTTTAACACATCAAACCTAAGAATTTTTTAAATGCACTGTTGACTTTCCATAACTTTGGCAAAAATTATGTCTAATTTGTTTTTTCAATCCACAAAAACCGAGTTATGAAAAAAATTATCACCACAGCACTTGCTCCCAAGGCCATTGGCCCTTATAGTCAGGCTGTTGAAACCCACGGGTTTCTTTTTATCTCAGGACAGATTCCCATTGATCCCACCACAGGCAAAATCGTTGATGGCGGCGTCAGGGAGCAAACCGCCCAGGTAATGAAAAACATTGGTGCCATACTCGAAGCAGCCGGGTACAGCTATGGTGATGTGGTAAAAAGCACCTGCCTGCTCAGCTCCATGGATGATTTTTCGATAGTGAATGAAATTTATGGCAGTTACTATCAGAGCGAACCACCAGCGCGGGCGGCCTATGCCGTTGCAAAGCTCCCACTCGGAGTAATGATAGAGATAGAAACCATTGCAAGTAAATAACTGATAAACAGCATAATATTCATCACTCAATCCTTTAAAATGAAAAAACGATTACTTTTTTCCATCCTTGCTTTCATGCATTTTACAATGCTTTATGCCATCGAGGGCATGTGGCTGCCTGTACTACTTAAACAACTCAACGAAAAAGAAATGCAAGCCATGGGCCTACGCCTCACGGCAGACGATATTTATTCGGTTAACAAAAGCAGCCTCAAAGATGCCATTTTGCTTTTTGGCCGCGGTTGCACCGCAGAAATCATTTCTGCCGAAGGCTTGATTCTTACCAACCATCATTGCGGATTCGGATCCATTCAAAGGCACAGTTCTGTTGAGTCTGATTACCTGACCAAAGGCTTCTGGGCGATGAGCCGAAAAGAGGAATTGCCAAATCCAGGGCTCACGGTAACCCTGTTAAAAAGGATGGACGATGTTACGGCCTATGTACTCAACGGAACGGAGGCAACGATGCCTGAACGCAAACGCGACTCGATCATTCGCTTGAATATCAGAAAAATAGAAAAATATGCAGCCGACACCAGCGGGTTTGATGCCCAGGTGAGGCCATTTTATTATGGAAACGAATATTATATCGTTTTTACTGAAACATTTCGAGATGTGCGGCTGGTAGGCGCTCCACCATCAAATATCGGAAAATTCGGCGGTGATACAGATAACTGGATGTGGCCAAGGCATACAGGCGATTTTGCCCTGTTTCGCATTTATGTGAACAAGGACAACAAACCAGCCGACTATTCGCCAGACAATGTTCCCTATACACCTCGCTATCACCTCCCAGTTTCGATAAAAGGAGTCGAAAAAGGAGATTTCACTTTTGTTTTCGGTTATCCCGGAACCACCCGCCAATTTCTGCCTGCCATTGCTGTCGAAAATATCACTTCTGTGTTTAATCCCGTGGCTGTGCGCCTGCGCGATCGCCGGCTTGAGGTGATGACAGCAGCCATGAACCAGCATCCTGCAGTGAGAATTCAGTATGCATCGAAACATGCAGGGATTGCCAACGGATGGAAAAAAATGATCGGCGAAAGCCGGGGAATTGCCCGGATGGACGCAGTCAATCGAAAGAGGGATTTTGAGCGTACTTTTATTAGCTGGGCAACTACACCAGGTCAGGATAAGGAGAATTTTAACAACATCATTCCTGCATTTGAATCTTTGCACAGCTTGCTAAAACCACTTAACCTTGCCCGTACCTACCTCAATGAATCTGCTCTTGCTGTCGAACTGCTTCGATTTGCACTTCAGTTTGATGAGTTGGTGAAAGCAAGCATCAACAAAAAGAAAAATGATGACGACATCAACAAAGTTCTTAACAAACTTCAGACAAGTGCAAACGACTTTTTTAAAAACTACCATCAACCCATAGACAGGAAACTTATGGGCGATTTGCTGGAAGCCTATTTCCGAGAAGTTGAAAAATCCCTACAACCTTACACTCTTAATCGGTTGACAGACAAACACAACGAAAACTTTGAGGCCATCAGCAACGACATCTTTAAAAACTCAATTTTCGGCGAGCCTGCCACGCTTCAGCAATTCATGAAGGGATATAAACCAGGCCATGCAAAAAAAATATTAAACGACCCAGCATACCTGCTGGCGACAGAGTTCAATAAAATTCTGAGGGATAAACTGAATCCAGAAATCCGCATCATTGAAAATTCACTCGACAGTCTGCAGCGCATTTATGTGCAAGGCCTTAGGCAGATGCAGCCAGAAAAGAGGTTCTATCCCGATGCTAACCTGACTCTGAGGGTTGCTTACGGCAAAGTGGATGATTACTACCCCATGGATGCAGTTCATTACGGGCATTATTCAACCATAGAAGGAATCATGGAAAAAGAAGACCCTGCAATTTATGATTATGTGGTTGAAGAGAGGCTCAAAGAACTATACCGGAAAGGAGATTATGGCAAATACGCTGACAAAAATGGCCAACTCAGGGTGTGCTTTATCGCCTCAAATCACACCACCGGAGGTAACTCAGGAAGCCCTGTTCTGAATGCAAATGGCCATCTTGTTGGCATCAACTTCGACCGCAACTGGGAAGGCACCATGAGCGACCTGATGTATGACCCGGATATGTGTCGGAATATATCCCTGGATATTCGTTATTGCCTGTTTATCATTGATAAATTTGCCGGGGCCGGGCACCTGGTAAATGAGATGACCATTGTTGAATAAGATAAACGGAACACAACGAAGGCAGTTTCAGTAAAACCAACCCGCCTGAAACAATTTGAGGTGTGTAAGAGCCCGCCGGTATTAATGTGAACAGGACTTGTAGTTTTCCCTGCTTCGGATTTTGATGTTTATTGAAAAAACGGCTATTCGTCAATAGTTGAATTTTCTTTGGCGGCTTTTCGTTGGGCGAATGCCAAAAAAATAAGGTAAATAATAAAAATTGAAATCAGATTGAAAATCAGCATAAAAACGAAACCTTGGCCATAAATAAATAGTATGGAAAAAAGCATGATAACCGTATTAACAAATAATGCGCGCCACAGTGCGGTAGCTTTCGTCTTGCTATTTTTAAAATTTTTTGATTTTGAGAAAACCACAAGAAAAAAGCCTGCAACAAGAAATATAAGCACGGTCTCATCCGAAAAATTCGTTGGAAAAATGGCTAAGAATTTTTTTTCGAGAAACCATGAAAAAACTGCAAAAACAGGAATAGAAAACCGAAAATCGAACCAGATATACCTGGTAGCGAGTATTGTCCCTGCTAAAATCAGGAACCATCCGGCAAATTTCCAGCGATAGTGCAGTTCAAATGGGTTCATGTTGTCAGGTTTTTATAAGTGTAATTGGACTTCTTGTGGCGTAGATTTCTACTTTTTGATCACGACGTAACGCTTATTGCGATTAAACCTTTTGATTTCCTTCTTCGTCATTTTGCTTTGTAAATCGTCAGCCACAGCTTCCCAGTCTTTTGCAATGGGTGTCATCTTGGCTGCAAGGCCCTCAGGAGGCTCCGGGTGACCAATGTGTGTTGAACATACCCCATCAAGCCTTAATAGCTTTTCCAGGTTTTCAGGCAGATCCCGGATTGGGCAAGGTTGATATGGGTTTTCGTTTTTTGGCCTCGATTTTCTGAAATGCCTGAAAAAGGGAGAACGCAACGCATCTTTTAGCGACAGGCTGTTTAGATTTGCATCGGAATAATGACAAAACACGCATGGCTCAACATCGCCATTGGCAGTGATATGAATAAAACCATTGCCGCCGCCTACACATCCGAAAGCTGCATGCCCCATGTTGGCAAAATCAATGATCGAAAACCCGTTAGCTTTCGAATAGTTATCCAGTTTGTTCTTTACATATAACCGTTGTGTAGCATTCAGGCACAGGCTGCTATCAGTATTGACTCCCAATGGCATATAATTGAAAAACCAACCTATCCAGGCACCGCTTTGCTTCATGAAATCGAGAAATTCATCGCTGCAAACTTCCTCAAAATTGAGGGCATGATAACAAACAGAATATCCAAATCCGATATCGCGCTTCCGCAGCAACTCCATTGCTTTCAACACTTTTTTGAAGGTACCTTTGCCCCGCCTTAAATCGTTCTTCTCCTCAAATCCTTCGATGCTAAGCAGTACACCTAAATTTCCAAGTCTTTCTATATTCTCAACAAACGTTTCGTCAATAAGTGTTCCATTGGTGAAGACAGTGAAGGTCAATTTTTTGTGTTTTGCACACAAACCAATCAGATCAGACCTTCTCATCAATGGCTCACCGCCAGTGAATAAAACGCCGTTCACTCCAAGACTTTTTGCTTCGGATAATAGTAAATCAAGCCTGTGGTAAGACATCTCATGCTGTTGGTCGTAATCGGCCGACCAGCACCCCTGGCACTGCAAATTGCATTTACAGGTGAAATCGAGCAATATATTGTATGGGATGGCGCAATCGTAGTACCACTGAAGAAAAAACTTATGTATGGCATTTTTTAAACCATCAATGAGCAATAGTTTCAGTGGCGACTGATATGAAAAAAATTTTGTGCAGCGATAAACGTAATCTTTGTGGTGAGGGTAGGGCGGTATTTCTTTCTTTATTCCTTGAATTTCAAGATACCTCATTGTGCATTAGGGTATTAGCCGGGGCCGTATTAATTTTCTTTACTGAAATACAATGGGAATGAAGCTTCAGTGTTGTCGTTAAATGTGAATTTTAGCCCAACCAAGCCAAATTTATGATTGGCAATGTAGGTCACTTTTTTAATTCCGGCATTTGTCAGAAAAGTATTCGATTCCTCCACCTGGATTGTCTTGATAAGCCAGAAACCATATGAATAATCATCTGTACTGGATTTGCTAACCACAGTTCTCACATCTCCTGTAGAACCTATGGGATACGTATCCCCAATGGACGATCCATATTTTACCCAAATGCCTGCCCTGGCTCCTGATTTGAATTCAATCCCTTCTTTCGTAAGTTTGAACTTCAGATTGTTGGCAGAAACCGTGTTTCCGCTGATTGTGAGTTCCGGAAAGTTTGATAAAAGGTTTTTCAGAACTGTATTGTTTACCGTTGCAGACCCTGAAAAAGTAGAAACTCCGTCGGTCAGAGAAGATACTGTTGCAGAGAAGCCACTCACGCCGGCAATTGTTGTGCTGCTCGAACTTGCCGTTTCTCCGACAAGCCCCATGGGCGATTGGTCTCCCTTGAGGGAGCCATCGTCCTTCTTGATCAGGTCGCAAGAACTCAGAAAAGTAATACCTATCAAGGCGGTCAATAAAATTTTTGTTTTCATTTCTTTGGTGGTTTATGTGAATTATAAAAATGGTTCATTAATGCATAAACTAATGGAGCAAAAGTATGTTTTCTGGCAGTTTTTTTCAAGTATTTGGGATAATATTTTTGCATCTAAATTTCCGATCAAACCAATGGTTGGCATTTAATGATTCTATACTCAGATACCAGGTTACTCAACGCCGCCTCAACCGTAGGAAATCGAAATTTGTATCCAGATCTTTCAAGGTTATTTGGTATTACATGTTGCCCCGTTGTGAGGGTAACCGCAGCCTTTCCATAGATCAATTTCAGCAAGTATGCCGGAATGGGTAAAAATGTGGGCCGGTGAAGCGATTTCGCAAGCGCAGCGGTGAATTGCTTGTTATTTATGCCTTGGGGCGAAACCAGGTTATAAATGCCCAAAGCCTGATGGTGCTGAATGATAAAATCAATCGCTCCAACAACATCTTCAATGTGGATCCATGGAAAGAACTGTTTACCGTTTCCGATTTTTCCGCCGATGCCCAACTTGAAAGGGAGCAACATTTTCCTAAGTGCGCCTCCCCTGGAGGCGAGAACCACTCCCAGTCTTGTAACTACAACGATCGTATGGCCTTCGGCCTTCATTGCTTCACTTTCCCAGTCAATGCATACTTTTCCAAGGTAACCGCTATCATAATTACTGCTGGTTTCAGCATGCAGATGAATGGAGTCATATATTCCAACAGCAGAGGCAGAAATGAAAATCCTGGGCTTGGTCTCGCAAATGGAAATTGCTTCAGACAGTTTGCGGGTGGTCAGGATCCGGCTGTCGTAGATTTCCTGCGTGTTTTTGCGCGACCAACGCTGCAAAACAGGGGCTCCGGCAAGGTGGACAATGGCATCCACACCATTTATCCTGGTTGCCATTTGATCTGTGGTAAGAAGAAAGTCCCCACGACTCAATGGCATTACTTCCCAACCTTCTGCCCAAAAAAATTTTACTAAATAACTGCCAACCAAGCCGGTTGCCCCGGAAATCGCGATACTTTTCTGTCGTTCCATTTTATTTCTCCTTTAGATTCAAAAACAGCTGTGGTGCCTCGTTCTCGCCCATTTGAAAAACAGCCACTTGAATAATAATTTGAACCTGTTATCATATTTAGGGAATCAATAACTTTGCACCACAAAATTCGAGTAATTTCAGACAATATTATAACAATATTCGATTTAGCATGGATTTGGAAAAATCAAAGAAACTGTTTGAAGAATTTCCACCTGTAAGCACGCATTTATGGGAAGAAAGAATTAATCTTGACCTGAAAGGAGCTGACTACGAAAAAAAGCTCGTTTGGAAAACTGACGAAGGCATTTCTGTAAGGCCATATTACCGTGCTGAAGACCTCGCCAAGCTGCCCTATAATGATTCTCTTCCTGGTCAATATCCTTTTGTAAGAGGGAATAAAGCAAAAGACAATTCATGGAAAATTCGCCAAAACATTGATGTTTCAAACATTATCGAAGCAAATCGCCTTGCCACCGAAGCACTGCAAAAGGGCGCCACTGCACTGAGTGTTGATGTGGGTGAGGTTCGATCTGCAGCCGATCTTGATTTGCTGTTGCAGAATATATCACCTGTCGAAACCGACATTCACTATTATGGTGCGCGCAATTATAAGATGCTGATGCATAGGTTGATGGAAATTTGCAACAAACGAGGGCTTGATTCGCAAAACATGGTTGGTTCAATCGATTTTGATCCGTATAGTTTTGTGCTGCTTCACGGCGATTTTTATCAATCGCAGGAGGCTGACCTGGGAGATGCGGCCGATCTGGTTGAATCTTTCAGTAACATAGCCCCAGCGTTCAGACTCCTGAGCGTGAACGGTCAATACCTGCATAACAGCGGATCGAACATAGTCCAGGAACTTGCTTTCTCTATGGCTTCAGCGTCTGACTATGTTGCAAGGATTTCGGAAATGGATGTCCCTGCAAATCAGATCATGCCGCGCATCACTTTTATTTTTGCAGTTGGCAGCGATTATTTTCTTGAAATTGCGAAACTCAGGGCTGCACGCCTGCTCTGGACCCGCATAGCAGAGCAATATCACCCGGCAAAGAAACCCGAAAGCCTTGTGGCTCATATACAGGCTGTTACATCTTGCTGGAATAAAACCATATACGACCCTTATGTAAATTTGCTGCGCACAACAACCGAAACCATGGCTGCGGCAATTGCCGGGGTCGAATCAATCGCGGTGGAGCCTTTTGACAATGCCTTCAAAGACCCGGATAATTTTTCGCGACGAATCGCAAGGAACCAGCAAATCCTCCTGAAAGAGGAATCATATCTCGACAAAGTGATTGATCCCTCGGCAGGTTCATACTACATCGAGCAACTCACATCAAGCCTGGCGGCCCATGCATGGGATTTGTTTGTGAAGGTTGAACAGATGGGCGGGATGCTCGAAGCGATTAAATCCGGTTATATCCAAGATGAGATTGCGAAAACAGCGAATAAAAGAATGCAGGATGTGGCAACCAGAAAAAAAATCCTGCTCGGAACCAATCAATTTCCGAATCTTCAAGAATATATGCTTCAAAAAATTCAGGAGGAACCGACTGATCAGTTTCAAGAAGCTAAAACCGGAACAAAATATAAAACCATAGCAATAGGGCGGGCAGCCGATGCCATTGAAGACCTCAGGCTGGCAACCGAGATTTATACCGATGCAGGAAATAAACAACCCAAGGTTTTTCTTTTTACCATTGGAAACCTGGCAATGCGCAAGGCAAGGGCTGCTTTTAGCAGCAGCTTTTTTGGCTGTGTCGGCTATCAGGTTTTGGATAATCCCGGATTCAATACTGTTGACGAAGGCTTGCAGGCAGTCTCAGAGGAGAGTCCCGACATTGTTGTCTTGTGCAGCTCCGATGAAGAATATTCCATGTTTGTTCCGGAACTATGCAAGAAAATAAATGTAATAAATTGCAAAGCAATTCTTGTGCTTGCAGGATTTCCGAAGGAACATATCGAAAATTTCAGGAATGCCGGTATTGAGGAATTTATTCATGTGCGTTCAAATTTGCAGCAGACCCTGGCTTGGTTTCAGAACAGGCTCGGAATTTTTGATGAAGAAATGTAGTTTTTATTGAAAAATTGAACTTATGCGCCCCGATTTCTCCAAAATTATAATTCAAGATTTTAATCGGCCTGAGGCTCAAAAGGCCGAAGCTCCCCAATGCTCCTGGCTGACGAGTGAGCAAATCAACGTCAAGCCAATCTACACCGCCGACGACCTGGCTGCCATGGAGCATCTGCACTATGCGGCCGGCATACCTCCCTTTTTGCAAGGCCCATATTCCACCATGTATGTGATGCGTCCGTGGACGATTCGTCAGTATGCCGGTTTTTCTACCGCCGAAGAATCCAATGCTTTTTATCGCCGCAACCTCGCTGCTGGACAGATGGGACTTTCTGTGGCATTCGATCTGGCAACGCATCGGGGGTATGATTCAGACCATGAACGTGTTGTAGGGGATGTTGGAAAGGCCGGAGTCGCAATTGACTCCATCCTTGATATGAAAATCCTATTCGACCAGATACCGCTCGATAAAATGTCAGTTTCGATGACCATGAATGGTGCGGTGCTTCCTATTCTGGCTTTTTATATTGTGGCCGCCGAAGAACAGGGCGTGAGCATGGATAAATTGAGCGGCACAATTCAGAACGACATCCTCAAGGAGTTCATGGTTCGCAACACCTATATTTATCCACCGCTGCCTTCGATGAAAATCATTGCAGATATTTTTGAGTTCACATCGCAGCACATGAAAAAGTTCAATTCTATCAGTATCAGTGGATACCACATGCAGGAAGCCGGCGCCACTGCCGATATTGAGCTGGCCTATACCCTTGCCGATGGGCTGGAATACCTGCGTACAGGCATTGCCGCCGGTATTCCGATTGATGCATTTGCTCCACGCCTCTCCTTTTTCTGGGCAGTGGGTATGAATCATTTCATGGAAATAGCGAAACTGAGAGCTGCACGTATGCTTTGGGCAAAGATTGTGAAACAATTTAATCCGACAGACGAAAAGTCTATGGCATTGCGAACCCATTGCCAGACATCCGGCTGGAGCTTGACCGAACAAGATCCCTTTAACAACGTCACCCGAACCTGCACCGAAGCACTGGCAGCTGTTCTTGGCCACACGCAGTCATTGCACACCAATGCCCTCGACGAAGCCATTGCACTTCCCACCGATTTCTCAGCGCGAATTGCACGGAATACACAAATTTACTTGCAGGAAGAAACAAATATTTGCCGAGCGGTCGACCCCTGGGCCGGTTCATATTATGTCGAATCGCTCACTCATGCTCTCGCTCACAAGGCTTGGAGCCTCATTCGGGAGGTTGAAGAACTGGGGGGCATGGCCAAAGCCATCGAAACCGGAGTTCCAAAGATGAGAATCGAAGAAGCGGCAGCCCGACGGCAAGCACGCATTGACTCATGCAAGGATACGATTGTTGGAGTGAATAAATATCGCCTCGAAAAGGAAGACCCGATCGAAACCCTTGAGGTAGATAACACAGCAGTAAGAAACTCGCAGATCAAACGCCTTGAGCAGCTTCGATCCAACCGCAATCCCGGTGAGGTGCAATTAGCGCTCGAAGCGCTGACCCGTGCAGCTCAAACCGGAAAAGGCAACCTGCTTGCTCTTTCAATTGAGGCTGCACGCAAAAGGGCTTCCCTGGGAGAAATTTCATTTGCACTCGAAAAAGTTTATGGAAGGTATAAAGCTGTGATAAGATCAATTTCAGGAGTTTACTCCTCAGAAACAAAAGACAACGAAATGTTTCGCCACGCCAGCGCCCTGGCTGATGAGTTTTCGGTACTCGAAGGGCGCCGCCCACGCATCATGATTGCCAAAATGGGCCAGGACGGCCATGACCGAGGTGCAAAAGTGGTGGCTACCGGCTACGCAGACATTGGTTTTGATGTGGATGTCGGGCCTTTGTTTCAAACCCCTGCCGAAGCTGCCAAACAGGCTGTGGAGAACGATGTACATATTCTGGGTGTTTCAAGCCTGGCTGCCGGCCACAAAACACTGGTTCCTCAGGTTATCGAAGAATTAAAAAAATATGGCAGAGAAGACATCATTGTAATCGTTGGAGGGGTAATACCAGCACAGGATTATGATTTCTTGTACAAAGCCGGTGCAATGGCCGTGTTTGGTCCCGGTACTTCCATTCCGGATGCTGCTATTAAAATACTGGAAATTATGATCGCCCAGCGGCAATAAAGGGAAGCATTTCTGATTTTTCAGGTCACACATAAAGTAAATAATACCCAAACTAATGAGAAATCTTTACACTATTAAGTCATTCATAGCGATTAGTGCTATCATGGCATCTGTTGCATTAATCGTTTCATGCCATCAAAAACCGATAAGCACTTACAGTCCGGTTGTGAATCCGGAGTGGAGCAAAGGCGCCAATATTTATGAGGTTAATTTAAGGCAATACACGCCCGAAGGAACATTCAATGCTTTTCGCCTCCATCTGCCACGACTCAAGGAAATGGGTGTTGATATTCTGTGGCTTATGCCGATCCATCCCATCGGCGAATTAAATCGTAAGGGAGCACTTGGCAGCTATTATTCGGTGAGAGACTACAAAGCAGTGAACCCTGAGTTTGGAACCATGGATGATTTCAAAAAACTGGTCGCCGAAGCCCATGATCTTGGCATGTATGT
This sequence comes from Lentimicrobiaceae bacterium, assembly GCA_037446395.1. Taxonomy (GTDB): domain Bacteria; phylum Bacteroidota; class Bacteroidia; order Bacteroidales; family JAAYJT01; genus JAAYJT01. Next base: position 55,331 of record JBBIIP010000013.1, read on the forward strand.
GATTCTCGATTGGGTGGCGAATCATACCTCTTGGGATAATGCCCTGGTAACCAAGTATCGCGAATGGTACACCCAAAATCAGAAAGGTGAACTCGTGTCGCCTTATGACTGGAGCGATGTGGTTCAATTGAATTATAACAATCGCGAGCTGTGGGATTATATGATTGATGCCCTTGAATTTTGGGTGGAAGAAACAAACATTGATGGCTACAGGTGTGATGTGGCCTTTTTAGTTCCTACAGAATTTTGGAATTGCGCCCGCCAAGAACTTGAAGAAATCAAACCGGTTTTTATGCTTGCCGAAGCCGAAGAGCCAGTGCATCATGAACATGCTTTTGATATGTCTTATGCCTGGAACATGCACAATGCCATGGATGCTGTAGGAGCAGGTTTAAAAAGCGCCAGCCATCTCGACTCGGTTCTTAACGAAGATCTCCGAAAGTTTCCTGCTTCGGCTTACCGAATGCAGTTTACTTCGAACCATGATGAAAATTCCTGGAAAAGCACTGAATATTCCCGGCTGGGAGAGGGTGTGAAAACATTTGCTGTGCTAAAATCAACCATCCCCGGAATGCCATTGATATACAGTGGCCAGGAGGCCGGCCTGAACCGCATGCTGAAATTTTTTGAAAAAGACGAAATTGTTTGGTCCCAGTTACCATTGGCCAATTTTTACAAGGAACTCCTGACATTGAAAAAACAAAACCCCGCATTATGGAATGGTCAGTATGGAGGCACTTATACCCGCATCAGCACCAGCGATGACAAACGTATTTTTGCATTTGTTCGCCAGAAAGATTCACACCAGGTTTTTGTAATTTTGAATCTTTCTCCCGACCCGGTCAGCACACAATTGACCGGGACAGGCTATGAAGGCGCCTATGATGCGCTGTTCGGATTATCCGGCAACAATTTTGAGCCAAATGTTCAACTGCATTTAAAAGGCTGGGAGTACAGGGTCTACTACCGGTAACCACCATAAACTACCTATCCAATGAAAATGGCAAAGCTTTGGAAAGAAAATAAAGCTTTTCTCATTCCTTACGGTTTTGCTTTCGTCGCGACTTCTTTTTTTCTCATTACGAAGGACAAAGAAACGATTCACCTGGCGATTAATAACCATCATTCACCCCTTGGCGACCTATTATTCAAATATATAACCCATCTGGGTGATGGGTTTGTCACCTTGCTCGCCGTAATCATCCTGCTGTTTTTTACTTATCGAAAAACTTTCACCCTACTGGGTCCCTTTCTTGCAGGCGGATTAATTGTCCAGGTAATGAAACGGTTCATTTTCAGCGATATGGACCGTCCAATCAGGTATTTTACAGACATCTCCGTACTTAACCTTGTTGAAGGCGTAACGCTTCATGGTGCCAATGCATTTCCATCGGGGCATACTGCCAGCGTCTTTACTCTGTTTTTTTGCCTGGCGGTTTTTTTGGAAAAAATATGGGCAAAAATTGCTATGCTTTTCATTGCGTTGCTCGTGGCTTTCTCACGCGTATATTTGCATCAGCATTTTCTCGAAGACGTGGTAGCCGGCTCCCTTCTCGGGGTGTTGGTTGTAGCGCCTTTCTATCATTGGATTTACTTGTCGGAACGAGAATGGCTGAACAAATCTTTAGGAAAATTATTTCAAAAATAACCTGACAAGGCCATGATAAAATTACTTAATGCGAAAAATGATCTTACCTTGCAACTGCTCCTTATAGCAGTCGCTGCCCTCATTTTCATTCCTTTTCTTGGCGGGGTTCACTTGTTCGACTGGGACGAAATAAACTTTGCAGAATCAGCACGTGAAATGATCGCCTCGGGCGATTACCTTACTGTGCAGATAGGATACCACCCGTTTTGGGAAAAGCCCCCACTTTTCATCTGGATGCAGGTACTCTCGATGAAAGTCTTTGGAATCAATGAATTTGCTGCCCGCTTTCCAAATGCCATTAGTGGAATTATTACCCTGCTCATACTCTATAAATTTGGTAAAAGAATTTTTAACCACCGTTTTGCTTTGCTTTGGGTCACAGCTTATGTTGGGAGCGTTCTTCCTTTTTTCTACTTCAAATCGGGCATCATTGACCCCTGGTTCAACCTGTTTATATTTACAGGAATCAGCTACTTTGTATTTTATATTGAAAACGAAAAATCAAAGCTGCTCAATCTGCTCATTTCTGCTACGGCACTGGGCCTTGCCATTCTGACCAAGGGACCGGTGGCATTGCTGATTTTTCTTTCAGCTTTTGGTATTTATCTGCTTTTAAAACAGTTCAAACTAAATATCAAATGGTATGAACCGGTGTTTTTTGCCTTCATCCTGACGTTGGTGGGAGGGAGCTGGTTTATCTTGCAGCTGCTGAGCGGCAGGGTTGAACTTATACAGGATTTTGTCAGTTATCAGCTTCGCCTGTTCAGTACACAGGATGCCGGGCATGGAGGGTTTTTCCTATATCACTTTGTTGTGCTGCTCATCGGGGTTTTTCCTGCATCACTATTTGCGATTGCCGGACACCAGCGGGTTTTACTTCCTTATCGTATGCAACGAAACTATCGGACATGGATGATTGTGCTCCTGTGGATTGTCTTAGTGCTTTTCACCATCGTGAAAACCAAGATTGTTCATTACAGCTCGCTGGCCTATTTTCCTGTTACCTTTCTGGCGGCCCTGGCCATACAACAAATGTTCGACAGGGAATTGAAAATTCAAGCCTGGTTGAAGGTATCCATCACCATCGTCGGATCACTTATCGCATTCGCTTTTTTGGCATTACCGTTTGTTCATTTATTCAAGCATTTGATTATCAAATCGAACATGATCAACGACCCTTTTGCCAAAGCCAACCTGCAGGCCGATGTGCCATGGTCAGGCCTTGAACTTCTCATAGGGCTGGTCTTATTGGCCGGGGTGATATTATTCCTGTATTTTAGTGGCAAACAGAAGTACCGGCAGGCTTTTGCATGGCTTTTTATTTCTTCTTTTCTGTTTGTTTACCTGGCAATCGTTTTTATTACTCCCAAGATTGAAGGCTACTCGCAGCGGGCTGCTATTGAGTTTTTTAAGGGTGCAAGTGATAAGGATGCCTATGTCGAAACATTGGGGTATAAGAGTTTTGCACACTTGTTCTATGGAAAAGTAAATCCGAAGAACAGACATTCAAAGGTGAACAGTGACTGGTTGCTGACAGGCGATATTGATAAGGATGCTTATTTTTCTGTAAAAATTCAGCACAAGGATGAATACCTTGCCAGGCAGCCTGAGCTTCAGTTGCTTTACGAGAAAAACGGATTTGTATTTTTATTTAGACCCCGAACGATACCAGCCGAATAAACTATTTTTATGATAAACAATAAGATCGTCACCGTTGTACTCCCAGCCTATAATGCTGGAAAAACACTTGAAAAAACCTATAACGAAATTCCTTTTGACATTGTAGATCATGTTGTATTGGTTGATGATCGCAGCAATGATAATACCCTTGAGGTTGCACTAAAAATTGGAATCAAGAACATAGTCCAGCACGACCAGAACAGAGGCTATGGCGGGAATCAGAAATCGTGCTATAACAAAGCACTTGAGCTTGGATCGGATATTGTTGTCATGCTTCATCCCGACTATCAATATACTCCGCTTTTGCTCAGGAGCATGTGCTATTTAATTGCCGATGGGGTTTATGAGGTTGTGTTGGGGTCGCGAATTCTTGGTAACGGTGCACTTAAAGGGGGTATGCCCTATTATAAATACATTGCCAACCGGTTCTTAACGCTCTTTCAGAATATATTGATGAATCAGAAACTCTCCGAATACCATACAGGGTACAGGGCTTTTTCTGGAAGGGTGCTTCAGTTGGTTGATTACAGTAGCAACTCAGACGATTTTATTTTCGACAACCAGATGATAGCCCAAATTTTTTATGCCGGGTTTGAAATTGCCGAGATCACCTGCCCCACCAAATATTTCGAAGAAGCTTCTTCAATCAACCTGCGCAGAAGTATCAAATATGGCCTGGGCGTTTTATGGGTGTCCGTATCGTATTTTTTACAAAAAACAGGCCTGTTCAAATTCAGAATTTTTACTACGGGACAGCCCATTAAAGAATCCCGGCAATTGCCTCACATCACCGAATCGGAATAAACTTCGGGCAAACCCTTGTCATTGTATTTTGATGGACATTTGAGCAGCAAACTCGAAGCCTCGAAAGCATCACCCATCATTTTACCAATAATTACCACCTGGTCTGACTTTTCAAAGTCCTGCGGTTTGGCCCCTTTGTATATGACCCGGCATTCATGCCCGAGCGGATCAGTCATGAAAAAGCTGAATAAATTGTGATCAATTTGAGGGTTGTATTCAATTGGTTTATTGCGGCTAAGCGTGCCGATGATGTGAAATTCCCTGCCCTGGTTTGAGTTTGCTTCTCCGAAATTGCTGTAAGTGGATGATCCGGAAAATGTTGTGATGATGATGCCGGTAAGCACCGCCACCACGACCAACGCCACAATGTGGATTGTTTTCATACCCGGTCGCGTTTCTTAATCATCTCCCTGAGTTTTCTCTCGATCTTATTCACTTTGTTCCCGATCAGGAACAAGTATATGAACAACCCGAACAAAATTATCAGCAACACTGCGATCACGACATATAGTTTCGATTCTTCCATACAATGACAGGTATACTTAGACAGTTAAAATATTGGGCGAGAACTGAATCCTGATTCACAATTCGGCAGTTCCACACCCCTTGGTTCAGCTATAAGCGGAGTTAATTTGCCAGCCCACAAAAGTATGTATTTATTGCGATATAGGGCATTTTGAGTCAATCATTTTGGAGACAGACTTTACCCTCCACCCAGACCCTAGCCTTTTATCTTATTTTACATCGAATAGGTTGAGGTGAAAAAGCTTATGCAAGTGGCTAGTCTTTGTTTTCCATCTCTAACTGCAGATGTTTAATTCTTACACGCAATTCAACGATCCAAACACCCAGTAGTATCCAACCTAATAGCGCAGGGTAGAATACCATGCGCAACCTGTTGTCAAGCTCTGCCAATGTCATAGGGCTGCCCCCCTGGCCGGGATGGATGCTGTTATCTGACAGTCGGGGAAGGATACCGATGAAAATAACCATGAGCACAAAAGCAAAAATATTATACACAGCTGCAATCCGACCACGTTTTTCAACGTCAGCCACCGAACTGCGCAATACCATATAGGCAAGATACACCAGAATACTCAATGCGGCGCCGTTTAGTTTGGGGTCTTTCGCCCAGGGGGCTCCCCAGGTGGCGTTGGCCCACAACATGCCCGTTAAAATTCCGAGCAGACCAAACACCAGGCCAACATGGGCTGCTTGTTCCGCAATCATGTCGAACCGGGTTTCGAATTTTCGAAGATAGCGAATGCTATTGACAAACGATACCATGAACAAAAATATCATCGTAAACCACATTCCTACATGGTAAAAAAGGTTGCGGATGCTCTCATAAATCACCGGCAGTTCAGGCGTTTTGATGAGCAACCCCGCCACTACGGCATAAGTGAGTAACACGATGGCAAGGAGTTTATAGATTATTTTCAGATTCATTTTAATTTTTTGTTATTGTCCATGACTATTGCAGGGGATTTGATGGGCAGGGCAGTGGCCAAATGCCAGTGGATATTCAATGGAAATGTAGATTTTAAGACAAGAAACATTAAATAGTTTTCCAATTCCATCCTTACTTTGTTTACTCTTTCCATAAATAAGGAAACAAAACGATAGCCAGTACCACCACAATGATTAGCAAACTTACCAACCCGAAAAGCAGCTTAGATGCTTCATTCCAATCCATTTGATTCAATGCAAGTGCCGACAATTTAATGAGAATCAACAGTTTGGGCATTACCACCGGAAAGCTCAGAATGGCCATCAGCGTAAAGTTATTTCCAGCCCTCGAGGCAATGGCTGCAACCAACGTAAGAATCAAAGCAAATCCGACGCTCCCAAGCAACAAGGCGGCTGCAAAAATTCCTGCATTCATTTGGGGTAATCCCATAAACAGCGAAAAAATTACCCATGTCACAAAAGAAAGCACCACCATCAGAAAAATATTGTATATCATTTTTGCAACGATCAGCGCAAGAGGCGACACGATGCTATAATAATAGAGATGTCGTGATGAATGCTCATCAACAAAACTTTTTGAAACGGCGTTCACCGATGAAAAAAGAAGGATTATCCAAAGCAGCATATTCCAGGTTGTAGTGTCAACAATGCCGTTTAAGGCCAGGTAGCACACAAATACTGTTGAAATTGTATGTAAAATAATTCCATTCAGTACATAAGGCTTACGCAGCTCAAGGCGTATATCCTTGTAAATAAGCAGAATGATTTGGTTGTACATGATTGCACAAAGGTTGTAATTTTTTTCTTTAAATCTGAGAACCGAGACCGAAATTGATTATCTTTGCGAAGGTGATATAAAAACCAGTGGCGCTCGGTTCTAGCTCAATGTGTTTTTTTTTGCCGCTCCGGATTTGATTTTTGTTGTTTCATGTGTGGGAATTATTAAATATTTATTTTTACAAAAATTATTCAGCAAATCATTCACTTAAAACTTAATCCTATGAAAAAAACATTACTCTTGATCGGATTTTCTTTCTCACTCCTTTCCCTGTCTGCCCAAAATTACGGAATTAACCCTGCAATCAAAGCAGACCGGCAACTTCCCCGAAACATCTCGGAAAACGTTTTTAAGGCAGCACCCATCACCAACTCAGTACCTTCATTTCCAAAGCCTATAAATGTGTCAAAAAGCAACGACATCGTCACTGTGATCAACATCGGTCAGTCGTTCAACGCGTATGGGCTATACAATGGTGGACGCACAGCGATCTGGGCCGACAACAACCTGAAGACTGTCGCTTTTTTCCATAGATTGACTGCGACCCCGGGAAGTGGTCATATTGGCTACGATCTGTCGGTTAATGGTGGCTTTAACTGGACAATTAATACCCGCATCTATAATCCAACCATTGCTCCGGGAGCCAATGCCCGCTACCCCCAGGGAGTCATTTACAATCCTACCGGAAATACCAATCCAAACAATGCCTTTCTCAGCTCTTTTAGTCCGATTCTGGATGGCAGTAACGGAACCGCCGGATCATGGGGTGGATATGGAGTTGCAACCGTTAAAATTGATACACCCTTGGCTCCCTTACAGCAAAGCTGGCCAACCAGTGGTGCATTTAGGGGAAATGTGCCGGCTGCCATGACCATAAACCCTGTAAATGGCGATATCTGGGTATATGAACCCTCCCTGGTTGGAGGATTAGGTAGCGGATATACCGACACCTTACTGGTTGTAAAGGGCGTTTTCAATCAAACTACCGGCAATTATGCCTATACTCGTTCATTGATGTTCGCTCCGGATAATGATCCCGCTGCCGTGAGACCTCCTGCTGATGAAAAGATTGCCTTTGCTCCCGATGGGCAAATCGGATACATGTCCCTTCTCTGGGACAACCGCTCCGATCCTTTTGCAGCCGGATGGACCTACTACCCCATTATCTATAAAACCGTTAATGGTGGCCAAACCTGGACTGGACCCACTCCAGTCAGGCTGAGCGGCCCACAGGGGATGCCTGAAATAAAAAACTATCTGACAGCAGAACAATGGAATTCACTTTGGACCAACCCGAGCGCAGTGCATAGAGATTCAGTTCGCTATACTACCGCTTTCGATCATGATCTGGTGGTTGATGCCAATGGTAACCCCCATATATGTGTAACCATTGGCGTTGGTAGTACCACCACCGCATACTCTATCATTGCCTCCGGCGGATATGGGGCAACGTTTCATATTTACTCATTGAACCAAGGTACCAATTGGATCGCAAAGTACATAACCCATAATAAAACCTTCCGTGGCACTTTTGGTGATATTAGTGAAGACAGCCGTTCTCAAATCACCAGGACACAAGATGGAACCCGTGTCTTCCTTTCCTGGATAGATACAGACTTCCCGAACACCACCACCAACACCCTCCCCGACATTTATTGTGTTGGTGTTAAAGTATCGCCAATGCCCTATCGCTACACGACAGTCAGAAATGTTACTTTGTACTCAGATGCATGGACCGATGCTACGTTTGGCACTGCCTCGCACTATGCCCTCACCACCGGAACAAATCATACGGTTCCTTTCGTTTATCAGACGCTAACCGCAGGTGACCCTACCGCTCAGGTTCAGTTTAAATACATTCCCGACTTCATTATCAAGGAGGCCGACTTTACAGTTGCCAGCACAGAGAAAATTCCTGTTCAGGAAAAGCTTTTCTCAATTTCGCAGAATTTCCCCAACCCATTCCCAGGCACCACTCAATTCACCATCGATCTCAACCGCCCTGTCAGGGTGAGTGTAGAGGTGCTGAACCTGATGGGCCAACGTGTGATGCTTCTCGACAAAGGAGTAATGGAAGCCAAATCGCATCTGATTACCCTCGATCTGAGCAGCCAACCCACCGGCCTCTACTTCTATAAAGTTAAGGCTGACAATCAGACAATTACCAGGCGTATGATTCTCCAATAATCGCATAAATTTTATTAATAAAAGCCGCCCCCTAATCCGGGCGGCTTTTTTTGTGCAATCAGGTGCTGTTTTCAAATATCCGCACATAAGAAAACATATTATACCTATCCCAATCGGTTTTGGCCAACCGGGCACAAAAAAACCGAAGAATAAATTATTGGCTCTAAAAATATAAACTGTGAAGCAAATCCCATCCGAAAATTCTTTATATTTGCTCAATTTACAAAACCTAGTTTATCACCCAAAAAGAAACTTAATGAAAAAAGCTTTACTATTCTTTGTCATTGTCGTTATGGCGTTTTTTGTTACCGCGCAGGATGCAAACATCACCACAACCAAATCGTTCGCTCACGTTCCGGAAGCGGACCAACCCGCCATTGATGGAACCTATAACTTTAGCCGGGAAGTTGTGCCCAATCAGTTTGTGAGGGCAAAAAGCTCGGTTGATGAAGCCATGATTGGCATGAACAGGCATGATAATCAAAACAGTTACGCACCGCAAAACCGAATCTTTCGCTATGCCGATGGTACAATCGGCCTGGTGTGGTTTTATGGAATGAACAATCCCGATTTTCCTGACCGTGGATCGGCCTATAACTATTTTAACGGAACCCAATGGGGGCCTGAACCAGCGGTCAGGATTGAGGATGTCCGAACCGGCTGGCCATCGTATGCTCCTTTTGGAGCAACGGGCGAAATAGTTGCAGCGCACACTACCAGCTCCAGCACCCTTACCTTTTCAAGGAGAACAACCAAGGGTACTGGCGCATGGCAATATCAAAGCTTTCTCCCCCCGCCCGCGGGTGCCGTAGGACTTTTATATCCACGCATGATCACCTCTGGCCCAACACGAAATGTTATCCATGTATTAGCCCAAACGACTGCCGGCACAAGTGGGTCAATTTATCAGGGGATGGACGGAGCCTTGCTTTATTATCGTTCGCAGGATGGCGGAGCCACCTGGGATAAGCAAGCTGAGATTCTTCCCGGAATGGGATCGGATTTCTACGCCTTCATCTCACTCGATCAATATGTCTGGATCGAACCCCGTGGAAATCATATTGCTTTTCTTGCCGGAGGAAGAGGCCTTGATTTCTTTCTCATGCAATCATTGGATGGCGGAAACAACTGGACCAAAACCATGATCTGGAAAAACCCTTATAATTGTAATATTACCACTGCGCCGGCACATTATTGTGTTGATGGGTCATTTCACGGTGCAATTGACCAGACTGGCAAGATTCATGTTGCTTTTGGGTTGAACAGAAAGACTTTTAACTCATGGTATCCAACCGTTGGAGGACTGGCATATTGGAATACATCAATGCCGGCATGGCTTCAAACATATGACAATACCCTGCACCCCGACAGCGTCGAAGCAAGGGGCAACCTGATATACAGAAACATGGATTTCAATGGGGATGGCACTTATAATCCGCTCACCGGAAATGCTGCTGTCGGATACTATTATATTGGAACCGCCAGCATGCCACAAGTAACAATTGATAATAACAACGTACTCTTCGTGGTGTTTTCTGCAATGAGCGATATCAATGATACTCAAAAAAACTATCGGAAACTTGTCGGGATGGTTTCACTCAACGGGGGCGCCACCTGGCGCAATCCGGTGCATCTGACAGCCGACGATTGGCATATGTTCGATGAATGTGTTTTTCCAAATCTGGCCCCTGTAAATGATAATTTTTACCATTTATATTATCAGGCCGACGAAAAACCAGGCTTGGCCATGCGGGGAGGGGGATCGTCGCCAGCACATACCTATGTAGATAATTTTATCTACTATATGCGCATTCCTAAGTCAGCCATGGTAGGAATAGCCAACCCCAAACCAGAGGTTATCATTACCAGGATCTCACAAAACTACCCAAATCCGGTTTCTGATAAAACAAGCTTCGAGCTTATTCTTGAAAAACAATCAGAGGTAAAGGTATCGGTTTTTAACCTCATGGGAAAAATGGTATTTGAACTCGATAAAGGAAACTATATTGCAGGACATCATACCATTTCGCTCGATATGACGGGCCTTGCTCCCGGAGTTTATTTCTATAAAGTTCAGGCAGGCGCGCAATCAATCACACGTAAAATGATTGTCAATTAGACGATTCCAGGAAATCACAAACCGAGGCTATTTTGACAGGGTAGCCTCTTTTGGTTTGGTGCGCTTTTCAGGTTCAGGCAAAATGAACGACAGCCAAGATTCTGTTTAATTTATTCTTACTTTTGCCGTATTATATTACCAATACCTGACAATAAATTCAATCTCCAGTTATTTACTAATGTATAAATAAAATGAAACAAAAACTAACACTGCCTGGGCTTTTAGTGCAACTTGCAATTGCATTCATGCTTTCAAATAACGTTTTTTCGCAAAGTATCGAACCGGGATACGAACTGCTTTTTAATAGTGGCAACTATACCAATAATGCAAACTTAACGGAATTTACCAAATGGTTTGCCGGCAGCAGCAAGGGCACTGAGCCACTCATCTACCGGATTGTTCAGTTTTATAAAATTCCAAACCTGCAGACCAAACAACTACTTGCACAAAATGGAATTGTCCTTCACGAATACATCCCAAACAAAGCCTACCTGGCCACCATTGCCTCCACAGCGAACATAAATTTACTGCACACCTACAATGCAAGGGGAGTGTTCGAAATACAGCCTTCCTATAAGTTGAGTTTTGATGTGCTTACGGGCAATTTTCCGGAGCATGCCAAGCGTGCCAACGGACAAGTTGAGCTATTTGTACATCACTTTGCAGGGATAAGCAGCAATGCAATAAAGCAATTGTTATTGTTAAATGGTATTTCTCGGGTCGAGTATGGCATGGCTGATAATTTTCTTGTAGTTAGTGCAACCCCAGAGCAGATTCAGTGGATGTCGGGGCAACCATTTATTTACTATATAGAACCTGTGAATCCACCTGCAGTCCCTGACAATGATACCGGCCGCACCCTACACCGTTCGAGTTCTATCAACAGCGACCATCCATTGGGACGCAAGTATGACGGATCGGGCATCCGCGTGATGTTGCAGGACGATGGCATTATTGGTCCGCATATTGACTATCAGGGACGCATACCTATGCAGTATTTAAGCAACAACAATGGAGATCATGGCGATCATTGTGCAGGAATCATTTTTGGGGCAGGAAATCTTAACCCCAGGCTTAGGGGCATGGCTCCCGGTGCCCTCCTTTATGTCTATAGTGCGTCTGGTTATCAGGGATTTAACTCATTATCTACGCATTATACAAATCCGGGCATCCGCATCACCTCTACATCCTATAGCGATGGATGCAACGCAGGGTATACTTCGCTTGCGCGCACAATGGACCTGCAGCTTACGCTTTATCCAAAGCTGATGCATGTTTTTTCTGCCGGAAACGATGGTGCTTCCGACTGCCTCTATGGCGCTGGTGCAGGATGGGGAAACATTACCGGAGGTCACAAAGCTGCCAAGAATGTGATTTCAGTTGGCAACCTCAGTGCAACAGATGATCTTTCTGGTTCGAGCAGCCGTGGGCCTGCAAAAGATGGGCGACTGAAACCCGAAGTGTGTGCAAAAGGGACCAGCGTGAATTCCACAACCAATCCAAATCTTTACGTTCTCAAATCCGGCACATCCATGTCGTGCCCTGGAGTTGCAGGTACATTGGCACAACTCAACCAGGCATATAAAGCACTAAACACTCAGGCAGAACCCCCTGGAGCCTTAATGAAAGCCATTATCATGAATACGGCAGATGACCTCGGCAATGCAGGCCCTGACTTTCGCTTTGGATTTGGCCGCATCAATGCCTATAAAGCGCTTTTAGCCCTTGAACGCTTTCAATACGATAGTGCTGATATAGATCAGGAACAAACCATACTGCATGCCATAACCGTCCCGGCAAATCTTAGGCAGCTTAAAATCATGCTCTACTGGAATGATTTTGCTGGAATTGCCGGATCAACAAAAGCACTCGTCAACGATCTTGACCTCTCTGTTAGAGGTCCTGCAGCGAGCTTTTTCTCTCCAATGATTCTTGATCATAAACCTACTGTGGCAAGCCTGAGTGCCCTTGCTGTGCAAGGTAGAGACAGCATTAACAACGTTGAACAGGTTGTAATCAACATGCCGGCTGCCGGAACATACCAGGTGCGGGTTTCCGGATTGCTGGTACCCCAGGCGTTACAAAAATATTACATAACCTGGGAATTTATTACCCCGGATATTACGCTGACCTACCCGATTGGTGGTGAGTCTTTTGTGCCTCTGGAAAATGAAACTATCCGTTGGGATGCTCCAACCGGTACCGATCCTTTCAATCTGTTTTATTCGTCCGATGCAGGAACAACCTGGACCAGTATCGCATCAAATGTCTTAGCCACCCAGCGACACTTCACATGGGCTATTCCTGGTGGTGCCTACGGTAAGTTTCTGCTAAAACTAACCAGAGGTACTCAGGAAACAATTATACAACATCCGGTTAATATTGCCCCAATGGCCACAAATGTTTCGGTTGACTGGGCTTGTGCCAACTCATTCAGGATTAAATGGGATCAGATGTTTGGCGCAACTGGATACATTGTTCGCAGGCTTGGCGATGTATACATGGATTCGGTGGCTTATACAACAAGAAATTCATATATTTTTACAGGAACCAACCAAAGCGAAAGCTGGGTTTCAGTGCAGGCAGTTTATCCGAACAAGGTCTTGAGCCGCCGCACTAATGCCATCATGAAGGCTGCCGGGTTGCAAAACTGTACTGCCAATGACATGGCAGCCGAAAATATTCCGAATGCAGACTGGACCGTTTTTCCTACTTGCAACGACATGAGTAATTTCAGGATGAACTTACGATTTAGAAACAATTCAGGCACCCTGGCCACCGGGTATTCAATGGGATATAGGTTGAATAACAACACTGCGGTTGTACAGGAACAGTCCGGAACCTTGCTGCCCGACAGCAGCCAGGTCGCTCTGTTCTCAGGCACTCTGAATCTGTCATTGCCGGGTACTTATACATTGAAGGCCTGGATATCGCATCCCCTTGACGGGAATCGCAACAACGACACCATCACAAAACAGATCAGAGTCATTGAGAGCACACCCATTGCACAGGCCAGTTACATTCAAAATTTCGATGGCTTTTTGAGATGCGTATCAACGCCAACCTGTCAGAGTATCACGTGCGCACTTACCGAGGGCTGGATCAACCTAACCAACACTTTTGAGGATTTTATTGACTGGCGTGTTTTTGGCGGCAGCACACCCACCAGCGCTACAGGCCCTCCCCATGATCGCACAACAGGAACCCTCGATGGCAACTATCTTTACCTCGAACCAACCGGACTGTGCTATAACCGAGAAGCCATTCTTATGAGCCCTTGCTTTAACTTAACCGAAGCCACATCTTACACGATTAAATTCTGGTATCATATGTATGGTGCCGATATGGGCCGTCTGCATGTAGATGCCATGGTTAATGGCAATATTATTCGCGATGTGATTGAACCATTGGTAGGGGACAAAGGAAACGAATGGCGCGAAGCGGTGATAAAGAACATTCCGGCGGGGCTGGTGGTGTTCCGTTTCAGGGGGATTACCGGAAATGGGCAAACCAGTGATATGGCCATTGACGACTTTCAGGTCACAACGAATGTAGGCTTCGAAGAATTTGCTCTCACCAGCCCCGCCATCAAAGTATCTCCTAATCCGGGCGGTGGCATTTTCAATATTTCGGTTGATAACATTTCAGGGAAAAGCATTCACCTGCAGATCCGCGATTTGCTTGGCAAGGTGCTGATGAGTAATCAGATAAAAGTTGCGGGCCAGCAATACCACCACACGCTCGACCTATCTCATTTTCCGAATGGAATCTATATTATATCAGCGAGCAACAATACTGGGAGCACTTATCAACGCCTGATCAAACAGTAAACTCGTCAATTATTCAAATGATGTTGTGTAATAAAGTGCATTGCGCCATCGGTGCAATGCACTTTGCTCTCCATCCATAGGATTCGGATGCGATCATCTTCAGAGTTTTCTTAATTTTGCCGCATTGAATCATAGGCAACGTTATGAAAAGAGTATTGGTTGTGACTGGTGGGGGCGATTGCCCCGGCTTAAATGCTGTAATCAGGGCCATTGTCAAAAGAGCTTCCACAGAAAAGAACTGGGAGGTTGTCGGCAGTATCGAGGCCTTTAATGGCATTTTGCGCGAACCTACCGAAATAATGATTCTCGACGAGAAAGCTGTATCCGGCATCCATTACCAGGGAGGTACAATTATTCAGACTACAAACAAGGGTGGCCCATTTGCCTGGCCTGTAAAACAACACGACGGCACCTGGATTACAGTTGATCGCTCTGAAGAAATGATCCGAAAAATAGAATACCTGGGTGTAGAGGCGGTTATCAACATCGGGGGTGACGGATCGCAACGGATTTCAAAAGCCCTGCATGAAAAAGGCCTCAATATTATTGGTGTCCCTAAAACCATTGACAACGACCTGTCGGCAACCGATTCGACTTTTGGTTTCCAAACCGCCATTCAGATTGCCACCGAAGCTGTTGATAAACTCGTTACTACGGCTGCAAGCCATAACCGGGTGTTCATTCTCGAGGTGATGGGACGCGATGCAGGCTGGATTGCCTTAAATGCTGCAGTTGCGGGTGGCTCAGAAATTTGTTTGATACCCGAGTTTCCTTACGACATACATAAAGTGCTTGAAAAAATTGAATCCCGATTTACGAAAGGCCGCGGATTTGTGAATATTGTGATCGCAGAAGGCGCTTACCCCATTGGGGGGCACATTACGGGCGTTAACCCAGACAGCATTGGCTATGAACATATTCGCCTTGGAGGAGTTGCCTACAAATTGACGGAAAGCCTGAAAAATGCTGGTTGTGAACACGATATCCGGGCTACAGTGCTGGGCCATCTCCAGCGCGGTGGTGTGCCCATCGCATACGACCGTGTGCTGGCCACCCAATTCGGAGTAAAAGCATTTGAAATGGTGCTGGCCGGGGAATATGGCCGGATGGTCTCATATCAGCATCCTTTTATAACCAGCGTAACCCTCGACGAGGCGGTGCAAAAGCCAAACCTGGTTACAGCAGATACTGCCCTGATGAAAACCGCCAGGGGAGTTGGTATTTGCTTTGGTGACTAAACCCGGGCTCCTTCATTCAAATATTTATTTCATTTTTCACTGTAAAAAGGCTATCTTTGAGCTTCTTTTAAAGCCCAAATTTGATTGCACGATGAAAAAAATACATCTCCTCTCCCCAACAGGAATCATATTTACATTACTGATTGCTGCAAGTGCCAGCGGACAAGTCATTACAACCAATCCATTGTTTCCCACCGAGGCCGATCAGGTTGTGGTTACATTTGATGCCACCAAAGGTTCGGGTGCAATGGCGGGCTATACAGGAGATGTTTATGCCCACACCGGAGTTAAAATCCAGGGAAATACGAGCTGGCAATATGTGATCGGTAACTGGAACAATAACAACGTGCAACCCCGCCTGACAAGGATTTCGGCCAATATCTATCAATTGATTATTACGCCAAGCATCAGGCAGTTCTACAATGTTCCCTCAGATAAAGTAATCGTGCAGATGGCATTCGTGTTTCGGGCATCCACAGGGTCACCACAAACAGAGGATTTGTTTGTTGATGTGTATCCTCCTGGCCTGAATATTTTAATTAACTCACCCGCAAAAAACAGCATATACCTGCAAGGCGCCCAGTTTTCGGTAAACGCGGTTTCGAACCTGGCCGATAGCATGTTTTTAACTCAAAACAACAATGTATTAGCAGCCGTCAAAGGCAACGCCTTAACATACACCTATACTACTTCATCACTTGGCAATCAGAAACTCATCGTGAGAGCAAAAAATCAGACACAATCACGCACAGACACCATTCCCTTTTTTGTTCGTGGTCCCGCCCCCGTTGCATTGCTTCCTGACGGTGCAAAAAGCGGAATCAACTACATCAACCCTACAACCGCTACCCTGGTGCTGCATGATCCGCCTGCCCTCAAACAGTATGTGTTTTTGATAGGCAGTTTCAATAATTGGCAAATTAATGAAAACTATTACATGAACCGCACTCCAGATGGCAAGCACTATTGGATCACCTTGACTAACCTGTTACCTGGAACCGAATACATTTATCAATACCTTGTTGATGGCCAGCTTCGTTTGGCCGATCCATACTGCGAAAAAACCAGCGACCCCTGGAATGATCAGTACATTCCTGCTACAACCTTTCCAGGACTAATTGCTTATCCGGCGGGAAAAACAACCGGAATTGCCAGTGTGCTGCAAACAGCTCAAACACCCTATCAGTGGCAAATACAGAACTTTACACCGCCTCCTGTGACCGACCTGGTGATTTATGAATTGCACATCCGCGACTTCGTCGCCACACGCGATATAAAGACAGTAATTGACACCCTCAACTATCTAAAGAAAATGGGAGTCAATGCGATTGAACTAATGCCAATCAATGAATTTGAAGGCAACGATTCATGGGGCTACAACCCCTCATTTTATTTTGCTACCGATAAAGCATATGGCCGCAAGCAGGATTATCAGCGTTTTATTGACGAGTGTCATAAACTGGGTATTGCAGTGATTATTGATATGGTACTCAATCATTCCTATGGCCTTTCTCCTATGGTGCAGATGTATTTTAATCCAAATGCAGGTACTTATGGACAACCAACCGCTCAAAACCCCTGGTATAACCAGGTTTGTCCGCATGAACCTTATTGCTGGGGCTACGACTTCAATCATCAAAGCATTCATACCCAGGATTTTATTGATCGGGTGAATGCATTCTGGCTCACCGAGTTCAAGGTTGATGGCTTCCGGTTCGACTTCACAAAAGGCTTCACCAACTATCAGACAGCAAATACTGGCTCCTCTTATGACGTTATCCGGATCAATTTGCTTAAACGCATGGCCGATAAAATCTGGCAGGTAAAACAGGGTGCGTACGTTATTCTTGAACATTTTGCCGAGAACAGCGAAGAAAAAGTGTTGGCTGAATATGGAATGATGCTCTGGGGAAATATGAACGGCTCTTATCGTGACGCGATCCGGGCAACAAATCCCAGCTCAAATTTCGAATGGATTTCATACAAACAGCGCAACTGGACTGTGCCCAACCTGGTAGGATATATGGAAAGCCACGACGAAGAACGCCAGATGTATTACAACATTACCGGAGGCAATACCTCAAACCCTGTTCATAACATCCGCGACCTCACCATTGCACTAAGGCGCATGGAGCTTGCCTCTGCATTCTTCTACACCATTCCCGGTCCAAAAATGGTATGGCAGTTTGGGGAGCTCGGATATGATGTCAGCATAGATTTTAATGGCAGGGTAGGAGCAAAACCAATCAGATGGGAATACTGGAGCGATTACAGAAGAAAATATCTTTACAACATGAGTTCTGCGCTGATAAAACTCAGAACTACAAAGGATGTATTCCGCACGAATGATTTCAGCCTTTCACTTTCTTCTCCAACCAAACGCATAAAACTCACCCATGCAAGCATGAACGCTGTAATCCTGGGTAATTTCGCAGTTACCGACGCTACCATCATTCCTGATTTTCATCACACCGGATGGTGGTATAATTACTTTATCGGTGACTCAATCAATGTGTTGAACGTAAATTCTACGATCACACTTATTCCTGGAGAGTACAGAATATATACCAATAAGCGTTTACCCAAGCCCGAGATAGCGACTGGCATTTTTAACCCCGAAGATCTTGCCAGGCCTGCATCATTGCTCGTG
Source organism: Lentimicrobiaceae bacterium (assembly GCA_037446395.1). Taxonomy (GTDB): domain Bacteria; phylum Bacteroidota; class Bacteroidia; order Bacteroidales; family JAAYJT01; genus JAAYJT01. The sequence goes on from JBBIIP010000013.1 coordinate 73,735, forward strand.
TTCTATAACAACGAAAACAATAGCCATCAAGTCATCGTTCGAATATCAAAATCAGAAAACCTGCAACTTGAACTATATGATGTTTCTGGCCGAAGGATTAAGACCTTTGCAGCAGGAAGATTTGATTCAGGTATACATGAATTTCATCTTCCGTCGGAAATGCAAGCCAGGACAGGGGTTTATTTAGTGAAGCTAAATACCGGTGCCTATTCGCAAACCAGGAAAGTACTGATTTTTTAACCACTGATATTGACCCCCCTGGTCGGTGTGTGCCATGCGGAAAAAACATCGAGATTACAGAGGACATTTTAATATAAGTAAAATATTATGGAAGATGTCACATTAAATCGACCCATTGCACTTATAACCGGAGCAAGCCGAAAAATAGGTATTGGATCGGCGATATCCAAAAAATTAGCCGAGGCTGGTTGGGATATTGCAATAACTTATTGGCAACCATACGATAAATCTATGGAATGGGGCAGTGATCCAAGTGATATAGACTCAACTGTTACAACCATACAAAAAACTGGTGCCCGGGTAGTTTCAATTGAATCAGATCTTTCAGATATTGAAGCACCGACCAGGATTTTTAATCAAATTGAAAATACAATTGGAAGTGTTACAGCACTGATTATTAATCATTGCCATTGCATTGAAAGTGATATATTATCAACAACCATTGATAGTTTTGATTTGCATTTTGCTGTGAATGTTCGTGCAGCCTGGTTGTTGATAAAAGAATTTTCTAGTCGTTATAAAAATGAAAATGGAAAAGGTCGAATAATCTCTATTACAAGCGACCATACAGCAGGAAATCTTCCATATGGTGCAAGTAAAGGAGCAATGGATCGTATTGTTCTTGCAGCAGCTTGGGAGTTTAGATCAAAAGGAATCACAGCAAATGTAATTAATCCAGGGGCCACAGATACAGGATGGATGACTGAAGATTTGAAATCCGAAGTGAAAAGAATAACTCTTCTAAACCGTATCGGGTTACCCCAAGACTGTGCTAATCTGGTATGTTTCCTTTGTACCAAGGAGGGTGGTTGGATAAATGCCCAATTACTTTATAGTAACGGTGGGTTGGAATAGAATGTCAGCGAATATTTGCACCTTTAAGGGGTCAATAATGCCGGAATGTCATGCAATTTCCATTAAAACCAGGGGGTCAATTAGCCGGAATGTATATTTTTGCGCAAAAATTCCTTATCAACATACCTCAAAACAAGAATTTATGAACAGGATTAGCAAATCGCAGCAAGCCATCGAGTTGGAAGACAAATATGGAGCCCATAATTACCACCCCCTGCCTGTTGTGCTTGCCAAGGGCGAAGGCCCTTTTATGTGGGATGTTGAGGGCAAACGCTATTTCGATTTTCTTTCGGCCTATTCGGCTGTTAACCAGGGGCACTGTAATCCGAAGATTGTAAATGCAATGATTGAACAAGCCCGCACCCTTACGCTTACCTCAAGGGCTTTTTATAATGACTCTTTAGGGCTCTTCGAAAAATTTGCCGGAGAATTTTTTGGCTACGATAAAATTTTACCCATGAATACCGGTGCCGAAGGTGTTGAAACCGCCATTAAACTCTGCCGCAAGTGGGCCTATGAGAAAAAAGGAATACCTGAGAATCAGGCGAAAATTGTGATATGCAGCGGAAACTTTCACGGCCGCACCACCACCATCATCAGCATGTCAACCGACCCTGATGCAAAAAAGAATTTTGGGCCTTTTACGCCGGGTTTCATTATTATTCCATATAACGACGTGTCTGCACTCAAAAAGGCACTCGAAGACCCAACCGTTGCCGGATTTATGGTAGAACCGATCCAGGGAGAGGCCGGGGTGTTTGTACCCGACGAAGGCTACCTGGCAAATTGCTATGAGCTTTGTAAGACAAACAATGTTTTGTTCATAGCCGATGAGGTGCAAACAGGTATCGCCCGAACCGGCCGTTTGCTGGCATGCGATCACGAAAACGTAAAGCCCGATGTGCTCATCCTTGGCAAGGCACTTTCAGGTGGAGTATATCCGGTTTCGGCCGTGCTGGCAAACGATGATATCATGCTTGTCTTCAAGCCAGGTCAGCATGGCTCTACGTTTGGAGGCAATCCCATTGCAGCCAGGGTGGGCATTGCTGCACTTGAGGTTGTTCGCGATGAAAATCTGGCCGAAAAAGCCGATTATCTTGGAAAAATATTCAGAGAGGAATGTGGCAAAATTAAATCCGATATGGTTGAGATAATTAGAGGAAAAGGATTACTCAACGCGATTGTGGTGAAACCAAAAAATGGATATGAAGCCTGGGATGTTTGTATAAAAATGAAAGACAACGGTTTACTAGCCAAGCCAACCCATCATCACATCATTCGCTTTGCTCCGCCGTTGGTCATAACCGAAAGCCAATTGCATGAAGCCGTAGGCATCATCCGGGAGAGCATTGAATCATTCAACTAGCAACTGAGGTGCAGTAGCTGGCAATTTCTAAAAACCTG
>JBBIIP010000014.1:0-70295 GCA_037446395.1 Lentimicrobiaceae bacterium
CAAGTTACTTTTTGGCTGTTTGCGGTGCTCTTTACAACGCTTATGATTGCCGAAATCAGGATTATGACCAGGCAAATAAAACTTGGACCTAAAAATGAAGGAGGAAACTAACCATGTTTGAAAGTCTGTCACACCTCGCATTACAACAATACTGGTGGCTTATCATTTCGGTATTAGGTGCCCTGCTCGTATTTCTGCTCTTTGTTCAAGGCGGGCAAACCATGCTACGAACCCTGGGCAAATCCGCTGAAGAACAGAGCATGATCCTCAATTCGCTGGGGCGAAAATGGGAACTCACCTTCACGACCCTGGTCACTTTCGGTGGTGCGTTTTTTGCCTCATTCCCACTCTTCTACTCAACCAGCTTTGGCGGGGCATATTATGTGTGGATGCTCATCTTGCTGTGTTTCGTAATCCAGGCAGTGTCTTATGAGTATCGTGCAAAGCCAAACAATTTTCTTGGATCCAAAACATTCGAGGCATTTCTGTTTGTTAATGGCGCAATTGGTACCATACTGCTGGGTACGGCCGTCGGAACCTTTTTCACCGGATCGGAGTTCTCGGTGGATAAGATGAACATTACAAATAAGTTTAGTGCCGCCATCTCCCGCTGGGAAACACCTTTTTATGGTCTTGAGGCCGTGCTCAACTATAAAAATGTATTGCTTGGCCTTTCGGTTTTCTTCCTGGCACGCATCCTCGGAACCATGTATCTGATGAACAATATCAACAATGAGAACATCCGGATGCAGGGCAAAAAACAGATCCTGTATAATGCAATTCCATTTCTGCTGGTGTTTCTGCCTTTTGTGATTGCAACCCTTCTGAGCAAAGGATTTGCCTACGACCCTCAGACCAAGGAGGTAGCCATGCAATCCTACAAATATCTTCATAACTTGTTGCAGATACCGCTGGTTGGATTAATCTTCCTGGCTGGCGTAGTTTTGGTGCTATACGGAATTATCCGAACTGTCCTTCAACCATATTATAAAGGAATATGGTACAGCGGAGTTGGAACCGTACTCACGGTGCTTGCTATGTTTCTGATTGCGGGATGGAATAATACTGCATTCTACCCCTCGACATTTAACCTGCAGCACTCACTGACCATTGAAAATGCATCGAGCAGCAAATATACCCTGACGGTGATGAGCTATGTTTCGCTGGCAGTTCCGTTTGTGATTGCCTACATATACTATGCGTGGAAATCAATAGACAAGAAAAAGATTGATGCCAGCGACCTGCAGGACAAGGATCAACATGTGTATTAAAAACTGAAAACATGAAACATATCGAACAGATTTTATGGTTGCTAAGCTGGCCTGTGCTCATCTATGTATCATACAGGCTGGTTTTGTTCGCGCTGCGGACTTATGAAAAAAAATTCCAGGCCACATCAGCAGATAAACAAGAAATTAAAGAAACCTGAAATGCAGTTGCATTACGAGCCGGAACTGAGTTTCACCGGTTCTGAAAGCCTGCCTTTCGTACACACCCTGGGCCGTGAAGAATCATGGCATTGTGTAAAAGTGCTGAGAATGAGGGCCGGTGAAACCATTTATCTTACCAACGGAAGGGGAGAACTTTTTAGCGGTGCACTACTTGAACCCCATGCCACAGGTTGTGTGATTAAAATTGTAGAAGCAATAACCCAAAAACCACGCAACTATCATATACACCTGGCTGTGGCAACGGTAAAAAACATGACCCGTTTTGAATGGTTCCTGGAAAAGGCTACAGAAATGGGGGTCAACGAAATTACACCACTCATCTGCGAGCACTCCGAAAAAATTTCAGTTCGCATCGAAAGGCTCAATAAAATTATTACCTCATCCATGAAGCAAAGCCTTCAGGCATTTCATCCCCGACTGAACACGCCAGTGCACTTCAAGCAATTAGTGGGTGGTCAATCAGCCACCTGCAAAGTCATTGGTTGGTGCGAAGGCCCTGATGCTCCACTTATTTCGGAGGTTGTAAAGCCCGGAACCTCAGTTTTGGCCCTCATCGGCCCGGAGGGCGATTTTAGCAAAGAAGAAATATTATTGGCTCAAAAATCAGGATTTACTCCAATAAGCCTCGGAAAAAATCGTTTAAGAACAGAAACAGCTGCACTTGCTGCTTGTTTTGCTGTCCATTTTGTGAACCGGACTATATGACTTGCTAATAATGAGAAGCGCGGTATTGATCATGTTTTTTGGAATTATCCTGACTGCCATTGGCTTTAGTCAGGCCCCGGTGCGTATTGCATTGCTCAAATACGGAGGAGGAGGCGACTGGTATGCCGATCCAACTGCATTGCCCAACCTTATTGCGTTCTGCAACGACCAACTTGGCACCAACATCCAAAAAACTCACGACATCGTTGAAGTTGGTAGCAGCGAAATTTTCAACTATCCATTTTTGCACATGACCGGCCATGGCAACGTAGAATTTACCAGCCAGGAAGCGCAAAATCTGCGAAAATACCTTAGTGCGGGTGGTTTTTTACACATTGACGACAATTACGGAATGGATCCATACGTGAGGCCACAAATGAAAAAGGTTTTTCCGGAACTCGATTTCATCGAGTTGCCTTTCAACCACGAAATTTATAATCAGAAGTTTAAGTTTCCGTCCGGCCTTCCGAAAATTCATGAGCACGACGGAAAACCACCACAAGGTTTTGGAATGTTCTGGGAGGGCCGGTTGGTGTGTTATTATACTTACGAAACCGACCTGAGCGATGGTTGGGAAGACCCCCTGGTGCACAATAATTCAGCCGAAACCCGACTGAAAGCACTGCGAATGGGTGCAAACCTTTTGCAATATGTTTTTGTAAAAAAGTAGATTTGCAAAAGCGTTTGCATACGCCACATTCCAGAGTAATTATTAAGGTAATGATCACATCAAAAAAGCATTTGCCATGAATTGCAAAAAAAATCACAACAGTTTATTGATATTTCTGATGCTCTTCAGTTTGAGTGCCTGTGGGCAGCCTCAGGTTTTGGTTACCTATTACAGCCGCGAAGGGCATACCAAAGCCATGGCCGAAGCAGTTGCACGCGGGGCAACCCAAATCAAAGGTACACAGGTGAAGTTGCTGCCTGTGAGCGAAGTAAAGACAGAGGATTTGCTCAAGGCCGATGCCATTGTGGTGGGTAGCCCTGTGTATAATGCCAATGTTTCGCCCGAAATTTCGTCCTTTTTTGCGTCATGGCCTTTCGAAGGTGCCCCGCTCAAAGATAAAATTGGCGCCGCTTTTGCCACAGGTGGAGGTATCTCGGCTGGCGAGGAACTTACCCAGCTTAGCATCCTTCACAGCATGCTCATTTTTGGAATGGTGGTTGTGGGCGGACCCAATTGGGAGCAACCCTTTGGAGCATCGGCTATTACGGGCGAAAAGCCGTTCTCCTCCGAAACCAAAGGCGCTGTTGATGCAAAATTTCTTGATAAAGGCGAAGCCCTGGGCAAGAGAGTTGCCACCATTGCAAAGCGGATGAAAGAGAAATAATCTGATTGATTGCCAGCCTGCCTTCCCAAAACATTTCCGAAAGAAGAAATGTTTGCACCGACTTACCAGAGAAGAAGATCATCGCAATCAACGGGAGCTCAAATTCCGGCACAGCCTACCTGATCATGTCTCACATCGCTTCGTTTCGTGGCTTTATAAGCTTATGACGATTGGAATGCAAGCATTTCAGCTTTCATTGCGCTATGGTCAATGCTGAGTATTGAATGAATTAATTTGCTCTTGCAGCACTTTAATCCTGGCGATGGCATCGGCTTCTTTACGCCTTTCAACTTCAACCACTGCTGGTTTGGCGTTGGCTACAAATTTTTCGTTGTGCAGTTTCTTGTGAACCGAAGCAAGAAAACCCTGGGTGTATTCTAGTTCCTGTTGCAGTTTGGCAACCATTTCGCTGGTTTCTGCCGACTTCCCAAGGGGAATAAAAAACTCGGTTCGTCTGACCACCATGGCAATGGCTCCCGGAATTTTTTCTTCGGCATAGCCCAATTCCTTGATATTGCACAGTTTCATTACCACACTGTCGAAAGTGGGATCAGCCGGTTCATCGTTGTTCTTCTTTACGAGGAGGGTGAGTGCTTGTTTGGTGGGGATATTATGATTCGCCCGAAGGTTACGTAAGGCAATAATCACCTCTACAGCAAAATCAAACCTGCAGATAATATCTTCGTCCTGGTTGTCGGCAGCAGGGATGGGGGATATCATGATGCTTTCGCCGGGTTGGCGTGCGGACAGGTGATGCCAGATTTCTTCGGTGATAAAAGGCATGAACGGATGTAGCAAACGCATTAGCTGATCAAAGAAAGTGCGTGTAGCACTGATTGTTTTCGCATCAACCGGATGCCCATAAGGTGGTTTGACCATCTCGAGATACCACGAACAGAAATCATCCCAGATGAGTTTGTAAAGAGTCATCAGTGCATCCGAAATTCGGAATTTATCAAAATGGTCTTCAAATTGCAGCATGGCTGCATTCAGCCTGGCTTCGAACCATTTCACCGAAACACGGGCATAATCTGGTTGCTCGAATGATTCGTCAGATTTCCAGCCGTTTACGAGCCGGAGAGCGTTCCAGATTTTATTGCTAAAATTTCGCCCCTGTTCGCACAACGAAACATCGAAGGGCAGGTCGTTTCCTGCGGGCGACATCAGCAACATTCCTACCCGCACACCGTCGGCTCCATATTGTTGAATCAGCTGGAGCGGCTCGGGAGAGTTACCCAGAGATTTTGACATCTTGCGCCCCAGCTTATCGCGGACAATCCCGGTATAATAAACATTCCTGAAAGGTATTTCTTTTCTGTATTCCCACCCGGCCATGATCATTCGCGCCACCCAGAAAAACATGATCTCCGGTGCAGTTACCAGGTCGTTGGTGGGGTAATAATATTTTATGTCAGGGTTCTCTGGATTGCGAATACCATCGAATACCGATATAGGCCACAGCCACGACGAAAACCAGGTATCCACCACATCTTCGTCCTGCCTCAAGGTATCCGGACGTACCGGAGTGCCAAATTTCATACTTGCCTGGCTTGCCGCTTCCTCAGCGGTTTTTGCAACAAAAAATTCCCCATCGGGCATATACCAGGCAGGAATGCGTTGTCCCCACCACAACTGGCGGGAAATACACCAGTCCTTCACATTCTCCATCCAGTGGCGGTAAGTATTTTTAAACTTTGCCGGATGGAACCTGATCGTATCGTTCATCACCAATTCAAGGGCAGGCTTGGCCATGGCCTGCATATCGCAAAACCATTGAACCGATAGCTTTGGCTCGATCACTGCATCGGTGCGCTCGGAGTATCCGACCTTATTTACATAATCTTCGGTCTTGATTAGATTTCCTGCTATTTCCAACTCCTGCAGAATCGTTTCCCGAACTTCGAAACGATCTTCTCCGATATGAATTTCTGCATTCTCGTTGAGCGTTCCGTCAGGATTGAAGATGTCAACCGATGGAAGTTTATGTTTTTGACCGATATAATAGTCGTTGATGTCGTGTGCAGGGGTGATTTTCAGGGCACCCGTTCCGAATTCACGGTCAACGTATTCGTCGCAGATTACAGGAACAGGCCTGTTTATCAATGGTACGAGAACTGTTGTGCCAACAAGATTTTTGAAACGGTCATCCGCCGGATGTACACACACAGCCGTGTCGCCGAGAATGGTTTCGGGACGGGTGGTGGCAATGGTTATCCAGCCTGCACCACTGTCGAGATCATCATGGGTGGCATCCTGCACCCGGTAGCGGATATAATAGAGCTTCGACTGAACCTCCTTGTAATTTACTTCCTCATCCGAAACAGCAGTAAGCGCACGCGGGTCCCAGTTGACCATCCGCACACCGCGATAGATATATCCCTTTTGATAAAGATCAATAAAAACATCAATCACCGATTCATACAGGTGTTCATCCATCGTGAAGCAGGTCCTTTCCCAATCGCATGAGGCGCCAAGTTTCTTCAGTTGTTCCAAAATAATGCCCCCATGTTTCTCTCTCCAGTCCCATGCATGTTTCATGAACTCCTCGCGGGTGAGGTCGGTTTTTTCAATTCCTTGCGACTTGAGCAACGCCACTACTTTGGCTTCGGTTGCAATGCTGGCATGATCGGTGCCGGGCAGCCACAAGGCATTAAAGCCTTGCATACGTGCACGCCTGACGAGGATATCCTGTATCGTATTGTTGAGCATGTGGCCCATATGCAGAACACCGGTAACATTGGGCGGCGGAATCACGATGGTGTATGGAATGCGTTCATCGGGGGTTGAGCGGAAAAAACCTTGCTCCATCCAGTAGTCATACCAGCGTTGTTCGGTTTTGTCGGGTTCGTAACGGCTTGGTATATCGCTGTGCTTGTTCGTCATTGACTTGCAGAGGTTAATTTTTGAAGTGCGCAAAATTAGTAAATTTGACGCTCGCTTTATTGCTTTGCAACACATCGGCATTTTTAAAATTAAATCAGTTTCATGAACCCGGCCACACTTTTCTATATTATCGTTACCATTTTGACGCTCAGCTACTTATTCGGACTGCTGCTCGATTATCTTAACTATCGGTACCGCAAAACCGCTTTGCCACCCGAACTTCAGGGTATTTATGATGAAGAGCAATACAAACGGCAACAGGACTATAAAAAAGCAAATTCCCGCTTTGGTTTTATCTCAGGCTTTTTTAGTTTTACCGTAATGATGATTTTCCTGCTGGCAGGAGGGTTCCCCTGGCTCGATGGATTATTGCGCAGCATCACTGAACACCCAATTCTGTTGGCCCTACTTTTCTTCGGTTTGCTCATGTTCGCCTCCGACCTGCTGGGCATCCCATTCGAGGTTTACCAGGTGTTTGTGATTGAAGAGCGTTTTGGATTCAATAAAACCACTCCGCTCACTTTCATGCTCGACAAGCTGAAAGGATGGCTGCTGGCTGCAGTAATTGGAAGTGGTCTGTTTTCGCTGGTCATCTGGATTTACCAACAATCACCCGATATGTTTTGGATTTATGCCTGGGTGGTGATTGCCGCTTTTTCGGTTTTCATGACGCTGTTCTACTCTTCACTTATCGTACCCTTGTTCAACAAGCAAACACCGCTCCAGGAAGGGGAATTGCGCCAGGCCATCGCTGATTTTGTGCAAGCTGCCGGATTCAGGTTAAAAAATATTTTTGTCATTGACGGGTCGAAGCGGAGCACCAAGGCCAATGCCTACTTCACCGGTTTGGGGCCCAAAAAAAGAATTGTGCTCTACGATACCTTGATCAACGACCTCGAAACCAATGAGATTGTGGCAGTGCTCGCCCACGAAACCGGCCACTACAAGAAGCATCACATTCGAATCAACCTCATTGCATCGCTCTTAAATGCCGGATTCACGCTCTTTATCCTTAACCTGTTCATTTCCAGCCCAATGCTTAGCGCTGCACTGAACATTCAGCAACATTCTTTTCACGTTGCGCTGGTGACTTTTGGCCTGCTCTACAGCCCCATCTCGTTTGTGATTGGCATTTTAACCGGTATCTACTCCCGCCATGCCGAATACCAGGCCGATCGTTATGCACAACAATTCGGTTTTGCGAACCTGTTGATAGAAGCACTTAAGAAACTGACACGGAAGAATCTGATCAACCTCACCCCGCATCCGTGGTACGTATTTTTTCATTATTCGCATCCCACCCTGTATCAACGGATGATGGCACTGGCCAAAAGAAGGGAAGGCGAATGAATAACCCTCAGCAGCCGGGCAATTGCATGGTGGATGCCTCAGCCACATCCTGCCCGTTTGCATAGCAATTTACTGATTTCAGGGCTGCCTCCCGGCCAAGTTTTATCAAATCGGGGGCCTTGTGAAAATCCCATGTGCCAGCCGAGCTTTGCGGGATCGTGATCAGGATATCTGGTTTACAGATCTGAAGCGAAAGGTCTGCAATCCTGATGAGCATGATTTTCGAAACAGAATTCAGCAACGAAAGATAACCTGTGCTTGTTTGGTCGCCTTTGCTCATGAATTCAGCGATCCATTTTTTTATCATTTGAACGTTCTCTGAATTATGAAAATCCTCAAAGAAATTCGACTTGCGCGAAAGGCTGATTTTATTCACAATTTCTTTTTCACGGTGTGTTATTTCATGTGGTGTTGCACCATATAAATTGATAACTACCAGCAGATCGCCCGGCCGGCGCATTACATGCTGCCAGGGAATTGGATTCAGCACCCCTCCGTCAACCAGCACAGATGAATTTCTTTTTACAGGAGTGATGATGGCGGGAATCGCGATTGAAGACCGGACAGCTTGATAAAAACTTCCGTGCCTGAAAATTATTTCCTGCTCTGAAATTATATCAGTGGCCACCGCCGTGAAAGGAATCGGAAAGTCTGCTATCTCACGGTCGGGTATGATGGACTGCATTGTCCTGAAAATCTTTTCTGCTTTCAGCAGGCCGCTGCCGCTCACCGTAAAGTCCATCAGGTTTAAAACATCCATGCGTTTGAGCGTGCAAACCCATTTTTTGTATTTTTCAAGTTCGCCCATGGCATAAAGGCCTCCAATGAGCGAACCGATTGATGCACCTGCAACGGAGGTAATTTCAAAACCGTTTTCCCGGAGTACTTCAATCGCTCCAATTTGTGCAAGCCCACGCGCACCCCCACTCGATAGCACCAGGGCAACTTTTTTCCCCGGAAACGGCAGGTTCTTTACAGAATGATGTTTCATGGCTGTGTTGGTAATGCCGGAGGTTTTGTGCGAAAAGCCCTATTTCATGGTTTGAAGATAACGATAGAACTCGCTTTTGGTGGTAATAATGAGCGTGGTTTTCTCGTCGAGCGATTTCTCAAAGCTTTCCATGGTTCGCAAAAAATCATAAAGCTCCCTGGTTTGGGCATTGCGGTTAAAGGCAGCAGCGTAGATGTTGGTGGCCTGGGCATCGGCACGGCCCCTGATTTTTTCTGCTTCACGCAGTGCTTCCGACTGTATCCGGGCCAAATCCCTTTCCTTGTTGCCCTGTATCTTGCGGGCTTCGCCCTGCCCTTCGCTGCGAAACTGATCTGCGATGCGGTTGCGTTCGCTGATCATGCGGTCATAAACCCGGGTGCGCACTTCTTCGACATAATTGATGCGTTTGAACCGAAAATCAAGGATGCGTATTCCCAGGTCGGTGGTGCGCTCGTTGGCTTTGCCAAGCACCAGTGTTTCAATCTTATCGCGGCCAACCTGAATATTTTCAAGGTGTTCGATTTCCTGCATAAACGACTCGGCGATGACCGGTTCGCGGTTGGTGGAACGAACGATCTCGAGCAGGTCGTGGCTGGCAACTGCAATGCGTGTTTCCCCGTCAAGGATATCGTCGAGGCGCGACTGGGCAGAGCGCTCATCGCGCAGGCGGATGAAAAATTGCAAGGGATCGGTAATCACCCAGCGGGCATAAGTATCAACAAAAATGAAGCGTTTGTCCTTGGTCGGAACCTGGTTTGGGTCGCCGTCCCACTCGAGGTAGCGTTTGTCGAAATACTGAACCTTCTGGATAAATGGCACTTTGAATTGCATTCCCGGACTGGTGCGGGGGGCGCCGACAGGCTTACCAAACTGGGTAACAATGGCCTGCTGGGTTTCGTCGAGGATAAAAAATGTGTTTCCGATGGCAATCAATGCCACCAGTGCCATGGCGGCCATTAGAATATATAGTCGTTTCATGGGGCAGTCCTTTTAATGGTTTCGAGATTGAGCAAGGGTAAAATGTTATTGCCTTTTTCGTCGAGGATGACTTTGTTCGACAACCTGGGCAGCACTTTTTCCATAGTTTCGAGGTAGAGGCGCTTTTTGGTTACTTCGGGTGCTTTGACATAGGCGTCAAAGATAGAGCTAAACCTGGCTGCTTCTCCGGTGGCGCGGTTCACACGGTTCAGCGCATAGGCCTCGGCGAGTTGTATGGTTTCTTCGGCTTCGCCCTTGGCTCGCGGTATGACGCGGTTGTAGTCGGCCTCCGATTCGTTGATCAGCGTTTCGCGCTCCTGCTGGGCCTGATTCACAGCATTGAAAGAGGGTTTAACTGGTTCCGGAGGGTTCACATCCTGTAGCACCACCTGGTCAATGCGGATGCCGTTTTCGTAGTCGGTGCACATTTGCTGCAGCAACACCTCTACGTTTGAAGCTGCCTCCTGCCGCCCGATGGTGAGCACTTCGTTCACTGTTCGGTCGCCAACCGTTTTGCGCACCGCCGCCTCGGCCATATCGCGCAGTGTTTTATCGGCATTTCGCACTTTGAACAGATACTTGTAAGAATCACTGATCCGATACTGTACAACCCACTCAACGTCAGCCATATTCAAATCGCCAGTGAGCATCTGCGATTCATCAATAAAACTCTTTTTCGAATAGGTTGTGCGGGTGTCGGCCTTTTCAGTCCTGAATCCAAACTCCTGTTTCAATTGCCGCTGGACAGGAATCTTAAAAAGTTTCTCGATGCCAAAAGGAGCAATGAAATTCAGCCCCGGTTGCAGGGTTCGGGTGTACTTGCCGAAGAAAAGGACTACGCCTTCTTCTTCAGGCCCGATGGTTTTTACGGATGTGAGCAATGCAATGGCCAAAAACAAAATAAGCAAACCACGCCGGAGGTACTTTTTTATCCAGTCCATTGTTTTTCGGAAATCCATGTTGAGTGGAGTGTCTTTCATATATTATTGGTTAAGTGTTTTTGAAAAATCGGAATTTAAAATCCCAGTTAATGATAAAACTATTTCAGGTTTGGTTTCCTTCATGAAAGCGAGAAGGCTTTATCAACATGATAACGACCTATACTCTTTTATAAATACCCTGAAATTAATTTTGTAAAAGTACAAATAACGACAGTGACATTCAAACAAAGCATAAATAACCTGGCCACAAGAATTTGATAAATCAAAGCCTCCTAAGGAGTACAATTTTTGGGGTTACATTCAACTGTAATAATGTTTTTTACTTGAAACTCGAGGCCTGGTTAAGCAAAACCCCGCAAGTTTCTATTCCCCGTAAATGATTTCTTAGTAAGTTTGTCAATTCATTGGCATTCTTGATCGTACACCTGAATGGTTGGAATAATAAAATACTAAACACTCTATTACAGACAATTTTATGAAAATTATCATCGTTGGGACTGGCTACGTTGGCCTTGTGACTGGTACTTGTTTTGCCGAAGTCGGCATAGATGTGGTTTGTGTTGACATTGACAAGTTGAAAATTGATAAGCTCAAACAGGGCATTTCACCCATCTATGAACCCGGACTTGAGGAGATGATAGGGCGCAATGTAGCCAAAGGGCGCCTGTCTTTCGAAACTGATCTGGCTACCTGCCTCAATAATGCCGAGGTCATATTTTCTGCTGTCGGCACACCGCCCGATCAAGATGGCAGCGCCGATCTGCAGTATGTGCTTGATGTTGCCCGCACGGTTGGAAAACACATGTCTAAGCATCTGATTCTGGTTACCAAGAGCACAGTACCGGTCGGGACTGCAAAGAAAGTAAGGCATGAGATGCAGGAAGAATTGAATATAAGAAACTCCACCCTCACTTTCGATGTGGTGTCTAATCCCGAATTTTTGAAGGAAGGAGCCGCCATTGACGATTTTATGCGCCCAGATCGCATCGTGGTAGGAGTAGAATCAGAACACGCACAGGAGGTAATGGCCAGGCTCTACAAACCCTTTACTCTCAATGGGCATCCTATTTTCTTTATGGACGTGCCTTCGGCCGAGATGACCAAATATGCTGCCAACGGGATGCTGGCCACAAAAATCAGTTTTATGAACGATATTGCCAACCTCTGCGAGATTGTCGGCGCCGATGTGAACATGGTTCGCAAAGGCATTGGCAGTGATTCACGCATCGGACCCAAGTTTATCTATCCAGGCATCGGTTATGGTGGCTCCTGCTTCCCGAAAGACGTGAAAGCACTGATTAAAACAGCCCAGCAAAACAACTACAACCTCAGGGTATTAAAAGCTGTGGAAGAGGTAAACGAGTTTCAGAAATCGGTGTTGTTTAATAAAGTGAATACATTTTTCAAAGGCAACCTACAAGGAAGAACTTTCGGAATGTGGGGGCTCTCATTCAAGCCCCAGACCGACGATATGCGCGAAGCTCCGGCGCTCGTGATTATTGAAAAGCTGCTGGCGGCCGGAAGCAAGGTTAAAGCATACGACCCGGTAGCCATAAAGGAAGCCCGGCACCGCGTGGGAAATACCATAGAATATGCAAAGGACGCATACGATGCCTTGATTGATGTTGATGCACTGCTCCTGGTTACAGAATGGACCGAATTCAGGTTTCCAAACCTGAGTGTGATGAAAAAGCTGATGAAAACTCCAGTGGTGTTCGACGGGCGCAATATTTATGATCCGAAAGAACTGAGGAGTGCAGGATTTGAATATTTTTCAATCGGGCGCATATAAGATATTTAAATAAAATCCATATGAAAAAACGCATTCTGGTAACCGGTGGAGCAGGATTCCTGGGCTCGCATCTGTGCGAACGCCTGCTCAACGAAGGCAACGAAGTAGCCTGCCTTGATAATTTCTTTACCGGCCAAAAGCAAAATGTGGTGCACCTGCTCGGGAACCCCTATTTTGAGCTGATCCGCCACGATGTTTCGATGCCCTATTATATCGAAGTTGATGAAATTTATAACTTGGCTTGCCCCGCTTCACCGGTGCATTATCAGTATAACCCCATCAAGACCGTGAAAACTTCGGTGATGGGTGCCATCAACATGCTCGGGCTTGCAAAACGGATCCGCGCAAAAATTCTTCAGGCCTCGACCAGCGAAGTTTATGGCGATCCAAAAGTCCACCCTCAACCCGAAGAATACTGGGGACACGTAAACCCCATCGGCGATCGCGCTTGTTACGATGAAGGCAAGCGGGCAGCCGAAACACTTTTTGTTAACTATCACAGGCAGAACAAGGTCAGAATAAAAATTGTCAGGATTTTCAACACCTATGGCCCGCGCATGCATCCCAACGATGGCCGGGTGGTATCAAACTTTATTGTGCAGGCACTCACCGGAAAAGACATCACCATCTATGGCGATGGTTCCCAAACCCGCAGTTTCTGCTATGCCGACGACCTGGTGGATGGGTTCATCCGCATGATGCAGACTTCAGATGAAATTACCGGGCCGGTGAACCTGGGTAATCCGGGTGAATTTACGATTCTTGAACTGGCAAAAAAGATCATTCACCTGACGGGCTCCAAATCAAAGATCATCTACCAGCCCTTGCCTTCGGATGATCCCATGCAACGCCAACCTGACATTGCAAAAGCTAAAAACTTGTTGGGGTGGGAGCCCAAAATACCACTGGAAGAAGGCCTGATTCATACCATAGCCTATTTTAAGAAAACCTTACAGCACTAAAAATTAGCTCAAAACAACTTCTCCCTCTGACTATGATTAAAAACATCCTGATAGCCGGAAGCAAGGGACAACTCGGCAGCGAGCTTGAAGCACTCAGGTATCAATATCCGCAGTATCATTTTATTTTTACCGATGTGGCTGAACTGGATATCACACAGCCAAAGGCAATTGATGCCTTTTTTGGTGCGAACCAAGTGAATGCGGTCATCAACTGCGCTGCTTACACCGCAGTTGATAAGGCCGAAAGCGAACCTGAGTTGGCTTATCTTGTCAACGCTATCGCTCCTGGGTTGCTGGCACAAGCAGCAATAAAATTCAATTTTCTGCTTGTGCATATATCAACCGATTATGTCTTCAGTGGGTCGAAAAGGCAACCTTACCTCGAAAGTGACCCGCCTGATCCGCTAGGGGTGTATGCGAAAACCAAGTTCGCCGGTGAGCAGGCCATAATACAGTCCCGAGCAAATGCAATCATTTTTAGAACCTCCTGGCTGTATTCCACCTATGGGCATAATTTTGCAAAAACAATACTCCACCTCTCATCAGAGCGTGCAGAGCTCAGGGTAGTGAACGACCAGATAGGCTCGCCTACCTATGCTGCCGATCTTGCACATTGCCTCCTTCAGGTTCTGCCTCTTTATCATGCAGCGAAACCGGGCATTTATCACTTCACAAATGAGGGGGTATGCAGCTGGTATGATTTCGCACTGGCTATTGTGAAACTAGCAGGGCTTCATTGCAATGTTCTACCTATTCCTACGAGCGAATATCCTACACCCGCCATTCGGCCCCCTTATAGTGTGCTGGATAAAACTTCCATCGTACACGATTTTAAAATCCGCATCCCGCGCTGGGAAGAAAGTTTAGGTAGATTTATTCAGCGGATATCGGATCAAATGCGACCTACGATTTAAGGAACTCCTCAAATAAAAAGATACCATGAAAACCCCAGAACAAATCGTTTTATCCCGGGCAAAAGCCTGGTTGAGCGAACGATTCGATGCAGAAACACGCGCTCAGGTCCAACAGATGATTGACCAGGACCCTGATGGACTCACCGATGCATTTTATCGCGATCTTGAGTTTGGCACCGGTGGGTTGCGCGGCATCATGGGTGTTGGAACCAACCGTATGAACAAGTACACGGTGGGTATGGCGACTCAGGGATTGGCCAACTATCTGCTCAACACTTTTCCCGGTGCAAGCCTCAAGGCAGCCATTGCATATGATGTTCGAAACAACAGCCGAGACTTTGCAGGCATCACTGCCAGTGTGCTCTCTGCCAATGGTATTGAAGTGTTTTTGTTCGACGAAATCCGGCCTACGCCGCTGCTCTCGTTTGCCATCAGGCTATTGGGATGCCACACCGGAGTAATGGTTACCGCCTCGCATAACCCCAAAGAATACAATGGCTATAAAGTATATTGGAATGATGGTGGGCAACTGGTGACCCCTCACGATAAAAACGTGATTGCTGAAGTACTGAAAATCGGTTCGCCCGGCGATGTGAATTTTAATGCACGCCCTGAACTGATTCACCTCATAGGCGAGGACGTTGAAAAGGTGTATGTTGCCAGCCTGAAAACCCTCTCGTTGTCGCCAGAAATCATTCAGGATCAAAGCGATATGAGGATCGTATTCACCCCCATCCACGGTACAGGTGTTCAAATCGTGCCACGGATGTTGAATGCATTCGGATTCACCAACATCATCCATATCCCCTCGCAAGACATCCCCGATGGTAATTTTCCGACAGTTCATTCTCCCAATCCTGAAGAACCGGATGCGCTTACCCTTGCTATAGAAAAAGCACGGCAGGTGGATGCCGACCTTGTAATGGCTACCGACCCCGATGGCGATCGCGTTGGTATTGCAGTCAAGGACAATCATGGTAAGTTCGTTCTGCTCAACGGCAACCAAACTGCATCGGTTTTGATCTACTACCTGCTGGCCATGTGGAAAGAAAAAGGCTGGCTCATTGGAAAGGAATACATTGTGAAGACCATAGTTACCAGTGAACTGCTCACCGAAATTGCCAACAAATTTGGAGTCGAAAGCTACGATGTACTCACCGGATTCAAATATATTGCTGAGATTATCGGCAAGTTCGAAGGCAAGAAAAAATTTATTGGAGGGGGCGAGGAGAGCTATGGCTATTTGGTTGGTGATTTTTCGCGCGACAAAGATGCGGTAATTGCCTGCTGCATGATCGCTGAAGCTGCTGCATGGGCGGCCAGCCGGGGAAAGAAGTTTTTTGATGTACTTGCCGACCTTTATCTTGAATTCGGATTTTATAAAGAAAAACTCCTTTCTGTAACCAAGAAAGGCAAAGCCGGTGCCGAAGAAATTGTTGCCCTCATGGAGCGCTATCGCAACAGCCCACCCCTGAACCTGGCTGGTGCCAGGGTGGTAAGACTCAAAGATTATAAACTCAAGCAGGAGATAGACCTATCCGATGGGACTATCAAGGCCATCAACCTGCCTACTTCAGACGTGTTGCAGTTTTATCTTGAAGATGGGAGTAAAATTACCATTCGCCCCTCCGGCACTGAGCCTAAAATCAAATTCTATTTTGGAATTAGAGGAAAGCTCAGCTCAAGACTGGAGTTTGATACAGTGAATATCCAGATGGATGAACGCATTAACCACATCATCAGCGATATGAATATCTGAGCCGAATAAAGATGTATTGGATTCCGGCAGGGAAATAAAAAGTTTTTTGACCACTTTTTCAAAAATTCATGGCGACAGCCGTTCTTTTTCCCAGCCTGAACCAGTAAAGGTGTATTGAATGCGGTCGTGCAGACGATGCTCCCGGCCTTGCCAGAATTCAAAAAGGTTTGGTCGGAGCACATACCCACCCCAATTGGCTGGCCGGCTCAATTGTTTGACCGGATTAATCATTAATTCCTTGAATGGCCTTTCTATCTGGTTGCGGGAGCCGATGACCTTGCTCTGCTCCGAAACCAAAGCTCCTACCTGGCTTTCGTATGGACGGCTGTAAAAATATTGGTCTGACAAATCCTTACTGGTTTTCTTCACGGTGCCTTCGATGCGCACCTGCCGTTCCAAGACAGGCCAGAAAAACAAAAGCGCAGCATTGGGGTTCTCGTGCAGGTGCTTTCCCTTGCGGCTATTGTAATTGGTATAAAACACAAAACCACCCTGCTCAATCCCTTTGAGCAAAACCATCCTCACCGAAGGCATTCCGTTGCTGCCACAAGTGGCCAGGGTCATGGCATTGGGTTCTTCTATGCCTGCCTTCAGGGCTTCGTCGAGCCACCCTTCAAATTGCACCTGTGGGTCGTTGTGCATTGAAGAAGGTTCAAGAAAAGCCTTTTTATATTCTTTTCTGAGGTGATTCAAATTGTTGGTCATGGCGGTTGGTTTAATTTTCTACATAACAAACAAAAAGCCCGGTGGTTTGGAGGGAAAAAACAAGCGGGATTGTTGCTGCGCAACAATCCCGCTTCCTGTAAAACTTCGAAAGATGGCTAACCTTTCACCTGTTCAACAATCCCCTTGAATGCTTCCGGGTTGTTCATGGCCAGGTCGGCCAGAACCTTACGGTTGATATCAATGTTGTGTTTGTTGAGCCTATCCATGAATACCGAATAACTCATTCCGTATTCGCGTACGGCTGCGTTGATACGGTTAATCCATAAACTGCGAAATGTTCTTTTCTTCACACGCCTGTCGCGATAGGCATAGGTCTGGCCTTTTTCGTAAGCGTTTTTGGCAACAGTCCATACATTTTTTCGCCGGCCAAACTGCCCTTTTACTTGTTTGAGGATTTTTTTACGTCGCGCCCTCGATGCGACAGCATTTACTGATCTTGGCATTGTTTTTTGGTTTTTACTTCAGCGCTCCACCCAGGGTGGAAACTTTGCGGGCTGAGAGTAAGTGAAACATCATTGAATTAGCTCGAAATCATGCGTTTTACATTTTTCTCATCTGCAGGCGAAATCACGGCACTGTACGTAAGATTTCTCTTGCGCTTGGTCGATTTCTTGGTCAGGATGTGACTTTTGTAGGCATGCTTCCTCTTCACTTTACCGGTGCCTGTAAGGGTAAACCTTTTCTTGGCAGCGGATTTCGTCTTCATCTTTGGCATTGAACAAATTGATTAAATTACATTATATAGAACAAATGTGCGCTTCTATTTTTTCGGAGAGAGAATCATAATCATACGCTTTCCCTCCAATTTCGGGAGTTGCTCAACCTTTCCAACTTCTTCCACCTCTTGTGCAAAACGCAACATGGTCAACTCTCCCTGGTCTTTATACACGATAGAACGGCCCCTGAAAAACACTTCAACTTTCACCTTGGCTCCTTCGTTTAGAAAATTGATGGCATGTTTAAGTTTGAAATTGAAGTCATGATCATCAATATTTGGCCCGAGCCTGATTTCCTTTACCACAATCTTTGCTGATTTGGCTTTAATTTCTTTCTGCTTCTTTTTGAGTTCGTAAAGAAATTTCTTGTAGTCAATCACTTTGCAAACAGGGGGATTGGCAGTAGGAGAGATTTCAACCAGATCGAGATCGAGTTTGCGGGCTATTTCAAGAGCTTCCCTGATGTTATAAATGCCTTGTTCAATGTTCTCACCCACCACCCTCACTACCGGAGATGTGATATGTTGGTTGATTTTATGCGGGTCTTCTACACGCTTCCTCGACTGCTGGGTATATCCCCTGGGACGGCTAAAAGGTGTTGCTATGATTTGGTCCTCCGTATTGGTTAATACTATTTTTAAAATAAAACTTCATTGATTTGCTTATTGATCATCGCTGTAAACTCATCCAGGGTGAAAGTGCCCATATCGCCCTCGCCATGTTTGCGAACCGAAACTGATTGGCTGTTTTCTTCTTTCTCTCCTACAATAATCATGTAGGGAATCTTCTGCAATTCAGCGTCTCTGATCTTCCTTCCTGTCTTTTCGTTGCGATCATCAATTCGGGCGCGAATATCGGAATTATTTAGCAATCTGAGAACATTTTCGGCATAATTCTGATATTTTTCGCTGATTGGCAGGATGATTGCCTGCTCCGGAGCCAGCCATAGGGGGAAACGACCGGCACAATGCTCTAACAATACGGCCACAAAACGTTCCATACTACCAAATGGTGCCCGGTGTATCATCACAGGGCGATGCTTTTCGTTGTCGCTTCCGGTATATTCGAGCTCGAAGCGTTCAGGGAGGTTATAGTCAACCTGGATGGTGCCCAATTGCCAGCTACGCCCCAGGGCGTCTTTCACCATAAAATCCATTTTGGGGCCGTAAAATGCAGCCTCGCCATATTTAATCACAGTGTTTTTCAACCCGCGCTCTTCGGCTACTTCTATGATGGCCTTTTCAGCTTTTTCCCAGTTCTCGTCGGTACCTATATATTTTTCTTTGTTGTTGGTGTCGCGCAGCGAAATCTGCACCGTAAAGTCTTTGAAATCAAGAGCTTTAAAGATGATCATCACAATGTCCATTACACCTTTGAATTCATCTTTCACCTGGTCGGGGCGGCAAAAGATGTGGGCATCGTCCTGGGTGAATCCGCGTACGCGAGTGAGGCCATGCAGCTCGCCACTCTGCTCGTAGCGATACACGGTGCCAAATTCGGCATAGCGAACGGGTAGGTCTTTATACGAGTGAGGTTTGCTTTTATAAATTTCGCAGTGGTGGGGGCAGTTCATTGGTTTGAGAAAAAACTGCTCGTCGGGCATGGGAGTGTTGATGGGTTGGAAGGAGTCTTTGCCGTATTTTTCGTAGTGTCCGGATGTTTTGTAAAGCTCCACATTGCCTATATGCGGCGATAAGACCTGATCGTAGCCTGCTTTTCGCTGCTCCCTTTTAAGGAATGTTTCGAGCTTTTCGCGCAGGATGGCTCCCTTGGGCAGCCAGAGAGGGAGCCCTTGCCCTACTTTCTGTGAGAATGTAAATAGTTCCAGTTCTTTGCCGAGCTTTCGATGGTCGCGCTTTTTGGCTTCTTCGATCAGTTCTAGATAATCGGTGAGTTCTTTTTGCTTGGTAAATGTAATACCATAGATGCGTGTCAGTTGTTTGCGGGTTACATCTCCGCGCCAGTAAGCACCGGCAATATTCAGCAACTTCACAGCTTTGATAGGGCTTGTATCGGGAAGATGTGGCCCACGGCAAAGGTCAGTAAAATAGCCCGATTTGTAGAGTGTGATCTGTCCGTCTTCGAGGTCGCTGAGGAGTTCGAGTTTGTACTCGTCTTGTTTTTCAGCAAAGTACCTTATAGCCTCGGCCTTACTCACATCCACCCTGTTAAAGGTTTGCTTTTCACGTGCAAGTTCCAGCATCTTTTCTTCGATCCCTGCCAGATCTTCGGCAACAATGGTGTGGGTTCCAAAATCTATGTCGTAGTAAAATCCGTTTTCGATGTCGGGGCCAATGCCGAACTTCACGCCGGGATACAGTAATTCAACCGCTTCTGCCATCAGGTGGGCCGAAGAATGCCACAGGGTGGATTTCCCGCCTGGATCGTTCCAGGTGAGTAATTTCAGTTGGGCATCCTCGAAGAGCGGACGTGTGGCATCCCACACCTCGCCGTTGATTTCGGCAGCCAACACATTGCGGGCCAACCCCTCGCTTATGCCTGAAGCAATTTGCAGCGCGTTGGTACCTTGCGGATATTGTTTAACTGAGTGATCAGGTAAAGTGATGTTTATCATGTTTTTATAAGCACAGTGTTGTTTTCAGAAAGAATTTGCAAAGGTATTAAAAAATGAAATACCTAAAGAATTTTATACCTTTTGATCTTGAATATACAAGCATTGTTACGCTTAGTTTCTTTGGCTTGCCCGGGCAACCAACTGCCTAATGATTTATCTGCACAAGATAGAGCAAGGTGTAATCCTTCAAACACTGACTTTTTACTTCAAAATAGAATTAACCTATTTTCATATTTAGCATCATAGCACTAATTGTTTTCATACTTTAGCATAAAATATTGAAAGCCTCACACTGGCAAAACAAAGCATTTATTATTTTATCACTTATGATGACTACCACCCCAGCGAAAAAGGATAAGTTTGCCAAACCGAAGGACCCCAAGGCAAAGAACCAGTTGCAAAAAAATCTGTTCCTGCAATTCTTTCCTTTGATCGCCGCCGTAACTCTCTGGGCAATCACTATGGGATTGGTTCACCTACCTTCGATCAGGGATGATTTTTTTAATTTCTTCGTCCGTTTCACCGTAGAAAGTGTGGTTTTATTAGGAAAAATAACTTTTTTGCCCATCCAAAGCCCCGCATCTCCGAACCTGACTGTGGCAGGCTACCCGATGCAGGTGATCATGGAATGCACTGCTTATAACTTCTACATTTTCGTTATTTATCTCAGTCTTTTATCGCCTGTGAGATGGACGCAAAGGCTCACTACCCTTGCCATTTTCATCCCTTCAGTGTTTCTGCTCAATAGCCTGCGTTTTATCACAATGGGATATATCGGCAGGTATTTCCCTAATCAGTTCGATGTTATTCACGAATATTTATGGAACATACTTTTTGGGTTCCTGGTTTTCCTGATCTGGGTCTGGCGCTACCAAAATACAAAACCTGATAAAGCCCCGCAAATCCTTTAAGCGATCAAACGATAATTTGCGGCCTGTGCGTTGCAATTCCCATACAATCAAAAGTTAAATCATTATGAGTCACCTGAAATCGAATAAACTTAAAATTACCACTCTGGTTGGAATTACGATGGTGGTCTTTGCTATTTGGCAATTGGGATTTGAAAAATACCATGCTAAATTCATCTTGACAAGCGCGAATGTTCTGTACAAAATTACAGGCAGTAAAAAATTTTTTGAATTTGAAAAAATTGATGGCAAGTCTTATTTTTGGGCTCACACGATAGTCGAAGGGCGCAAGGCAAAGTTTAACCAAAAAATCGGGTCGGTATTACAACCTACGGTGATGATTCTTGCCTGGCAGCTTTTTTTGTTCCTGGTGATGGCCTGGCGCAAGGCTCTAAGGCTATTGCTGGTAAACCTCGGGGCTTTCGTAATTTTACAAGTTGTTTTTTTACTGCAGCTAATGGGATACCATACCTCGGCAACACAACGGTTTTTATATGAGTTTTTTATAAGCAGTTTTTATGTGATTGCCTTGGTCTTTATCATCAAGGACCAGTATCTGTATCAGGTTTTTAAAAGAAACCCTCAAGGTACAACTCCCTGACAGCATTGTGATTAAAGAGAAAATCAACCCTCCTGCTCGCTTTTATGGTGGAGCAAGAGGATTCATGATATTATTTCATCAGCAAACCATTAAACAACAACTTGTAAGTAGCCTGCATCTGCCCCCTAGCGTACGGACTGAAGCCATAAAGCACCAATTGTCCTTTTCCTTTGCCAATCCACACCAAGGCTGCCTGTTTGGCCAGAAGTTCGTTTTTGTCGGCATAGCCACTCATCAGAATATTGTTTTCAGGAAAAAACGCCACCACGCGCCGATCCATATCCAAATAGGGAATGGAAGTGGTAAAAACAGGGGTTCCGCGATGAAAAACACCTGTTGACGGGGGCATTCCGTAAGTGAGCGGATGGTCTGCAACGAGTTGCACCCGCAGCAGGGAACCCGGCACTTCGAGCCCTTTTCTGTTCAAATCGGGGCCGATATTGCGCACCGGAAGTTGAAATTCGGCTTTTGTTTTTTCTTCACCGGGTTTATTGGTTTTGGTTTTTTCATCCCTGGCTGGCGATTCGGCCCCTATGCTCAGGGCGCCCATAAATAAATCGGCCGAACCTCCCCAGGCCAGCACCTTGCCTCCGTTGTTGATGAAGGTGAGTAGGTTTTCGAGGCCTTTCTTTTCCATACCTTTTGCAAATTCGGGCGGATAACGGGGGATGTTGTAGTTGCCTTCTTCGCCGAATTTTCCGTTCAGCAGAACAGATTTGTTCTCATCCGTCAGGATCAACACATCAAACCTGGCAAGGTCGGTGGTTTGCAGATCGGCGGGGCGCAGCACGCTGTAGGCAATCCCGTAGTCGTCGAACAAAAACCGCAACCAACCGGCATCCATGGCCGAAAACCAACTTTCAATCAAGCCGATGCGTGGAAGTTTCAATGGCTGGGTTTCGGGCAATTCAGTGCCCTCTGCTAAAGAAACCGGAGCGGTAGTGAGCCTGCTTAATAGGTCCGGGTCGGCCTTGCCCGACTTGATCAGGAAACTACCAGCCGGATAGGTAATTCCGCTATTTACAAAGGCAGCAGTTGTCCTGGATATTTCCATGCCTTTTGCAGCTGCCATGAATGCAGCCTTATAGCTCTCGTTATGGTTGGCCGTAAGGAGCAGGTGTTTATACTGCCGCGGGGCTTCACCCTGCAAGCGATAGGGTGTTCTGATTTCGCTCAGCTTGCTTTCAATTCCGATGAGTTTGGTGGTGATTTCGGCAGCTTCAACACCTTTGTGCAATGGCAGCGACCAGGATGTTACGTCATAAGGCCGGATCATTTCGCCTCCGGGCATGTAGCGCCTGACCGGAAAGACCTGTTTTTCCATGATTTCCTTGATAAAGGAGCGAAAAGGCTGCGACAGCGGCACCACAATGTCGCCCTTCTTCCACAGGCGGTTTTCGGCCACACAATCCTGTGTCAGTGCATAGGTGCGGATGTTGTGTTCGGCAAGCAGGTTGACGAGGGCAACCAGCTCGCCCTGGTCGTGCTGCTGCAACGGCAAAAAATAGAAATAAGGGGCCTGCTGCCTGCCTTTCTCAATTTCGTTGCGGGTGAACCGATTCCTGAACTCAAGGATGTCTTTCTTATACAGGGCAGCGGTTCGCAGGTAGCTCAGGGTGTTGACGCGCTCGTAGGCTACAATATCGCCCAGCCGCCACCAGCCGCCCGGCCAGGGTTCGGGCATGTTGATGCTCTTGGCATATTCGCCCATTCCCTTTCCAACGGTTCTTAGCTCGTTGGGTTCGACATAGATGGGAGAGGCATAATTTACGCTGGCAGCTTCGGAGAGCATCCCAATAACGCCTTTCCAGATGGAAGTGGTGGTTGACCCCGGCCAGTAATCGTCGAACAGATAGTTCATGGATACGCCTTTGAAGCCTTCAGCGGTCATGTCGGTGATGGCCCGGGAACCGAATGTTTGCATCCAGTTCCAAATGCCGGCATCCACATTTTCGGCAATGGGATCGTGGGGGGGAGATACATAATAGCGAGGCCCGTTGGAGCCCATCTGATGCTTTTCGATCATCACCTGCGGAAACCAGTCGTTTGTATAAAGATTCGATACTACCTTGTTTTCGGCTTGTGTGAGGGAAACAAAATCTCGGTTGATGTTATGGCCTACATACTTATGATACACCCCGGGCATGGTGCTGCCGTCAAGTGGGGTGTTTTTGGTTTTGTTGTAATGGTCAACAACCATATTCATGCCGTCGGGGTTGTGGTTGGGAACCATCATATAAACAACGTCTTCCAATATTTTTTGAATCTCAGGGCTTGCAGATGTGAGAAGTTCATAAGCGATAAGCGGTGCCGCCTGCGATGGGGCCACCTCCGATGAGTGCATCGAAAGGGTCATTAGCACAAATACTTTGCCTTCTTCAACAAGTTTTTGCCGCTCAGCATCAGTCAGGCTGCCATTCATGGCCAGTTGCCGGTTGATCTTTTTCAGTTCATCGAGCCGTGCGATGTTTGTTTCGGAAGAAATGCAAACTACATATATTGGCTTTCCCAAAGTTGATTTTCCAACTTCGCGGATGTTGATTTTTTTTGAGTCTTTTTCGAGCAATTTCATGTAGTCGGTGAGTTGCTCATAGTTGAAAAGCATCTTATCTGCTCCAGGTTCGAAGCCAAAAAAGGTTTTGGGAGCAGAAAGTTGAGCCTGGATTGAAGCGTTGATGAAGAGAAGAATGGCCGTGAAAAACATACTCCGGACTGAGCGACAAAAAATAGAAAAAAGGCGGGAGTGAAACATAGGGTTTGGTTTTTAGTGATGCGATAAAATTAAAGAATGTTTTAATCAAATGTTATGAAAAAGGAAAATTCAACGAAGCCGCTAAATAATTGTATATCATACTATTAATAACTATTTTTATTCATCGGACACGCTATGTAGCCAGCAAAACCGGATTTATAGAGCCGCTTTCGGTAGTGATTGTCAATGATGTTAGCGCTTCAGGGTAGGAAGAAGGGATTTCGAGCAATTGAATTTCCTTTTTTAAGTGAATTCCTTTAGTTGAGGCAAAACCCTAATTTTGCAACCTGATATGTAAGTCATCTTGCGAATTGGTTTAAAATTTTTCGAATGATTATCACCATATTATTGTTTTCAATCGGCATTACTTTACTTATAAAAGGTGCCGATTGGCTGGTGAGTGGAGCATCTGCCCTCGCACGTAAACATAAAATATCCGACCTGGCCATCGGACTAACCATCGTAGCCTTTGGAACCTCGGCTCCGGAATTGGTCGTGAACACGATCGCCGCCTTCGAAAAACATTTTGACGTTGTGTTTGGCAACATCATCGGAAGCAATAATTTTAACTTGTTCGTAATACTTGGAATAGCAGGCCTCATCACCCCCTTAAATGTTCATTCCCGCACCGTGTGGAGAGAAATTCCTTTTTCGTTTCTGGCCATCATTGTTGTATGGCTGCTCGCCAACGATTTTTTTATTCCAGGAAAAGCGCTTCAGTTGTCTCGTCTCGATGCTTTTATCCTGCTCTTTTTCTTCCTGGTTTTTCTCTACTATGTTTACAAGCAGCTTAAAATTGATCCGGTAAGGCAGGCCCATACTGGAATCCCATTCAGTAATTTGAAGATATGGGCGTATATTGTCATCGGTTTAACGGGCCTGGTTGTTGGTGGGAACCTGGTCGTAAGTAGCGCGGTTGAGATTGCCCATGCCTTGGGGGTGAGTGAGAAAATTATCGGATTAACGATCGTTGCTGCAGGAACTTCTCTGCCTGAGCTGGCCACGTCGGCCGTCGCAGCCTGGAAGAAAAATAGTGACATAGCCATCGGAAATATCATCGGCTCGAATATTTTCAATATCTTTTTTATCCTTGCGTTGAGTGCAATTGTTAGGCCAATTGCATTTAATCCTGCGTTTAACACCGACTTGCTTATATTAACTGCTGGGACTATTTTTTTGTTTTCGGCGATGTTTCATGGCAGGAAAAAGAAACTCGACCGCTGGGAAGCCGCACTTATGCTGGTGTTTTTTATCGGGTATATGGTTTACATAGTAGGGCAGGAGGCATAATTCATTGCAAATTTCCTCTCCTTCCTAAAGATTCTAACTTTACCTGAGGAGTGCTCACATAAACTTTCGCAATAATGGTCTGGTCCTATTGCCACGCATCAGACCGGACATCGGGAAATAACCCTAACTTTTCGAATCTAATTGGCCAGGATGATATTTATAGTCCCAACCAAATCTAGTACATTAATGGTTTGGTCGTTGTTGACGTCGGCATTGTTGAAGCAGAACACGGGTGGGGTATTTCCCAAAATATAATTTACAATAGACACTACATCAAGCACATTCACCACCTCGTCGCAATTTGCATCGCCGGGTTTGATGATCAGGTCGTTGTCATTGATTGTGCAAATTCCCTGCGATTTGGTAACCGTAACCGTTTGTCCGGCAGCAGAAAGCCCAGTGAGATTCAGGTAAAAAGTTTCGGGTGTTTCAATTATTGCATCGTCAATAATCGTTACCGCTACCTGTTTAGTCAGCGGATGTGTACCGCCAAATGTCAGGGTTCCTGAAACCGGAGTGTAGTCGCCTGGTGCAATGGCAGTATTATTAACTGTAGCATAGGTAATCGTGATTTCATTTTGAACTGCTTTGCTAAGGGTAACAACAAAAGTGGCAGTGCCAACCCCTTCGCTAACCGAAATATCGTTAACAGAAATAGTGGCCTGATCGTTGTCAATGAGAGTGGCTTTTGCCTGAAGCGCTTGTATGCCTACAGGGTTGGAAGGATGATTGAATGTCAGGAAGAAATGCTCCTCTGGTTCAACCAAATTATCGTCTATTGTGGTGACAGTCACAGTTCTAACCTCGCCGGCTGTACCAATAAAATTAAGTGTTCCGGTGACGGTAGTATAATCTTGGGGGGCTGTGGCTGTGCCATTTAATGTTGAGTAAGTGAGCGTAACCCCACCGGGTGTTGCATTTGTAAGTGTAGCGGCGAAAACTGCAGGGGCGCCTTCGGTAACAGAGAGATCAGCCATTGTAATCAGTGGTGCATCGTCATCGAGGATTGTGCATATTCCCTGCCCGACAAGGATTACAGCGCCCATAGGGTTTGAAATGTTAACAAAAAAGGTCTCAGTGGGTTCAAAAACGCTGTTATTGATAATGGTTACACTCACCGTAGTGGTAAGCGATCCACCAAAAATGGTGTACGTGCCCAAAAGTCCAATATAATCCAAGCCTGCAATGGCGGTGTTATTTTGCGTAGAAACGAGAAATGTAACATTGCATGATCTTATACTACTCATGGTTATAGTGAAAACAGCACTACCATCGCTTTCGGAAACCGTAACGTTGTTTATACGCAAGTTTGGGGCATTGGGGTCGGTCACTGTAACTGTGGCTGTGCATGTAGCAGGATTATTGAAAAGGTCTGTCACAGTGAGGATTACATAATTTGCTCCAATGTCAGCGCATGTAAACGAGGTTTTAGATGCATGCAAGGAAAGAATACCTGAATTGTCGGTGCTGCCGCCATCAATATCGCCAGGTACAATCGTTGCCAATCCCGCTGCACTGAGTGCAATAGTAATGTTCTTACAAATGGCCAGTGGGGGTTCATTATCAACTATCGTAACGGTTTGACGGCAGATCGCAGTATTGCCGTGGGTGTCGGTAGCCGTCCAGGTGATTGTGGTTACTCCCATTGGAAATGGGTTTCCAAAACTGAGAAGATCGCTTCGCACACCTACGATGGATGCAACCGAGCAATTATCGCTTGCATTGGGAGGAATGATCGAAACTATAGCCGATAATTGTCCGGGGTCGGTTGGTCTTGTGAGGTTCGGCATACATACTATTACTGGGGCTTCGGTGTCTCTAACTGTAATGGTGAAACTACAAACTGCATTTGGTACGCACCCATTTGATGCGGTGATTGTAACCTGGGTTATACCAGTGTTAAAAATTGTTCCACTGCCCGTGCCACTCCCGCTTGCAGCAGTAGCACCAGTGAATACATAAGATATTGTTGGCGTGATCACCGCAGACGCTGTGGCAGCGTAGTTTACCATGGCGCTGCAAAGTCCTGGACTTGCAAGCACGATGATGTTTGTGGGGCAGGATGCAAACACGGGAGGGTCGCATACTGATGGGGTAATGACTACCCTGCCGGTACCGCCATTCCCCCCGACACCACCGGTGCCGAGCCTGTCGCCGCCGCCGCCACCACCACCGGGCGATGCCCCCGGTAAGCCGGCTGTGCTGTTTGATGCCCCACCGTTGCCTCCGGCCCCTCCATTTGTAGGTGCTGCCCCGCCGAGGTTTCCAATGCCTGGATTACCATTTGCTGCCGGCCCTGCCGATGAACCTCCACCACCTGTGTTGCCATCAATAGCGTTTGCACCGTTTCCTCCATTGAATTTTACGAGGCCTATGCCTGTGCTTGCCAAACCGCCTTCAGCTCCTAAAGCAGAGTTGTTTGCAACACTCTGACCTCCTCTGGCAAGAACAAGTATTTCGCTGATGGTTTCAAATGATGAACTGCCTCCGGCTGCTGTTGAGGTACTTCCTCCACCGACTTCTATATTATAAGTGGCTGTTGGAGATACCGTAAGCAAACTTCTGGAGTAGGCTCCGCCGCCTCCACCACCACCTTCGCCATCGGTTGTGCGTGTTCCTCCTTTTCCTCCCCCTCCCCAACATTCAACGATGATACTTGTTATCCCTGTAGGAACTGTGTAAACATGGGAGCCGGCAGTGGAATAAATCACTGGAGCTTGAGCATACGTTGCAGGGACACCTGCAATCCCAATTGCGAATGTTATTGCAATAATCGTATTAAGTTTTTTCATTTTAAATATATCTTTTGTGAGTATATAACTATGCTAAACTCCCACAAAATTAAGGCATATCCAATGTTTTTGGATAAAAAGTTATCAACGGCCTGCTGTTAATAAGTATACACACCGTTACCAACCTAAAAAATTACCTTATTGCGAAATAGATTAAAGCCCTTTAAAGCCAAAAAACCACCAAAAAAGACACTTTTTTGGTGGTTTTTTCCCATTTTAACCCATATTTGCGGTCCGGACGGGACTCGAACCCGCGACCCCGTGCGTGACAGGCACGTATTCTAACCAAGCTGAACTACCGGACCAGAATTTCATAGAACGAGAGTGCAAAGATATGATAATCTTTGAACCTGTAAGCAATAAAATATATTTTTCTACTCCCATGGATTAAAAATGCTATTTTCACAATCAACCACTGGTCATAACTCGCTAAATCATTATAAGTTAACCTTTCTGATAGCATCAAGTACAGTTCCATCTACCCATTTCACGACAGAAACAATTTCATCATCAAATTCTGGTTTCTCAGGAACGCCACAGATTAATTCTGCTTCACTCTTTAACTGTTCTAGGGTTTTTAAAGGGAGATTTTGACTTTTTACTTTGTCAATCAGGTCTTGCCTTAGGGGATTTATAGCAATGCCTCTTTCGGTAATGATTACATCTATCAGTTCACCAGGGCCACATAAAACAGTAACCTCGTCTTTGATAATCGGAATCCTGTCGCGAAATAGTGGAATAGGCAGTATCGTGCACTTAGAGAACAAACAGTCTTGCCAGCCGCCAATTCCATGAAGAAGAACACCATCTGAGTGGGTAACCACATTGGCATTAAAATTCAAATCTACTTCAGTAGCCCCAAGCACAACTACATCAACGAGTTGCGCGAAATTGCCTTTACCATGATAGTTGTAACTGGTGAAAGGTGAGGTGTTTATATGCTTAGGATTGTTGCGCATTGACTCTACACCGTAAAGATCGAAAGTTTGCCCATCGAGAATGTACTCTACAAGTCCCTCCTCTAACATACCAACCAATAATTTATTGCTTCCTCCGCGAGCAAACCGTGCTTTTATTGAATTTCTTCTCATGATCTCTGCGAAGTAAAAACTGCTTGCCAGAGAGGTTCCTCCAGCACCGGTTTGAAATGAAAAGCCTTCTTTGATGATACCGGCAGCTTCACAAAATCTTGCAGTCATCGCAGCCAAAAAAAGCCTATCGGGGCTTCTTGAAATTTCGGTTGTGCCAGATATAATTTTATCGGGAATACCGACCTTTTCGACTTTGACAACATAATCTACATAATTCCCCTGAATTTGCCACGGAGTGTTAGGAAATGTCACCAGGTTATCGGTGGCCACGATGACCTTAGTTGCATACTGTGAATCGGCCAGGGCAAAACCCAATGACCCGCAAGCTGCCGGACCATACAGTGCATTTGCGTTTCCGAATTCATCTGCAGTTGGAGCCGCAATAACGGCGATATCTATTTGTATCTCACCATCTTGTATAGCCTGATATCTTCCTCCATGCGAACGAAGTATGCTCATTCCTCTCATTTTTCCCTCGGAAGTGAAGCGACCTAGTGAGCCATTCATACTGCCTTCAATATGATGAATGGTTCCATCTTCAAGATATTTCATGAGTGGAGCATGACATTCGAATGATGCGGAAGGTGCCCAGGTTAAATTTTTGACTCCCAGCTCGGATGCTATATCAAATAATTGATTGGCAATAACATCGCCGTTTCTAAAGTGGTGATGGGTTGATATTGTCATTCCATCACTCAGGTTTGCTTTAATCAACGCATCTTTGAGTGTTGCAACAATTTTATTGCCATCTGCCGGAAAGTTGCGGCAAGATAATATTGGTGGTCCGTATTTTTTGCCTGTTGGCACATGATTGCCTACGCCTTTGTACGGCACCTGAGGAATATTGTTTACAAGCGTTGGCACACTTTTGCCGATCGAATTTGGCACGAGA
This sequence comes from Lentimicrobiaceae bacterium, assembly GCA_037446395.1. Taxonomy (GTDB): domain Bacteria; phylum Bacteroidota; class Bacteroidia; order Bacteroidales; family JAAYJT01; genus JAAYJT01. Next base: position 30,404 of record JBBIIP010000014.1, read on the forward strand.
TTATTATACTTTTTCATTTTCTGTATTGGACCTGGTTGAATCAACAAATCAATTTGCAAAATGGATATATAAAACTTTCAGTAAAAACTATCAAAAGAGGAGTTAAGCTTGGCGGTTCCTGTTGGTATCAAGCTTTTTAAAGGCACTAGCAAGATCTAAAGTGCGTTGAGCGCGTTTGAGCACAGGTAGGTCAATCATTTTTGAGCCTAATGAAACTACACCCAAACCTTGTTCTTTTGCCTTATCATATGCAGCAATAATCTTCCTGGCTTGCTCAATCTCTGGCATGGTAGGTGCAAAGCACTCGTGAACAGTTTCTATCTGGCGTGGATGAATACAGCCCATACCATCAAAACCCATGGATTTAGATCTAAGGGCGGTTTCTTTCAATGTGGTCAAATCCTCTATATCCGAGAAAACGGAGTCTAAAGCTTGTATTCCGGCAGCTTTGCAAGCATTGAGCATTACTGATCGAGCAAAAAACGATTCAAGCCCTTCTGTGGTTCGCTGGGCACCTATATCGGCAGTATAATCCTCAAGTCCAATAACCATTGCAACAATATTATCTGCCGCAAATGCCAACTCCATGGCTTTCATCACCCCCATTGCACTCTCGATTACAGGTATAATCCACACCGGATTGTTGATTTCGCATCTTTTTTGTATAGTTTTAATTGTTTCGTTTACGAACTTTATTTGCTCAGGATTTTCGCATTTTGGAATGACTACCACATTTGGAGATTGTGGAATAATTAGTGTTAAATCGTCAAGACCTGCCGGGATCTGGTTGATTCTAACCATCCGTTCCGCTCCAAGGAAACTATGGTTCCTCAATGCATTCCTTACCAACAGGCGGGCTTCAGATTTTTTACTAAAGGCCACTGAGTCTTCTAAGTCGAGAATAATCCCATCAGGTGAAAAAATGCCCGCGTTGATCATCATACTTGGTTTATTTCCGGGAAGGAATAGGCGTGAGGTCCGGCGGAGGTCCCGGGTAGTTGGCTTTATATTCTCGCCTAAAACAGGTAACAGGTATTCTTTAGGGGTAGCAATGATGTTCTTGATAGCTGCTTCGATGCGGGCAGCAATCACAAATGGAAGTGCACCCTTGTCTGAAATAAATAAGTTTGCATGGTGTATTTCAAAAAACTGGAGTATATCATTGGCAAGCTTATATATCGATTTGCCATAATTAGTTTGAACCTTGCTTTCAATTTTAATAGTAAGACCTCCGGATTCAAGTGGTTCAAAAGATACGAAACAATCAGAACGGTCTTTATCGCTGTTATTTCCTGCAAAAATGATCATAAGTTTTATTTAAGTGATAATTATCGAATACATTTAGTCAAACTATTGTATTGGTGATGCGATTATGAAGTAGTGCCTTAATCATACCGCGAATTTCAGAAAATTAAAGAACGATTTTATCTTGTCTGTGGGTTGTGGAATTACGAAGAGAAATATTAATCGCACTTAAAAGTTTATATCTCAATTTATAGTTCGTTAAAAAATCAATATGCCCAGTTCGGCATAGATTTATCAAATCCAAGTACAATGGTTACAAGGAAATACATAAAGAAAGTCAAGACTATCAAACTCATCAATTTTAATCCTGCTCCGCATTTAACCATATCACTCACTGTTAGTTTGTTGCTTCCGAATATTACTGTATTGGGTCCTGTTCCGGCAGGCATCAGAAACACAAAAGAACTGGCAAATGTGGCCGGAATCATTAGAAACAGTGGATTGATATTACCCGCGACTGCCAGGCTAGCCAGTATTGGCAGGAAAATATTTACTGTGGCCGTATTTGGGTTCAATTCTGTAAAAAGAAGTATAAAAGCAACCACGATACCTACAACGATTAGTGGATGGTAATCATTGACAAATACAAGCTGGCTACCAAGCCATTCTGCCAGCCCTGTTACTTTAAAGCTTTCTGCCATAGCATAGCCACCTCCAACAATCACACCTACTCCCCATGGAATTTGGCTCGCGGATTTCCAATCTAAAAGTCTTTTATTATTGCCAGCAGGTATCGCAAAGAGCAGTAATGCTGCCAACATGCCAACAGTGCTATCCTTTACATACTGATCCATCCCAAGCAAATTACTCCATCCTGGTATTATGGAATTGCTTATGACGATTTCTTCACGAAAAATCCAAGCAAATGCAGTAATTGCAAAAATGCTTGCAACTCGTTTTTCAGCACTGTTCATTTTTCCCATTTGCTTAAGTTCAATGGCAATAATATTGGTGTTTCCGAGGATATTTCCTTGTAATTTAAAGTAAACAGATAAGTAAAGCCAAACAAGGGGTAGAAAAAAGATAACCAAAGGCAAGCCTACTTTAAGCCACTCGAAGAAAGTGATTTGCGGGGCTGTTGGAAAAATTTTTGTCACTATTCCGCTGAAAATCAAGTTTGTTGGCGAGCCTATCAAGGTTGCAGTACCTCCAATACTTGCTGAATATGCAATTGCGAGCATGAGTGCAATTCCAAATTTGCCGGCCGTGCCTGTTTCGCTTTCCTCTTTTGTTATGATGGCCAAAGCAATGGGGAGCATAATTACAGCTGCTGTTACGTTTGCAATCCACATTGATAAGAATGCGGTGGCAATCATCATGCTCAACAATATTTTGCGTTTGCTTGTTCCCAGAAGGTTTATGAGGAATAATGCGATTCGTTTATGCAGGTTGTGTGCTTCAATTGACTTTGCCAGAAAAAATCCAGCGAGCAGCATAAGCACCAAGTCGTGCCCATAGTTAACAGCTGTTTCGCCGGCTGGCAAAATATTTAGAAAAGGAAAGAGCACCATGGGAGTAAATGCGGTTACATAAATTGGTAATGCCTCAGAAATCCACCATATGGCCATGAGAAGAGCAACTCCGGCAGCATTTTTAGCTTGTGGAGATAATCCATCCGGCTCAGGAAGCAGGTAAGTTATAATTAAAAGTATTATACCTGATATAAGGCCAATGTATTTTCTGTTCATTGGAAATTGACAAATAATATTTGTTTAGCTATTTTAATCACAATCCTATTTAACCATCAAATATTGTATTTTGGATGGGAATCGAAAAACACATAGCTAATGCCATGAAATGTATTGATTTTAGTAATCGAACCACAAAACGACAGGGAAGATAATGCCATCACGTCAAAGTTTTCTTATTGCTTCGAATTCTCTTTTTTTCAGGGCTACATAGACAGACGCCTCTGCAACCAAAGCACCAGCTACAAAGGGCAGATTAGCAGGCTTAAACAACAATTATAATGCAAGCATAAATTGTTAGGCTCAGAACGACAATAGGAGTTCAACTTGTTTTGGGCCAAACTGAATATTAGGCACTTTATTGAAAAATTGTCTGTAATTAGGAAGTGTTAGAGTTAGGTTTGATTGTATGAATTGTTGAGGAAAGAATTAGGAAGTCAACTGATCTGATCAGCTAACTTCCTAATTATCAATAAAAAGCTTGATTATGCGGATTGAATAAAATTCTATAAACAATGAACCAATTAGTCGTAGTAGGTATATTCAAAAATTTCCTGCCAACCAACTCCGGACCGTGTAATTTTTGATGGTCTGTTTTTTGTATCAAACTGGTAGGCTATGGTTGTAGTTTTGGTATTTGGTTCATCACCCGGGCCATTCCAATAATCCAGTTTGTCAACCAGTTTTTTGCTCGGTTTACCGTAAAACCCACCAATTGTTTTCCAGTTTGAGTCGATCACGATCACTTGATCAATATTATTCACATTATCTCCCTGGGTATATGTGAATGTTTTAAAACGATCAATGGCGCCTGCGCTTGTTCTGCGGGTATGCTTCGAAATATTTCCGTTGGTTATTTCAACTTCCCACCTAGTATAAACTACACCGCTGCGCGACCAAACTACTTTCACCAAATACCCGTTGGCATCATATTCAAATGTATTATAATCAGTACCAGAAAGATACTCTTTGACAACCCTACCCTGGGCATCCAAATCATGAATAACAGGGGTTTGCCCTGTGCGCGTTATTGAGAGTTTTCCAGCCACAGAATAATCATAGGTAAAATCCTTATCGAAATTGGTAAGCCAATAGTTCTCAACCTTCGTCACGCGTTTGTTGGCATCATAAACAAACTTCCAGGTTTCGAATTCGGTCGCACTGTAAGTGGCTTTGATTTCTTTAATTAAAGAAGCTTTTACAGTGTTGTCATCATCATCGTCATCACCTCCACAGGAAGGCAATAGCAATGCCAACAAGGTGGCAATAAAAAGCATGCTTAAATAATTTTTCATAATAGAATTGGTTTTGATTAATAAAACAATAAAAAAATTAATTACCTCCGGATATAATAATTAATATAAGGCCAAGGATAAATAATACAAACATTGAAAACAGCATTGCATTTACTTTTAAATTTGCGCCTTTAAATTCTTTCCATATAAACACTCCCCAGAGCGCTGCCACCATGGTGGCGCCTTGCCCGAGCCCATATGAAATAGCTGCTCCGGCTTTTCCAGCTGAGAGAAAACTTAATGCTGTTCCGAGTCCCCAAATTATACCGCCAAGTATTCCAACACCATGTGTTGACAGATGGCCTGAAAAGTAAGATTTGTAGGAAACAGGAGGACCCACGAATGGTTTTTTCATTAAAAGGGTATTGAATATAAAATTACTTGCGAAAACGCCGAGTGCGAAAACAAAAAATGCAGCATAGGGAGCCATCATTCCTGCAGTTGGAACTTCGAGGTTTTCGAGGTCCATTGCTCTGGCAACAAACCTATAGAAGAACGACATAAGAATACCCGCACTCAGAGCAATCCATATTCCCTTTGTAGTAGTTTTTTTCTGATTCTTCGCAGTCAACATACCTGATGCTGCCCCGTTCAGAATTATAGCAACAACTACCAGAGATACTCCGATAAACAGGATAATCGGATCACCCTTTGGGGTTCCAATGTAATTAACCGCAACACCCAGAACCAATGCAAGGCCTACTCCCAAAGGAAAGGCTACGGCCATGCCTGAAATTGAGATTGCGGAGGCAAGGAGAATGTTTGAAGCGTTAAATATTATTCCGCCTGTAAAGGCACTCATGAAGTTTTTGCTGCTTACCTGATTCAGATCCTCCAAAAAGCCACGTCCCAAGTCACCATAACTTCCGGCGGTTAGGCCCAGCAGCAAAGAAAACAGAAGTATCCCAATAACATAATCCCAATAGAAGAATTCATATCGCCATGTTTTAGATGCTAGTTTCTGTGTGTTTGCCCACGAACCCCAGCACATCATGGTGATGAAACAAAGCACGATTGCCAAAGAATAACTGCTTACTATGTACATAATTTTGGTATTGGTTAATAATATAGGTTGAGATTGCTATTTATAAAATTTCTTTGTTGCATAGGATAAAGCCGATTCGATTGCCCTAAGTGTCCAAGCAAAATCTCCACTTCCTTGGCTGACACGATATTCATGATATATTTTCTTTTCACGGAATTGCATGTGTAGTTTTCCGTTGAAATCATAGTTGGCGCCTTTATCGGGGGCTTCAAAATAAAACCAGGTTTTTTCCAGTTCTCTGAGGTCCGCTTTAGAAATGCTCGCCTGGATCAGGTCCATGTTGGCATTGCCATTGATGGTCGCGCCGAAGCCAAATTGCCCTGTGGCAATGGCCTGTAACAAAGTCACTTCAGCCCCACTTTCCAAGCCAATGATAGCGCGAAAACGAAAGTTTTTTCTAACTCTGAATTCATTCTCCACTGCAGTGACGAACATGGCGTTCAGGGTGCCATCTGTTTCGCCTATAAAAACCAACAAAATAGGTGGTATCTGGCCATCGGTTATTAGTTGGCTGATTCTTCCGGCGACCAATTCTTTTTCGTAAGTCGAGAATTTGTTAACCAAAAATACAACGGGGTAACTCCGGTCTGTTGTTAGGTAGCAGGGCGGCACGGAGACCTCGAAAGGCTCGTGCTCGAGACTCTTCCTAATAATTGGTTTTTTGTGAAGTTTTTGACCGGTGGATTTGTGCTTAAAACGGTCATGAAAGTCTTTGTTTTCGAAGGCATTATTGATAAACCGCAAGCCATTTAAAAGCGCATCGCGCCAGTATGAAAAATCGTGACCTCCGTTTCTGACCCTGTATTCATGTGATATTTGTTTATCGCGCAGGAGGATGTGCAGTTCTTCGTTGCTAATAGCCAACGTTTGCTCATCATCGCCGATATCAATATAAAGTTTTAGATGCGTTGATGGTGTAAATTGGTTTGCACTGATGAGATGGAACGGGTTGTTTTGCTTGTAATATTCGGTAAGCCTCGGTTCGCCAAACTGCCCAACTCCGCCAAATATACTTCCCCATTGGACATCCCATTCTGCTGGGTTCTCAGTCTTGTACTGTGCATCTGTTCTGATAGAGATACTCATCGGCACACTGGCAATAAATTTGTCAGGATGTTTCATGGGCAAGATTAACGCGCCATACCCCCCCATTGAATATCCCAACACCGCTCTATGTTGTTTCTCGTTTAGTGTGCGAAAATTTTTGTCGATATGCGGTATTAGCTCGCTAATAAACATATCTTGATAGAGGAATGACTGATCAAAAGTATTTACATAATAGCTGCGGAAACCTTGTGGCATGACAAAAATCGTGGGTTTGATCTCGCCTGCTTTTGTTAGCTTATCGGCAATTTGAGTTATTTGTCCATTCTCTATCCAAGTTGTTTCATCGTCGCCTAACCCGTGTAATAGATAAACCACCGGAAAGTTCCGATTGCTTCGAAAATAGGCCTCAGGCAATATCACCGAGTATTTGACTTCTTGTCTTAATATTTGGCTATAAAAGATGCAACTTTCCAGAACCCGGATATGATTTGAAGAGTTTAAGCTGATTGAGATCAGAAATAATGCTATTATTGCTAAGTGTCGCTTCATACCCATTTTACAATATTAAATCTTTAGACGGTTTGAAATAACTGATAATGAGTTATCTAGCCCGTTAAGAAATGACTGTAAGCTTTGTGTACCTTGCCTGACGCGATATTCATGCAATATCTTATTGGTTAGCAGTGTGATGAAAAGATTAAAGTTATCCTGGGACACCTCAGCTTTGTCGGTTACATCTATATAGTAGAAAACATCCTGAGTGATAGGAAAACTTCCGGAAAGATTAGCATTATATAAAAAGCATGCATTTAAGGATTCCTTGAAGGTTGGCAGAAGAGACATAGCTGTATTTCCTCCGCTTTCATTCCCTATTAGGATTCTCCTTCTCTTGTCGTTTGTGACTCTGTATCTGTTCTTGATCTCTCGTAGAATTGTTGAAAACACGCTCGCCGTTATGGATTCAAAAGCTACAGGAATCTCAACAACCAAAGCATGTGGAATTATTCCGGATTGCATTTTGTTGTTCAGAAAGGACAAGATTTGGGTTGCGCTTGCCTGTCGTTGACTTCCCTGATAGTGGTGCAAAATGAAGATAACCGGCAGAGAATCTGCAGTAGAATTATAATTTGTTGGCTTATACACGCCAAGCAGTATTTCGCTATCCGGAATGCCTTGAAGCTGGTATTGGCTGTTGTTGATGATGTTCCCGACATTAATATCAGGAGGATTCGGTGGGTAAGGAATGCTTTTAAAGGCGTTGCTAATAAAATTAAGTGCTTCGGGAAGAGATGCATGCCAATAGGTCCAGGAATGCCCTCCATTTCTTGTTCTAAATTCGTGTTGTATATTGCGCTCAAGCATTAAATTATGCAAAACGCCGTTGGTGATATGCAGAGACTCCTCATCATCACCACAGTCAAGTAATATTTTTAATCCTTTATAAGCAGAAAGGTTTGGTTGTGCGAATAGATGAAATGGACTATGGGCGATAAAATGTGGTGTAAGCCGGAGATTTCCTACATTGCCGATTCCTCCGAAAACAGTCCCAAATTGATTGTCCCAACTACTTTGGGATTGATCGATATATTGTTGGTCGGTTCGGAACGACATACTAAGAGGAACTGAAATGCTGAATATGTTTGGATTTAAAGCAGGAAGTATCAATGCACCATAGCCTCCCATAGAATAACCCATAACCGCCCTTTGCGATTTGTCTTTCTTTGTCCGAAATACAGAATCAATAGCCGGTACCAATTCCCGCGTAAACATGTCCATATATGGAAAAGTTCCATTGAATTTGTTTACGTAATATGTGTTAAATCCCTGAGGCATTACAAATATCATAGGGCCAGTTTCGGACAGAAACCTGTCAGCAAAATATTGAATGCTTCCACCTTTATACCAGGCTGTGTGATTATCCCCCCAGCCATGCAGCAGATATACAACTGGATAGCTTTCCTTTGTTTTATCATAATCTTGAGGAAGTAGAACCGCATACCTTATCGGATAATTCAGTACTTTGCTTTCCAATATCAGGTCATCGAGTAATCTGACAAAAGGCTGAATGTCTTTTGAAGAATCAGGCGAACACCCATGAAAAGAGCATGCAAGATAGGATGCTGGTATTATCAACAGGAGTACGCATGCTTTTTTAAACCAATGAAATTCCATAACGGTATACTCAAATTAGTTTGGGTTAAAGGGGATACTCGGAGAATCGCTATATACAACATAAGATTTCAAATGAATTCTGAAATCTGGGTGTTGATTAACCCACTTTATCTCCAATTTATGATTGCCGTTCGTTAACAAATACTTATGAAAGATGTCGTATTTTCTCACGATATAGTCATAAGGCATTCTAACTTGCTCAGTCCTTTCTCCATCTATATATACATCAAGCAATGCTACGTAATCACTTTCTGCCACTCCGCATTGGCTTTTAACATTGCCTAAAACTACAATTCCGTTTCCGGTAAAATCTATTTTAATATTTTCGTGCAGAAAATCTCTTCTTACTAAAAGCTCCTTTGCAGGATACAATCCTTCAAACGACTTCTCCAGCCTTAGGGTTGCGGGTTTCTGTATTTGAATAGTATAATTTTGGCCGTCTGTTTTGCCTCCATTTTTAATGATGTGTTGGGTGGCATGCTTATAGCTAAGCTCATAAATTTGGTTAAGCGTGAGGCTAGAATATGGGAATGGTACATTTTCTATTTTCTCTAGCGCCGGTTTCCAGAAATCCGGAATATTTTTGTAGCCATAGATTACACCCAGAATTCCAGCGGCAGTGGCCGGATTACAATCAGAATCCTGTCCACATCGGGTTGAAATATCCATGGTTTTAAAAAAATCTTTTTTACCATATAACAGGCCAATCACCACATAAGCGGCATTTACACTTGCGTCAATATTAAAGGCGTTAAAAACTCCTTCAGGGCAACCTTTTTCTGAAGTGTGTTTTTTTTCAAATTCAAACCAGCATTGCTTCCAATCGGTCGGATATTGTTTTTGCCAATTTATTACATCGCTGATGGCTTGATAAAACCTACTATCCTCAGGAATAACTTTGAGGCCTTGAGCAACAATAAAATCTATATCATTTGAAAAAAATGCCATTGCATACATAGCCGCTACGAAAGCTCCTCCATACCATCCATCGCCATAGTTCATGATATGACCAATTCTATCAGATAGTGCAGTTGCCGAATTTATCATACCCGGGGACATAAGGCCAATAAAGTCAGCCTCAATCTGAAAGTCAATATCGTCAGCATGTGGATTGTTCATCCAATGCCCCGATGCCGGAGGCATTATCCCGTTTAGAACATTATAGCGGGCTGCCTGATTTGCATGCCAAAGCTTGTAGTCTTCCCGAGCAAATGCTAAAGCAAACGAATCAGCCGGAGCGTCAAGCCCCAGCCTTTCAATTACTTCAACAAAGGTAAAGTCCAAATACACATCATCATACAATCCTGGATCCAATTCAAATATTTCCCGAATATAGTCCTCGTACCACAACATGTGTTGGTAGTCTTGTATCATTGTGCCTCTGAACCTAAATTCGGTTGGGCCACCATAGGTAACTCCTATGGTTTGCCCTGCCCAGCCTCCTTTGATTTTATCTTTCAGTACAGTTGATGAAAGAGTAATGGTATCAGGGAGTTCAGAAGATTTTTTTTCCAGGTTTGTACAGGACGCAACCATCAATAGAATGACCAGCTTGAAAATCATGAGTGTGTTTCGTTTCAACATAAATTAATTCGGTAAATTACTTGCAGGTTGTTTTTCACTGTAAATCACAATGTCATTAATGCGTATTTCATACTCTGGTTTTGGATTAAGCCACTTTAAAGTAACATTATGCGGGCCTTCGGCTAGCTGGTATTTCCATGCTGGTTCAAGCCGGCGCGAAGTGTTTTTCATGGGCAGTTTTATTTTCTCATCAAGTACTCCATCAATATACATTTCCAGATTTGCCACATAATCATCAGTAAGTTCAGCTAAACCAAATACCTCGCTGCCAACTCTTCTGGACACACGATCGATGTATTCTTTGTCGATTTTTGAAATTTTAACCAGGTTTCCGTAAAAAATAAACCCGTTGCCATAGAAATCATAGGAAAGCTCATCATTAAACGATTTGTCGAACCGATCGCGAAAAGTTGGATATGTGAATTCGAAATTTTGCTCATATGAAACAGGTACAGGTGCTTCGAAAGGGATGATGATTTCTTCTGAAACAATGCTTCCACCATTTTGTTCTATGATTTGTAAGGCGTGTTTAACGCTCAGTTCATAGGCTTTGCAAAGCGACATGTTGGTTCCTTCGAAGCTTAACTGTTCGATTTCCTGAAGAGGCGATAGCCAGAATTTCGGGATATTTGAATAGCCGAGCATAACACCTAACACACCTCCTACTGTGCCTGGATTGCAATCGGCGTCCTGGCCGCATCGGGTAGTAATTTCAATTGACTTTGTGAAGTCGCCATTGCCATAAAGTAAACCAAGGGCAACATAAGCAGAATTAATTTTTGCATCAATATTAAATGAAAGGAAACATCCTTTGGGACACCCTACATCCCTGTCCCATTTTTTTTGAAGCTCAAACCAGGATGCTTTCCAGTCGTTAGGATATTGTTTGTGCCAATTAATAACGTCAACTATACATTCATTAAATTTAGTGCCTTTTGGAATTGTTTGAATGGCGTGTTCCACTATATAGTTTACATCGCTTGATACAAAGGCTAGAGAGTATAACGCTGCTACAAAAACACCACCATACCACCCATCGCCGCTGGTCATAATATGCCCAACACGGTCCGCAATTTCAGAAGCCGTATTGACCATCCCTGGAGCCATCAATCCAATAAAATCGGCTTCAATCTGAAAATCCAAATCATCAGCATGAGGATTGTTTTTCCAATGCCCAGAGGCGGGAGGCATGATTCCGTTCAGGATATTATAGCGTGATGCTTGGTTTGCATGAGCAAGATGATATGGAGTTTTTGCCCACCGCAATGCAATAGTATCGGATGGCACGCTAATACCAAATTCTTCTAACACTTCGACAAACTTAAGATCGGTATAAATATCGTCGAATAATCCGGGCTTTTTGTCCCACCAGTATTTCACATATCCTTCTCGCCAAGGAATATTTTGATATTCAGGTATGATTGAGCCTTGGTATTTGAATTCAACAGGAGCACCAAAAACTACCCCAATGGTTTGCCCAGCCCATCCTCCTTTTATTTTATCCTGAAGAATTTCCCTTCTAAGAGTAAGTGTGACGGGGCCTTTGTTTTCAGTTTTAGCTTTTTCGCTACATGACATATTGATACTGATACCAGCAGCCATCATAGCCATAAACAAACCTTTATGTCTGTAATTCATAGGAGTTATTTTACCAGTTCTGTTTTATAAACACTTAGTTCGGTAATAGAGGTAAAGCCTGATACGGTTTTAGTGTATTTATGCCAATGATCTTGAATCTTCGCATCTCCGATAATTCTGATAGCTTTTGTTTTTACAGGAGAAAAATCAATTAAGTATTCCACAAAATGAGGTTGATAGATAACCTTTTCTGAAGTTGGCAATGGTGGTTCTATCCTTGTATTTAAAACTGGCTGCCACTTACCAAATCCATCAAGGTATTGCACATTAAGTGATGTAAACCAGCCTCCGAATTCTTCCATGCCGCCTGTAAAAAAAGAAATCATGTCAATAGCCTGTTCTTCCCTCCAGAAATAACCATAGTAATCAACTTTGGGGAGGTTAGATTTGGATGCAAGGCTATAAAACATTGAGCCTTTTCCGTTTGTTTTCCCATCCCGAATCACCTCAACGGTCTTTGCATATAAGGATTTTCCGAACGTATACCAGCAGGAGTCGAGAACGGACTCATTCAGAACCCTGATGTTTGTAATGATAGAGTCTGCCTCTGGTGCAATATTTGTATTTCTAACCAGAAGATTATATTCTCTTGTGGCAGTAGTATTAGAGTTATGAATGTGAATTTTAACCGGAAAATGGCCAGGTTTTTTTGGAGTGCCGAATATCCGCCCGTTATTAAAAATAACCCCTTCAGGTAGTACCCCTTCTATCAGTTTCCAGTGGTTGTTTGAGTCCGATAAGGGGTTGAAAGAATAATCAAAAGACTTATTCACCTCAATCACTGGAAGTGGTCCGATATAAAATTCTACCGGAGCTTTGAACGTTGCCTGAGTATTTATGCTCACAACCTTGTGACCATCTTTTCCGCTTACTTTTCCCCCGTGTGCAATAACGAGGTCGAGGCAAACTTTTAAGGTTTTGTCAATTATTTTGCTGATGCTTTCGTCAGACAAATCATGTCTGGTTATGTTGATATACCTATCATTAAATGGCTTGGTCCAACCCTCCACAGGTAAATAAAGTTCCTTTGGGATTCCTTTTAAACCGTGAACAATTCCTAAAAGTCCAGCCAAGGTTGCAGCTTGGTTGTCAGCATCAAACCCCATCGCACAAGATAAATCAAGTGTTTTCTGAAAGTCGCCTTTCCCGTAGAGCATGGCAAGTATTGCGCAAGCCCCGTTAAGATTGGCATTCCATATTGTCTTAGTCACATCTGGTTCTTCTAAATAATATTGCTGTGCCATGACCTTCCATGAGGCTTTCCAGTTGTTTGGATGTTGCTCATGAAGTAAAATCATTTCTCTTACAGTATGTGCATATCGGCTATTGGCAGGTAGCTCCTTAAGTCCGATATCTATTAGTTTTCGGATGTCGTTTTCAAAAAACGCGGCGGCATACATTGCACCATAATGTATAGTTGGCTCTACTCCCCAATCATCGCTAGTAATGCGGCCTGCCCAATCCGACTTGGCCGATGCATAGCCCACCATACCTGGTGCTGTATAAGCCCATATTTCATTTATCAGTTGCGGATCAATTTGATACCAGTGCGGGTTAATTTCTTTTTTCCCCGTAAATGGAGGGGTAAAACCAAAATTCATAAGTCCCAGCGCTGCTCTGTTTGCGAGCCAAACCCTGTCTCTGACATGATGAGTCCATGCCGCCTTTAGTTGCCCATAGGTGGGTTCGTACCCATACTTTTCCATTTGCAACAGATACATATATTCAATATCCGTATCATCGTCGGAAAAAGCGCCATTGTGAAGTTTTAACTTGTCCAGGTTGCGGTTATACCCAAAAGGCCAATTTTCAGGTCCAGGTGCATTAATATACTTATTTTCATGTGGTAATCCGTATATATTTCCAATAATCTGACCAATCCATGCACCAGCAATTTTGTCTTTTAGTTCATCCATTCTGATATTGACTAGTTTTTTCCTTATTGCACCATTAACATGGGTTACAATGAGTATCATTAACATCAATAAACCTATGGATATACGTTGGGGTACTCGCATAACTATATAGGGTTTTGTACCAGGTTAGGATTTACATTGAGTGCTGTTTGAGGAATGGGAAAGAGCTTAGCGTTAGGTCCCGATGTGGGCTTATTCCACCAGGGAGCGCCCCAAACCCCAAATCTTATCTGGTCTTGACGGCGACGACCTTCCCAAGCAAATTCGCGCCCAAATTCATTTAAGAGTTCAGCCGGTGTTAAATCGGAAATAGAATAGGGTGATAAACCTGCTCGGGTCCTTATTTTTCGAAGGTCGGGATCAGCAATTATTTCGCCAGCCCGGCCTAAGCGGTAGAGGGCTTCCAGCTTTGTGTAAAGCACATCAGCATAACGAAAAAGTACAAAATCATTCTCCATATCCGTAACATAATATTCGAGATTGGGCTGATACTCATATTTTGCGCAGCGCGCGCCTTCCCAACGCTTTCTTGCCATATAGTTGGCGATGGTTTGGGTATAGATAAACGGTACTTGTACGTTGTTTTCAATGAAAACTATTGGCTTCCCGCTCTTGTCGTATTGTTGGCCAAACAGAAATGAGTTCTTGCGACGGTCATTTGCCGCGAACAAATCCAGAAATGGAGGCTCAAGCACAAATTCATCCCACATTTGTCCTTTAAACTCGAAGGTGGCACGACTTGCGTCATTCAATGTGAGTGTGTACCAATAAAAGCGATCTTTTGTTAAAATGGAGTGATAAGGGATTACAAAAATATTTTCTTTTGACGACTCGTTTTTGACTCGAAAATTTGCAAAATAGTCGTCCTCAATTTTGTAAGCGTTCATATTGATAACCTCGTTGCAGGCGTTAACTGCCTGCTCCCACATAGGAGTGCCTATCCATTCGTTGGCGTTTAAATACATCTTTGCCAAAAGTGTACTTGCCATCCCTTTTGTTACTCTACCGTATGAGGCGGATGTTGGAACTACTTGCAATTTCCCAATGTTGTCCTGAATCTCTTGTATTATAAAGTTGAACAGGAATTGCCTGTTTTTTTGTGGCGGTAGCTTCTTGTCAGAAAAATCAATTGTAAATGGAACATTCCCCCAGTTATCCAAGGCCCAGTAATAAAATAATGCCCTGAGAATTTTTATTTCAGCAACAATTTTGTCTTTGCCATCAAAAGCGAGCGGTGATAATTCTGTGGCATATATTACCTCGTTACAGGCACTTATGCCACCAAATACAAACTCCCAGGCAAGGGTAAGAATTTTGTTTGTAGGGGCTATCTGATGCGTATGTATTTGGTGCCACCTTCCCCCATCCCAAACAAAACCGTCATCGCGGCCCGGAGCAACCATCTCATCCGAAGCTATTTCGGTCAGTGTCCATAGACTAAATTCTTCGGGAAAGGGTTGTAATTTTGTATAAGCGCGCCCCGCATTCATAAGTACCTCCTGCTCGGTCCTGAAAAACTTATCGATCGGAATTCCAGAATAAATTTCTTCGTCCAAATTGGTGCAGGACTGAAACCCCAGCAAAAAAAATCCAATTAATATTATGCTAGCCTTGTTCATGATCATTTGCTGTTTGATTCTTAATTATAACGTCATGTTAATTCCAATAGTGATCGAAGTGGTTCTTGGGTAATATGAGAGCGGATCAATGCCCGGTGTTAATCCGCTAAGATTCACCTCAGGATCCAATCCCTGGTATTTTGTGATGGTAAAAACATTTTGAGCATTGAGAGTTAATCGAAAATTAGAAATATATGGCAGAGAAACAGGCAGATGGTAATTGATTGCGATATTGTCAAGTTTCAGAAATGTTGCGTCTTCTACATATTTGGATGAATAAATTGCGTTGCCAATGAATCTTGGATTTTCATACTGAGAATACACAATGTTGCGTGTGCCTATGTTTTGCCAGTTTTCGAAGTACAGGCGATAAAGATTTAATACTTTTCCACCAATTTGAGTACGAAAGGCAAGATTTGCTTCCCAGTTTTTATAACTGAAAGAATTTCCCCATCCCATGGAGAGTATGGGGTAGGCGTTCCCCATGACCTCCCATTTTTCAGGGTCTACCTTGCCAATAGGGTTTGCATTTTTAAATTTATCAAACCCACTGTCGTCAACTTTCAGCCAAACTGGGCCAAAAAAATTGCCAAGGCTTTGTCCTTCTTGTATTCGTTGGGAGTTTTGGGGTATGGCTCCGCCAATCCAACCGATATCAATATATTTATTTGTAAATTCTTCATTTGAAAATTTTATAAGTTTATTGCGATTAGCGCTAATTGTGAAGTGGGTGTTCCAGATAAACTCACTTTTCTTAACTGCCAACCAGTTTAGTCCTAACTCTAACCCGGTATTTCTAATGGCCCCCACATTTGTGAACAGTTCCTTAAAAAGATAAGGAGGTACGGCTACATTGTAAGTATACAGCAAATCGGTGCTGGTTCTGAAGTAATAGTCGAATGAACCGCTAAGTTTATTATTAATGAAAGAAAAATCAAACCCGGCATTAAACTCTTTTTTCTTTTCCCACTTTAGGTCTGGATTTGGGTTTGAAACCGGCTGATATGTGTTTATCCAGGCTCCGTTGTAGAAGAATTTTCCTGCTCTTCCCATCAGTACCAATGATTTATAATTTGCAAAATCCTGATTTCCAGTAACGCCATAGCCTAGCCGTAATTTCAATTCATTCACCCAACTCAAATCGTTCATAAAACCTTCCTGGCTAATACGCCAACCGATACTTATTGCTGGAAATGATCCCCATTTGTTGTTTTTTCCAAACCTTGATGAGCCTTCTCGTCTGAGCGAAAGTGACAACAGGTATTTTCCATTATAGTTGTACGTGGCACGTCCGAAAAAGGCGATCAGCTTGCTGGACTCTCTCCATGAACTCATTGTGGCCCGACCTTCTGTTAGTGCAGTACCTGCTCCAATATTGAATGGCCCATAAATATCCGTGTCGAATCCGGAGTTTGACAATGCATTGTTGTAGAAATTTGATTCCAGGAATGAATAACCGCCAACAGCTTGAATGTTATGATGGTGGCGCGTTAGCGAATAGTTTATTGTGCTCTCATATTGGAGGTTCTGACTCGACCCGTTGCTGATATCAGCCACTCCATTACTGCCTATTCTGGTTGGATAATACTTGGTCCTGTACCCTGTGTTTTCCCAGGAAGATTGTTCGAACGAAAGAAAGTTAACAATGGTCAATGCATCAAAAAGCCTTAATGATGCTCTGAAATTTGGCGAAACATCATTGGTTTTTCCATTTCGCTGCCTTTCTTTGAGCATCGCTACTGGATTATAATATTCAATACCCGGGAGTGATGAATAACCTCCGTATGTAAGATTGGAAGCATCGTAAATCGGTTGTGTTGGATTTTGGATAAATGCCTGGTAAAAAAGGTCATAATTGGCTGGCTGATACTGTCTTAGTCCGACGATTAAATTAAAGTCGAGCTCCAGATGGTTGTCAAAAGCGTTTTGCTTGATGTTCGTTTTAAATAAATATCTGTTGTATTCATTGTCTTTCAATAGGCCCAGGCTTTGCTCGGTGCTTATATTGGTCCGGTGAAAAAACGTTTCCGAACCACCTGATAACGCAAGATTATGTCTTTGGCTCAATGGAAGTGTCCTGGTTATTTCTTTAAACCAATCTGTTTTGGCACTATAGATTGATCCGGCTTTATCTGGAGCATACTTTTCAATTGCCGTTTTAAATTCATCAGCGCTGAGCGTTCGCACTCCTCGAGGAGCAATTTGACCGGTCAGATGTGATGAGTATTCAACCAATGGCTTTCCTTGCTTTGCTCTTTTTGTGGTAATTATTATCACTCCATTTGTGCCACGTGTTCCGTATATCGCTGCTGCTGAGCCATCTTTGAGAACATCCACGGAAAGTACTTCATTAAAGTTCACATTTCTAATGTCCGCTCCTGCTACCCCATCAATAATAACCAGTGGCCCTTGTCCCGAAGTAAGTGTATTGGTTCCTCGCAAAATTATTTCGTATCCTGCCTGTGGATCACTGCCACTTGGCTTCCTGATGGATAATCCTGCAATCTTACCTTGAATGAGCCCAATTGCATCTGAAAAAACTCCCCTGTTAAATTCTTCTGGCTTTACAGACGCAATGGAGCCAGTGACTTCTTTTTTTATTGTAGAGCCATATCCGATGACTACCAACTCGTTCAGGCTTTTGGTTGATTCTGTCATTTGAACATTGATAGTGGATTGATTGCCCACAACCACTTCAATCGGATAATAGCCGAGATATGAAAAAACAAGTATCGAATTTTTAGGTACATTTATCGAATATTCACCATTTGAATTGCTAACTGTTCCTTTTTGAGTTCCTTTCAAATATACGTTCGCACCCGGTAATGTTGTGTTTTTGCCAGCATCTTTTATAACTCCGCTGATGAGCCTGTTTTCTTCTTGTTGGGCATAAGTTTCAATATTTAAAACAAAAAATAAAGCATAAACCAGACGGCCCGCCAAGCGGAAGTATTTATTCGGTTGATTTAATGGCTGTTTCATACATTTAATTTTGTGGCTAAGAATGATCAAGTAATTCTTTAAAATAAGGTATTGACGATTGTGCCCCCATCCGTGTAACTGTCAGCGCGCAAGCCCTGGTGGCCATTTTTACAGCATCCAAAATTGACTTGCCTTGTGAAATTCCAACACTTAAGGTGCCACTAAAGGTATCCCCTGCTGCGGTTGTATCAACTGAGGTTACTTTTTCTGCTTCCACATGATGATAGTTCCCGTTTTCCTTGATTAAGGATCCAAGCGCTCCGAGTGTAATTATTACATTTTTTGCTCCTTTGGCATGGATGACATCTGCTGCCATTTTTGCCTTCTCCAAATCGTCCACTTTAATTCCGGATAAAATTTCCGCCTCACTTTTGTTAGGAGTTATAATAAAAAGGCTTTTTAAGAGCTTGTCTGACATTGCCCTTGCCGGAGCGGGATTAAGTATCACTTTTATGCTTTTCCTTTTGGCCAGTTCGGCAACATATTCTACGGTTTCAATGGGTATTTCTAACTGCATTAGTATAATCTCAGCTGATTCAATTTCTGATTTAGCGCTTTCGATATCGGAACAACTTAATGCTGCATTTGCACCTGATGCAACCACTATGCAGTTCTCTCCATTGGCATCTACAGTAATCAAGGCAATACCAGAGGGATTCTTGGGGTCAGAGAAGATAAAGTTTGTATTGATGCCCTCTGAGTTATACAGTTCAACAGATTGTTTTCCAAAAACGTCATTTCCGGTTTTTGAAATAAAACTAACTTTCCCCCCCATCCTGGCAGCTGCCACAGCCTGGTTGGCGCCTTTACCTCCTGGATTCATAAAAAATGTACCACCGATTACAGTTTCGCCTGGCACAGGTAACCTATCGGCTTTGATTACCATATCGGTGTTGCAACTTCCTACGATAATGATTTTTTTTTCTGACATAGAAGAACAATTAAGTGTAAACAAAAGTAATATTAAGAAGGGAGAGCGCAA
Source organism: Lentimicrobiaceae bacterium (assembly GCA_037446395.1). Lineage (GTDB taxonomy): Bacteria > Bacteroidota > Bacteroidia > Bacteroidales > JAAYJT01 > JAAYJT01. Next base: position 49,677 of record JBBIIP010000014.1, read on the forward strand.
ATGAAAATTATATTTATTTTGATAATTACAAAAATATATTAATTTTACATGAAATTTATAATATGCAGTATATAAGTAATATATAATGTTTAATTTTGTATTAATATTGAATATTTTGATAATTATGAATTTATTTTCTGCAGATATTTTATTAAAAAATGCTGCTATGGGAATTATAAAACCTAAAAAACAACAAATCAGGAAAATTGAAGCATACCAAAGTTAGATGCACTGATTAACCCAACAGACTAAAAGGCCTATAGAATATTCATATATATATTGTTTCGAAGCTGCATGAAAAATAGATTTATTGAATAAATAATGTAAACAGCTCATCCTCAGTTGCATCATAAGTACAGATCACAAAGGTTCTGTTATAAATAACGCAACCAATCATTTGAAAATCAACATACTGCGCTGACTAGTGAGAACACATTTCTATAATTAAAATCAAAAGAACGTAAATTAAAATCAAAAGAACGTATATGTTAAAATCAGATGCCTTGATATTGCTGATAAAATCCCTGACTAAGTCTGAAAAAAAAGCCTTTAGAAAAACACATATATATTCTTCAGGAATTTCCGACTATCTTTTCCTTTTTGATCTGATCGTTAGGGAATCAAACCCTGAAATCAATGTAATTAAAGCCATGTTTCTCGAAAAGCGCCAGGGATCAACATTCGATGCATCAGTAAAATATCTTTATAAACTGCTGCTCGATACACTCCTTGATTTGAGACAGACCCAAGATCACCATTATTATCTCTTGAACCAAATTTTGAAAGCACGGGTATTGTTTGAGAAATCTTTATTCGAAGAATGCTTTTCTTTATTGCACAAAGTGATGCAAGCGGCGGAAAAGTTTGAGAATTATCATGCGCATTTGCTTGCCACTAAGTTTGAAGCAGAATATTTGTTTGCGTTGAACATACCAGTTACAAAGGAGAAAGTGCTGTTAAGCAAGCAATACAGAAATAACGAAACGTTAAAAATTATCCGTAAAATCAATGAGCATTTCGCTTTGTATGAATTGCTAAAATATAGAATTGCATTAAAGGGAAACATCAGATCTTCTCAGCAAAAGATAGAGTTGAATGACCTAGTAATTAGCGAAATGAGCATTGTCGCATCTTCTAATATCGAAAGTTTTGAAATAAAAAAACTACATCAACTTTTTCAGGCAAACTATCTGCTAAGTGTCGGCGATTTTAAATCGGCTTTCTACTCTTTTAGTGAATTGATTGTTCTTTTTGAGGCCAATACACATTTGTGGGCAAATCCACCAATTTATTACCTTTTAACCATCGAAGGTGTGTTGGATAGTTTGCGCAGCATCCGAAACTTCGACTCGATGAAATTCTTTGTTGAGAAACTCAAAAACTTGAAAAGCTATTCAATGAATTTCAATGCAAACGTCTCCTGCATCATATACTTGTTCGAATTGTTCCCGCATCTTGATCAAGGGAATTTTAACTTCACCTATGAAATGATGAACAAAAATAAGGAATATATATATGATAGATTTCAATTACTGAGCCATACCAGGCAAGCAGAACTCAGCCTATACTCTGCCCTGATATTGTTCTGTGTTAATGATTTTAGAGGAGCCCATAAATATATTAATAAAATTATCCTTAAAGGGAAGGATTTTTATCACCTGCCTCTCTATCGCACCATACGGTTGGTTAATCTGATCATTTTATATGAATTGAAAGATTTTGACCTTATCTTTCACGAAACACGCTCAATAAAGAGAGAAATAAAAGAACCTCCAGGTGCCTATAGAATTGAAAAATTTATGCTGAAGTTTCTGAATAAACCAATAGTAGGCCAATCTCACACGAGGCGATTGAAATTTTGGGAGAGTATGAGCGACGAAATTGATGTGCTAAGAACTGATGTTTTTGAAAAACAAGTTCTCAAAATTTTTGATTTTACTGCCTGGATAGAGTCTAAACTCACCAAGAAAGCCCTTAGCGAAGTGCTTAAGCAGAAACAAAATGGGCAATAAACATGATATGTTTTTGTGCAGGCCTTCAAGACCATTGAAATTTGGCATGTCCCCATGTTCAGAGGTTTAAATACAGTCTGGATGGAACAACGCCATTAGCCTAAACATGATTCTTCAGCCACTGTATAAATTTTTAGCTACTTTTGAGGAATTGAAAAGTTTGAAAGCTGAACCAAATTGATTGCATTGCGCAAACAACGTCAACACTTAGGCATTGTGCTGCTCAGGTTGGATTTTCTGGCTGAACATCTCCTGAAATTGTTCTTTTTATTGCTCATTTCTATGCAGGTTACCTATGCCGAAGGCACCCGGCAACTCGAGCCCTATGGCACAACAGTGAAACCTACTGAACTGACAAAATTACGAATTACAAACAATGCTGCTTCAGGGAGGGTTTTGTTTGCGCAGGTAGGTTGTCCGGAGCCATACAGACTGAATGTTTTTGTGAATGACCTTGCTGAAACCATCTATTTCGGAATCAACGCAGGTAGGGACAGTTTGTATTACCAGTTTCGCGATCCTGACAACAATGTGGTTCCCGGGTTTTCATTATCAAGGGTGCCTCAATCTGGTGCAGGGTATATTTCGAGCTACAACGAAGCGATTAGCGGCCCTAAAATCTCCGGGGGCAATCCCATAGGCTATACGCCTTTAATTCTTACTCCAACAAAAACAGGAAATTATTACATCGAGTTTGCATCAAATGCATCAGGTGCAGCAGTTTCAGACACTCAATTGACCTTTTTTGACATAACAGTTGCCAAGGGTAATAAAGTGATAGATGGGCGTCTATGGAGTAAGGCCTGGCAAATTAATTCGGGAAGTGGTTATTTCACAATTCCTCCCACGACACAGTCGTTCGCAAAATTCTACATCTATGCCAGCGACAGCATCGTTACCCAGCTAGACCTGAATGGACTATGCGGAGGAATTTATACCATCTATTGCAACTATTTTGGTGTTACAAACACGGGCAACTGGTTCTCCGACCGCAGATCAGTCAACAGATTTCCATCAACGGGAGATTCGCCGCAATACAAAATATTCCTCAATGATCCTGATCCTGAATGTTTTCCAACAGGCCGTGCAGGAGAAATATGCGCCTTAAGTAGCACTTCCTATTGCGATGGCACTGTTGATATCCTTCTGAAAGTGAACAAACCCGGATCGGTTTCGCTGCATCTCGATTGCCCCCCTGCCGGGCTGGGACCAGAGGATCTCGATTTCTCAATCGCGGTGAAAGGATCGGGCAACTGCTCAACCTGGGATACAATTCGCTGGAATGGCTTGGATAAATTGCAGCAAATGGTTCATAACGGAGCCGGAATTTCAATGGATATTGATTATATCAATGGTTTAACCAACCTCCCATTGTGGGATGTCGAGAGTGCCTACCAGGGAATAAAAGTTGACCTGGTTAGGCCTTTGCCTCCGAGCGGGAATACAAAACTGCCTCTCTTTTGGGATGATTCGGGATGTGGTGGAACAACTAACACACTTACCGGCTGCATTTACCCGGCCAGTTCGAATATTTCAGGGTGTCACAATTTTCCGGACTCTCCTCCCAAACACGACCAAATGGTCAACACATGGTGGTTCTATAATACCAAAGCAACCATCCACAGTACCCTGGTTGTAAAACGCCTTCCCTCCACACCACCCATGCCTTCCGGCCCCTTATCCGTTTGCCCGGGGCAACCCAATGTTGCCTATGCAGTCCCTACACAACTTAACACTGAGAAATACATCTGGTACTTGCCCGATGGAAGAACAGACACTACAACCGTACCCAAAATATTCTTCGGTTACCCGGATCTGGAAATACCCCTTAAACTTTCGGTAAAAGGATGGAATGCTGCCTGCGGATATGGGGAAGTCTCTACTGAACTTACTATTAACCCGATCCCGAAAATAAGCGGCCCTGCCGAAGCTTGCCAGAAAACATTATCCAGATTCTCAACCATCCCAGGGCTGATTGGCTATCAGTGGTCGGTCTCAGAGCAAGGAGCCATACTTGGTGGTAACAAAAGCAACTCAATCACAGTATTTTGGAACAGTGCGGGTGATAAAACTGTGCAGGTTCTGACCAATTCTGAAAACTGCCCCTCTGTGCCCACTTTGTTTCAAACCTTGGTGCATCCCACACCCACGCCTGACATAGCGCCCAGCGATACGATTTGGCTTTGCGACTTTAGACCTTTTGTCATGGAAAGCAAAAACACCTATAAGAAATATGCCTGGCAGGATGGAGATACATCAATGGTTTATATAACTCGCAAACCGGGAACCTATTCGTTGACCGTGGTGGATAATTTTGGCTGCATGGGAAGCGATGTGGTGGTTCTTGAGCCCTGTATACAGGCATTTTTTGCGCCCAATGCTTTTGCGCCAGGTAACCCTGAAAAGAATAATATATTCCGAATTCTAGACAATGGGTTGCTTCATTCCTCAAGAGTAGAGTTGCTAATATACAACCGCTGGGGCGAAAAGGTTTTTGAAGGAAACGGGATTCGTGATGGTTGGGATGGCACGCATCACGGGCAGCCTTGTCCGGCAGGGATATATGTTTACAGAATAATTCTGCCCTATCATGCCATTGACTTTAAGCATGTTGCCGGCCCTCTCAGCGGCACATTTATGCTTGTGCGCTAGAAGCAAACAATGGCAATCTCAATATCCTGAATAGAATCTATTCCGAGCGCTGACATAGGTATCACGCGGGAAGCATGAAATAATACCCTGTTTATTCGAGCAGGTATTTTTCGAGAAACATGACGGTTGCCCATTGCTGGAAAGAGGAATTCTCTTTTTTGCGGAAACCATGGCCTTCATCTTTTGCCAACAAATACCATACCTCCAGGCCTTTCTGCTGCATTTGGTTTTTCATCTGTTCCGATTCAGTTGCAGGCACCCGTGGATCGTTCAACCCCTGAACAATCAATAAAGGCTTCGTGATTTTGTCAACATGATTAAGTGGTGATATTTTTTCCAGGAAGGCCCTCATTTCGGGGTCCCGCTCGTCGCCATACTCCACCCTTCGTAAATCTTTTCGGTATTCTTCGGTGTTTTGCAAAAAAGTAACAAAATTGCTGATTCCAACCACATCAACTCCACATCGCAGCCGATGGCTGTAATGCATCAGAGATGCAAGCACCATGTAACCTCCATATGAGCCGCCCATCACAGCCACCCTTGTGGCATCGAGTTCGGGCTGCCTTGAAATCCAATCCAGTAGTTTTCCAATATCCTGTACCGATTCCTCGCGTTTGAAACCATTGTCGAGCTTGACAAAAGTTTTTCCATACCCTGTTGATCCCCGCACGTTAGGATCAATCACGGCAATCCCGAGTTCGTTGGTAAGGAAGCTGCGAAATGCGTTGAAACTTGGTACTGATTGTCCTTCGGGGCCTCCATGAATGTTGATGACCACTGGTATTTTTGAGGTCTTGTTCTGAGGCTTGTAATAAAATGCCGGAATCAGCCGCGGTTTGCCATCTTCGAAATCGAAGGTTTCATACCTGATCAATTGAGGTGAAACAAACCTGGTATTATCAATGCCTCCAACCTCACTAGATGTCCATTGAGTGAGTTTATTGCTTTTTAAATCGTAAGAATAAATATCGCTGGGCGATTGGGGAGAGTTGATAATCAAACTGAATACCTTCCCGTCGGGATGAAAATCTGAGGCAGAAATAATTCCGGTAGGCAAATTGGGCAGAACGGAGAATTTTTTCGATGACATATCAAGTTTATACAACTTGTCAATTCCGTTCTCGCTTACTTCAAAAATCATAATTCTACGCTTTTTGTCAATAATGAAACTCGAAACATCCCACGGAATGGCTGAAGTAATTTCTTTAGATATTTTCGTAGCAAGGTCATAGTATTTAAGAGTTCGAAATTCACCCCCTTGGTCTGAAGTGTAAAAAATTCCATTTCCATCGGCCGACCAGGCAGCACGGCCATAAGCAATATCTTCGGTGGAGGGATTAACTTGCTCAAGCTGTTTGGTTTCAAGATCAAGAATATGCAAGAATGATTTATTGGCCGAAATATAATTGGCTACCAACACTTTTTTCCCATCCAGGCTCCAATCAACCGGCGACCAGGAACCGCCCTGTGCCAGAATTAATCTTGCCTCCTTTGGATTGTTCATCGAAGAAAGATATAAATCGTAATCTTTCCTGTTTCGGCGTGTGCTCACATAGATAAAACGGTCGCCTGAGGCATCCCACATAACGCCAGAATTTTGCGTACGGCCACCATCGGATAACATTTCATGGTTTCCGGTGGACAGATCGAACCAATAGAGCTGCCTAAATTCATTTCCGCCAATATCTTTGGTAAACATGAATCCATTATAGGCAGGATTTGGCGAAAAAGAAGCTCCACCAACGGGCTCTCTGAAAAAGGTTAATTGTTTTCGGGCACCTCCAGGACGATCAATAAAATGCAACTGGGTTGTTTCTCCAAAACGGGTTGACATGAGCATGCCTTTGCCATCGGCCTTCCATCCCTGAGGAGAGGCACTGCGTGCATTCTGATATTGATTCATACGCTCTTTCAGCATTTCCGGAATGTCCGGAATGTTTTCGATTACCAGATTGCCGAATTCCTTTTTTGCAGTCTGCCCTGGCAATGAGAAGGAGAACAAAATAGCCACCAAGAAAGTTAAAACATGTTTTGTGGTCATAATGGGTTGAGTTAAATAAAAATATTCTATGATTTTGGATTGTAAAATTAGCTTTTTCAACCTATATGCAAAATGAGGAGTGCGTATTTTTACATATTGCAAATAGAAAAAATAAAGCAATCATTTGAAAATCAACTACATCTGTTTCGATGATAATTTTCTGAATTCTACAGAGACAAATTCAATGGGGAATTTATTTGCCTCTACACTGGATAATTAATTGAAAAAATTTGTCTTTCATGATCGAATTAAATTATAAATCTCTTAATTTTGAATGTCATTACTGTCTATGTATTCACTGCCATAATCATCCAAATACTTTCGAAATGAAGAACAATCTACTTTGTTTGCTTTTTACATTTATTCCCATTATTCTATGTGCACAGCCCAAAGCACAGAGGGCATATCTTGGGCCGGCCGGTGAAGTGTTAACTGAAACTTTGACTGCTGGTGATTTTGATCTTCCGATGAATGCCAATAGTAAGTTTAACCAACTTCCAGGATGGCCAAAAAAGATTGCAGCCAATCAGACATTTAAGAATTTCAGGGGTGTGGTACTTGCAGATATTGATAGGGATGGTGCCGATGAAATTCTCGCGGCATCGCGCAGCACACTGTGGGCATTCAAGGGAGATGGGACCTTGCTTTGGAGTAAAGTATTGATCGGTACGGCAATTTACCCTCCAGCGGTAGCCGTGCTGGATGAAAATGGAACGATTGGGATTGTTCAGGTAACCGGCGGTACGCCAAACAATGGGAGGGTATATTTACTCGATGCCAATGGAACCGATCGTGCTGGCTGGCCGCTCAGCTTTAGTGCCCACTGGGTTATATGCGGTCCCGTGATAGCCGATGTGAATGGCGATGGAGTTTGCGAGGTGATTGTTCAAACCCGCACATCGAACAACCTTCATGTGCTTAAACTCGACGGAACCCCTCTCAATGCCAATTGGCCGAAGAACCTCGGCGGAACACCTGCAATAACCCCTTCGGTAGCAGATATTGACAACGATGGAGGTATTGAGATAGTGACAGGAAATTCGAGCGGAGTATTGTTTTGTTTCGATGCCAACGGTCAGGCGAAACCTGGTTTTCCGGTTGCCGCAGACGATTATAGTTTTTCATATCAATCACCCTTGCTGGTTGATTTGGATGGAAACAAGCAGCTAAGCATTGTTGGGTCAACACATGGAAACGCCCCAAAATTTTATGTCCGAAACCACACCGGAAATTATCGAAACGGTTGGCCTGTGGCTGTTCCCGACAACAATTGGACCTACTCTCCGCCGACCGTGGTTGACATTGGCAATGATGGCAACTTTGAGATCTTTATGAGCCGCCCCATCGGCGAAACACCCCTGCCCATGCTCTACGGATTTCGCCCGAATGGCTCGATGCTTAGCAATTTTCCGATCACAAAAGCCGGTGGGCTCGAGGGTTTTATGAGCATTGCCGACATCACAGGCGACGGAGTCCAGGACATACTCTTTGGAAGCAACCTGATGGTTGACGGAAAAGGCTTCATTCATGCCTACAACATGAACGGAACAGGAGAAATTGCGGGGTTTCCTCTGCGGCCAAGCGGCTTCACTTATATGAACGGGCCAAACCTCGGCGACGTGACTGGAGATGGCATTTTGAATCTTGTGGCTTTATCATATGAACAAACATTTAGTGCTCTCGACTCCACAATCATCAATGTCTACAACCTGCAAGTCCCTGTTTCTGAGGCGAAAGTTCTTTTTGGAACTTACAAAGGAAGCAATAGCCGCAGCGGATTTGTAAAAAGATCGTTCTACTCATCGGCTCCTAACCACGAACCGGATAAGGTGATCGTCTACCCCAATCCAACCCGTGACCAGTTGATGGTTGATTTTTCAGGAAAAATTGATTTGATCAGTATTTTCAGAATGGATGGAAAAGAAGTGGTCAGCTATCGGCCGACAGAACAGGGAAGCGTTATCATCAATACCAGCCAGCTTAAATCCGGGATTTACCTGTTGATAATCACCGACCTCCGGGGGGGTACATATCGGAATAAAATTTCGATAACGAGGTAAACATTTTTGGACTTTTGGTGATTCAAACACTCGCCCACCGCTTTTATCGTTCAGGGAGAATTCTACATTTATCTGCTACACACTCCCTTATAAGTGCAAAACTTACAATTTTCCTGTTCTTTTGTTTGTTCAAACGGAACAGAAGCATCGTAAATTTGTGTGATGATTTTTGTCAGAACACTTTCTATGTGTTTCAGCGGGTCGTCCTGGTCCGCAGGCAACCTGACTCTTATAAATTCTTCTTTCAGCAGCCTAAATGAGATAATTCCCGAATCCGGAAAGGTCGAATTATAGTGCCTGGAATATAACCATCCGTAGATAGCCAGTTGTAGTGCCTTGTCATATTCTGGTTTAGTGAGAAGGTCGTCCCATTGTCTTATCTGAAGTTTCTCTTTTTTAACATCTCCGGTTTTGAAATCAATCACCCGGATTTTGCCTCCAAACCTGTCAATGCGATCGGCACGCCCCTTAATTTTTATCTTAAGCATTGATCCATCTGGTTGCACAACCTGTATGGATGTGGAATTTATATTACCAAAAAGGTGTTCAATAGAATCAATGTAAAGATGTTGATCTTGCTTTGAAAGGCTTATGATCCATTTTTGCTCGAGCTTTAGGAACCGCCTGATGAATGAAGCGGCCACCTTCAACATCAAATGATTTTTTCCGTAGTCCAATTCACCACCGGCATATCTTTTGCTAAACTCCTGAAGCAAAACAGCGTGTGATCGTGTTTGAAGTTCCCTAATTATTGTGAGGTCGAGTGGTTTTCCAACCAGTGGTACGTAAAGCTCTTTTAGTGCATTGTGCACTGCATCGCCAAAAGTAGCGGCATCCATTTCGTCGAGAGTTACTGCTCCTTCTCCAATTTTCAGAATCTGGCTGAAATAAAACTTTAACGGGCAGGAAATAAATGTGCTGATGCCAGTCGGACTGAGACCTCTTTCTGCCAGTTCGAAGAGTTGGTTCATTACTTCAGTGTTCTTCTTCACCACAATAGCCTTATTGATTTGATGCACCTCGACCTCAGGCATGTGGAGCTGTTCCGTATAGTTAACAGAAGGATTCTTTTGAAGCAATTCGTGCTTAATTTGCATCAAGTATCTGCTTCGCTCGCCTCCTCCAAGGGCATCGGCAAGGGTATTGTAAATAAAATGCACATTTTCTGAGCGTTGAAGCAGGCGATAGAAATGATAGGCAAATATTGCTTCCTTGTCTGAATAAACAGGCAGGCCAAATTCTCTGCGAATATCAAATGTAATAAACGAATTATCGCGCTTACCCGTTGGAAGAACTCCTTCGTTTACACTGAGCATGATGATGTTACGGAAGTCAAGAGCTCTTGTTTCGAGCATTCCCATTACCTGCAATCCTGAGAGTGGTTCTCCAACAAATGGAATTTTAATAGAAGAACACTGGGTCTTAATCAGTAATTGCAACCCCTTGAGAGTGAGCTCTGTACCCGATCTTGTCAGGAGTTGCTTGAGCTTGTTGATTACCAGCGAGAGTTGATAGATAAAAAGAATCTCTTGTGTATGATGGTATTGGTTATTATCTCCGCGCCAATGTTCTCTCAATAGATCTATTAAAGTCGCCATGCGATGAACTGCCTGATGAACATCAGACCAACCCTGCAAGATTGTGGTTAGTAAGTATGCAGAATCCTCTGAAACATTAAAATAATCAACTACCTCCCTGCATGTAATAAACGTTTTTCCGGAGGACAGGATATGATTGATGGCTGCTGCATAATTTTCTATTTGAGCGAGGCCTGTGCTGTAGATATATGGATGGCGCAATACCCTCAGCAGATCGCGGAAGTAAAATTTTAGGTTGATTTCTGATCTTACAACACCCATGTCCATATTTTGAATCTTTCCGATGGCATGCAAATGCATTGTAATCAGCGAATCAATCATTTCATAAGCAGGGGTGAGCGACAAAGGATAGCCCATCGTAATATTAAGCTCACTTATATTTGGCGGGAGGGCATGCAATAGAGGAATGAGCAGGGTTTCGTCATTAAGCACCAATGCGGTCTGATTAATCTCCTGGTCAGCCATGCGAGCAAGTAGTTGTCGGGCAAATTTCACCTGCCCAATGTTTCCTGAAACACCAGTGAGGGTTATATTTTTTGGAGTGCCGGCTAACAAAGTGTCAACCCACTTGAACTCGTTGACATTATAATTTTTAAAATAACCTCTCAGGTCTTTGCCTGCTTCCTGGTGTTCATCAGAGATATAATACTGATCAGCATCAAAGAGCATTTCAACTTTTACATTCGGCTCCATTGAACGGATTATTTTTTGCTCGGCTGCGCACAGCGTGCTAAATCCGGCAAAGACACATGTATTCCATGAAGCGGCAGCAATCTTTATAGTGCCAAACTCTGATAACAATCTGAATGCCAAACCTTTATAAACACTTTTCTGAGCAATAATTTTGGCCCTGAATTTTTCATACAGGGCACCCAGGGAGCGATAAAAATCCAAATATTGTTTCTGTTTTGAAGAGAGAGGGGCAGTGCCAAGGTTCCAGTTTTCAATGGTTTTCGCTTCCGAAAGATAGTTAAACAAGGCATGTGCATCAACCAGGTGCATGTCAATATCCTCAAAATCATTCAGTAAAATCTGGCCCCACTTCAGAAATTCTTCAAATGACTTGGCGTTCTCACCTTGCTGAAGTTTATATTCGGAGTAAAGATCCCACAGAAGCACAAGATTATCGGCAAGATGAAGTTCGGAAAGTTCAAATACAAAATCCTCAATGGCAAAAATTGCAGGTGCAAATGCTGGATTTTCCAGGCGTTCAGACAGATTTTTTTTTAAAAAAATAGCCCCCCTTCTACTCGGCAGCACAACACACACCATATGCATTTTTCCGGGATAATGTTTGAGCAGGTGACCGGCAACTTTGTCAAGAAAGGGTTGGTGAGGCATAGTGCTGGTTAAAATTCGTTTGATTCAATGAAGCGAGATGCATTTTGCAGGTTTTTAACGCTGCCCACATCCATCCAGATTGAGGGATCGTGCTCGAATGCAAGTACCGGCCTGTTGCTTGATGCTTTGAGGAGCACATCAATGATGGAGAAGGACTCAGTTTCGGGCATAAAATCAAATATTTCGTAGTTGAGCAGGTAAATTCCACTGAATGCCAGGGAGCGAAAATTTTTTCCTCTGGATAATGATGGGGCTTTTTCATCGAACCGTCCTTTAAGCTGATTGTGAGCATCAAAAGCAAGGGGTCGTGTGGTTTTTCGGGCGCTCACGGCCAGAGTGGCCAGCGCACCGGATGCCAGATGTTGTTTGTGCATTTCATCGAGGTCAATCAGCGAGATTATGTCGCAGTTATGAACAAGAAATGGTTCTCCGGCCCGAAAGAACCATTGAGCCTTTTTAATTCCGCCACCGGTGTCGAGCAATTTGCTCGATTCGTCGGAAAAACTAATGTTTAAGTGGCGGAATTTTTCCGATTGTAAAAATTCTCTGAGTTTGCCTGCATGGTGATGGAGATTGACTATTATATCATCGAATTGATATTTAACCACCCTCTCAATCACGAATTCTATCAATGGCCTATGATTGGCCTCAATCAGGGCTTTGGGCCTATCTTCTGTCAAAGGCCGAAGGCGGGTGCCCATGCCGGCAGCAAGAATCATGGCTTGGGGCATGAGGTTAGGTTTTGTTTTTATTTTTTTTAAAATATTGAACAGTAAGCACTTTCATCATCTCGCGGCGTATCACCAGATCGGCAAGGACAAAATGGGGTTGCACGGAACCCGATAAAACTTCATTGACCGAATGCTGGCTTATGTCTATTTGATACATCAGCGCAAACAAGCGTTGTGGATCGGCTCTTAACAACTGATCCAAATGAGTTCCTACCTGTTGCATTAGCTGCTGGTAAGCAAACCCGGTTTGGGCCGTAAAACTGATTTCCAGCCCAAACATGGCAAAGTCTTTCATAATCTGGCGGGCCGTCAGGTGTACTATTTCTGTATTGTTTTGATAAAGGTCAAGATTAAACTGCTGCATGGATGCTGTCAAATTACCTTTTTGATTTCACCGGTTTGCACAGGTGGCTTTTCTTCTTTGATTCCATTCCACATTTAGAGCATTTATATCCCTTTTTTGGTTGTTTATCGGATTCGCTCTTTTCACATGCTTTCATACTCATATATTATTTGTTGTTAAGCTCATGATGGGTGACCTTTATCTTAATTCCTGACTTTGTCAATTCATCGGCAAGGGCTTGAGCGCAATAAACTGACCGATGCTGCCCACCGGTGCACCCAAAACTAACCTGAAGATCAGTGTAATGGGCTTTTTGGTAGCTTTTTACTGATTGCATTACCATTTCTGTGACCAATTCGACAAACGCCTGAACCGTGGGTTGGCCTGAGAGAAATTCTTTCACTTCCGAATCCAACCCGGAAAGGCTCTTAAAACACTCTTGCAATCCCGGATTTGAGAGTAATCGGCAATCAAAAACAAACCCGCCTCCATGTCCGGTCTGGTCATAAGGAATTCCTCTCCTGTAGGAAAAACTGTTGATGCTGACTGTCAGCTCTGTTTTTTGATTGAGGCTGTTATTCATAACGAGTTCGCTAATTTTATTTATGATGCGTTCTAATTCAGGCAGTCGTCCGATCACCCCTGTGCTTTCCAGTAGATGTTTTAGGTTGGGGTTGAGCAGATTTATGCTTTCAAGAAAATGTGGCTTGTGTTCAAACCATCCCCGGAAACCGTATGCACCCATTACCTGCAACATGCGTAGCAGAATATATCCATCGAACCGGTTGATAAAACTCGTTTCGTCGAATTCCAGGTGTTTTCGAAGCTGAGAAAGATAATAATCAAATAATTGGCTGCGAAGTGATTTTGATAACCCGGCTTTTACCTGGAAGAGCAGCGATGCCACATCGTATTGCAGTGGGCCAAGGCGACCTCCTTGGAAATCAATAAAATACAATTTATCCGACTTCACCATAATATTTCTGGCCTGGAAGTCGCGATACATAAAACCAAGAGTTTTTTCCTCCGCAAGATATTCCGTGAGTTTACGAAAGTCCCTGTCTAATGCCGACTCATCAAATAATATCCTGGATGGTTTGAGAAAATAGTATTTAAAATAATTCAAATCCCAAAGCATTTCGTTGCCTTTAAACTCCGGAACTGGAAGCGAAGAATAATCCAGGTCGCTCCCCCCGATAAGTTGAAACCTGACCAGATGCTCTAAAACCGTGCAGTAGTATTTATATCTGAGGTGGTTAAGGTCAGTTTCATCTCTCTGGCGGCTGATGAAATCCAACAAATCGGTGTCGCCCAAATCCTCAATCAGGCATATTCCTTTTTCGGTATCCTTGGCGAGAACCTGTGGAACCGAAAGATTCTTTTTTAAAAAATGTTCAGATAATTTCAGAAAGGCCAGGTGCTCTCGGGGATCAGGGTTAAATGATCCGATGCAAGTGATGTCAGCTGCATAAAGCCTGAAATACAAGCGATTAGACCCAGCACCAGGAAGGGATAGAGTTTGTTCAGGGTGCAGACCAAAATGATTGTAAAACAGCCTGTTAAGAATAAATAGAATGTCATCGGTGGTGTTGGCTGTCATCAGTCGGGTGCATTGTGGCATCATGATTTAGCAGAGCAAATTTATACAAAGTCGGCGAGAGCTTCAGCAATTATGGTATTTTTTCCAGTTGAATTAATACGCTAAGTTAGTTGATAAGTTGCTCATAAAAAAAATAATTCAAAATGTTAGGATTGTAGAATTTAACCATTACCTTTGCAGCGAATTTAATTTAATTACATTACAGTTATGAACATTTATGTAGGAAACGTTGATTTTAAAGCAACAGAAAATCAACTTTCAGATTTGTTTGCCGGTTACGGTGAAGTTACATCGGTAAAAATCATCAGCGACAAGCTGACTGGTCGAAGCAAAGGTTATGCCTTTGTTGAGATGGCCAACGATAGCGAAGGCAAAGCTGCCGTCGAAGCGTTAAATGGCTATGCCCTGAACAATCGCGAAATTTCGGTTTCAGTTGCAAGACCCCGTGAAGAAAACAAGAGTTTCAACAACAGGGGAAGAGACGACAACAGAGGATACAACAGGAGATACTAAACCCCGTTTAGCACAAAATTTCCAAAATGATCCTGATGAATTAAGCCGGCCGATAAAGCCGGCTTTTTTTATCTTTGCCATCTGCACCAGATTCGATGATATGTGTATTTGAAAGAATCAGATCGTTAATGTAAATATTTTTATCACCTATTATGGAAACAAAAACAGCCCTCGACATCCTAAAAACAGCCATTTTGCTCGAAAAGCGAGGAAAGGCATTCTACGAAACCATTGCCGGCAAATCCGAAGATCCAGGCGTGAAGTACATCTTTGCGATCATGGCCAAAGAAGAGCAACTGCACATCGAATTCCTGTCGAACCACTATAAGCAATATGAATCTGTAGGATCGTTTGATAAAGCAATCGCATTTCCAAAAGCCGACGAAAGTGTTGCAAACAAGGTTCTCGACAAAGACATTACAAATAGAATCTCTGCTGCAGGATTTGAAGCGGCAGCCATTTCAGCAGCCATTGATATGGAAAACCGTGCCATCGAAGTATATTCAAAACGAGCCAACGATTCAACCGACCTTGCCGAAAAAAGGCTGTACCAATTTCTGGCAGATTGGGAAAAGGGGCACCATAAGCTATTGCATGAATTGAATGAGGACCTGAAAGCCCGAATTTGGAACGACAACCAATTTTGGCCGTTTTAAAACTTTCTATTGCTCAAAAACTCTTCTTTCAGGATTCCATATCCAATTATATCATGAAATACGTTCCTGCTTTTCAGATGCTTACGAAGGTATGCTTCTTTTTGCATGCCAAGCTTCTGAAGAACCTTGCCCGATGATGGATTGCCGGCAAAATGATTTGCGCAGATTTTGTTTAGGTTTAAAACTTCGAAACCATAACGAAGCATTTCAAAGCATGCTTCGGTGCAGTATCCCTGGTTCCAGTAGGCTACTCCAATCCAATAGCCCAGCTCTGCAAGCTGAAAATCCATCTTAATTGTGAGGCTCACAGCACCAATAATTTCGTTTGTGGCTTGGGAGCAAATAGCTAATACGATTAATTTCTGTTCGATAAACTCGGATTCGTGCATCGAAATCCATTCTTCGGCGAGGCCATCCGGATAGGGGTGGGGGATGCTAAGGGTTGTTGCGGCCACACGGTCGTCGCCGGCAAGTTGTTCAATACGCCTGCTATCGGATGCATACAAAGGACGCAATACTAGTCTTTCTGATGTCAGAGTTGGGCGTTGCAACGTGTGTTGGAAAATTGGAGGATTATAGGTTCACAGTATAATTATAAATGACAGGGGTAGTTTTTGACGGTTGACTTTTCTGACTCACTGAATCGGTCGCAGGCTTTGTGACTATAGTATATGAAATACTTGGGGTGGCTTGCCGCAAAATGAAATTTATGTTGGTCTTGGTAGTAACCTTCACCCTCATCCCGCGGTTTTTTACCTTTTCGAATCTGAGCAACGTCACTAAACGCAAGGCCTCTTCGTCGCAACCATAACCGAGGCCTTTCAATACCCTTGGATTATGCACAAAGCCATCGTCATCAATTTCGTATTCAATAACAACTCTGCCTTCAATTTTTGCATCAACAGCAGCTTGCGGATATCTGAGATTTTGGCTGATAAATGCACGAAATGCTTCAGAGCCTCCGGCATATCGCGGAAAGTTAAGAAACTTCTTTTTCTTGTGGTAATCGTGCATAGAATTGGGCTATTACAGTCGGCAAAGATACAAATATAGCCGGTGCAACGAAAAACAGGCCACAACCTAAACGATTTGTGGCCTGTCGAGAAAAAATTTCCCGTGTACAGCTACTTATGGAGAACTCATTGTGCGATTAAGAAAAAATTGTCGAAATTTGTCATTAAGTTTGACATAAGCAAAAGATTGAATTGATGATTATGTTCTGATATATTATTGAATTTCAATAACATGCACAACTGTTTAATTTTTTTTTATTTTTATTTTCTCGCATAACGGATAATCACTTGATCTCTTTTGCCCAAAAACAAATGCCAGGCCGGATGGCCGATACAATCTTATACCTGTCGAATGAAATTTTTGAATCTAAAAAATTTATTCTTCATCTGACGAAGCAATATCTGGCCGACCTTTCTGCAATGTCGAAAGAAAGTGCTATTAAAGTATTGCGCGAATTTCAACGAGAAAATATAATCCGGTTAACCGAGCATGAAATGGAAATTCTGGATTTAGAAGCCTTTCAACGAATCAGTCGCACAGGATAAGATTGATTCTTAGTCCATTGCATACGAAACAGCCCCCTCTTATGCATTCTCACCAACCTACCATATTCGTTTCATTGCCTGTGTTGGATGAATCCGAAAACATATCTGCAGTGCTTGATAATATCCGGTCACAGGATTTTGAGGGCTGCATCAGGGTTTTTGTGTGTGTAAACCAACCCGATGAATGGTGGGCTGATACAGATAAAGTAGATATTTGTATAGATAACCAAAGAAGCATTGAACTACTTTCTTCAGAAAAAAGACTCGATATTGAGATCATTGATCGTAGTTCTCCTGGGAAAGGCTGGCAGGGGCGCAAGCATGGGGTTGGTTATGCCCGCAGAGAAATAATGCAGGCCATAGCAGCAGTTGCTGACAGCAATGACATCATCATTTCTCTGGATGCTGATACCGCTTTTAATCCGGGATATTTTACATCGGTGGTGGAAACGATCAATCAAAACCCCGAATGCTCCGCTTTGTCGGTCCCATATTTTCATCATCTGACTGGAAATCCAATAGCTGATCGCGCCATATTGAGGTACGAAATCTATATGCGCACCTATGCCATCAATTTGTTAAGGATCGGCAGCCCCTATGCATTCACTGCATTGGGATCAGCCATTGCGCTCACTGTGAATAATTATAAAAGCATTGGCGGAATCACCCCTAAAATGAGTGGAGAAGATTTTTATTTTCTGCAGAAACTCCGCAAGAAGGGAAATGTGGCCTGTTGGAATCAAGAGAAAGTCTTTCCTGCAGCACGGTTTTCAGATCGGGTTTATTTTGGAACCGGTCCGGCAATGATCAAGGGTGCAGCGGGCGATTGGAGTAGTTATCCCATCTATAACCACAACTGGTTTGATGAGATTGGTGAAACCTATAGGCTGTTTTCCTCCTTGTATACCGATGACCTGCCAACCCCGATGGATGATTTTATTTCTGAAACTTTTTTGGAGGAAAAAATATGGTCAACCCTTCGTAAGCATTCCCGCACCGAGGAGAGATTTATACGTGCCTGCCATGAAAAGATTGATGGGCTCAGAATACTGCAATACCTCAAATGGAAACAAAGGAAGAATCCTCTTAAAGATGAGGATAACCTGGCTTGGTTTCTTACATGCTTTTTCCCCGATGCAGCTGATTTATCAGGTTTTATATTCAAATCGTTTGATTTCGCTGCGGCGCCGATTGCTGACCTGGAGAGGATACGAAATTTTCTTACCAAAACCGAAGAAGTTCTGCAGAAGAGGCTCTAAGAATCAAAGCGTTGAATGTCTTCGTTTTCTATCAATTTGGTTCGCCTTGTATCAATCGTATTAATGTAATTTCGGGGTTCATCCCTATGCGGCCCGGATACATGATATGACCGAGCCCTGCATTGACGTACAATTGCACACTTTTTCCCGATGGACTTCTATGGCCATACAATCCTTTCCAATATTTTTTGAGAAGGGCAGGAGGGCTGAAATGTTTGCTCCCGATATTCAACCCCATCTGAAATGCATGGGTATGCCCCGAAAGTGTTAAATCAACATCATAAGATGAATTCATTACCTTTTTTTGCCAAAACACCGGATCATGTGCAAGCAAAATGGTCACATCTTCGGGATCAATGCCCAGCATCGCACCATCAAAATCATAGCGAACCGGAAACCTTTTGTGCGGGCTCCAATGGTCAATTCCCGCAACGAATATAAATGAGGAGTCCCGGCATAGTTTTTGGCTTGAGTTGCGAAGCAGATTCCATTTACATTGCGCCAGTAAAGTTTCCAATTCCTGAATATTGTTTTCCTTGCATGCAGCGTCCGTCCAGCGCAAATAATCTCCATAATCGTGGTTTCCAAGCACTGCATAAACACCATCGGGGGCCGAAAGCCGCGATAGAATTCCAACGTAGGGATATGCCTCGGATGTACTATAATTCACCAAATCGCCTGTAAAAACTACCATGTCTGGTCTTAAAGCGTTGATTGTTGAAATAGCCTGAGATAAATACTTTATGGATGGATTCCTTCCAAGATGCAGGTCAGAAACCTGAACAATTTGATAATTATTGAAAGCCGGAGGAAGCCTTTTCAAAGTCACATCAACCTTTTCCACTTTAAAATCATATACCCAACACGTTGCTCCCATAATCAACACTGCACCAATGACTACCGAAAGCCAAACTGAAGCCTTCATTAAAATGCGGTAGAATGTTTCGTTTTTTTGAGAAAGCATTTTCTTAAAGGTCAACTTATGAACATCCATTATCAGAAAAACAATCAACGGCATCACCCTCATCATGTATAAAATCATTGCAGTGCCCAACCAGATAGTTCTCAAGTGAGGGTTCCAATCCAATGGTGTGATAAAGGCCATGGATGAAAAAAATGTAATAATCAGCAACGAAGGCACTACAACCAGTACCTTCATAAGGCGTTTGAAAGCAATATTTTTGATAAAAAAACCTGAAATTCGGCTAATTAAATACAGATCGCTCAACGCCAAAAGCATCAGCAAGGGCAACCGACTCTGATATGCTGGCAGTTGCCAGCCTCCCGCCACGATGGCAAAAGCGAAAACAATTAAATAAAGAGTACTTAGTAAAATTTTGTTTTTCAGCATTTTATATTAATTATCGGAAGCAATCTTTCACGGCTCTGGAAATTTTTTGAGCCTTTGTGATTTGAATCTACCGTGATCAATCGTTGAAGAAACGAATTGCTTTTCATCCATTGTTGAATTACTTTTGTGAGGACAAAATAAAGAAATATGCACAGGATAATTGTTGATAATATCGAGAATTTAAATGCATTATGCATAAGATACAATGTAAAATCCTTGTATGCTTTTGGCTCTGTTTGCACAGAAAAATTCAATGAGAAAAGCGATATTGATTTATTAATTTCTTTTTATCCAATGGATTATGGAGATTATGCCGATGCGTATTTTGAATTGGCAGAAAAACTGGAAAATGTTTTTAAACGCCCGGTTGACCTTGTTACTGAAAAATCATTAGGAAATCCATATTATATAGAGTCAATTAATAAAACCAAAACTCCTATCTATGAAGCTTGAATAAAGAAGTTACTATACGATATAAAAGAATCAATAGAATCAATCGAAAATTATCTTGGCGAAAAACGAGATTTCAGCCAGTACATGGAAGACAAAATGCTTCGCAGGGCCATTGAAAGAGAATTTGAAATAATTGGAGAAGCAATGAGTCGTATTGAGAAATCTGATTCCACAATTCACATTTCTGGTAAACATCAAATTATCAATATGAGAAATCGTGTAATTCACGGTTATGACAAAATTGACAATGAAATTATTTGGGGTACAATTGTAAGGCATCTCCCAAAGTTGAAGCAAGAAATCGAAGCCCTGTTAAGATAAAAGCAACATGTTACAATAGATAAGTATACGCCTGGCGGTGCCTGACCCGAAGCCAGGTTGCACAAAATTCCGCCATACTATTTCACTTTGACACTTAAACTCCCTGTTCCGCAGGGCAGGGAGTTTTTA
>JBBIIP010000015.1:0-69408 GCA_037446395.1 Lentimicrobiaceae bacterium
TGATGTTTCCGGCACTACTGAAGTTGCTGATGATGTTCCCACGGGTTGCATTGTTGGGGCTGGTGATATTCACATTCAACGCTGTAATTGCGCCGGTGCCGCCCGACCAGTTCTCGAAAATATTGCCAATAATAGACTTGGAAGCGTTGCTTGTTCCGGCATCGGTATTTACCCATCCGGAAATTGTTGCCGTTCCTGAGATATTTATATTTGAAAAGTTGTTGTTGTTGTTGTTTATCGTTACATTGGCATTGGTGTTAGTTGCAGTGCTTGTGAAGAGCGTAATGGCCCCCGAGGTGGCTGTCCTGGTGAAAGAGGTAACAATGCTATTGTTGTTGACATTCTGAACACCATTGGCGGGCAATATCACGCTGTTTTGAATGAATATAATTGCTCCGGTGGTATTTACGTTTAAGGCAGTAAAAGTATTGTTGTTTATTTCCTGCTTTAGGGTGGCCGCAGAGTTAATGATATAGGTATGTGCATTGGTACCAGCTACCGAATGTGAAATTCCCCTAATATCATTATTCTGAATAACCAGCTCACAGGTAGCTGAACCGCCTGAGTTGCTGATTCCGATCAATGCTGCTGAATTGGCAGCTGTATAGGTTACCAATCCGCCTTCGGCGTTGCCTAATTGGTTGTTATTGATATTGATGGCATTGAGCACTGCCCCCGAGTTCGAAAGCGCTGTAAATGTTCCAGTTGCGGCAGTTTTAATGTGGTTTCTGATAATATTACTGTTCAAATTGAGCGTGGATACTGCGAATGAATTTGTAATAGGAATGAAGGTTCCCGTACCCGTGTTTGTGCCCTGAATAACTTTGTTACCGGTAATGTTCAATACTCCGGTGCCTGCCGAATTTAAGATGCCGCTGTAAACCGAAGCGCCGGTTCCAAAAACCGAGCAATTTTGGATTGTATTGTTTGTAATTGAAATGGTACCTGTAGCCAGATTATAAATGCCTCTGAAAGTGCATACCGGAGTAGTTGTAGTTCCGTCTATGCCAACGGCTATTGAATTAGCAGTTGATAAGCTTCCGACAATATTGTTTGAAATGGTGAAATTGCCTCCTGTTCCTGCGGTATATATACCATTGAAAGTATATCCGATCGTTGCAGTACCGCCTGTACGCATTGAGCCAATAATGTTGTTTTGGATGTTTCCTGTTGCGGTGGAGGTATAATAAATTCCTGTAATTACCCCCAAAGATGTGGTTGAAGTAACCACAATGGAACCGTTTCCTTGGCTTGAGCCAATTGTATTTCCGGCTGTGGTTCCGATATTTACCGACCCTGCAAGTACCGAAATGCCTGAAAAAATACCGGGTAGCGTTGTTGAACCACTGGTTGTATTCAGCGCAATTCCTGCCACAGTGTTTCCCTGCACACTGGAGGGGGATGTTACACTTGCGCTCATCTCGATGCCACGATAAAGAATGTCAAAACTACCCTGATAAGAAGTGCTTCCTGTCCCGCTTGCAGTAGCAAAACCGATGGTGTTGTTATTCACCTGGTAATTGCCCCCCGATGTTGTTACTATCCTGATTCCATAGTGGGTGGCTGCCGCTGTGGCAGTTCGGGCTACTGTCTGGAAAAGCTTATTACCCTCGATCGTCCAGGCTGAGCTGTTTGAAGCAATGAAAATACCGGCTGAGCTTGCTGACGGGCTGAAAAAGTTATAGATATTGCAATTTGCGATGCTGATGTTGCTGTTATCAGCCACAGTGGATGAACCAGCGGAATAAATTGCATTGGCTGGGGTAGTGCTGCCTCCATAAATATTGCAATATTCGATGGTATTGTTGTCGTTCCCGTCAGTTAGTCCTGTGCTGAACACTATAAGGCCACTGCTTGCCGATGAAGTAACACCCTGAATATGGCAATAACGAATGATGTTGTTGGTGGCATCATTAATAAAACTGAAAACCGAACCTGCAGTATTGGTATTGGCAAAGGTCAAACTGGCATCTCCCTGTAGATTGGCACGGCCATTTATGGTGACATTATCCGCTCCATTCAGTTCGATGAGGGTGGTGGCAAGGTTGCCCTCCACTTTCAGCCCTGCCGATGTCGGATAGATTAAAATCGAGTTGTAATTTGCATTGCCTGTTCCGGAAGCATTTATTGCGCATGAAGCTGTTTCGGTCAGGTTGTCGTTTATATTAATTATTATATCTCCATTAAAAACTCCGGCATTAATATCATCAAAGGCAGCTTTCAGTGAGGGATATGAAGAACTGCTCACACCCATTGTGGCATTCACCGTTACTGGCAAGATAAAAGACTGGGAACTGCGGGTCAACCCAAAACCAACGAAATAGGCATTTACTGTTGTCAGGGTGGCCCCACTTGCCGCAGCGTGCCTCAGACTCATTTGATATGTTTGGTTTTGGTTAAGAGATGTGATAAGGCCTGAGTATGACCCGCTACATTTATGTTCTGAATTCATTAAATACTTTTTAAAATCCAATCCATCATAAATAGTATTTGCGCCTGATTTCACGAGAAAATCGAACCGTGGGGCAGATGTCTCTATGTTCGTTTGTATTAAGAACTGGGCTTGCGCAAAAATATTTGTATTTGTCTTCGGAGTGAGATAGTTCTCAATGACTGAACCCAGTTGTGTATCGGTTGTTGAAACGGATGGTTTTGAAGAAATAAAAACCGGGAAATAACCTTGCGGAGTGCTCAGGGCAACAACAGCAAGATTGAGCTGATGCGTGACAAAAGTGGCTGTTCCGGCAATTTTCCGGTGGGCCACCCTGAAGTCATAATCACCTGGTTCAGTGTTTTCGGGCATTATCCCCACAAGGTTTATGGTTCCTTTTTGTTGCCCGGGGGGTGCCCTTAAAATTGGGTAGCTGAGGTTCCTCCACTCGCTCTCACTGCTTTTTTTGTATTGCAAAACCCACTGCCCTGTCGCCAAATCAACCGTTCCACCATCTGTTTTCTGATTGTAACCAGTTGCTACCACATAAAAACCGCCTTTGCCCGAAGGATTTGATGGCAACGTGTTATTGGGGTTGAGCAGGGCTGTTTCCCAATTATCTGTCAGGGTTAGCGGTGAATTGCGTTGCACTACTTTGCTGTTCAACTGATGTGAACCATCGTACAATGCGATTGCTGTCAGGTTGATTGTTGTTTCCAAGGTAAGTGAAGGAGAAGTATATTGCTGGAAAACAAAGGTGCGATTACCCGAATATGCGCTCACATCAAAAATATAGGCAATTGAGCCAATCAAATCTCGCCCGGAGATGGCATGTTCAATTACCCCACTGTTCAGATTACCGGGGTCTGCCTGATCAGCCAGCCTGAAATATGCGGTTCCCGAAGTTCCGAAGGGGGTTGAAAAACTGGTAAAAGAAGCTACAACCAATACCTTATCAACATTTGTTACATTTAGGCTGACTGTTGCACCGGTAAGAGTAACAAAAGCTGTTGTTGTAATTGCAGCGTTAGTTTCTACGGTAGCTGCCGGAAGGGTTTGGGCATGAAGATTGTTCTGCCTGAATGATGTGCTCATTACTGACAAAACCATCAATGCTATCACCTTTGCCCTCATTTGTCTATTTTTATCAATCTAAATTGTTTTATTATGCGACTTGTTTCTGTGTGATTATTTTTATTCAACAAGATTATTCTTGACAGTATATCTAATTAGTTCATTGGCTGATTTCATCCGCATCTTTTTTATTAACCGGCTTTTATATTCACTAACAGTCTTGGGTTTAATATTCAATTGTTCGGCAATCTGTCGGTTTGAATTTCCAATTGCAATTCTGACCATGACTTCAAATTCACGTTTACCTAATTGCTCATGCAGTAATTCTTCGATCATTTGTTGTAATTATTAAATTTTAATTGTCTTTAACAGATGGTCATTCGGGGCCGGGGTTTCTCAATGATCTCATTGCATTTTAATTTAGGGATCTGGTGTTTTTTCTTCCCAGGGATACTCTCCTTGCAACCCGTTGGTCTCATAAAAAGTAACTTTATTCATTCTGGATTTCAGGTATATGGCAGGGAATATCATTTAATACAAATCGGTTTTTTGATTATAAACTGGTTTAAATTAATGTAAGGATATTCTTCATTCAGTCGCAGCAATATTACAACATGCAGTTTCGTCGGTATGTAGGACAAAACACGAAAAGTTTGTAGGGTTTTTCCTACAAAAATCAGAAAGGGGTTCCTGAAGGAAGGAGCTTAAGTTAAAGGGATTGCAAACAGTGTTGCATATTTGGTAAAATCAGGCAACTGCCTCTCATGAACATCAATCAACCAATCCATTCTTGATTGCATACCTGATGATCTCAGAGGTTGAATTCATCAACATTTTATTCAAAATACGCTCCCGATAAGTGCTGACTGTTTTGGGGCTCACAAAGAGTTTTTCGGCAATTTCTTTTGAACTGAAGCCTTTGGCCATCAGGCACATCACTTCAAGTTCCCTATCCGAAAGGGTTTCGTGCAGGGGCGCATCGGCATCCTTACCAATATTCTGAGCAATGGCATCAGCCAGTCCGCGCGTAATGTATTTATGGCCCCGGGCAGCATATTGCAGCGCCGTGATTAATTCCTCGGGTGCGCTTGATTTTGTGAGATACCCCGATGCGCCTAGCTTCATGGCCCGCAGTGCATATTGCTCTTCCGGATAGATACTCAAAATTATCACAGCAACCGAAGGCCACATGGCTTTGACATCTTTGAGAACCTCCAATCCATTTTTTCCGGGCATTGAAATATCGAGAAGCACAACATCGAAGCTACTCTTAGACAACTTTTCCATCAACTGACTTCCGTTTTCTGCTTCTTCAATATGAGAAACCACTCTGTAACCCTCAAGAATTTGCCGGAGTCCCTGCCTAACTACAGGGTGATCGTCTGTAATTATGAGCTTAATCATGGGTGATTAGTTAAGTAATGGGATAATTATTTTTATTTGGGTTCCTTTGGATGCTGCTCCAGTAATTTGAAAATTTCCGCCACAGGAGGATACACGTTCTCGCATCCCTAATATGCCAAAAGAGTGAATGCTTTCGATCGCTTCCTTTTTTATTCCCAACCCGTTATCATTAATATTCAATTGTATCTGTGTATTAAGCATCACCATCACCAAATTGACTTTGGTGGCATTTGAATGTCTCGCAACATTTGTGAGGGCCTCCTGAATTACACGAAATATTATGGTAGTGAGCTTTTCGTCGAGGTCAATGCTATCAGGACTGATTCTTGCATAGCACCTTATTTTTGTGTTTTTGCTAAATTCGTCGAGTTGCCATTGTATAGCCGGTACTAAACCGAGCACATCAAGGATGCTTGGCCTTAAACCGGCCGAAATTCGTTGCACGATGGCAACTGTTTCTTGCAACATTTGTATCGTTGCACCAACCCTCGTTGAAAGATCTAATGATTCTTTTGGGATACTCTGTTTCATTTGCATTAAAATCATGTGAAGGGCGGTGAGCCTCTGGCCAAGGTCATCGTGAAGGTTAAGTGCAATTTTCTTCCTTTCTTCTTCCCTGATTTCTTGGATGTGCATATGCAAATCAACCAAGGCTTTGTGCGAACGGGTGATTTCATTCTCGTTATAAATCTTCGCAATCCCAAGCCCAACCTGACCCGAAACCAAATCAAGCAATTTCAGGTCGTTTGGATTAAAATCATTTTGATGCTCACCTCTACCGGCAATAACAGCTCCTGTTATTTTATTATTTATAACCAATGGTGTGCCCAAAAATGCCTTTGGTGTTGGGGCAGGCCCGATAAGCTCATTTTCATTCTGTAATTTCACTACCTGCTCCCTGGTAAGAAAAACAGGTTTCTTATATCGCCTCAACCGCTCTGCCAACGATTTCTTCAGGATTGTTTTGTCTTCGGCTATAAAGGAAACCGGGCGAGGTTGAATTGATAATAATGCTAAATCTTCTTCCCTAAAAATGAGTTCCACATCATCAGTATCTAGAAGTCTTGATAATTCATTGCGGGCAAAAATCAGAAAGGCATTGAGGTTGTTCGACGAAACTACCGCGTTTGTGATATTAAACATTGCCGTTTGTAGGAACTCATTGTATTTTCGCTCTGTAATATCTGAAACAAATCCTTCGAGGGTGGCATCTGCACCGGTTTCAGAAAAGGCCAACCTCCCACGCTCAAGAACCCATCTGACTTCATTGGATTTTCTAATGATACGGTACTCTATCTCAAAATAAGTGTCAGACAACAGTGCAGTTTGTATCTTCTCCCAAACCATCTTCCTGTCGTCAGGATGAATAATTTCGTCATAGGAAATGAGATTATTGTTTATGAAATCACCTGGTTGATACCCCGTGAGCTCCTGGGCCTTGGCACTCACAAACGACATGGTTCGGCCTGCATCGGTAGAGCATGAAAAAACCATTCCCTGCAAATTGTTCATTAAATCAGATAGTTTTTTCTCGCTTTTTCTGATTGCAGTTTCGGCCTGCAGACGAGCAGTGATGTCTCTTAAAAAAGATTGATAGGTTCCATCAGGCAATCGGTTCGAATTCATTTCAACAGAAACTTGTGAGC
Organism: Lentimicrobiaceae bacterium; assembly: GCA_037446395.1. GTDB lineage: Bacteria > Bacteroidota > Bacteroidia > Bacteroidales > JAAYJT01 > JAAYJT01. The sequence goes on from JBBIIP010000015.1 coordinate 6,556, forward strand.
CGTCTTTGTGAAGAATGGTTCTCTCTGTTTTTATGGTGTGTCCTTCATCGAGAAGATCAAAACGCAAAGGCCTCTCCCTGATTGATTCAGCAGTGAAATAATTTATCAAATTTGAACTCAATAATTCATCAACCGTGTAGCCGCTTAATCTTTCGGCTTCCTTATTAACGGTCAGTAATTTTCCCTCCCTATTGCTCTGAAAGAAGGCATCGGTTGCCAGGTCAATAAACATACGATATTTTTCTTCGCTGGCTTTAATAACTTTCTGGAGATTCAGTAACTCATCAACAGCAATTCTTAATTTATCCGCAGACTCTTTTAAATCATGCTTTTGTTTGTACAGTTCCAAAAAAACCTGAACCTTACATAATAAAATATGACTGTTGACAGGCTTATTTAAATAATCTACTGCCCCGGAATTATAGCCCTCATTCAAATTCGCTTCATCTGAATAATATGCGGTAAGAAAAACAACAGGTATCTTGTTATTCGTTCTATTCTCATTGAGGCGAATTGCCAAATCATATCCACTCATTACAGGCATCCGCACATCGAGTATCGCGAGGGCTAATTCCTTTTCGCTGACTTTGATCAGTGCTTCGGCACCAGAGCGGGCTTTTATAACGTCAGCATTTAATCCCTTGAGGATTATTTCAAGATATTTGAGGTTTTCAGCATTGTCATCAACGATAAGAATTGCAGGTTGGTTTTCCATAGTTGAACTGTGTGGTCAAGAACTTTTAATAATTTGCATTGTCGCGTTTGTATGAAAGGATGCGAAATTTATTTTTTTTACGCCGATGATTATGAATTAAAACACTGTTCCTTTTCCTGCCCAACTGAACAACAAATATATTACAATATTATTGACATTCCAATACCCAAAATTCCCACTATCGGGTTAATCGGACATTAAATCGCTTCCTGTTCAACTTCCGCCTTGAGAGGATGGGGTTCAAATCTGACAAAAACGATTATTCACTTCTGTAATAAAATGACAGAGAGGTTAATAAAATACTTCTCCAGCCTCCAAAGGATTTTTGGATGCGTGATTATTGAAAGCATTGCCTGAGTATTTATTAAAAATTATTTCATCGAATTAATCAATTCATCATCCCCTCCGAAACAAACCATTGTGCTCTCCGTTATCGAATCAGGATTGTCTATTTTTGTAAAACTTTTGTGTTCAAAAAGTGATTGACTGCCAAAGAATTTTCATGAACCTCGCACGGCTTACTTCTCTCCTGTTTCTCCTCGTTGGATTGGGTGCAATATCCCAGGCGCAGGAAGAGTCCTTGGATGATCAAAAAATTCAGGATACAATAAAAGCTTTCTTTTTCTACGACAGCGCTTTTGTGCTACAAAACCCTGAGAAGAAATCCATTGACACAGATCGGCTGACACATCAATATTACAAGTCGCTTATAAAAAAAATCCCATTTTCAGCGAGTCAGGGCAATACAGGTCAGGTTTACACAATGCTTGTGTGGAAGGAACCGGGCCTTTCGATTGATCCCCGAAATTCAGATGTTTATTCAGCTTACAGGTTGACACCGCATAATATCCCATACTACCTGAGCAATGTGCCGGTGACAGAATTATTTTACTTAACAGGCAGGCACAAGGAGCAAATATTTAATGGGCAGCACTACCAACAGGTGAGAAAGAATTTGGGGATAGGCCTTAAGTTTAACATAACAAACGCACCCGGAGGCTATAACAGGCAGAAAGTCGACAACACCTCGGCTGCCGTTCAATTGTTTTACCGAACAAATAATTATCGCTATGGCTTTGCCGCCAACTACATCAGTAATCGTTTTTCTCATTACGAAAACGGGGGCATTTCAACACCACAAGCCTTTGAGGGCAATACCGAACGCGACAGGAAAAGAATTTTGATTAACCTGATCCAAGCCGAAAACAGACTGAGAGAGCGAAACATATATTTTCATCAGTATTATCGGTTGAGCAAAGCCTCCGTTCCGGACACTTCAGGCGCAAAAAAAAACCTGTTGGCCTCCGGCCAAATTGAACATATTTTCATTTATAACCGCTCAGCACAGGCGTATGAAGACAGAAACCCCGGGGCAAAGTTTTACACCCGTATTCTCGTTGATTCATTAAAAACCTTCGACAGCCTTGTATATCATACATTTAGCAACAAACTTCAATACCGTTTCTCTCCCAACAGAAACAAGTACACCAAACTCTCCACAACATTATTTATCGCACATCTGTATACCATATATGAAATGAGGGCATTCGACAAGCATTTCAACCAAATAAACCCCCGAATTACTGGCGAAATGGATTTTGGAACCCGTTCCTCCTTTTCAATCAGTGCCGAAACCATTTTCGGCAATCTGAACAAAGGAGATTATGAATTAACTGCAGAGGGGTCTTACAGGCTTGGTTCTTCAAAACCGATGCTTATCAGAGGATATGTAAAGAAAAGCCATGTCGGCGCTGACTTGTTCTATTCGCTATATAGTTCAAATCATTTTGGGTGGGCAAATGATTTCGGCAAGCAAAAAATATTTCAACAAAAGATCAGTATTGAACTACCCCGCTTAAAAACCGAGTTGAAAAACACCTCGGTTGAAGGGTATATTTATTTGGACACCTTAGGATTGCCAGCGGTTAATAACAAATCTTTTTCAGTACTTTCGGCTTTGTTTCAATCTGATTTAGAATGGAATAAGGTAAAGTTGGAAAACTCATTGGTTTATCAGCTGGCTTCGGATAACATGATTCTTCATTTGCCGGCTTTATGCCTGAGCTCCTCTTTGTCGTATGAACTTGAGTTATTCAAAGGTGCGTTGCAGACCAACAGCGGCATTGCGTTGCACTATAACACCTCCTGGCAGGCGCCCGCCTATATGCCTGCATTGCGGAGTTATTACCTTCAAACAAAGCATCATACAGGAAATTATCTGTTTGCAGATGTTTTTATAAATCTGCGACTGAAGCGTGCCCGGCTGTTTCTGCTATTGCAACATGCAAATGAAGGGCTGTTTGGGTATACTTATTATATGATTTCGGGATACCCGATGCCCGACCGGGCTTTCAAATTTGGTGTAAACTGGATATTTTTTGATTGATTAAGAAAAACCCCTTTGTTTTCTTATTTCATTATAAGCCGAATTTATTTGCTGAAATTTTTCTTTGGCAGCCAATTGAACCGCATCACCCAAATGAATGACTTTATCTGGATGATGTTTCATGGCCATTTTGCGGTATGCTTTTTTAACTTCCTCATCTGTGGCATCTTTGGCGACTTCGAGCACACGGTATGCTGAATCCATATCTTTGCTAAACATGGCTCGAATCGAAGCCAGGTCAATTGCTGAGACGCCTATCAGGACAGCAATTCGATCAATCATCTCCATTTCGGACGAAGGTTGTTGCTCATCGGCCAAGGCAATGCCAAAGAGAAAATGGATCAATTGAAGTTTTTCAGGATATTGCATTAAAGCATTAACCTGTCTGCTGACTTCGCTGATATCAATATCCTGTTTCAAAATCTCGCGCAGCATGATGATAAGTTGCTGGGCTTTGGCTTCTCCATAGTGTTGCAGTAGAAAGCGTTTAATGTAATCGAGTTCGGCGCGTTTCAGGCTTCCATCGGCTTTCATTACAGCGGCCGACAATATAAGCAGGGTTACTGAGAAATCGCCCGCCTGGGTGGGTTGCGCACCGGAGGGTGGCCGGTATTCGAACTCCCCAGATTGCATGCTATCGAACATTGAGCCGAACACAAATCCGAGGATGCCGCCAATTGGGCCACCCAGTGCCCAACCCAGCCCCCCTCCTATCCATTTTGCATATTTTGACATTTTTACTGTATTTAATAGCCGCTATATTATTCGCAAATCAAAGCAAAATTATCTTTGCGAACAGCGAGATTGCCATTCGTATGCGTCAGCAAGATCAATTTTAGGTCAATTTCAATGATATTTGCTTAACTATCAGATTATTAATTCGGTCAATGGTAGGCCAAATTGCTCGACCATACGAATGTTCATGTCTTCGAGGCGATCGAGTATGGGATTATAAATACCTGGCAGTACAGGAATGTGTACACCGGTTTCATCTATTTCTCCCTGAAGTATCATTTCAACACCAATGGCAGCCGGTAAAGCTACAGTACGTGCAATGGCTGTGTCGGTGGCAATGGTTCCAAAATCGAGCATCGAAGATTTAATAACCTCGTTGCTTCCATCAGGGTAGGATGCTAAAAACACATGCTGCATAGCAACCATGTCACGTTCCTCAAGGCCAAGTTCCATTTTTTCTATCATCAGGTCGCTTGTGATTTCAAAAGGCGTATCAATGCCTCTGTTCATAGGATCCTTGCTAAACAAGCCAAGCCATTCAATAGCATCGAGTGCGTGGGATTTTATATCTATCTCGAGATAATCAGCAACCTTTTTGCGTATATCTGTTGCATTGTCTGTTCCAATCATCATTGCAACGAACCCTGCAAAAGTTTTGCCATTAAAATCGTATTGATCGCTGGTGATGAGCTTGAGGGATTTCATCGCATCGAGGCTTTCGCACCATCCCGGGTAGCGGAATGTTCCCCGCATCATGGTTTTTGTTTCCTGCACACCATAAAGGCCAATATAGGGCATTGAGTCGCGGTTGGGATAAATATCAAGCATGCCTACGCCGGGAAAATCAGCTTTGAGGGGATTTTTAAAAAGATCTTTTGTAGGAACGTAGATATTTTTTCCATGACGCAAGTAATTGCCATCGTTGTTTCCAGCCATAACCACACCTTTTGGACTCCAGGAAAATTTGTACTTAAAAGGGTTGGTTGCTGCTTCGGGTGCAGGCAGGGCGCCACAGATTGAGTAAAACTCTTCAATCTTTCCTCCCCTGTTGTGCACATGGTCAATGATACGCATAGCCGACATATGATCAATGCCCGGGTCAAGACCTAATTCGTTAAGGATTATTATGCCGGCCTCTTTGGCAACACTGTCGAGTGCTTGCATTGCTGGCTTGACGTAGGAGGTTGTGACCATGTTTTTTTTGAGCCTAATGCAATGTTCGGCAACATTGATGTGGTGTATCCATGGCAAAAGGCTCACCGTGAGATCATGAGTTGCGATCATTTCGCCAAGTGTGTGTTGGTCATCAACATTCCATGCAACGGCTGCTCCGTTGTTGTGTGTGCCAATCATTGCCTCGGCTTTCGATTTGGTGCGCGTGGCAACAGTTACAAAATAATTTTTATCCATAAGATAGGTTACAATGGGCTTCACTACCATTCCTGCACCAAGAATTAATACTTTTTTCATAGAGATATTTTTTGTAGTTGAGACTATGCCGTTCATGAGTGCTCAGGCAACGGCTTATTTAGTTATTAAAGATATTTTTCGATGTATTTATATGAGGGGGTCAACTCGCCTTTGTGAAGGATCAGGGCTTTTTTTATGGCATGTGGAAGGTCTATGTCTTCGATTGAGGCATCGTAATCGGCTTGTGCAATGGATTTTACGAAAGGCATCAGGGCATCGGCAAATCCGTAAGAAGAATCGCGGGGCAGCTCGCTGGGCAAAATATCAACCGCCATCACCAGGATTCCTGCTCCCTCAAATCCAAAAACAGGAGTCCGCGTAAATGGGTTGTACACAAAGACCGGATCTTCGATTTCGGTACCTTTATGTGTGCACTCTATCGAGCCATCGGCATCGCAGGTAATGTCGCCTATGACTTTGAGCTTTGGTTCGCCCGAGGAATAGAGTTGCTCAAGATAATCTTTTGTAACAATGCGCGGATATCGGTTATCCCAATACATGCAGTTCATAAGAACCGAAAGGTGAGGAATGTATTTATTGAACTGTGACTGATACTTTTCCGGATAAGAATAATAATCGTGCAACGCAAATTGCCGGGTCTTTTCAATGGGTTCAGACAAGTCTTCTTCCTTGAATATAACCTTATAGATGATATTATTTGGCAGGTTTGGTTTGTGACAAAGTAAAAGGAGTTGTTCGGGAGAGATTTCTTTAATCGGAAGCAGTCCGGCAATTTCTTGAGCGCCTATCGAAACATTTCCATAGCCAGTGAAACCAATGGTGAGCGGAAGTATTTCTTTTCGAAGGCCTCTTTCTGCTATTTCCTCCCCGACTTCTGAAACTACTTTCTTTGCTTCGGCCAACGAATGATACGTGTGGGCCTGGCCAATTTTTAAAAATGGGGTTTCAATTCCCTGAAATTTGAGGCGCTGCCCCAAACTCCACAGCGAGTTGATCATTCCGGAAAGGCCTGCATATTTTCCAAAAAAAATAAGCCGCTTGCCTTGCTCGTCCACAATGCGCTCGTATTCAATCAAGTTGCATTTGAGCTCCATCATTCTTTTCAGCATGGGCATATTGTAGGGCTGGCCTTTGATCACATGAGCAAAAAAAACATACGTTTTGCCTGGCTCAAAAAACGTAAGCGGAATCTCTTTAACACCGAATATTACACTGCATTCGCTCAGGCTATCGGCCATACGCGCCCCTGCATCTATATATTCCTGTTCCGAAAAAATCCTTTTAGGAGAGGATTGTACCACAAAATCAAGTTTTTTTTCTTTGATCAGGCGGGCAACATGGCTGGGAGTGAGGGGTGCCCTGCGTTCCATCTTATACTTGTCTTCGTGGCGGATTCCAATGTAATTGCTCATAGCACTTTAAGGTAGAGTTTTCGATGTAGGGATGGGAGTGCAAACTTAAAAAATATCGGCATTGCTGCGAGGGTTTGTAAGTGTTTTATTTTAATGCTGATCGTCAATTATTTGTATTTTGTTTCATACCCAGGTAAGCCGGATCGGATGATTCTTACTACCTTTGCACCCATTTTTTCTACATCCTCCAATCGAATTTAATGCACCCAATTAAAAATATTGCCATTATCGCCCATGTTGATCATGGGAAAACCACCCTGGTTGACAGAATCCTGCACCAGGTAAAGCTTTTTCGTGATAATCAGGACATGGGAGAACTCATCCTCGACTCAAATGAGCTTGAGCGGGAGCGAGGAATCACCATCCTGGCCAAGAATGTTGCAGTAAGATACAAAGATGTTAAGATCAACATTATAGATACTCCAGGCCACAACGATTTTGGTGGTGAGGTGGAGCGGGTACTCAACATGGCAGATGGTGTTTTATTGGTTGTAGATGCTTTTGAAGGCCCGATGCCCCAAACCCGCTTTGTTTTGCAAAAAGCCTTGAATCTTGGGTTGAAGCCTATTGTGGTGATTAACAAAGTAGATAAGCCAAACTGCGCACCCGGCGAGGTGCAGGAAGCTGTTTTCGACCTGATGTTCAGCCTGGGTGCCACAGAAGATCAATTGGATTTTCCCACAGTTTACGGATCGTCGAAAGAGGGCTGGATGGGTGCCAACTGGGCAGAACCAACCCAGGACGTGAGCTATCTTCTTGATACGATTCTTGAACATATCCCCTCTCCTGTGCAGTTGCCAGGCACCCTGCAAATGCAGATCAGCTCACTGGATTACTCTTCATATATTGGTCGGATTGCGGTAGGTAGGATTTTGCGAGGTAATATCAAGGCAGGCATGCAAGTGTCGCTCGTGAAGAGCGATGGCAGAATATTGAAATCGGTGATTAAAGAATTATACCGGTTCGAAGGCCTGGGCAAAGAAAAAGTAAAATATCCGCTTGAAGCCGGAGAGATTTGTGCCGTGCTTGGACTCGAGAATTTTGAAATAGGCGATACTGTGGCTGATATTGATTTTCCGGAAGCCCTTACTCCAATTACGGTTGATGAGCCAACCATGAGCATGGTCTTTACCATCAACAATTCACCGTTCTTCGGTCGCGAAGGGATCTATGTTACCAGCAGGCATGTGCGCGATCGCCTTTTCAAAGAAACAGAAAAAAACCTGGCCCTGCGTGTCGAAGAAACAGAGTCGCCCGACAGGCTGCTCGTGTTTGGCAGGGGTATTTTGCATCTTTCGATTTTGGTTGAGACCATGCGACGCGAAGGCTATGAGTTCCAAATTGGCCAACCACAGGTGATTATTAAGGAAATAAATGGAGTAAAACACGAACCGGTTGAGTTGCTCACAATCAGTGTACCAGAAGTTTTTTCAGGAAAAGTAATAGAAATTGTGACCCGCAGAAGAGGAGAAATTGTAAATATAGACACCAAACAAGATCGTGTTATCCTCGAGTTCAATATTCCTGCCCGTGGCATCATCGGTCTGACCAACCCCATACTCACCGCCACCGAGGGCGAAGCGGTAATAGCTCACCGGTTCCATTCCTATGAACCCTGGAAAGGTGAAATTCAAAACCGCATGAATGGCGCTTTGATTGCCATGGAAACCGGAACCGCCATTGCCTACAGTATTGATAAACTTCAGGATAGGGGTAAATTTTTCATTTTCCCAAAAGAAGAAGTGTATGCCGGCCAGGTGATCGGTGAAAACAACAGGCAGGATGATCTTTTAATTAATGTTACCAAGACCAAAAAGCTTACCAACATCCGTGCTTCTGGCTCCGACGATAAAATCGTGATTTCCCCTCCCATTCGTTTTTCTCTCGAAGAGGCAATGGAGTATATCAAGAACGATGAATATGTAGAGATAACGCCTAAATCAGTCCGTCTGCGTAAAATAGTCCTCGATGAGCACGAGCGAAAGAGAAGAAGCAAAAGTCAAATTGCCAGCCAGGCAAATTAGCTGATTAACAGCAAAATAAGATTACATTAGGAATTCGCTGGCCGATGGTTTCGATTCTCCACATTTTTAGTACTTTTGCACCTCTATTTAAAAAATTGAATATCGCATAAATAAATGTATTAATTATGAAAAAAGAAAGCATGAATTTAAGTAAGAAATATGTATATTTCTTCGGTGGCACGAAAGCCGATGGCGACGCCGGAATGAAAAACCTTCTTGGGGGAAAAGGGGCGAACCTGGCCGAAATGGTCAATATCGGAATACCTGTCCCGCCAGGTTTTACAATCACAACCGAGGCCTGCACCCTCTACAACATGCACGGTAAAGATTTCGTTGTTGATCTCATTAAAAAAGAGGTTGAAGAAAACATGGCCAAGGTAGATTCCGAGATGGGTTCACGCTTTGGCGACCCTGATAATCCGGCTCTTTTCTCTGTTCGTTCGGGCGCACGCGCTTCGATGCCGGGGATGATGGATACTGTGCTCAACCTTGGATTGAATGAAGCAACGGTGGCCGGATTGGTAAAAAAATCGGGCAACGAACGTTTTGTGTGGGATAGCTACCGGCGCTTTATCCAGATGTTTGGTGATGTTGTTTTGGGACTAAAGCCAGCCTCCAAAGAAGACATTGACCCTTTTGAAGAGATCATGGAGCATCTGAAGGCCGAGAAAAAAATTGAGCTCGATACCGAACTTACCACTGACGACCTCAAAGAACTCGTAAAACGATTCAAGGCTGCAGTTAAGAAAAACACCGGCCACGATTTCCCCGAAAATCCTTGGGATCAGTTATGGGGATCTGTTATGGCCGTTTTCAACAGTTGGGGCAACGATCGTGCTGCGTATTATCGCAAAATGCACAACATCCCCGATGAGTGGGGCACTGCCGTGAATGTCCAGGCGATGGTTTTTGGCAATATGGGCCAAAACTCAGCCACAGGGGTAGCCTTTACGCGGGATGCGGGTACAGGTGAGAAGCTTTTCAATGGCGAGTATCTCATCAATGCACAAGGCGAAGATGTAGTTGCCGGAATACGCACTCCGCAACAGATAACCCTCGAGGGTTCTAGACGATGGGCCAACCTGGCTACAGTGAGCGAGGAAGAACGCAAGGAAAAATATCCTTCGCTGGAAGAGGCAATGCCCGAAGCTTTTGCTGAACTAATGTTGCTGCAGGATAAACTTGAGCAACATTATCGCGATATGCAAGACCTTGAATTTACGATCCAGGACGGAAAACTTTGGATGCTTCAGACACGCAATGGAAAACGCACAGGGGCAGCTATGGTAAAAATTGCCATGGATATGCTTCGCGAAGGCTTGATCAGCAAAAAAGAGGCCTTACTGAGGGTAGAACCAAATAAACTTGATGAATTACTTCACCCTGTTTTTGACCAGGATGCTATCAGAAGTGCCAAAGTCATCAGCAAAGGTTTGCCTGCCTCACCAGGTGCGGCTACAGGCCAGATCGTTTTCTTTGCTGATGAAGCCGAAAAATGGGCCGAAAAAGGCAAAAAAGTCATATTGGTGCGCATTGAGACCTCACCGGAGGACTTGCGTGGAATGAATGTTTCAAAAGGTATTCTCACTGCACGCGGAGGCATGACTTCACACGCTGCCGTTGTTGCACGTGGTATGGGTAAATGCTGTGTATCGGGAGCCGGAAGTGTAGTGATTGATTACAAAACCCGTACGATGAAAGCAGGAGGCAAAAAGTATAAGGAGGGCGATTTTATCTCTCTCAACGGAAGCACCGGAGAAGTTTATGACGGGCAAATTCAAACCCGAGACCCTGAACTGAGTGGCGATTTTGGCAAGTTAATGAAGTTGGCTGATAAATATGTCAGAATGAACGTTCGCACCAATGCAGACTCGCCAAAAGAATCGAAAGTAGCCCGTGAATTTGGCGCCGCAGGGATTGGCTTGTGTCGCACCGAGCACATGTTTTTCGAAGGCGACCGCATTAAAGCCATGCGCGAAATGATACTTGCCGGCGATGAACAAGGCCGCCGCAAAGCCCTCGACAAACTTCTGCCGATACAGCGATCGGATTTTGAAGGCATTTTCGAAGCCATGCAGGACTTGCCGGTTACAATTCGTCTGCTCGATCCCCCTTTGCATGAATTCGTTCCTCATGAACAAGCCAACCAACTTGAGATGGCTAAAGAGATGGGGATCAGTGTTGAAGAAGTAAAAGCCAAAGTTGATGAACTGCATGAGTTCAATCCCATGCTTGGTCATCGCGGATGCCGGCTTGGCAACACATATCCCGAAATCACCGAGATGCAGGCCCGGGCCATCATCGAAGCTGCTATGAACCTAAAAGCAAAGGGTATCAAAGCAATACCTGAAATCATGATTCCCCTTACCGGAACTTTGGAAGAAATGCAATTGCAGGAAAAGATTGTCCGTCAGGTTGTTGAAAAGGTATTTACCGAACGAGGCGACCGAATGGATTATCTTGTTGGGACGATGATCGAAGTTCCACGTGCAGCACTTATCGCCGACCGGATTGCCCAATCGGCTGAATTCTTTTCCTTTGGCACTAATGACCTCACGCAGATGACTTTTGGGTATTCGCGCGATGATGCCGGAAAATTTCTGCCGGTCTATTTGCAAAAAGGCTTGCTCAAACACGATCCTTTCCAGGTGCTCGACCGCGAAGGAGTTGGCCAACTCATTGATATGGCAATATGCAAAGGCCGCTCAACCCGTAAGAAGTTGAAAGTGGGTATATGCGGAGAGCATGGCGGAGAACCAAGTTCGGTTGAATTCTGCCATCTGGTAGGAATGGATTATGTCAGTTGTTCGCCATACCGTGTTCCCATCGCGCGCCTGGCTGCTGCCCAAGCCGCTGTGCGCGAAAACCTGGCCTATAAGGCAGAAAAGAAATCACTGAAGGCGGAAGAGAAAGAACTGAAAAAGAAAAAAGGGAAAAAGGATAAAAAGGGTAAAAAGAAGGATAAAAAGAAATAGATAGAATGCCCTATCGCCAAAGACTGTCTTTGACCAGCGGATTTTGAATAGATTTCTCACCGCCGTTGAAGACAGTCTTTTTTATCTCGCTATTTTGCAGGCATATAGCTTTCCCTTATCGCCTTAAATTCTGACCCTGGTTTCCATTGTGGAAAGTCATTCCCTGCGGCCAGCTTCCATCCAACATAAAATGCCAGCCGGGCATCTTCTGCTACCCCTTGCAGATCCCACGTTTGCGGATCATACTTATCAGCTGGTTTGTGATAATTATTAGCCAACCAATCCTTTTCTTTCTGTGCTGTCCACTCTCGACCATAAAGGCGATGATCGCAGTTGCCACGAGCAAACAAAGCAGGGATCCCCACTTTTGCAAATGCAAAATGATCGGCTCGATAGTACATTCCGGTTTCAGGTGTCGGGTCAGCAATTATATAGCGATCCTGAATCCGGGCTGCTTCAAGTACATAATCATCAAGCGTTGACTGTCCGAAACCGGTTATCATTACATCTCTCATTTGACCCAGTGGCAGCATGAGATCGTTATTGATATTGGCTACCGTTTTGCTAAGCGGAAAAACCGGATGCGAAACATACCAGTGGGCTCCTAACAAGCCTTCTTCTTCGGCAGTAGGTGACAAGAACAAAACCGAACGGCTGGGGCGGGTCTTCAGTTTGGTGAAGGCTTTTGCAATTTCGAGCATCCAGGCAATGGACGTTCCATTATCAACAGCACCATAACAGATTGAATCACCATCAATTACACGGCCAATCCCCAGGTGGTCCCAATGAGCCGAAAAAATGATTAACTCATCCGAGCGGTCAGTGCCGCGCAGCAAACCTGCAACATTTCTTGAAACATCGAATTTGAACTTGCTTTCCATCTCAAACCAAATTTTCGCATCTAATTCATTCGGGATAAAATCAACTGCTGCTGCCTTTTGTTTTATCTCCTGAAAATCGATGCCCGCTACCTTGAATAGTTTAATGGCTGCATCGGTTGTTAGCCATCCTTCTAATTCACAACGGTTTGCATATCCACTGCTGTCCTGAAGATATAAATCGGGAACCAGGGCGCCGCTTACCACCACACTCCACGGATAACCAGCGCCTTTTGTATTATGAACAATCAGCGCTCCCCGTGCTCCCTGGCGGGCCGCTTCTTCATATTTGTAAGTCCAGCGGCCGTAATAAGTCATCGCGTTTCCAGTAAAAAAATTATTGTCATCCTTTTCCAGCCCGGGATCATTGACCAATACGATGACAATCTTGTCCTTCACATCTAGTCCGGCATAGTCATTCCATCCGTATTCAGGTGCAATAATTCCATATCCGGCAAAAACAACTTTTGCACCTTCAATCCTGGTGCGGGGTTGAACTCGCCTCGAAAAAGCAACAAAATCGTCAGCAAATTTGAAGGAAACATCTGTTTGCCCGATTCTAAAGCGCATTGTTTCAGATGGTTTCACTGTAACCTCAACCAAAGGAACTTCCTGAAAGTAGCTGCCGTTAAAAGCAGGTTCCAGACCCAGCTTCACAAATTCATTCTTTAAGTATTCGACCGAGAGTTGCTCGCCACGGGTGAATGGTTTTCGTCCTTCAAATTCAGCGGATGCCAGCACCTGAATATGGCCGGCCATATCACCAGGATTGATTGTGGTTTCGGCCTGTCTGAAATCGTGAGGAAGTGAGTGGTTGCATGAAATAGCCAGAACCAGGATAATAATTCCAGGGAAAAGGTTAATTTTTATCATTGATGGTCGAATTAAAATTATTATGTGCAAACCTACGAGATTTTGCAAAAAATACACCTGCCACCGATTATTCTTGAATTGTGGCATACCTCGCAAGGGTTCGATGTAAGAATCCTACTTAGGAAAATAAATAGATGACTTGATTTATCTTCAATCAGTTTTTTCTAATTTTGACGCCCAAAGCCCTCCAGGTTTATCTAATACATTTATTTACCAATAACTTCACCATGCAAAAGCCAAAGCAAATGGATTTTATGGCGGTTTCGCCCCCTGACCTCAGCCAATATGGGATAACGGATGTCAAAGAGATTTTCTACAATCTATCTTTCGAAGAGTTGTTTATCCACGAAACCGATCCTTCACTCGATGGATATGAAAAAGGGATGGTCACCAACACAGGTGCTGTGGCAGTGGATACCGGAAAGTTCACCGGGCGATCGCCAAAAGATAAGTTTATCGTAATGGATGATGTGTCAAAAGATACAGTATGGTGGTCAACCATGGGCAAAAACGATAATCGGCCGTTGAGCAGTCAAACGTGGGAGCATCTGAAAAAGCTTGCCATTGCCCAGCTTTCCGGAAAGAAACTATATGTAGTGGATGCCTTTTGTGGAGCAAATCCTGAAACGCGGCTGAGCGTCCGGTTTATTATGGAGGTTGCATGGCAGGCCCATTTTGTAAGAAATATGTTTATCAGGCCAAGCCTCGAAGAACTGAAAACATTTCAACCTGACTTTGTTTCATTCAACGCATCAAAAGTCACCAACCCTCAATGGAAGGAGCAAGGCATGAATTCGGAGAATTTCGTTGCATTCAATCTGAAAGATCGCATGCAGCTGATTGGTGGAACCTGGTATGGAGGGGAAATGAAAAAAGGCATTTTCACGATGATGAACTACTATCTGCCCCTACGGGGAATTGCTTCGATGCATTGCTCGGCCAATGTCGGAAAAGCAGGCGATGTAGCCATTTTCTTCGGATTATCCGGCACCGGAAAAACAACCCTCTCGGCCGATCCGAAGCGTGCGCTTATCGGCGACGACGAACACGGCTGGGACGACGATGGGATATTCAACTTTGAAGGAGGCTGCTATGCCAAATGTATTAATCTGAGCGAAGAAAATGAGCCTGATATCTACCGCGCTATTCGCAGGGATGCCTTACTCGAGAACCTTGTTGTCAGGCCAGATGGCAGTATTGATTTTGCTGATTCATCAAAAACCGAAAACACCAGGGTCTCCTACCCGATCTATCATATAGATAACATCGTGAAACCGGTTTCAAAAGCCGGCCACGCCAACAAGGTGATTTTCCTTACCGCTGATGCTTTTGGAGTATTGCCCCCGGTTTCCAAGCTCACACCTGACCAGACTAAATATCATTTTCTCTCAGGATTTACGGCCAAGCTGGCTGGCACTGAGTTGGGAATTACTTCGCCACAGCCAACATTTTCGGCATGTTTCGGCAATGCCTTCCTGGCCTTGCACCCCACAACCTATGCCATAGAATTGGTGAAACGAATGAAAGCTGCAAATGCAAAAGCCTATCTTGTAAACACAGGATGGAATGGTACGGGTAAACGCATTTCGATCAAAGACACACGTGCCATCATTGATGCCATCCTGGACGGAAGCATTGATGACGCACCCACCAAAATGATACCCTATTTCGAATTGGAGACCCCTACCCTTTTGCCGGGAGTAAAAGGCGGCATACTCGACCCCCGAGACACCTATCCCAACGCTGCCGACTGGGAAGAGAAAGCCAAAGATTTGGCCAAGCGGTTTATAGATAATTTCGCTAAATATACCGACACCCCCGAAGGGCAGCGCCTGGTTGAGGCAGGGCCAAAACTTTAGAGGACAAGTGAAAAAAGTGAAAGAAGCGGGAGTTTCGATCGAAACTCCCGCTTCTTTTTATATCACCTTCACAGTGAGCTCCCAATTCAATTTCAGGCTTAGCCTCCCTGTTTTTGCCGGCATCGGGGCATTTTTTACTCCATAAAGCCGAATAAAGAAATTGCTTCCCTGTTTCAGGTAATCCAGCGCATCCTGGCTCTGATTAATCACAAAAGTCAGTTCCCGTGAGCCAGGTGTTGAATTTTGCGCTGTGGCAACATCAACCGCATTTTGGGTGGGCCTTTGAATGTTTACCCTCAAAGAAGAGATAAAATTGAAGTTGAGCGTGGGTGGTTCAAGAATTTTAAAAGTGACCGATTTTAACTGGCCTTTTTTAATAATCTCCGGATCGCCACCATAAGCGGTGATTATGCTATCGAGATTGATTGAAACCTGAGTTTGAAAGAGCAAGGCCTCAGAAGATTTTAGATTGATGGAATCAATTCTGAACTCAAACTCTTTGGTAACCGGCACTTTGAGCGAAAATAAATCTTCTTCGCATGAAATGGTTGCTGCGATAACTGTCAACACAGCCAGTAAATACACTGTCCATCGGATGATAAGCTTATTCATAGTTTTTGATTTAAAGAACGGTTCATGAACTATAAAAAATACTAAATATCGTATGCAGTTCGCTGTTCGATTTTTGATTCAATTGTGATTAAGAAAGCATCACGGGCATTACCAACATCAAAATCTGTTCGCTTTCATTGTCGCTTCCGATTGGAAGCAAAATGCCTGCCCGGTTGGGTTCTGACAGCTCGAGCCTGATTTCGCCTGTATCAATATTGTTGAGCATTTCGACAATAAACCGGGAGTTGAATCCAATCTCGATATCTTCTCCTTCATAATTGCATGTGAGTCTTTCGCGTGCTTCGTTGGCAAATTCAATATCCTCGGCAGTCAATTGCAACTCTTGCCCGCTGATGGAAAGCCTGATTTGATGGGTTGATTGGTTGGCAAAAATCGAAACCCTTCGAATGGCATTCAGGAAAGTCAGGCGATCAATGACCAGTTTTTTGGGATTATCGCGTGGAATCACTGCTTCGTAGTTGGGATACTTTCCATCAATCAACCGACAAACAAGAAATACATTCTTGAAGGTAAAAGCAGCGTTTGTGTCGTTATAATCGAGTTTAACCGGAAAATCTTCGGAAATAAAAAGAGCCTTTAACTGATTTAAAGGTTTTTTGGGGAAAATAAAGGACACCGAATCTAATGCACTTACATCTGTTCGTCTGTAGCGCACCAGTTTGTGTGCATCTGTAGCAACAAAGGTAATGTCGTCAGGAGTTAGCTCGCAAAAAACACCAGACATTACAGGCCGAAGTTCATCGCTGCCGGTGGCAAAAACAGTTTTCGCGATTGCCTTGGCCAGTAAGCCGGAATCAACAGTCATTGAAGTAACTTCTTCCATTTCAGTAGGCCTTGGATAACTATCGCCCGACATGCCACTCAATTTGTACTTGCCTTCCCCTGTCAATAATTCAATAGAACTGCTGACAAATGGGTCGTAGGTGAACGTAAGGGGGATGTCGGGAAGGGTTTTTAGTGTTTCCAATAGTATTTTGGAAGGTACTGCTACTGTGCCGCTATCTTCGGCCATGGCAAGCGGAATTGAAACGGTCATGGTGGTTTCAAGGTCGCTGGCTGTAACACGAAGAGATGAATTTTCGAGCTCGAAGAGAAAATTTTCGAGAATAGGCAGGGCAGTGCTTGAACTTATAACACCACTAATGGCCTGCAGGTTTTTAAGTAATAGGGCGCTGGAAACAATGAACTTCATGTCGGTGTTTTTTTGGTTGATAACAGAACAAAATTACATTAAAAATCCAATGTTCACAATCCAAAATCAAAAGCGCATAAAATATTTTTCAACCACGCATCAACAGGTGGGCATTTTCAGCTTTTTTCTCTTAAAAAATATGGCTTATTGAAGTTTTGCAGGATTCAGATCCAAAACCGGACTGGTATCAAGTTAGGGCCTCATCCTGCGCAAAAATGCATTCCTGGTTTGCTGAGTCGAGATGATGAATTGATAAGGTTCTTCGTTTGGATTGGTTTTGAGTTTGCGCTGCGATTCTTTCAGATTGACCAGCAGGTTATTAAACTCGTTGTTCGAAGATATGGCTTGCAGGATGCCGTTTGAATAGCTGAAGAAATACCATTCGTTTCGATCGGGTTCTAGATAAAGATTCAGGACATCGCCCGTGCGCCGCCTCACAATTTCAATATTCCCCGGCACTGATTTGCTCACGAGTTGTTTATTTACGGCGACGACGCCAATTGGGCCGACACTTGTGAATGACCTGGTAGTCTTATTCCACTTCAAAATTAAGTTACTGAGAACAAGCGAATTTGAGAGTTCCTGAGGAAACCGTCTGAAAGTCCCAAACTGGTTCAATTCAGATATCAACTGCCTGGACAATTCCCTGCCGGCAGCCAGGTTCAATCCAAGTTTGAATACTTCTCCGCCCAGGTTCAGTCCTGGCAAGTTAAAGGAGTTGAGTTTGTTGGCCATCAGCTGAATTGCATTTTCGGCAAAGAAGAAATCGAGGGCTGCAAATATCTGCATCACAGTTGAGTCATTGATCATGAAATATTCAATTTCTCCGGCTGTTTTCATCTTGACCTGGCCAAAGTCCTGGCCGATATTTACATTACCTCGCCCAAAAATATGGCACCTGGTAATATCAAAGTTAAGGACTGTGCCTTTCCCGGGGGTCTGATCCGTGGTGTCTCCTTCGATGATGTAACGATTTCTTAAAACGTCAAATCTAATCTCCCCTGCCACTTTCAGCATTTCATGATCTCCTTGCGCTTCCTTCCTATCAAGAAACCGGCCGTAGGGTTTTGACGAAGCCAGGCTAAATGCAATGGATGAAGTCAGGTTGGCTCCGGAAATGTCTTTCGGGTTTTCTATAACAGGAAGCTTTGTGTTTTCGCTGGTAATTTCTCCTTTGAATTGCACCCATGGGAGTGGCATATCGTTGCATTCGTGTTTAATTCTATATCCCCCATCGTAATAAAAGGTATTTTTCTTCGAGGAAAAACGTATGGTGCCTCGAAAATCAAAGTGCCTGCTGAGAGAAAAATCCGAATCTTTGATGTTCGCAAGCCCATAAGTGGCGCCTTCCGAATCAACCCCAATTTCGTTAAAATAGATGGTTTGCATCTTTCCGGTTTCATCCGTAAAGTCATAAACCCCATTGCCAGTGTACTTTCGCCGTCCTGCAATTTTAATATTGCCATTGTAAAGCTGATGATAACGTGTGATTGTATTGGCTGTGATGCTGGCGCCTTTGATTTCATTCATCACTGCATTGGGCTGCACAACAACTTTATGGTCAATGGGAATGACCTCTGCATCAGCAACAAGAATCAATGGAACACCTTCGATGGTGAGGAGGTTGTCGCGCATATCGAGATATGCCTGGGAGGCATTAAATTTTAAACTTTCCTGCTGTGGGTGAGTCGAGATAAACTCGTAGGATTTATTTTCTTGGGAATCCAATGTCGTCTCAGAGCTGATATAGAGTTCCTTCATATCAACTTCCCAGCGAAGTAGCGGAAGGTTGCATCTGTATTGATTCACCGGAAACTCGGTGTAGGTCTTGCTCATGCCAGAAGAGAACAGGCCCTGGCGGAGGCCTGTATCAAGGGCAAACGATAGATTGTTGTTGCTCACCAGGGTTGCTCCGGTTGACGACTTTATTCTGAAGGATGCCGATTCGGCGCTGATGTTTTGATGCTGAAACCTGAAAAGTTTTGAAGTTGCCTCTGAGAGATCAAAAGTCAGGTTTCCTGATCCAAAGAGGCCTTCATGGTTCAGAATCAAGCTGCCACGGTGAGCAACTTGTTTTTGATACATTGTAAAGGGCTCGTTTGACGTGGAAGCGAGGACCATCTTTTCCTGGTTAACCAACCAACGTTGCTTAATGTTTTTTGCTCCTACCGATGGCCAGGAAGGAGAACCTGCCGACTCGGTCAGCATAAATTCATCAACCATGGCCATCATGCTGTCGGGATGAAAAAGGAAGTCTTTGGACCATGATTCTGACGATAAATATTCAATCTTTCCCTGGCCGCGCAAACCATTCTGGCT
The DNA here is from genome assembly GCA_037446395.1 of Lentimicrobiaceae bacterium. Lineage (GTDB taxonomy): Bacteria > Bacteroidota > Bacteroidia > Bacteroidales > JAAYJT01 > JAAYJT01. The sequence continues at coordinate 25,988 of JBBIIP010000015.1, forward strand.
TAGCGACAGCAAAACGAATGCCTTGCCTCTTCCATTGTAGATCGGCGTCCCGGCTGATGGCAATTGGCAGGTCAAACCCAATGAAAAATCGGGCTGAACTTTTAGCGGTTCCGAAATTTCGGGCAGCAATCCTCCACTGAAGAGATATCCATTGAACCTTATACCAACTGTTGAAAAACTATTCAGGCTATCAATGGTGAAAGGCAGTACGTGATAATAGAAATTCTCTTTTTTATACACACCCTTCTGGATGTACGGTTGGTCGAAGTATACGTATGATTCTGTGGTGGAGGTGAATTTTGGATAATCGTCCTGCGCAAACCTGCCTGATTTATTGTTGGGATGGCCTATTAACAACTCGCCACTGATGTTGGAAAGCACAGTTTTCACCCTTTCAAGGCCATCTTTTTGTGCCTGGTCTTTCGCTTCAACAGGCACATTGAAGGCAAGTGAATCAATTTGCGCCAGGTTCAATTTGAATTTATCATATTGAAAGGAGCATTTGCTGGCATAAAACTCAAAGAAACCTGCCGAAACCTTTCCGGAAAAAGTAAAATCGCGGTTTCTTTTCAGCACAATTTCCTCCTTTGCGGGAATAATGTTCACTTTTTGAGCATCGCTCAGTATCAGTTCTTTTATTCCCCGGACAGTAAGGTCGAAATTATCGAGGTTGAGTGTTGCATTCACAAGGCCATCCACTTTTGAATGGATGCTGATTACATCATAATCGCTTCGGTTGTTGATTACATCAACCAATTGCCTGAGTCGGTTCTTCACAATAACTTTTCCGTTTTCGGAATTATACATCACCAAACCATGGTTTGCCATGTTGATGAGCATGGCTGAAACCTGGGCGAGGTCAATTTTCATGTATGCCGCCAGTTCTTCATGAAAAAAGCTGGTGGAGGTCCGGTTGCGCATAAATCCGCTGACAACAACTGCAGGATGCATGCGGTCAATGCCCTGTAGTTTGAAAAACTTTTCGGGTTTGAATGAGTTAATGGACTCAAATGCAGCCTCGCTCTCTTTTTGCAATCCCTTAATTGAGCCCAGCTCGATGAAATTTTGATCAAGATTCCAATAGAATGCATCCAGAAACATATCCATGTTATGGACAGTACTGAAAAACGGACTTTGCGCCGTTCCTTCTTCGCCACGCAGCAGCGCTAAAAGATTGCTTGTCGTTTGGTATTTCACCTGTAATCCGGGGTGATAGATCGAATCTCCCTCATAAACCAGATTTAGGGCAGCACGTTGCGAACTCAACCGGTCCTGTCGAAATACAAAGTTGCGGGAACTAAGGGATAAAAGCGGAAGATTTTTGCGTTTAATCGTACAAACGGCATCTTTATTCTCTGTGCCACAGCCAATGATTCGGTTTCCTTCGATGGCAAATCCTCCATTGTAGTCAATGCGGGGTAAAATATTCGGGATATATAGATTATTGTTAAATGCTTTAAACCGAGGGTAAGATCTAAACTGATCTGTGCTGCCCTGGGTGGTACGGTCGGAAAAGCTGCCAGGCAATGGTTGCCGAAAAAAAGCAGGGTAAGCGAGGGTCGCCGAGTCGGCTGAATAGGCCGAGAATCGCAAAGAAATATTATATTTCAATAGCCTCACGCTTACCTTCCGTGGTTCATTTTCAAAGAAATCCCAGGAGACCCTTCCATCGAAACCATTCCATAACTCCGATATGGGATTGTAAATCCCTGAAGCATTGGTTATGAGCAACGTGTCGCGGTCGGCAATGCATTGCAGGTTGGCGCTTCTTATTCTCAATGCCGGCAATGTATCGGCAACGAATTGCCATTCTGCATTGCTTACATTCCATTGCACCACTTGAGATTGAAACAGAATTCCTGCCCTGAAAAACTGGTGGCTAAATTCGAGGAAGCTTTGAAGCTGGCGTGATCTTTTCCTGGAAAGAAGCAGGTGAATACCGGAGCACCATGAAAGAAAAGACTCTTCGTTACCGGATTTTGCCTGGTAGGCAAGCGATGCACTAAAAAAGCTGAAAAAATAAGGCTGAGGCCGCAGGTCAAGCTCGAGCATCCGGTTTGAAACATTAATGATGGCTACCTGCTGGTTCGATTTGAACAACCCCTTGTTGAAGGCTTGCCTGAGATTGCTTACCACTGCCTGAGCTGTTTCACGTTCGCGCTCAGGTACCTGGTTGAAAAATGTTTCAATTTCGGCCACAAACAAAACCGGGTCTGAAGAAAATGTGCGGGGCGACTGGGAAAATACTGGAATGGCCGTTAGCAAAAACAGTTGGAAGAAAAACAAAGCATGTAGGCTTCTTTTCATGGCAACATCAAGTCATGCAGACTTTAAAGCTCATTTCGCTGGCCGGTTTTAACAAACCCAATGGCCGCCCAGCCATCAAGGATTCTTTTTGATATCATTTTCCACTTGCACTTATGTGCTTCATTTACAATAGATTCTATGTCTTCAGTATAAAAACCGCTGAGGAAAGCCTGGCCATGAATCACCAAATGTGTGTCGTAGTTTATTAAATCTCTGAGTAAAACATTGCGGTTGATATTGGCCAGAAACACATCAAAAACAGTATCGGGTATAGCAGATACATCGCCGAGAATAACCTGTGTTTCATTTACGCCATTGCGTTGGCAGTTTTCTGTTGCATTTTCAAAAGCCCACTCATCAGTATCAATAGCAACCACTTTTTCTGCCCCTTTCATTGCAGCCAGTATAGCCAAGACTCCGGTGCCGGTTCCCATATCGAGTACCTGTTTATGGCGTAAATCTGCATGGAGTAAAAACCTGATCATCAATTGGGTAGTTGCATGATGGGCAGTGCCAAACGACATTTTTGGCTGTATCACGATATCAAAGGGAATTGAATCAGGCTTTTGATGGAATGGCGCACGAATCAGGCATTGTTCTTCAACGATTACAGGTTCATAATTACTTTCCCATAATTCGTTCCAGTTTTGTTCGGGCAGGTTTGCAATATTTTCGATCACTGCCTTTCCACGGCTGTTTTTGATAATATCTTCGAGTTCCGGAAGATTTAACCTGGCAGGTTCGATGTAGGCAACCAACCCCTGTGGGTTTTCGAGAAAACTGTCGAACCCAATCATCAGCAACCTTGCGATCAGCTCTTCCCGAAAGTTTTCGTTATTTTCAACTCCGATGGTAACCTCAACGTACTGCATACAAGTGGTGATCGTAATTATTTATTGAAAAGCCCTGATGATGGCAAGAAAATCACCTGCTTTGAGCGAAGCGCCACCGATCAATCCTCCATCCACATCGGGTTGGGCAAAGAGTATTGGCGCGTTGTCCGCATTGCAGCTTCCACCATAAAGGATGATCTTTTCTTCAGCAATCTTTATTCCATATTTTTCCGATATCAATTGCCGGATAAACGCATGCATCTCCTGGGCTTGTTCGGGTGTGGCATTTAGTCCGGTGCCAATTGCCCACACAGGTTCATAGGCAATCACCACTTTCGAGAAATCATCTGCATTCAGGTTAAAAATAGCCGTAAGAATTTGTTGTCGCACCACATCAAAGTGTATTCCTGTGTTTCTTTCCTCAATTTTTTCACCGCAACAGAAAATTGGAATGATGTCGTGTTTGAGTGCAATCTTTACTTTTTCACCGATTAATTCATCTGTTTCGTTAAAATAACTCCTCCGTTCGGAATGGCCAATAATGGCAAAATCGGCACCAAGCGAACTTATGATCCCGGCTGAAATTTCACCGGTATATGCCCCTGACTCTTTGTTGCTTATGTTCTGCGCTCCGGTGAAAAAGCCGTTTTCTTCTGCTATGTCAAATGCCATTTCAAGAAAAGGTGAAGGGGGGCACACGACCACAGTAACTTTTTCAAGATCTTCATCGGTAAGATTTTCCGCGATTTCGAATAATAAATCTTCGGCCTCCTCGAAAGTCTTGTTCATTTTCCAGTTTCCAGCTACAATTTTTCCTCTCATAAATGTTTTGTTTTAGTTCTGTTTTAACTTTAAATTGTTTTTATCCTGGGGTCAAGCCAACCATAAATGATATCAGTCAAAATATTAATAGTAATCAAAATAACCGAAACAAAAAGCACAGCGCCCATCATTACCGGAAAATCGTACTGCTCGAGGGCATCAACAATTACCATACCCAACCCTTTCCAGTTAAATACAAATTCCACAAAAACCGCGCCTGCCATGAGCGAAGCAAACCACCCTGAAATGGCTGTAACGATTGGGTTCATTGCATTTTTAAGTGCATGATATGTTATCACCCTGAATCGGTTCAACCCTTTGGCATATGCCGTTCTGATATAATCCTGCGAGAGTACATCGAGCAGGGAATTTCGGGTGAGCGTTGAGATCACGGAAAGGGGCCTTATTCCAAGGGTGAAAGCCGGTAAAATCAGGTTTTTCAAATCCAGGTACTCGCCACGGCCGAGGTCATCTACTGAATATAGGCTTCCAAACATGCTTAAACCCGTAAAATCAACGAGTACAAAGGCAAATAACCAGGCAAAAATAATTGCAGCAAAGAATGAAGGCAAGGACATTCCCAAAACAGTGACTATGAGCGACAAACGATCAAAGAGGGTGTCTTTGTATAAAGCCGAAAAAATGCCAATACCAATACCGACCACCATGGCAAAAAGCATGGCGGCTGTTGCAAGAACTGCAGTGTTTGGAAAGGCGGCAGCAATAATCTCTACAACCGGCCTTTTGCTTTGGTAAGATCGCCGCAGGTAGGGCTTTTTGAGTATAATTGAGCCTTGATCGCTGATGTTCATCAGGACAAGATATGGCGAATACTTGTTGCTATCAAGATACCAGTATCCTTTTTGATCGGCTTTGTTGTAGAACGATAGCGGTGAAACATCATTGAGGAAATTGAAGTATTGCACCCACAGTGGGCGGTTGAGGCCAAGATCTTGCTCAATGGCTTCAACTGATGCGATGTCGCTCCTCTGGCCAAGCATCATTCGTGCCGGATCGCCCGGTAGAATATTGAAGAGAAAAAAAATGATGGAGATCACACCAAACAATACAAATATCCCATAGTACAGTCTTTTGACTATGAACTTCAACATCCTTGCTGGTTTAATCTGTTTCGATACAACTGATCACGTTAATCATTTAAGAAATTTCTAACTTCCTGGTAATCTATAAAATTGTAATGACTCCATTTTGCGATCACCTGTCCGTTTTTCAAAAGAATCAATCCGGGATTCGCCCTTACCATGATTTTAAGCTCGACATCATCGGCATAATAAAATTCATAGTTGAGTTGCAGGTTCGCCGAAAGTTGCTTTCCGGCCTCGATTGTGGGGGCAATTGCAATAAAAGAATATCCATCGTGCGAGACTTGGGTGTATAACTCATTCATTTTTTTCAAAGCACTGGTGTCCGCTTTTTCTGGTTTCCATACAACCAATAAGAACTGATACTCAGGATTATTGAGAAATGCCCCGGTCATATCATTCGATTTGCTGTCGAAGATCTGAAGGTTGTGCTTAGGCCTTGGATTGGGGTCAACAACACATTGAGAAACGAATTCCCATTGCGTCATCCATACCGAATCGTTGTAAGGGAAATTAGGCGAAAGGTACTGTTTTGTTTCTCCGGTTTGTTTATTTCGATAGGTTAGAAAAAACTGCAGTGGTTCCTTGCTTTCTGAAACCACTTTATTTCCAACTTTCCATGCAAGAAAATCAATCATGGGTAAGTTCCGGTAATTAAAGACCGAAAACCATGCAAATCCGGCGAATATGAATATGATCATTGCATACTCAAGAAACAGGTTCCAGGAAGATTTTGCTTTTTTTCGATGCCTGAAGAGTATCAGGGTAGGCACCATCAGTACGATATTTTTATAGAAAGTCTGCCAATTGGTAAGTTTAATGGCATCGCCAAAACAACCACAATCCGGAACAGGCTCATAAATGGCATCATAGAATGTGATCAGTGTGAAAAATGACATGATGAATAACAAAGCCCAATAAGTCAGCTTGGGTTTAACGTTGAGAATCAGGAAAACTCCCAGCGAGAACTCAAACGCACATAAGAGCACCGATAATGAAAGCGAGAGAGGGATAAAACCATCAAGGCTGTATGCAACAAGATAGTCTTCGATTTGAAACGCAGTGCCCAGGGGATCAATGCCTTTTACAAACCCTGAGAAAATAAAAACAAGCCCGACGAACCAGCGGCTAATAATTCTTATAATTTTCATAGTGTCGCAGTAATGTTAGTTAATTCAGGTTTCACGGGTTAGGAAAATCCAAATCATGTAGTTTGGTCAACGCAAATACTGAGTAGTTAATGATATCGTAATAGTTTGCATCAATCCCTTCTGATGCCAGGGTAATTCCTTTTTTATCTTCAATTTGCTTAATTCTGAGCAGTTTCATTAAAATGATATCAGTAAAAGAACCAATTCTCATATCGCGCCAGGCCTCTCCATAGTCGTGATTTTTGCGTGCCAGCAAATCGCGTGTACAGGCAGCATATTTGTCATAAGATTCAAGAACCTTGTTGGGATTCAGGTCCAATTCATCATTTGCTCCAAGTTCAAGTTGTATCAGGGCCATGAGCGAATAATTTATCATTCCGGTAAACTCAGGTGCAATGCCTTCACCGACGAGGTTGGCGCCTTTTTCTTCGATGCTTCTGATTCTTTTTGCCTTAATGAAGATTTGATCGGTGAGGGATGGAGTCCGTAAAATTCGCCAGGCTGTTCCGTAATCGTGCATTTTATCAACAAAAACACTACGACATTGCTGGAGAACCTGATCAAAGCTTGTAAGTGTCGGGCGCTGCATAATATTCTTATCTTAGCAGTGGTTAATAATTAAGCTATAACAATTTGTCTATTATCAACTTAGTTCAGATTGCGGTCATAATTTACCTAATCTCTTCGTGATTTTCGAACGTTAAAAGTACACAATTTATCATAAACCGTGAGAATAGAATCCTACAATCGGATGCTTGAGTGCACTCAACCCTTGGTGATGGGTATCATTAATCTCACCCCTGATTCCTTTTTTTCTGGCAGTAGAAGTTCAAAATCACAGGCAGTTGATGTTGCTGGCAGCATGCTTGGTGATGGAGCCTCCATCATTGATCTGGGCGCGATGTCAACAAGGCCGGGAGCGATAGAAATTGATATCCAGGAAGAACTCGATCGGCTGATCCCATCGTTGGAGGTGGTCAGAAAAGCTTTTCCGGATGCATTTATTTCGGTTGACACCTATCGGCCACAGGTTGCACTTCACGCATTTGGACAAGGTGCAGATATGATTAACGACATTTCGGGTGGCACCTTCGACCCGAATATGTTCCCCACGATTGCTGCAACCGGTATGGCCTATGTGATCATGCACACCCCTGCCCGCCCGCAAACCATGCAGGAAAACCCTGTCTATGAGAATGTTGTTGCCGAAGTCAAAGAATTCTTTCAAAGTCAGATTAGGCATTTGGAACAACTTCATGTGAATAGGATTATCGTTGATCCTGGTTTTGGTTTTGGAAAAACCCTTCAGCACAATTATCAACTACTGGGCGGTTTACCTGTATTCAAACAGCTTGGATTTCCGGTGATGGCAGGCATTTCGCGCAAATCAATGATTTATCGCGCACTCGGAATTACGGCTGCCGAATCATTAAACGGTACTTCAATTCTCAACACCATCGCCCTGCTCAACGGGGCCGACCTTCTGCGCGTGCACGATGTAAAACAGGCAGTCCAGGCAGTACAGCTTATTTGTGAATACAAGGAACAAAATCCAGCACAGGATAAACGATTTGATGAAGTTAGAGTATCTTTGCCTCCAAGTAAAACTGGATAAGTCAAGATGGTAGAAGCATTCATACAAATCAGGTTTCTCGATGTAGTAGACATTATTTTGGTTGCTTTCCTGCTATATGAAATTTACAGCCTGATCAAAGGCACAGCCGCCATCAATATTTTCCTTGGCATTGTGTCGGTTTTTATCGTTTGGCGCCTGGTGCGCATGCTCGAAATGGAAATGCTGAGCGAAATTCTCGGTGCTTTTATCAGTGTGGGATTCATTGCATTGATTGTTGTTTTTCAACCAGAAATCAGAAAATTTCTTTTGCTGCTTGGAACACCCGCATTTATTCGCAAAAGTCGGCGGCGCTTCCTTTTCTGGAAAATCACTTTTGGAGATGAACCTGCGCTTGATATTGATCCTATCGTGAAGTCATGCCATAAAATGGCCACATCACGCACTGGTGCCTTAATTGTTTTAGCTGAAACCAATGAGCTGGAAGAATTCACCGATACGGGCGAGTTGATTGATGCGCGCATTAGTGAACAGATGATTGAGAGCATTTTTTACAAAAACAGCCCCTTGCACGATGGCGCCCTCCTCATCGTAAACAACCGAATCAAAGCTGCCCGCTGTGTGCTGCCGGTTTCGAAAAAAGATAATTTGCCTGCATTTGTCGGACTCAGGCATCGTGCAGCCGTTGGCATCACCGAGAGAAGCGATGCGATAGCAATCGTTGTATCTGAGCAATCGGGCAAGATTGCCCTTAGCAGGAATGGCGAATTGAGGTTAGATCTCAGCCCGGCTGAATTAAACTCTATCCTTGAAAAAGTATTTAACCCCTGAGCCTATTGAATGGTTTGTTGTTTCTTTTCAAACTCCCGGATTAGTTCCTCCGGAGTTTTTCCCAAATACTCAAGCATGATGGCAGCATCGTCGGCAAGTTCATGGTTGGGAAATTTCTCTATGAATAACCTGTAGAGTTCACTTGCTTTTTCAAGATCGTTGAGGTTGTTCTCATACACAAATCCCATCAAAAAATATGTTTCCGGAATTTGATCAAACTCAGGATATTGTTGTTGAATCATCGAAAGTAGCTCAATACTGCGTTGTGGATACCCGATGTTCATGGCAATATCTGCGGCCTTAAAAAGATAGTCGGCTGACAATGTGTCGCCGGGGTGGTTCTCTGCAAATAAAACATAGGTATCAACCAGTTTCAGTAATTTTTCTTTGTCGGCTGAAGGTGCTGACTCGTCGAATAACTCCTTTTCGAGAGTTGCGATTAATTCACTAGTACTTGGCTTTTTGGGGGCACAGTACACAAGAAAAAGCATCATAAATGTGGCTACCACAAAGAAAAAAATATTTGATCTCATGTCGTTTTGATTTAAGCAATCCGTTTTTTAAGAAGAGGAAAAGTCATTCTGTAATTCACTTCAATATTGCCTTTTGAAATATCCGTAAGCTTACGCTTCAGCAGTATTTTGCGCAGGGGGTTAATCCGGTCAACCAGGAGTTTTCCTTCCAGGTGGTCGTATTCGTGCTGAATTACCCGTGCCAGTATGCCATCGAAAGTATCTTCACGGGCGTTAAAATTTTCATCGTTGTAGCGAATCCTGATAATGCTTTTGCGTGTCACATCTTCACGCAAATCGGGCAGGCTGAGGCAGCCTTCGTTATAGGCCCATTCTTCCCCGCTTTCTTCAATAATTTCGGGGTTAATGAAAACTTTTTTGGAATTTGCGAGTTCGGGGTGTTCATCGGCGTAGGGTGATGCATCTACCACAAAAATCCGAATTGAGCGGTTCACTTGCGGAGCAGCCAGGCCTACTCCGGCCGAAGCGTACATCGTTTCAAACAAATCACTGATAAACTGGCCGAGGTCAGGATAATTACGATCTATTTCAGAGGCTATTTTTTTCAGAACAGGATGTCCATATGCTACTACAGGCAAAATCATGGATGTCAACTTAAAATTAAACTTTAGTCATTTCGAGCCAGGATTGAAGAATAATGACGGCACTTACACGATCGACCAAGGCCTTATTTTGGCGGTCTTTCTTTTTCAAACCAGCCTGAAGCATAGCCTGCGAGGCCATTTTAGATGTAAATCTTTCATCTATCCGTTCAACCGGAATTGCCGGGAAAAAATTTTTCAATTCCTTAATGAAAGGTGTTATGTAAACAACAGATTCAGAGGCCTGATTGTTCATCGTGCGTGGCTCGCCAACCACAAAGCAGTCAATGGATTCATGCTTTATGTAATTCTTCAGGAAGTCAATCACTGTGTGCGAAGGGAGTGTTTGCAAAGCGCTGGCAACAATATGCAGGTTATCAGTCACGGCGATTCCTGTGCGCTTCCTTCCATAGTCAATGGCGACAATTCTACCCATCCGCTAATTTTTGCGCAAAATTACAAAAAGTAACTCAATTTGAGGGCAAAGCACTACCTTTGGACACCGGTGCCAAATGTAAAATGTATGAAAGAATTGCAGGATATCATCGAAGAAGCCTGGGAAAAAAGGCATAAACTTTCGGAAAACATCACGCAACAAGCCATCAACGAAACAATTGCCTTGCTTGACAAAGGCAAAATAAGGGTTTGCGAACCCCACTCCGGCGATTGGCAGTTGAATGAATGGGTTAAAAAAGCTGTTGTACTCTATTTTCTAATCAGCAAAATGGAGGTGATAGAAGTCGGACAATTTGAATTTCATGACAAGATTCCCTTAAAAAGAAACTTTAAAGAACTCAATATCAGGGTTGTTCCAATGGCTCTGGCAAGATATGGGGCCTACATCGAACCCGGAGTGATTTTAATGCCCTGCTATGTGAACATTGGCGCTTATATCGGAAGTGGAACCATGGTTGACACCTGGGCTACCATCGGATCATGCGCACAGATTGGCCAACAAGTGCATATAAGCGGTGGGGTTGGAATAGGCGGTGTTTTAGAACCAGTACAGGCTTCCCCTGTAATCGTTGAAGACAATGTCTTCCTGGGATCGAGATGTATAATCGTCGAAGGAGCCAGGATTGGCAAAGCCGCAGTGCTGGGTGCAAATGTTGTCATTACCGGATCAACCAGAATCATTGATGTGACAGGTGCAGAGCCTGTCGAATACAAGGGAATGGTTCCGTCAAATAAAGTCGTAATACCAGGGTCTTATTCTAAAGAATTTCAGGCAGGGGTTTATCAGGTGCCTTGTGCGCTGATCATCGGTGAACGCAAACCCAGCACCGACCTGAAAACTTCACTCAACAATGCCTTGCGCGAATTTGACGTTGCCGTTTAGGGTTTCATTATACCGCATCCCATGAACTATAATCTTAGCAGGATTCTTGTAATTCAAACAGCCTCGATTGGTGACGTGGTCCTTTCCACCCCGGTCATTGAGCTCCTGCATGATGTTTATCCTAAGGCTTCCATTGATTTCCTGCTGAAAAGCGGCATCGAGGGAATCTTTCATGAGCATCCATTCTTGAATGAAATTCTTGTATGGAACAAGAAGCATCACAAGTATCTAAACTACCTCCAACTTCTTTTTAAAATACGCCGCAAGCGTTATGACCTGGTCATTAATGTACAACGTTTTTTTTCGACCGGCAAGATTACTGCATTTTCTGGCGCCCGATTCACTGCGGGTTTTGACAAAAACCCCTGGTCAGTTTTTTTTTCACACAGGGTTAAACATATTATCAGCAACGGAGAAAACACAGTTCACGAAACACAACGCAACCTGGCATTGATACAAGCATTTGCCGGCTCAGCGCTTCCAAAAATAAGAATCTACCCCAGCAGAGATGACTTAAAATCGGTTTCGCAATGGGCAAACGGAAGTTATATTTGCATTGCACCGGCATCGCTTTGGTTTACAAAACAATTCCCCATTCATAAATGGCTCGAGCTCATTGCCCAGATTGATCAAACAACTAAAATCTATCTTCTCGGAAGCAAAGCTGATCATGAATTGTGCAAACAAATTATTACTGAAAGCAAACGATCAAACATCAATAATTTTGCAGGGGAATTGAGTTTTCTTGAGTCAGCAGCGCTGATGCAGCAAGCAAGGATGAATTTTGTAAACGATTCAGCACCCATGCACCTGGCCTCCGCTGTAAACGCTCCCGTAACAGCAATTTTTTGCTCCACAGTTCCTTCATTTGGCTTCGCACCTGTTTCCGACAGATCTTATATCGTCGAAACCCCCCGAATGCTCCCATGCAGGCCTTGCGGGTTACATGGCAAAAACTTTTGCCCCGAAAAACACTTCAATTGTGCAAATCAGATACAGGTAGAACAGTTATTGGCGGGAATGGATTAGTTCTCATTCATGGTAGCCTTTTGTTTTCCTTGCCCTATTCCTGAACAATCTTCGTGTTTTCATGTTTTAATGAATAAAATTATTAACACCTGAAATCAACGTATAAAAAATATCTAAATGTCTGCTAATCATTCTTTTAGCATTACAACAACAGATAAGGAAACCTTAAAGCAATGGTATCGGCTGATGGTACTCGGTCGAAAAATAGACGACAGAGCTCCCAATTATCTTAAGCAAGCGCTTGGGTGGTCATATCATGCTCCTTTTGCCGGGCATGATGGGATTCAGCTGGCAATAGGCCAGGTTTTTGACCGAAACACCGACCATTTGTTTCCTTATTATCGCGACATGCTTACAGCCATTTCAGCCGGGTTGACTGCTGAAGAAATAATCATGAACGGCCTGTCAAAGGCCGGCGATCTTGCCAGCGGCGGCCGCCACATGAGCAACCACTTTGCCAAACCAGCGTGGAATATTCACAATGTTTCGTCGGCAACGGGAAATCATACCTTGCACGCAACCGGTGCAGCCAGGGCCATGAAAAGATACAACCATAAAGGCGTAGCCATCAGTTCGCAGGGCGAGTCGTCGGTATCGGAAGGTTATGTTTATGAGGCTATCAACGGTGCCAGCAATGAAAAACTTCCAGTGATTTTTGTATTCCAGGATAACAAATACGGCATTTCGGTTCCCAAAAAAGACCAGACCGCCAACTACCAGGTTGCAGATAATTTCAAAGGGTTTAAGAACCTGCGTATCATCTATTGCGATGGCAAAAATGTATTCGATTCAATGAATGCCATGACTGAAGCCAAACGCCATGCGATCGAAAATCAGGAACCGGTAATCGTTCACGCATCATGTATCCGCATCCACAGCCATTCCAACTCCGACCGGCACGAACTTTATCGCGATGACAATGAGCGCCATTGTGCCAGGATGAGCGATCCGCTCGATCGCTACCGGGTTGTGCTAATCAGGTCGGGCAAATTCACCGAAGAAGAACTGCAACTAATTGACGATGAGGCACAAAAAGAAGTAATGGCGGCCCACCGAAAAGTAATTGCTTCTCCCGATCCCTCACCCGAATCAATTCTCGATTTTGTTTTGCCCGAGCCTTATGTCAGCGCCAACTACCCTGAAGGCCTACACGACGGAAAGAAAGGCGAAAAGATGAAATTTATAACCGCCCTTAACGAAACTCTAAAGGCTGAATTCCGACATAATCCACATACATATATCTGGGGCCAGGACATTGCAAACCGCGACAAAGGAGGAATCTTCAATGTAACGAAGGGAATGCAGCAGGAATTTGGGCCAGAAAGGATTTTTAATGCACCGATTGCCGAAGATTTTATCGTTGGCACTGCCAACGGAATGAGCCGGTTTGATCCAAGAATTAGAATTGTGATCGAAGGAGCTGAATTTGCAGATTACTTTTGGCCTGCAATGGAGCAATTTGTTGAGTTGACGCATGACTATTGGCGAAGTAATGGTGCATTTTCGCCAAACGTAACCATTCGGTTGGCATCAGGAGGCTATATCGGTGGCGGATTGTATCACTCGCAAACCATCGAGGGGGCACTGGCAACATTTCCCGGAATCAGAATAGTTTATCCTTCATTTGCCGACGACGCTGCCGGTTTGCTGCGCACTGCCATGCGATCGAAAGGCCCAACACTGTTTCTCGAACCCAAGGCACTATACAACGACCCGATTGCAGAAGCCCTTGTGCCCGAAGACTTTGAAGTGCCGTTCGGAAAGGCCCGTATCAGGCGCTCAGGAACAGACCTAAGTATCATCACCTATGGTAATACAACGCATATGTGCCTTCAGATAGCCGAAAAGTTAGCGCAAGAGAGCGGCAAAAGTATTGAAGTTGTTGATATTCGCTCCTTGATACCCCTCGACAAAGAAAGCATCTTCGCCTCTGTAAAAAAAACCGGACGTGCGCTGGTTGTGCACGAAGACAAAGTATTTGGTGGTTTTGGGGGTGAAATTGCAGCCATAATTGCTTCGGAAGCTTTTGAATATCTTGACGCACCAGTAAAGCGCATTGGCTCCACCTTTACACCGGTTGGTTTTAACAGGATTTTAGAAAAAGCAATATTGCCGAACTCCGATAAAATCATGCAAGCTGCCCGGGAATTGATCTCTTACTAAATTCACAGGTAGGATTAACACCCTTTTAATTAGAGCCCGAGGCCTACTCCCTCAAAGGATCAGGTAATTTAGTTGTTATAAATCGTTCTGTTTTCTTGATCAAATCTAGTTAGGTTTTTTATTAGAGAGACTGCCTGGCAGCTGCCAATACTAAAACAGCAAATCTTTAATACTGGGCTGTAAATGATTATCTTTCAGCATGAATTGACACTTATTATATGTAAGAGTTTCTGATTCGAGGATTTTTTCATTTTTTTTGAAATCACATCAAAAAAACTTGATTTTTTCTTCCATAAGTTGTAATTTTATCCCTCAATTTTCCAAAAATGAAATTACGAGATTACTACTCATTCCCTTCTAGTATTTCTCTGATTACTAAGACCTTGGTACAAGAAACTCTTTTTTCGAAGTCGAAAGAAGAATTTCATAGGTTGCCTTCATTGGCCTATTGATCAGGATGATCAATAGACCTTTTGAGGTATATAGCGCCCCAAACCAATTTTTTATTGCATGGGGTTATTTTGGTATTTGAAATCAGGCTGATACATTAACAATGTTAATTCAAAGCCATGAAAAAGATCTTCTGTATGATGGGTTTTTTAGCCTATCTTGTTGTCTGTATCGTCAGAGTTCCTGCCCAGCCTGTACGCGAGTATGGCGATGCACCTGAAAATGCTACAACTCACACTGCTTTTGGGGTAACTGGAGCATTTCCGACAAGTAAAAATACCGGTCAGGCAGCATGGATTCAATTCAACACTTCCGGTGCCTGGTATGACCCTTACTTTGGCTTTGAATTGGAAAAAAACCCAGGTATTTATCCAGTTTTTGATAATGATCATGTCGAATGCTATGGTAACCAGGATGCTGGTCTGCTTTTTCCTACAACCAAAACCATTATAACAGGGCCATCCGGGCAAATTGCGATCATTCCTTTTTTTGGGCAAACCGTGTTTCCATTTGGAACTATTTGTGCCACAGCACTATGGGGGACATGCATCGAAATCATTGTCCGTAATACGGTGCCTACTCAAACCAAAGTATAGAAATGACTAAAATCCCAGAAATAAAAATGCCTTTATTAACCTAAAGTAATGGTTATGAAAACAATTAAGTGCACAAAGACAATCATCTTAAATGCAAAAGTGATCGCGATTTTACTCTTTGTCATTTTTAAAGTTCTGCATGCCCAGGATTTCAAACAACACAAAGATGTAATTCCTGGGTACAAAGGCTGGGAAGGAAATCCCGATTCACTTACAGTTCACATTGATCCAAGCTTTTCAGCAGCCCAAAAGGCTGACATCCGTAGTGCAATGCAACGTTGGAACGATGCCGGATGTGTACCAAAATTCAAAGAAACTTCTTCACCTCCCGCCCATGTTTCCATTAAAAAAGGCGATCCGGGTAAAGGAAATGAAGGTGTGTGGAAGCCGCGTATAAATCCAGTCAGTAAGAAACGCGATAGCGGTGAAATAACTGTAGGAACAAGCCCCGTCACTCCCGGCCTCAGTTTTAAAGAGCTGGTTACACATGAACTGGGACATGCCCTTGGACTTGATGATACAAAAAATGATCCTGATACCATGAAAGGAAAAGGTTCCAACGGTACTGGAGGTGATCTTTCGAAACACGACAGCGTCGAAATGAAAGCTGCTGCAGCCATCGCTTCAAAAGACAATGTGCCTAAAAAGAAGGCGCAAAATGTCAAAGCAATAACAAAGGGGCAACCGCAACAATTGATTTTTATTCTTGATGGCCCACCACCACCTCTCATCCCTCCAATCAAGCCTATCATTATCCCATTGGGGGAAGACCCAATAGAAATACTATATTCCTGGCTGGATTGGCCAGTGCTTCAAATGATGGTACTTGTTGATCCTACACGAGGAGATGGAACTTTTTATTTGGACATTGTACTTCAAAGACCTGAACCTTCATATTTTAATGAAATGATAGGCTACCATTATGTAGATGATGATCCTGTCAATCCTGTTAATTTTGAATGTTTCTTCACTATTGAACAGGATGGTTCATGGGCGAACCTGAACTGGATGCACACTTATCCTTTCCCAACGAGCCCTCTTCGGACCATGCTTCTTGTAAACGGAAATCCATATAAATTTGATAAAGCGAGCAATAACTTTGAGTTTCAGCTTGAACCCGGTATTTATAACCTCACCCTGGTCGTTGACGATTATCAGGTCAACAGTGCCTCTTACACGACTACTTTTGAAATGCATGCGCCCGCTTATGCAGCCACAATTTTTGCCGGAAAAGACCATTACACGGTTCCGATGGCCACTTTTGGTTTCGGACCTGGTTTCGAATTTCCACCTTTACCGGCAGGGTTTTTTGGTCCTGGATCTGATCCATTCGAACGCTCAATTTCCTTTGAAGGAAAGACATCCAGCGGATCGCAACTGCCTTATTCGGATATGAAAATTCATCGAATCAGTGACCTCACCTTTATTGATCCCTTGCCATCAATTGGAGTAGTACCTGTGGAGATGCTTTCCTTGCAACTGGTAGGCCAAGCCCCTGTTGTTGTACACAGGATAGAAGAAGGATACCCTATATTTTCGTTTTTTGATGTCTACATCGATATTTCTTATAGCCTAGGTGCAAATGATGTTGCCATCATCACCCAGGAGAATCAATGGGGCGGCATTTTTTCCATGAACCTTACCCTGCAGCCAAACTTCAGGTTTGTAAACATAAATAATCTCAGCGAAGAGTACACCTGGTCAGGACCTCCACTTTTATTCCACACCTCAGAGCCTTTTCCATGGACATTGTCTCCCAAACAGGGTGAGTTTGATCCGAACTGGGACCACCCTTTGACTTTGACTACTTCAATGAGTACCTCAATCAGTCTGCTTCCTCTGCTTATCCGCGAAGATGATAATTTCAAGGTTGAAATTAATGATCTCGGCCGGGTTGTTTCCTGGAGTGGCAACGGCTTCAACAATGGGGAATGGTATTATTACAATTTTAGTGACTGGTGGAATGTTTGGTTTTACGATCATCCGATGCTTTTGCATCGCAAGAAATATATTACGGCTGGCAATATGACCATTCTGCCCCGCCCTGGTTCATTGCTTTCGAGTTTTGCAAAAATAGTGTTTAACTATTCAACAACCGAATGGCCTGGCTGGCGAATAACTGCCCAACCGCCGCTTCCATTTAATTTTCAAAATCTCGAACAGGAAAACCAAATGATTCAGAGATCTGACCCTCTAATATCATTTTCCGGGTTTATTACAGAGCCTATTCCAGTCACACTGCCGCCACCACACATACCAATTGTACCAAACTATAATCCCGAGTGGTTATCGGTTGATATCAGAGGTTTCAATTATATTTTATCTGGTAATATCAGTCATGTGTGTTTTACGCCGTGGAATAAAGTACAATATGACCATGGTGACGCTCCGGAAGATGCACTCGCTTATCCTGGTATAAGCGTCTTTGGCCAGTTCCCAACATGTGTTAACTCCGGACAGTCTTCATATATCAGACACGCCCCCTCTGCTGCCTACTTCGGGCCATCGGTAGATGTAGAATCTGACGGCAATGCAGGTTTTTGTCCTTTATTCAATCCAAATTCCTACAACAGGGATGAATGCTCGGGCGATGGGGACGCCGGGCTGACTAAACCGGATGCTTTCACCATTGTTGGTTCCGTTGGGTCGGAAACCGTAGTGCCTTGTATTGCAAACAAAACAACACCATTGGGCAATGTTTGCACACATGCAATCTGGGGGAATCATATTGATATCAGCCTGCAGAACCAACAGCCCAATCAGGCAATGGTGTACTTGAATGTGCTTATGGATTGGAATATGAACGGAACCTGGGGTGGAACCTCGCCGTGCCCTGTGATAGTGGCAGGCGCCCCGGAACATGTACTGGTAAACTTCCCCATTCCGGCAGGATTTAGCGGATTGTTGTCAGCCCTGGCTCCTCCTGCATTTCTTATCGGACCTAACCCGGGGTATGTTTGGACAAGGTTTTCAATTACAGAACTGCCAGTATCCTTATCTTGGAATGGGTCAGGATTTTATAAAGTCGGGGAGACTGAAGACTACCTGCTTTTGGTAACTCATGCACGTGTTCTCGACTTCAGCGATGCGCCCGACGGGCCTTATCCTACCCTCCTGGCAAGCAACGGCGCAAGGCATGATATAAGCGCAACCTTTATCCCGATGAGGTTGGGGGCGCTACTCGACTACGAATCTGACGGCTTTCCTTCTCCCAACGCCGACGGCGACGATCTGAACAATACAGACGATGAAGATGGAGTAACATTCAATACACCCCTGGTGCAAGGACAGCAAGCTACCCTCACAGTGGTAGCCTCCATGCCTTGTCTGCTAAACGCATGGATTGACTTCAACAATCTAAATGGATGGGCCGAAGCAAACGAGCAAATCTTTATTAACACCCCGCTTATCGCAGGCCCAAATGTTCTCAACTTCAACGTGCCGGCCAATGCTGCGCCAGGAAATACTTACGCCCGGTTCAGAATCAGCAACAATGGCGGACTCTCATACTCCGGACTGGCTCCCGAGGGAGAAGTGGAGGACTACATAGTGATGATCGAGGAATATATCCCACAAGGATATGACTATGGTGACGCCCCGGAAGATGCACTCGCTTATCCGGGTATTAGCGTCTTTGGCCAGTTCCCGACATGTGTCAACTCCGGACAATCTTCATATATCAGACATACTACTTCTGCGGCCTTCCTCGGGCCATCGGTAGATGCTGAACCTGACGGCAATGTAGGTTTTTGTCCTTTATTCAATCCAAACTCCTATAACAGGGATGAATGCTCGGGCGATGGGGACGCCGGGCTGACTAAACCGGATGCTTTCACCATTGTTGGTTCCATTGGATCGGAAACCGTAGTGCCTTGTATTGCAAACAAAACAACCCCATTAGGCAATGCCTGCACACACGCAATCTGGGGGAATCATATTGATGTCAGTCTGCAAAACCTATCCCCAAATAAGGTGGCATATGTGAATGTACTTATAGACTGGAACATGAACGGAACGTGGGCCGGCACTTCACCGTGCCCTGCGACAGTGGGAGGTGCCCCAGAACATGTCCTGGTGAATTATCCTATCCCGGCAGGGGTTAGCGGATTATTGTCTGCTCTGGCTCCCCCTTCATTTCGCATCGGGCCTGACCAGGGGTACGTTTGGGCAAGGTTCTCCATCACCGAACGTCAGGTTAATATTCCTTGGGATGGGTCCGGAGTTTATGAAGGAGGGGAGTCCGAAGATTACCTGCTAAAGATCATCAAGTTGGGTGATGCAAATGGTGACGGGCAAGTGAACGTGCTGGATATTGTCATTATGGTTAATTATATCATGCAAATACCTACACCCGGGTTTAGTTTAGTTAACGCTGATGTGAATGGCGATGGCAGCATTAATGTACTTGATATTGTGGCCACAATAAACATAATAATGGGAGGTGGCAAAGCAAAAAACATTTCGGCACCCGCTGATCTCTACCTTAATCCAGGCCTTATCACATTCAGTAGTGATGGTACGATAGCAGCCATCCAGTTTGAATTAATCGGAGAGGGTCTCGATAACATAGAAATTGAATTGATACCAGGTAATTATCATTTTTCCTGGAGAAAGTTCGAGAATATGTTAAGAGGAATAATTTATCATCCGAACAATCAACCACTGCCAAAGGGCACAATTCAGCTTTTATACACTAAAAACTCAAGCGGCCTGCGATGGGGTGAAGTATTTGGAGTCAACCAAAACCCGGACAGGGTACCTATAAGAACACATGGAAATTTTAGCGACGATTACCTGGTAGAAGCCTATCCCAACCCTGCAAAAGATGCATTTACAATTCGTTATTCTATTCCAACAGCTGCAATTGTTGATATTTCTTTGCTTGACATCAGAGGCTGGAATATTAAAGACATAGCAAATACTACCCAGGCTGCAGGCGTGCATGAGGTTGATTTTCAAAATGACAGAAAGTTGTTGCCCGGAGTATATCTCATCGAATTGAAGGCTATTCCAAGTGATGATCCTTCGAAGCTGGTAAGAAAATATGCTAAACTGCTGGTAATTAAATAGTTTTATGATGTTGCAGCAATAATACTTCAAGAAAGACGAAAATTCATTTCTTGAGTTATCGGTTAAATAAATGTAGGGTTGCAGAAATTTGTGGAACAATTTTGCGTTAAACACTGAACAAAACACCCACCATTTGGTGTTTTACGATTGGCCTGCAACACATTTATGACTGCTAAAGCGTTTTTCTTTTTTATACTCACATTTGCCTTTAATAGTTTTACGCTACAAGGCTCAGAAGTTTTATTACCCAAACCCTCTTTAAGCGGGTTTGTTAAAGATGCCCGATCGGGAGAAGATCTTATTGGAGCGACAATATACATTAAAGAGTTAAAGACAGGCACAACTACTAATATTTACGGATACTATTCTTTAAGCCTTCCGCAGGGGGAGTACAAGATTATTTTCTCATTTGTCGGTTACGAACCAATAGAAAAACGCATCGCGCTCAACTCAAACATTGTGCTCAATATCGAAATGGAGCCTCGGCAGCAGACACTGAAGGAAGTAGTGATAACCTCCAACCGACCCGATGACAACATACTAAAGCCTAACATGAGTACCATCAGGATAGAGTCAAAAACCATACAGCGCATTCCGGCACTCATGGGAGAGGTGGATATCATCAAGGCTATTCAACTGCTGCCCGGTGTTCAATCGGCCAGCGAAGGTTCTTCCGGCTTCAGTGTCAGGGGAGGCGCTCCCGACCAAAACCTGATTCTTCTTGATGATGCAACAATTTACAACGTCTCGCACCTCCTTGGATTTTTCTCGGTATTTAACAACGATGCTGTGAAAGATGTAACACTCTACAAAGGCGACATTCCTCCTTCAACAGGGGGAAGGCTCTCTTCAGTACTGGATGTACGAATGAAAGAGGGCAATGCCAAAAAATTCAGTGCAATCGGCGGGGTAGGCAATATCTCAAGTCGCCTCACCCTCGAAGGGCCTGTTTTTAATGAAAAAACTTCATTCATGATGTCGGGCCGCCGAACCTATGCCGACCTGTTTCTTCCATTTGCAAAAGACGAAAATGTTCGCGACAATACTCTTTACTTTTACGATTTGAATGCCAAAATCAACCATCGTTTTAACGAAAACGACCGTCTGTTTCTGAGCAGCTATGTTGGCAGGGACATTTTTAAGAACGATTTTGCCGCTATGGGTTTCGGAAATCGCACACTTTCGCTGCGGTGGGTTCATTTGTTTTCTCAGAAATTGTTTTCGAATTTCACCCTTGTCAATAGCGATTATGATTACGAGATCGGCACACCTGCCGGAAGCGTCAATTCTTTCCTCTGGAAGTCGAATATGCAAGACCTTGGTTTAAAATCCGACTTCACCTATTATATTGTTCCGGGGTTTTCGATGAAGTTTGGTGCATCATCATCAATTCTCACGTTTTATCCTGGCTCCGCCAAAGGAATAGGCTCTGAAAGTCTTTTCAACGAATACACCATTCCCCGCCGTTTTGCACTTCAACACGGCATTTATGCAGGGGCCGAACACCGGTTTAGCGATTGGTTATCTCTGAAATACGGACTACGATATTCCGTTTTTCAAAACATTGGCAAGGCCTTAGTGTATTATTATAACAGCGAAGCAACAAAGACAGATTCAGCCCAATTTGGCAGTGGTGAAATTTATAACACTTATCATGGGATAGAACCCCGACTGGGCATTGTTTATTCGCTGAACAGCTTTTCATCAGTAAAAGCCAGCTACTCGCGCACCCGGCAATATGTTCACCTGGCTCAGAACTCAACTGCAGGCACACCGCTTGATTTGTGGTTTGCCTCCGGGCCCAACGTGAAGCCCCAGGTAGCCGACCAGTTTGCATTGGGGTATTTCAGAAATTTCAGGCAGAACACAATTGAAACCTCAATTGAGGTGTATTATAAAAATATGCAGAACACCATAGATTTCAAAGATCACGCCAGCCTCTTGCTTAACAAGGAGATGGAAGCTGAGCTGCGGTTTGGAAAGTCCTGGTCATATGGAGTGGAACTGCTCCTGCGCCTGAACGACTCCCGCATGAATGGTTGGATCAGTTACACTTATAGCAAAAGTGAGCGACAATTTTCTCATATCAACAGCGGAAACATCTATCCTTCTCCTTACGATAAGCCCCATGATATTTCGTTGGTACTCAATTATGATCTATCAAACCGGTTGGTGATCTCAGCAAACTGGGTTTACTCAACCGGGTCACCCATCACTCTGCCAACAGGGAAAGCAATCTACGGCGGCATAGCAATCCCAATCTATTCCGACCGCAATGCATATCGCTTGCCCGACTATCACCGTCTCGACCTTTCGATGATTCTGAAAAATAAAACAAAACCCAAGCGAAGATGGGAGACCGAATGGAATTTTTCGGTCTATAACGCTTATGGCCGCAAAAACACCTGGGCCATCAACTTCGTAGAGGATAAAACTAACCCGCAAGTACTACATGCAGTAAAGACCTACCTTTTTTCGGTGGTTCCGGCTATAACTTTTAACTTCAAGTTTTGAAATATTCACAACATGCAGATTCGCAGAATAAATACCATTTTCAGAGCATTGGCACCCCAGGCAAGGCTCCTAATCAGAATTCTGGCAACGGTCTTGATATTTTATTCATGCACCGAGCATATTGACCTGGAACTCGACAGCACATTTACCCGCCTGGTCGTAGAAGGAGGCTTCACAACAGATACAGGAATACATCGTATAAAACTCAGCACCTCCACCGACTTTTATAACACAAGTGCTCCTTCGGGTGTATCAAGAGCGATGGTAACAATCAGCGATGGAAATACCACCTGGCCCCTTACTGAAAACCCAGTTGGAAGCGGGGTTTATGAAACTGCGAGCGGAGTTTACGGCACGGTTGGAAAATCTTATACACTCACTATTGACCTTATTCAGCCGATAGGTGGCGCAAGCAGCTATAAGGCTTCTGGTTTCATCAGGGCGACTCCTGAGCCTGATTCATTACAGGTATTATTTCAGCCGCTTTGGGGGCCTGGGTTTTGGGAGATTAAGCTATTTGCACAGGATCCTCCTACTGATGATTTTTATATGTTTATGGTTTACAAAAACGGGATATTGCTTACCGATTCCTTGAATAAGATCGTAATTCGCGATGATCGGTTGTTTAATGGCAATTATACCAACGGCATGGGAGTTGGATTTCTCGACTCGAGAATCCCTCGTGAGCGACCCATTTTAGGTGATACAATCACCCTGATGATGGCAAACCTTACGGCAGATTATGCAGGTTTTATCTGGACGGCACGTACCGAAAGCAGGTTCAACTCTCCGTTGTTCAGTGGTCCGCCAGCCAATGTGAAAGGTAACATATCAAATGGTGCGATCGGGTTTTTTGCGACTTACCAGGCTCGCTATGTTTCAATGGTTTATCAACAGAAATAGATTTTAACTGTTTTTTACAACAAAAGAGCACGCCACACGTTCTGATCTTCCGGTTCTTCATCAAGCCAGATTTCATGTAGTTTATTAGATACTATTGTGCTGCAGACATGTTGGAATACTCAAAATTGATATTGCAGAAAGTCAGTTTCAGCCGCGAGCTTTTTTCAAAAGAATTGAAAAAATCTACCCGGTGGCTGAACGAAGAGGAACTTGTAATGCTCCATATTTGGTGCATGAACAATTTCAGCCGGGACTATTCAGATATCATACAGGAAACATTCCTTAAACCTGTCTGATCGCCTTCATACAAAGGCTTCATCTCTACGCTGCCAAGGTCAAAATGGGCGCTGCACCAAAAGATAATTTTTTACATTGAAAGTTATTACCTTTGGAGAATAATCTATCTCGCAATGGATGAATTTTCTCTCTATGCCATATCGCCTGTTGATGGGCGATACCGCAAACATGCTGGCATTCTTGCTCCCTATTTTTCCGAGGCTGCCCTCATGCGCTACAGAATCATGGTTGAAGTTGAATATTTTATTGCCCTGTGCAAAACGGGGCTTCCGCAGCTTGCCGGTTTCGATCCTAAGAACTTTGAAATCCTTCAAGGATTCTACGAATCATTCTCTACTGACGATGCTATAAAAATCAAAGAGATTGAACAAACAACCAACCATGATGTGAAGGCTGTGGAATATTTTCTTCGCGAAAAATTCGATCAGGTCGGATGGGGTAAATATAAAGAGCATATTCATTTCGGGCTTACTTCTCAGGATTTGAACAACACCGCACAGCCATATGCCCTAAGGACTGCGCATCAACACATCATTCTGCCCTCCATCAATGAATTGGTATCGCAACTCAAACAAATGTCAACCGGGTGGAAGGACATTCCGATGCTTGCGCGCACCCACGGACAGCCAGCCTCTCCTACCCTACTCGGTAAAGAAATTTATGTTTTTGTAGAACGGCTTGAGAATCAGTTGTTGATGCTCTCAAACATACCATTTGCCGGAAAATTCGGTGGTGCAACAGGAAATTTCAACGCCCATTACATTGCATACCCTGACATCAATTGGCATGCTTTTGCCGATGCATTCCTTTTCAACGTTTTCGGCTTGAAACGATACGCAACAACAACTCAAATAGAACATTACGATTACCTTGCAGCCTATTTCGATAACCTGAAACGAATCAACACCATTCTGATTGATTTGTGCCGCGACATATGGATGTATATTTCAATAGAGTATTTCAGGCAAAAAATCCGCCACGACGAAGTTGGATCTTCGACGATGCCCCATAAGATCAATCCGATAGATTTTGAAAATGCAGAAGGAAACCTTGGCTTTTCAAATACAATGTTTGAGCACTTTTCGGCAAAACTTCCTGTCTCACGTCTTCAAAGGGACCTGACCGACAGCACGGTGGTTCGCAATGTGGGTGTTTCGCTTGCCCATATGCTCATTGCGATGCGTTCGCTGCATAAAGGCCTTGGCAAACTGTTAATCAACCATGAAGCACTTCAGCGCGATCTCGACAACAACTGGGCCGTGGTGACCGAAGGCATACAAACAATTCTGCGCCGCGAGAATTATCCAGACGCCTACGATGCACTTAAAAAACTCACCCGCACCCATCAAGCCATTACACAAGCCGTGCTCAGTGATTTTATTGAAACGCTCCATATTTCTGAAAGCGTAAAACAAGAACTCAGAAATCTACGACCCGAAAACTATACGGGGAGGTTCGTAATCTAAGATTTGAACACTAACGCAATGTGCCATTAAAATTTAAGGGCACAGCATTGGTCAAGGAGGCGGTTGCACAAGGTTTTCTTGTATTTTTGCATACGCTAACCAATTTTAATTTTAATGGAAAAGAAAAGCATCGCATTGGGAAAAATTTTGTCCATCGGAGGCAAACCGGGTTTATACAAGATGATCGCACAGGCCAAAAATGGTGTAGTTGTTGAATCACTCCTCGATCAGAAGCGCTTTCAGGCATTTGCCCACGATAAAATCAGTTCTCTCGACGAAATCAGTGTATTTACTCAAACCGATGATAAACCATTAAAAGAAGTTTTCAAACTCATTCACCATGCAACCACTGGGGGTCCGGCTCCAGACGCAAAGGCCGAAAGCCATGAATTGCTTGGTTTTTTCGAACAGGTGCTTCCTGAATATGACCGTGAAAGGGTTTATGTTTCGCATATTAAAAAGATTTTTTCCTGGTATAACCTCTTACTCGAAAAGCATTTATTGATTCTTGAAGACGAAGAAACCAAAGAAACAGACGAGGCTGCCTCAGAAAAATCCGAACCGACACCTGATGGCGATGAGTTAAAATAATATCTGGCAATGAGTCCGTCCCTTGCGGATTTTTTATTTCAGCTTAATGAAAAAGTTTATTCACGACTTTACTGTTCTCAGCAATACTCGCCTGAACCAGAAATATTTTGTGCTCGAATTGCATGCTTCGGCCCCTCTTCCACGCATAGAACCCGGGCAATTTGCAGCGGTGCTTGTGCCTAATCCAGCCGAAGTATTTCTTCGCAGGCCTTTTTCGATTCATGATGTGGATTTCACCAAAAACACAATAAAACTTTTCATTAAGATTGTCGGAAAGGGAACAGAAGCGCTTTCACAGATACAAACAGGTGAAACCTTAAACTTGATATATCCCCTGGGAAAAGGTTTTCAAATACCACGCCAAAGTAAAATACTGGTGGTTGGTGGCGGGTGCGGAATTGCACCGCTGTTGTTTCTTGTTCATGCGTTACACAGCAAAGGCATTGGGTGCGACATATTGCTCGGCGGACATTCGGCTGACGACCTGATCATCTTTGAGCAGTTTGCCAAATATGGAAGCATCCATCTGATGACAGAAGACGGGTCGGCCGGAGAGAAAGGCCTGGTAACCCAGCATCCCTTGCTTGGCAATTCGATCATCGAATTCCATACTATTTTTGCTTGTGGGCCAACCCCAATGCTCAAGGCAATAAGTGATCTGGCAGCCCGGCATTACATTGAATGCCAGGTTTCGCTCGAAAACACAATGGCTTGTGGCATTGGTGCCTGTTTATGCTGTGTTGTGAAAACCACCTCAGGCAACCGCTGTGTATGCACCGAAGGGCCTGTATTTGATACGAAAGAGCTGGCCGGCTGGCATCAACCCATGGTAAAATGCGACCTATGAAGAACCTGGGTGTCAAACTCCATCATCTCGAACTGAAAAACCCGGTAATGACAGCCTCGGGTACATTTGGCTATGGACTGGAATACGAAGATTTTGTGGACATGAGCCAACTGGGGGGAATTATTGTAAAAGCCACAACGGGCAATCTTCGTGAAGGCAATGCTTTTCCCCGAATGGCCGAAACATCAATGGGGATGCTAAATGCTGTCGGACTGCAAAATAAAGGGGTTGATTATTTTGTGAAGGAAATTTACCCAATGATCAAAGATTACCCCACAAGCGTGATTGTCAATGTTTCGGGATCAACGGTAGAAGAATATGAAGGTGTTGCCGAAAAGATCAATGAGTTAGAAAACATTCCTGCCATCGAACTCAATATATCGTGCCCAAATGTAAAAGAGGGTGGGATGGCATTTGGAACAAGTTGTGCTTCTGCACAAATGGTCACAAGGGCAATCAGAAAAATTTATAAAAAGACACTCATTGTGAAGCTTTCGCCGAATGTGACAAATATCGCCGAAATTGCACAGGCAGTAGCTGATGAAGGAGCCGATTGCCTCTCTTTGATAAATACGTTATTGGGTATGGCCATTGATGCAGAAAAGCGAAAACCTGTGCTAAGCACCATCACCGGCGGATTATCAGGTCCTGCAATAAAACCCGTTGCGCTGCGAATGGTTTGGCAGGTTCATCGGGCTGTTAAAATTCCAATTATTGGCATTGGGGGTATTAGAGATGCAACGGATGCCATTGAATTTATGCTGGCTGGTGCTTCAGCCATTCAGGTTGGTACGGCAAACTTTATTGATCCTTGTGCGACAATGAAAGTGTTGCATGGAATTGAGGAATATTTGGACCGGCATAATATTAAGTCAGCATGTGAACTTACCGGTGCACTCAAAATTGAGTGATGTTGCTCTATTGAAAATCAATATTCAATCTCCTTCACACATTCGAAGACACAAATTAAGATTCTGCCTGAGTTTGTTCTTGTGACCCGAGCTCAATCAGTTTCTTAAGTTGCAGATTTTCATGGTGTAGCTCGTAAACTATTTCTTTGAAATCGGAGTTTTCTTCGGCAAGAATTTTAATTTCTTTTGTGAGATTTTCCAATCTCACTTCAATCTCCCTGATCTGCTTTTCAAGGGCCTGATTGTGTTGCGCCAATTCCACCTGTTTTGCCAGGCTGAGAATAATTCGCTGGGTGACTTGCTTAAATTGATTTTTAGTACTAACCATTATGTTATTAATAATCAATTATTTAACTTGTGGTTCTTTATTTTAAGTCGCTGTCCAATCCAGATATGGTCAGAGTTTTTGAGGTTATTATCTTTCATGATGCGTACAAATTCTTCCTTGCGACCGTAATATCTAATGGCCAAAGTAAGCAGGCTTTCGCCTTTTTTCACGACATGAATGATTTCCTCTGCATTAGAATTGTCTTTAGGTGCTGTTTTGGCAATGTCGGCCTTAGCTTCAGGCCGGGCAGCTATGGAAGTAGCTTGCAGGATGTTTAGTTGGCTCTTGAGGCTATCTATTTGCACATCAAGTGCAAGCATGCCCTCGACCAGAGATTGATTTTCACTTTCAAGCTTAAGTACTGTTTCCCGAAGCTGGCTTGCTTGCAGATCTGCGCTGGATTTGTACTCGGCGATGGGAATAATGGTTAAAAAATAATAAGCAATCACCCCAACCATGACCAAAAGCAGGAGTAGCGACAGGGCGGCAATCCAACCCTTCTGCTTGAGCGATTTTCGCTCGATACGGCTAAGGGCATAGAAAATTTCCATGTCGGTGGAGCAGCCGGGGCATTGGTTTTGATTGTTGCTGTCAATGGTTGTTTTACATACCGGACATTCCATAAATATTATTTAGGTTTTGTATATCATTTCCAGCGCATTACAGCACCCGTCAATTGTCCCCCTTCTACAGCAAAGATACAAATAGCAGCATAGCAAAATTCAGGGTCAATAAAAAATTACAGGGTCAATCTCATTTTGTATGTTTGTCGAAATTTAAATGGTGTAATAATGAATGTGCTTATTTTGGGATCGGGTGGACGAGAAAGCGCACTGGCATGGAAGCTATCGCAAAGTAAGCTGATGAAAAGGCTGTTTATTGCCCAAGGCAATGCTGGCACATCTGAATTTGGAACCAATATCTCCATATCAGAAACCGATTTTCCAGCATTGCGACAATTCGTCGTTAAAAACGATATAGAAATGTTAGTTCCCGGCTCAGAAGCACCTCTTGCGGAAGGAATTGTTGATTTTTTCAGAGCCGACCCACAACTGAATCACCTTAAGATTATTGGGCCTCCGCTGGAAGGGGCATTGCTTGAATCAAGCAAGGATTTTGCTAAAAGATTCATGGCCAAATATAAAATTCCAACCGCATCGTATGCTACATTCGGGAGAGATGAAATTGAGGAGGGTTACCTTTTTCTCGAATCGTTGCACCCCCCTTTTGTTTTAAAAGCCGACGGACTGGCTGCCGGAAAAGGGGTGGTTATTTGCCACGACCTAGATTCTGCCAACAAAGAGCTAAGGCAAATGCTCATCGAAAGAAAATTCGGGGCAGCTTCGGATAGGGTTGTTATTGAAGAATTCTTACATGGTATTGAACTTTCTGTTTTTGTACTCACTGATGGAAAAAATTATATTGTTCTTCCCGAAGCCAAAGACTACAAGCGCATCGGCGATAACGACCAGGGGCCTAATACCGGGGGCATGGGGGCTGTTTCTCCTGTTCCGTTTGCCGACTCCGATTTCATGAGTATAGTTGACAAAACCATTATTAAGCCGACAATCTCAGGATTACAACTCGACAACATCCCCTATTGCGGCTTCATTTTTTTTGGAATCATGAATTGTGACGGGGTGCCTTATGTTATTGAATATAATGTTCGGATGGGCGACCCTGAAGCTGAAGTCGTGCTACCCCGAATCAAAAGTGACTTATTGCAGCTTTTTGAACTGGCTGCTACTTCAAAGCTTAATCAAGCCTTTTTGGAAATTGAACCTGAAACTGCAGTGGCAATTGTGATGGCTTCGGGTGGATATCCTGGTTTGTTCGAAAAAGGAAAAATTATAACTATTAATAAAGAAATCTGTTCCGAGGCATTTGTGTTTTTTGCAGGCGCTGCATTCGATGCCAATAATCAACTTATCACTTCTGGAGGTCGAGTAGTGATTGCAACATCGCTGGGAGCATCCTTGGCCGATGCAAACAACAAAGCATATCGTCAGCTTTCAGGCATTGGTTTCGAAAATGCCAATTACAGGAAAGACATTGGCCACGATTTGATGAAATGGCAGCAAAAAGCTCAATCGTAAATTTTTTGACCCGATAAAGAACCCATGTTAATTAGAACTTTCAAGGCAGGATATTTAATAAATATTATCCTGTTTATTATAATCAGCTTGCTTTTATGGCTCCATGCCTTCATTGAGCCGCAACCGATGATTGTCGAAAACAATTACGGATTGATCTATCACTACCTGAATTTCATGGCTTTGCTACCGGCTCACCTCGTCACCGTAGTCGCTTTTGGATTTGTTCTCCTGCAAGCAATCATGCTAAACGCGGTTGTTGCTGATAATCCCGTTTTTTCAAGGTCTACCTATCTTCCAGCCCTGGTATATGTAATTCTGATGAGTTATCTGCAAAGACAGCAAACCATACACCCTGTTCTGATAGCAAATTTCTTTCTTATTCTATCTTTGAAGAATCTTAGTAAGATTTATGGGAAAACCGATGACTTCAAGGAATCATTCAATGCAAGTTTCTGGATCGCAGTGGCCTCGATGATACAATTTCCTTTGGTGCTATTGATGTTCTTTGTATGGTTTTCTTTTATTATCTACAGATTGAGTAAGTGGCGCGAGTGGGTCATTTCTATCCTTGGATTTATAGCTCCTTATATTTTCTTGCTATCCATTTTTTTTCTAACTGATGAACTCGGGCAATTTGTATCATTTGCAGAAGCGCAATGGAACAGTTTTTCAAGAGTTTCAATCCGGTTCGATGGGGAGTTATTACTTTTCTGGGCGCTTTTTTTATTACTTATGTTGATAGCCTTTCTAAAACTTGCAATCGAGCGTGGAGAGAAGCTGATAAGCATTCGAAAACGCTTTAATGTGCTCGTAGTCATGTTCTTATCATGCCTTGCAATCGGATTAGGCGGTGGTTCAAATCCAATTGATCAGCTGCCGCTGTTATTTCCTTCATCGGCACTGGTTATTTCATATTATTTTATCGAGGCCCGCCGGGTTTTTTACGCTGAATTATTTTTCAGCCTGTTACTCATCATCATTTTTACTTCAAGGTTTGTTTAAAAATGAAGAAGACTTCTAATAGCCTGGCTCCTGCTTTTGGAAGCCTGCATATTGAAGCAGGGTGCGATGAGGCCGGGCGTGGATGCCTGGCAGGGCCTGTGGTGGCAGCAGCGGTAATTTTGTCTTCCGATTGCAACTATTCCGGGCTTGATGATTCAAAAAAACTGAGTGTGAGCCAGCGAAATCGGCTTCGAATGGTCATCGAAGAAGGATCGCTTGCCTGGGCTGTGGGAATCGCCGACAATCACGAAATTGATCAAATTAATATTTTGAACGCCAGTTTTTTAGCGATGCACCGCGCCATCTCGAAACTTTCAATTCAACCAGGCATGCTGCTTATTGATGGTAACCATTTTCGGCCTTATCCTGGAATTCCGCATCAGTGTCTCATTGATGGCGATGCCAGGTATATGTCAATCGCAGCAGCCTCGGTGCTGGCAAAAACCCATCGTGATGAATATATGCTGCACATTCACAATGAACTACCGCAATATGGATGGAGGCAAAACAAGGGATACCCAACACCGGCACATATCTCCGCACTTTGGGAACATGGCCCCACAAAATATCATCGGGCGAGCTTTCATACAAAGTCACAATTGAAGATGCAATTTAACAACGCAACCTGAAAAGCAAAAGTCAGGGTATATCAATTTGAACTTCTTAACCGAACATGTTGTTCAGTTAAACTCAAACGCCTTTGTAATTCGCAAGCCCGGAACTCCAGGTGACCCCAAAAATAATAAATTAGGGATGAAACATTTTTATTCTCAACGCCTTACAGAAGGTTCAAGTTCCGAGAAGCTTATCTCAATTTTATCAGATCTCCGGCTTTCACTGGAGAGTCAAATTGTAAGTCGTTGGCGCGCGCCAGTTTCCTGAGCCTGACCCCATAAAGCTGGGAAATACCCTGGAGGCTTTCTCCATGCCGGACCTGATGGGTTTTTA
The DNA here is from genome assembly GCA_037446395.1 of Lentimicrobiaceae bacterium. GTDB lineage: Bacteria > Bacteroidota > Bacteroidia > Bacteroidales > JAAYJT01 > JAAYJT01. Next base: position 58,272 of record JBBIIP010000015.1, read on the forward strand.
CGGCCGACCGTGTCCTTTTACACTGTATATAAACCAGGCTTCCCTCAGTTAATGGATGCTGATACTCATCAGCGTCGTTAAATTTCATCAACCTTGTGGGTTTAATATCAAAATCGTTGGCCACTGAAAACCATGTATCGTTTGCCCTTGCAAATACGAATAGTTTCTTGTTGTTGAGAAATAGCGTTCTGTTATTGGGCCCGTTGCCAACCTTTTCAAATTCCCGATTCGTGGAGGCGACATAGGCTTCTTCCATCTGATGTATTATTTCCTCGGTAATCCCTATTTTCTCGTTCACAACTGCCAGATCAATCAGGAAAAGCTTATTTTCTTCAATCACCCTGATTAAATGTTGTGCATAATCAGGGTTTGTGGCATAGCCTGCTTTCTTTAAACCATGCGCCCAGCCGGCATAGTCTAAAATATCAAGGCTGAATAATTCGGCATACCTTGGCCTGAGGGTTAAGAACAAGGAGTGATCGTTGTACGATTCTTCAGGTGACAGGTATTTTCTAAAACATTCATTTTTTGCATCATCGTCATAAAGAAACGTTGCACCTGTCCACTCTCGGTGGCATTTGATGCCAAAATGATTATTTGCCTCCCGGGCCAGTCGGCTATTTCCTGCACCAGATTCGAGCAAGCCCTGGGCTATGGTAATGCTCGCCGGAATCCGATATTCGCGCATTTTTTGCTTGGCTATTTCTGAGAATTTTTCAATATAAATCTGGTGGGAAATATTTTGGGTATATACTGATGACTGCGAGAATATGATGAAATTTATGAGCAGAAGATTAAATATTAGCCTGCAAGTCTTTCTCATCCTGTTGGGTTGGTGGTGTTTTTAAAAAATAAATAATCAGTCAGTCATTTTGCCGCCTAAAAGTGGTAAAGGTTAAATATTAACTGAAAAAATTATGATTTGTTATGATGCCCTGATTGAATGCAAATACTTCAGGCATACATGAATCGGTATTATGGAACTTTATATGTTTTTATACGGATGACTTTTCCGGATTAATTCCAAAAACTCGCGATAGTGCGAGGAATGTTCTCCGTAAACTTTAAATTTATCGCCCATCATCTGAACAGTGCATTGTTCTCCTGTTACCTCTGAGAACAGTACTTCGTACACTTCATCTTGCTCGTCAATCATGAGGATGCGGGCCAGGTTGGTATGTTTTCGAGAGGCGAGTCTGGCATGACAAATGGGACAAAAAAAGCTCACTTTCTCCCCATCGGTTAAACTAAATAATGGATTGTGAACCATTGAATAATCACCGAGCGTTGGGCTAAGCATGACCAACCCCTGTTTCTTGTCGCCGGTTGTGACTGAAAAAGCTACATGATTGCCCACATTCAGGTAGCCTTTGCAGTTGGGACACATATAGTTACGCTTCATAGTTGTAATTTTAATCCGATTTGATGAGAAAGGGTATAAAGATACAACATCCCCGCATCAAAAGCAAGTGTGCAGAAATTTAAGAGTTTAATTCTTCAGCTTATTTTACCTTTGCTTCTAAAACCCAATAATAAATGATAGGCCGGGTTCTTCATTATTTTCCATCGCTTAATCAGTTACAAAAAAACAGGTTACTGCATTTGAAAGAGTTGTTTGAATGGTGGAACCAACGCATCAACCTTGTATCAAGAAAGGACATGGAAAATTTCGATGATCACCATTTACTTCATTCGCTCGCAATGGCTGCATTTATCAGTTTCCCTGATAAATCCTCAGTGGTGGATGCAGGAACCGGCGGAGGGCTTCCCGGAATTCCCCTGGCCATACTTTTTCCTGAAGTTAAATTTCATTTGGTGGATTCTATTTCAAAAAAAATGACAGCGGTAGCAGAAATCTGCACTGCATTGGGGTTGACCAATGTGAGTCACGAATGCAACCGGATTGAAAAAGTGAAAGAGAAGTTCGATTATGTAGTCAGTCGGGCAGTGGCACCTTTGCCTGATATTGTTCGCTGGACGAAGGGAAAGATTAACCACCAAAAGCATTTGCACCCGGAGCCCGGAATTTTTTACCTGAAAGGAGGAGATATTGCAGACGAACTCATATCACTGCCTTTGAATCACAGGGTCTATCATTTGAAAGAAAAAATTTCCGGATCCTACTTCGAAACCAAATTGCTCGTGCATCTCTACAAATAGCCCGAAGCCATCTACAACAAGACGATCTCATCTATCACAGAATGTTCGGCACTTAGATTGAGCATTTGCACAAGTTTGGTGCGCGAGTATGATAATTCATTTCGAATGGCTGGCGAATCGAGCACCACATAAAGTTTGCGGCGTTTGATATAAATGTTGGTGGTGTGTTTGGCGATCATGGTGCCAACGGTGCTTTCCCATGCACCGAGCAAGCGGGTTTCGTATAAGCGATTGTTGAGCTTGTATGCCCGGAGCAAGTCTTTGATGGCCTCGCCCAAACTGATTTCGTTACTTTTAGGGCTCATGATCTGTCAGTTTTTGATAATAGAACTCCTGAGCCATTTTTAATTTCCCAAACTGCGCTGGGCACCGTTAGTTTTTTAATCAGCTTGCTGATTCTTTCGAACTGGGTGTCGGTAATAAAAACTTGTCCAAAGTTGTTATGGCTGACTAATTCGACAATATTTTCTACGCGGTTATCATCAAGTTTATCGAAAATATCATCGAGCAGTAGAATTGGTTTAAAGCCCTTGATATCACGGGTATATTCAAATTGCGCCAGCTTTATGCCGATTACAAATGATTTTTGCTGGCCTTGTGACCCAAACTTCTTGACAGGATACCCATTGATTTCAAAAATCAAATCATCTTTATGAATGCCTGCGTTTGTAAATCTCAATAACCTGTCGCGGTCAAGGCTTTCGGCAAGGAGTTTTTCCATTTCGGAAATCTGCAGTTGCGACTCATATTTTATGTCCACTTGCTCGTTTCCGCCGCTTATCACTGCGAAATAGCGGTTAAAAACCGGGATAAACGACTCGATGAAATGCTTGCGTTTGATAAAAATTTCCAGCCCATATCGAATCAATGGTTCGTTCCAAACCTCGAGCATTACACGATCGAAATAGCGCTGCTCGGCAAATACTTTCAGCAAAGTATTTCTCTGATAGAGGGCTTTGTTATAGTTGATCAGGTCTTCGAGATAGAGTTTATCGAATTGCGAAATAACAGTATCAATGTATTTTCGGCGAAGCTCGCTGCCATCGTTTATGAGGTCTCGATCATAAGGCGAAACCATGACGACCGGCAATAAACCAATGTGATCGGCCAAGCGTTCGTATTCTTTTCCGTTAAACGAAAACTGCTTTCGTTGATTTCTCTTTTGCACGCACGAAACTTTTGCAGCTGATTCTTCGCCGTTCCGAAGATAGGTTCCATGTACGGCAAAATACGGTTCGTCGTGCATAATATTTTGAGAATCAACCGTATTGAAATAACTCTTGCAAAAAGAGAGGTAATGTATTGCGTCGAGCAGGTTGGTTTTGCCTGCACCATTATTGCCCGAAAAACAATTGATTTTATCCGAAAACTCAAAAAAAGCTTCAGGGTAATTCTTAAAGTTCAGGAGCTGCAGGTTGCGCAGATACATCAGTCAGTAAAGAGAGTTTTTGAATTTGCTAATGGGCAAAGGTAGAAAATCTCTCAGTAATCAAAGCTGTTCCTGAATGAATCTCGACACACTGATCAGTTGGCTCAGGGGAGTAGAAGTAGCACCGCTTATTCCGGCCGAGTTGGCTCCACTGAACCAGGCCAATTCAATTTCATCGGTGTGGCTGATGAGATAAGTCGCGGGATTAGCTTTTTTGCAGATTTCGAATAGGAATTTGCCGTTAGAGCTGTTCTTTCCGCACAGAAACAGAACAACATCATGGTCTTTTGAGAACTGTTGTAGGTTCTCTACACGTTGTGTCACCTGAAGGCAAACAGTATTGAATTTGAAGAGTTTAGGGCATGGTAGGAGTTTTGATTCAATTAACCTATCTTCAATCAAAGTTGCAATTCGCTCATATTCAGCGGGGTCGGCAGTTGTTTGAGCATATAGGTAAGCATCTTTTGCAGGATCTATTTTCTCCACATCTTTGGCAGTTGAAACCACAATGGCATTACCCTTGGCTTGACCCGCCAACCCCACGACTTCGGGATGGCTTTTCTTCCCAAAAATGACAATCTGCCCACCTTCTTCCAAGATCAGCTCTGCCCTTTTCCGAATTTTCCGCTGCAAGTGTCTTACAATCGGGCAAGTGGCATCAATCAATTGGAGGTTGTTCATTTCGGCAAGATGGAAAGTCTGTGGAGGTTCTCCATGTGCTCTGATCAGCACTTTGGTATCTTTAAGTTGATCATATTGTTGGTTGTCTATGATTTTCATTCCCTTGCAAACCAGGCGCTTCGTTTCTTGCTGATTATGAACCAATTCGCCAAGGCAATACAGCGTTCCGCCCTCTTCGAGTACAACTTCGGCAATAGAGACTGCATTGGCCACTCCAAAACAAAATCCGGCATCTTTATCAACATCAATGCGCATATCTATTTACAAAAAAGGTTTTGATAATCTAAAACAGTTTAGACAGGTTTGTTGAAACACTGACAAAATTAGGTGATCCTTCCAAATGATAGGCCCGGCGTGCATAATTGAACTGAAAATTCGATAACCTGATGCCAATTCCCCAAGACAAACCAACGGTTGAGGCTCTTGAATCGACCTTCATCTCCTGGCGCAAGCGATAGTTATATCCAAACCTGATGCTCAGGTTTTTGGTGGGAGTAAATTCTCCGCCTACCACCACATGGCGCATGGCCTTATCGAGAAGATGGCTAAACTGGTCCTGTTTGATTGGGTTGCCTGTAAAAGGATCAATTTTTATTTTTGATGGGTCGTTGTACGAAAGGTCCCATTTTTGAATGTTGGTAATCAGAATTGAATAGCGAAATGGCATATGCTGCAATTTTTTTGAGATGCCAAATTGTAGTTCAAACGGAAGTGGTTCGGGATTACCGGGGGTATAGGTTGTGAGCTGGCGGCCAATGTTTTTTGCTATCAGCGAGGCTGCGAACCCATCCAGAGTATGATATGATCCTGCCACATCAACTGCTAAACCAAATGAATTATAGGTTTCGAGTGCCGAAAAGATCGTTTTGAGATTGGCCCCTATCGAGAACATGGAATCGAGGTTTCTGCCCCACCCGATGATCAATGCTGTTTCGCCCGCTTTGAAGTTTCCGGCACTTTCGCCAAATTCATCAGCATATGTAAACCTTCCATAATCAATGTATTGCACCGAGCCTACAAAGCTGCCAAATTTATTAAAGCTACGACCGTAAGAAACAAATCCATAATTGATATCACTATAATAATCCACAAAATTCAAAGCAAGCTGATTGTGCAAGAGAGGTGTTATCAGCGAGGGGTTGGAAAGGGCCAGGTTAATGTCGTTATCGCTTGCTGTGAGAAAGTTTCCACCCATGGCTGCAATGCGCGGCGAGGCGGGAAGGGCAAGGAATTTATATGCACCTGTACCGCCTATCTGAGCATATATGGTTGAGGTGAGCAAAAGAAAATGAATCAGAAAGCAGAATCTGTAATTTCTCAACGTTTACGGTGGTGTTTTATTCTTGTGTCGTGCCTAATACAAACGACTTATCCTGAAGAATATTATGGAGGGAAAGCAAGGACAATTGCAATAACCCTGTCAGTCTTAAATGATGCGGCTGGTTAATGGGAAGCCGCTATTTTACACAGCCGCACCCCGGATTAGGTTGAGCGCGCTACCCGCTTTGAACCATTCAATTTGCGATTCGTTATAGGTGTGGTTCACAGGAAAGGTTTCCCTGGTCCCATCCTGATGATGCAGGGTCACACGAAGCAGTTTTCCAGGAGCAAAGTCTGTCAGGCTGTCGATATCAATCAGGTCGTTTTCGAGAATTTTATCATAATCGGCCTTGTTCGCAAAAGTCAACGCAAGCATTCCTTGCTTCTTTAGGTTTGTTTCATGAATCCGGGCAAAAGAACGCACTATCACAGCTTTCACCGCCAGGTGGCGGGGTTCCATGGCTGCATGTTCGCGCGAAGAACCTTCACCATAGTTCTCATCTCCAACAATGACAGAACCCACTTTATAACTCTTATAGCTGCGAGCTACTTTCGAAACTTTATCATATTCTCCGGTGATTTGATTAAGAACATGGTTTGATTTCCCGTTGAATGCATTGACAGCCCCCATCAGTAGGTTATCGGATATATTGTCGAGGTGACCTCTGAACCGAAGCCACGGTCCGGCCATCGAAATATGGTCTGTAGTACATTTTCCCTGTGCTTTGATCAGCAGGTGCAGCCCCTTTAAATCTTTTCCATCCCAGGGCTGAAAAGGTTCGAGCAATTGAAGGCGATTTGAATCGGAAGCCACTTTGATTTGAATATCATCTCTCTGTATGCCAGGTGCAATAAAACCGGCATCTTTCACATCAAACCCGTCTGGAGGGAGTTCTATTCCTTGTGGTTCCTCAAGCCTTACCTGTTGTCCTGCTTCATTCACAATGGTATCGGTTAATGGGTTAAATGTCAGTTTACCAGCAATTGCCATGGCCGTAACAATTTCGGGCGAGGCAACAAAACTGTGTGTATTTGGATTCCCGTCATTGCGCTTTGCAAAATTGCGATTGAAAGATGTGATTATGGAGTTTTTTCTTTCAGGATCATCGGAGTGCCTTTTCCATTGCCCGATACAGGGTCCACAGGCATTGGCCATGACCACACCTCCGATGTTCTCAAAATCCTTCAACAGGCCATCACGTTCGGCTGTGTATCGTATTTGTTCTGAGCCGGGAGTGATAATGAATTCTGTTTTGGTTTTCAAGTTCATGGCCGTGGCCTGGCGGGAGACCGAGGCAGCGCGGGTAAGGTCTTCGTAGCTGGAGTTAGTGCAGGATCCAATTAAACCTACCTCCACTTCGAGGGGATAGTTCTTTTCCTGAACAACTTTCACGAATTGAGAGATAGGAAATGCGGCGTCGGGAGTAAACGGCCCATTGATGTGAGGTTCTAACTCAGAAAGGTTTATTTCGATCAATTGATCGTAGAATCGAGAGGGGGTTAGATAAACATCCTCATCCGGGCGCAGGTGTTCGCGAATACTATCAGCGAGCAAAGCTACATCGCTACGCCCGGTAGCAGCAAGGTATGATTTCATTTTCAGGTCGTATGCAAACAGCGATGTAGTTGCGCCGATTTCTGCGCCCATATTGCAAATGGTTCCTTTGCCCGTGGCTGAAATTGAATCCGCACCTTCTCCGAAATATTCAAGAATATACCCGGTTCCTCCTTTCACTGTGAGCAATCCAGCCACGACTAAAATCACATCTTTTGCCGAAACCCACCCGCTCAGACGTCCTGTAAGTTTTACCCCGATCAGTTTTGGCATTTTCAATTCCCAGGGCATCCCTGCCATTACGTCAACTGCGTCGGCACCCCCTACGCCGATGGCTAACATGCCCAATCCACCTGCATTCACAGTATGCGAGTCAGTTCCTATCATCATTCCACCCGGAAAGGCATAGTTTTCGAAAATTACCTGGTGAATGATTCCAGCCCCTGGCTTCCAGAAACCGATTCCATATTTTGTGCTTACCTCCTGCAAAAAACCGAAAACCTCTTTGTTTTGCTCAAGCGCCAGACTCAGATCGGTCTGAGCCCCGGTATGCGCCTGAATCAAGTGGTCGCAATGCACAGTGCTTGGAACTGCTGCGGTTTTTTTTCCTGCATTCATGAACTGCAGCAAAGCCATCTGGGCTGTGGCATCCTGCATGGCCACCCGATCGGGCGTAAAATCAACATAATCGCCCCCGCGCACAAATTCACGCGCAGGCAGCGCATCATTAAGATGCGAATAAAGAATTTTCTCGGTCAGCGTGAGCGGGCGGGCCAATAGATTACGGGCTGCCTCAACTTTTGAAGGCATTGCTTCATATACCTTCTTAATCATTTCGAAATCGAAAAGCATAATTTTATTATATTATTGATAATTAACAGAATGAAAAAACCATTTATGTAAATCTGAATTCCACAACTGGACTGCAATTTAATGAAAATAGAAACAAACTGGAGTATATTACATCACAATAACAGGATGAGTCTGCAAATGTTTTTTAAAATGATAAAAATATTCAATTATCGCATCATACAAGGGGAAAAATAGACTTGGTGTTTGCAAATATCAAACTTCCGGCGAAAATCATGCTACCAAAGTCAAGTTAATTGAACCTGATAGAGCAAATTATTTTAAGTAATTATTCCGAATTACTCATTCATCGCCGGATGATTTAGAAAAAGGTGTTATCTTTGAGGGCGTTCAAAATTGAATTCAATATGCGTTTTCTTTTATTAATTTGCTTTTCTATTGTTTTCATTGACATATTTGGACAGGGAATTCGTGTTTTAGACAGGACTGATCTTATGCCGGTTGAAAACGTTTATATTTACTTAAAAACCCATCAAAAAAGCGGGATTTCCAATCGGAATGGAGAGATACAATTTACTCAGCTAAAGCCTGACGATACACTTGTCTTTCAGCATCCCTCATACACAGAAGTTACAATGCCCTACAGTTTGATCGCATCAAACCGCCACCAGGTATTTCTAAGCCTGCGCACCTATAATCTCGGCCAGATTACCGTTTCGGCAAATCGTTGGGAAGATAGCCAAAAAGATTTACCTGCAAAAATCACCACAATTGAAGCCCGCGAAGCGATGTTCAGAAATCCTCAGACCACCGCTGACCTCTTGGCACAGACACATGAAGTTTACGTACAAAAAAGCCAGCTTGGTGGCGGAAGCCCCATGCTCCGGGGTTTTGCAGCCAACTCAGTGCTTTTGGTGGTAGATGGGGTTCGCATGAACAATGCCATCTATAGGAGCGGGAACCTTCAGAATGTAATATCGCTCGACGCCAATTTTATTGATAAAACAGAAGTGATATTCGGGCCCGGATCTGTAATATACGGAAGTGATGCACTGGGAGGAGTAATGATTTTCAATACTCATCAACCCCGTTTTAGCATGTCTGATTCTTTGGCATGGGCTGTGAAATCGCTGGCACGTTATTCGTCGGTCAACAATGAAAAAGCAATCAATCTGAGCATTGATTATGGTAGGAGAAGATGGTCAGGAGCAACATCTGTTTCTTGGTCGGATTTTGGCGATCTGAGAGCTGGCAGCATCCGAAGCAAAAAGTTTCCTGATTTTGGCAAACGAACCGAATATGTAATCTATACTGGAATCAAGGATTCAATTGCTGCCAACCCCGACGTAAATAAAGCAACCCCTTCAGGCTATAAACAATTCAATATTTCTCAAAAAGTAAGATTTAAGCCAAGCAACAGTTACGAAATATCCTATGGCTTTCATTTTTCCAACACCTCCGATATACCCAGATACGACCGTTTGATAGAGTATCGGCAGGGTAAACTCAGATTTGCTGAATGGTTTTATGGACCTCAAAATTGGATGATGCATAATCTGGCTTACAGCATAAAAAAATCCAATATATTTTTCGATGAAGGCAAGATTTCGACTGCGTACCAGTTTAATGAAGAAAGCCGGCATGAGCGGCGGTTGAACCAGTTTGTGCGCACAAGCCGTATTGAGAAAGTGCACGCTTATATACTTAATACTGATTTTCAAAAACATTTCACAAAACAGGCAACATTATATTATGGATTTGAAGGTTTGTTTAACAGCGTGATTTCGAGAGCCTCCGCATTAAACATTAAGACATTGATAAGCAGCGGAGCATCAACCCGCTATCCTGACGGATCCAACCGATATGGTGGTTTGGCTGCATATGCTTTATATAAGTATCGCCCCGCAAAGAAAATGGTTGTACACACCGGTATGCGATATAGTCGCATAATGCTCGAATCCAGGCTAATAGATACTGTTTTTTATAAATTTCCGTTCCGCGAGATTAGCATCCATGCTGGTGCCATCTGTGGCAGTGTAGGGATGGCACTACAATTAAACCAACACTTTCAGGTGAACACAACTTTCTCCACCGGATTTCGGGCCCCTAACCTGGATGATGCCGGTAAGATTTTTGAATCCACTCCCCGCAATGTGGTCGTACCGAATCCTGGTCTCAAACCTGAATATGCACTAAACGGTGAAATTGGAATAGTGCTAAAATACCCCGACAGGATACAAGCTGAATTCATCGTTTTCTATACACACCTGACGGATGTGATGGTTCGCCGCGATTTCAAATATCTGGGGAAGGATTCGATCATGTATAATGGTGAATTAAGTCGTGTTCAGGCTGTTGTGAATGCGGGCGAGGGATATAAAACCGGTTCAAGTGCCAATTTGTGGCTCAGGCTGACAAAAAACCTTGATCTGCGCAGCAGCCTCACCTACAGCCTAAGCAAAGAAACAGGCATTTCAAATCCGGTTCCTCTACCTCACACTCCACCTCTTTTTGGTGCCACTACGCTAATATTTAATGCACGCCGCACACAAATCAATGCATCTGTGGTATATAATGGTGCAAAAAAATGGAACGATTTGGACCCATCGGAGCAAGCCAAAACTCACATGTACACTACGGAGGGCAGCCTGGCCTGGTACACACTTAGCCTGAAGGCTTCATACCAGGTCTTGGCCCATCTTCAGCTGAATATAGGCATTGAAAATATTTTGGATCAGTTTTACTGGCCTTATGCTTCGGGGATTCCGGCTCCGGGAAGAAATGTTTATGTGGCATTGAGAGGTAGTTTCTTTCGTTAGCAAAGTCTTGATGCAAAGGTATTCCGAGGCTAATGAGGTTGGCCAGAACCAACCATGAACGGTTTTGGTATCCTGCTCAACATAATTGTAACTTTGCAACTCTGACCGTCCAAAAAAATAAGCCATTCCTAAATCCATTACCAATAACTCTATTAACGTTTGGTAAAACCTTCAAGAGTATGACAAATAAAATGAAATACGTCCAAAAAGGAAAAGAAAAAGCAAGTTCAACCCCTATTAATATTTTCTGCGGGCTTATCGTGCTCGCATATATTTTCATCCCCACGTTTGCCCCGAACCTAATGACCCTCGATACCAACGGGCCTAAGTTTTTATCGCTGGCGCTCCTGAACCTGCTGGTGT
>JBBIIP010000016.1:0-69204 GCA_037446395.1 Lentimicrobiaceae bacterium
TTAATTCCTGAAGTCTTATAAATTTTTACGTTTGCGAGGCCTGACACAGTCATAAATATTAGATGATAGACACCAGAAGGCAAATGGCTGATATCCGTTGCTAATTGCGACTTTCGTGTAGCAAACCACACGAACTGCCTTCATGGCCATGGCGATGATTTGGGGCACATGCAAATGTAATAATTACATGGTCGTTTTGAGCTTTTATTCTTTGGCAGGGCCTGTGCATTTCGGGCATTTTTATCAAGCGTTCTCATGTTTTAGGAATGGATTGCAGCCCGCTTTTCTTAAAAATATTTTTCTTCCTTTTCGGGTGAACCTACATCCTTCATTAGGTTGATAAATAATCTGAAATTCTCAGGTAATGCTGACAAGGTACATATTCTTCGGCTTTTTGATTCGAACAAATTATTACCGTGCGCCCTTTTGTTTGCTTATCGAGCAGTTCTCTATACCACGCGGTTCCGGCCTGGTCGAGGTTAGAAAGTGGTTCGTCGAGCAACAAAATCGGTGTCTGGCTGAAGAATGCAAGCCCAAGCCGCAGGCGTTGCTTCATACCGGAAGAAAAATAGCGGACGGGTTTGTCAATCTCTTTTTCGAGGTTTAGCTTCCAAGGGAGTTCAGCCGTGCTGAGATCGGGTTGAATTGCCTTGAATCTGAAATGAAAATCTATATGTTCACGAAGGGTCAGTTCTTCGATAAGTTCCATGTAAGGAGCAGCAATTGAAACAAATTTGTAAAGTTCTTCCTGCGAACAGGCTCTGCCTGATTCGATGAATTGAATGAGGCCTTGGCTGGGAATCCTGTATCCGGCAATGAGTTGCAGGAAAGTTGATTTTCCGCTGCCATTCGAACCGAGCACAGTATAGCGCTGATTAGGCCCAAACTGATAGGTTATTCCTTTAAAAATCCACCGGTTGTTAAATTTCTTACCGATGTTGCTTAGGATGATGGTCATTGGGTGAGCCGAATGGCAGGAGAAATGCATTTTAGAAATTGTCGGAGACATCGCTATTGGATGAAGCCCCCTTCATGATTCCTCGCTTTGAATGTTTCACGAAATTGATAATTTCATCTCTCAACGGTGTTGCCGGCATTTGGGTTTCAATAATTTGAAGTGCATTTGAGACATTGTAATTTTTCTGAAACAGCACCCGGTAAATTTCCTGGATGTCATTCACCTGATCTGATGTAAACCCTCTTCTGCGCAAACCAATTGAGTTTATTCCTGAAAATGAAAGGGGCTCCCTTGCAGCCATTGTGTAGGGAGGTACATCCTTTCTCACAAGCGATCCACCTGCAATCATGGTATGAGCCCCAATGCGAACAAATTGATGTACGGCACTCATTCCACCCAAAATGGCAAAATCATCAATCACCACGTGACCTGCCAACTGTGTACAATTGGCCAGTATTGTGTTTTTCCCGATAATGCAATCATGGGCAATATGCACATAGGCCATAAGCAGGGTGTTATCGCCAACAACGGTTTCCCAGTTGGCCTTGGTGCCACGGTTTAATGTTACAAATTCCCTGATGGTGACATTGTCGCCCACCCTGACAATGGTCTGTTCTCCGGCAAATTTCAGGTCCTGAGGAATGGCAGAGATTACAGCTCCGGGAAAGATGCGGCAATTTTTTCCAATCCTGGCTCCTTCCATAATTGTAACATTTGACCCAATCCATGTGCCTTCGCCGATTTCAACATTATCGTGAATGTTTACGAATGGTTCCACAATCACATTGTCGGCAAGTTTTGCTCCCTGATGTATGTTTGCCAAGGTGTGCTTCATGATATAGAAATTAAAAATTATTCAGCAATTCGTACGATTTGTGCCATCAGCTCGGCTTCCGTAACTATTTTATTTCCAACCCAGGCTGTTCCTTTCATATGGCATACCCCACGGCGCAGGGGCGAAATCAGCTCAAGTTTGAAAATGAGTGTATCGCCGGGTACTACTTTTTGCCGAAACCTGACGTTTTCAATCTTCAGGAAATAGGTGATGTAATTTTCTGGATCCGGAACACTGTTCAGAACAAATACACCTCCTGTTTGGGCAATGGCTTCTACTTGCAAAACTCCCGGCATCAGTGGTTCGTCAGGGAAATGGCCCACAAAAAATGGCTCATTCATTGTCACGCTCTTTATTCCCACAATTGAGGTATCTGTGATCTCCATGATCTTGTCAACCAACAGAAAGGGAGGGCGGTGGGGAAGTATTCGCTTAATGTCGTTAATATTATATAGCGGCGCTTTATTTGGATCATATACAGGAACCGGGGGTGTTTTGGAAGCCTTCCGGATATGCTTTCGGATGAGCTTGGCAAACTGAACATTTGAAGAATGGCCAGGTTTGTTGGCAATAATATGGGCTTTGAGAGGGACACCTATCAATGCCAGATCGCCGATGACATCAAGCATTTTATGGCGGGCAGGTTCATTATGAAACTGAAGTTCGAGCGTATTGAGAATCCCTTCTCGCTTTACCTCAATATGAGGTTTATTAAAAAATTTGGCTAATCTATCAAGTTCCTCTTGGGAAACAAGACGGTCAACAAAAACGATAGCATTGTTAAGATCGCCGCCTTTGATGAGGTTGTTGTGTATCAGGTATTCGAGTTCGTGCAGGAAAACAAATGTACGGCAGGATGCGATCTCAGTTCTGAAATCCTCTATGCGGTGCAGGATCGCGTTTTGGGTTCCAAGCACTTTTGTGCCAAAATCTATCAACACCGTAGCACGGAAATGGTCTGATGGAATGGCCATCAACTCAATGTTGGAATCGGGATTGGAATAAGTGATATGCGTGTGCAGCTCATACCAGGTTTTTTCTTCTTTTTGTTCGAGTAGTCCTGCCTGCTCAATTGCTTCGACAAAATGTTTTGCGCTACCGTCCATGATGGGCACTTCAGGCCCGTTGAGTTCAAGAACAACATTATCAACTCCCATTCCGACACAGGCAGCAAGAACGTGTTCGGTAGTATTCACTGAAACACCGTTTTGTTCGAGGCTTGTGCTTCGGTTTGTAACGGTAACGTTTTCAATGGATGCTTCGACAATTGGATGACCTGCCAGATCGACGCGTTGGAACTTGAACCCGTGGTTTTCAGGTGCCGGTTTAAAAGTGATGGTGGCGCTTTTGCCGGTATGCAAACCAGCTCCTGTAAGCGAAATAGGATGTTTAATTGTTTTCTGTTTCTCTTTCATCGTCCGGCAAAGATATTACTTTTTATATGTTTCAAAACATGCCCGATTATACAAAAACACCCGTGCCACCGGGTGTTTTTCCTATTTCTTATAAACCGCTTCCTTGAGCTTCCTGATTTCATCAGCCAACGATTGCAGGTTTTTAAAATGTACAATAGCTCGCCTGAAGATTGAAGCATCAATGGCAGGAGAACCAATCAATATTGCGCCCTCTTTGGTGATGCTCGAGTTCACTCCTGCCTGAGCTCCCAGTTTCACATTGTCGGCTATGGTGATATGCCCGGCAACCCCTACCTGGCCAGCAAACATACAATTACGGCCGATTTTAGTGCTTCCGGCTATGCCTGATTGTGCTGCGATGACAGTGTTTTCTCCAATTTCGACATTATGGGCGATTTGTATCAGGTTATCGAGTTTTACACCCCTGCGGATAATGGTAGAACCCAATGTTGCCCTGTCTATGGTAGTATTCGATCCAATTTCGACATTATCTTCAATTACAACATTGCCAATTTGGGCGATCTTTTTATAATTGGCATCTTGTTGTTGGGCAAATCCAAAGCCATCGCTTCCGATTACGGCGCCAGCGTGAATTATGCAGGAATTACCGATCACTGAATCGCAATAAATCTTAACACCGGCATAAATAATTGTGTTCTCTCCGATTTTGACATTATCACCGAGGTAAGTATTTGGGAAGATTTTTACGTTGTTACCGATTGTTGAGTTTTCGCCGATCACAACAAATTCGCCGATGTAGCAATTCTCTCCGATACGGGCGTTTGCCGAAATGGCTGCATTTTCGGAGATGCCAACCCGATTGAGTTTAATCTGGTTGTAAACCTCAAGCAAGCTTGCAAATGCATCATAAGGATTTTCGACCCGGATCAGTGTGCTCTTGATTGGGCTTTCTGGAACAAAATCTTTGTTAACAATAACGATTGATGCATGGGTTGAATAGATGTAATTGGTATAGAGGGGATTTGCCAGAAATGTAAGCGAACCATTTTCGCCGGCTTCAATCTTCGATAGTTTATAAACACTTACATTTGGGTCTCCTTCAAGGGTGCCTTTCAAGAGTTTGGCTATTTGCTTGGCAGTGAATCTCATTTGATGATATTGGCTTTCGTAGATATTATATATTTTTATGTAAAGAAGTTGCGCAAGTTAGATAAAAAAATGAACCTACTGCTAATTGGATGCGCTTTTCATTAATTCCTTAGGATAACATAAGTAATATTTTGAAATTGTTTTAGATAATATTGATATATTCAACTGATCAGATGCTTCGGCAATATCAACGGTCTTCCCATCTTTATAAAGCATCAGAATTTTATCACAAACAGGATCGTAGGCATTGTTTGTTATGCTTCCGT
Source organism: Lentimicrobiaceae bacterium (assembly GCA_037446395.1). Lineage (GTDB taxonomy): Bacteria > Bacteroidota > Bacteroidia > Bacteroidales > JAAYJT01 > JAAYJT01. Next base: position 4,585 of record JBBIIP010000016.1, read on the forward strand.
TCATTACAAAATAGTTTGCATCGGCGGATTCTATAACGTAATGTTTGACAACTTTGTTTTTGATTTCATTAATTTCTTCACTTTCAAAATCCTTATTGCGAAGGTCAACGGCCAGTAAGCGACGGTGCGTCAAGAAATTACACAGGGTGCTAAGAATTTGGTCTTCATGGTTACACCATATTTTGATGGAGGTAAGTATATCAAAATCATCGAGTTGTGCAAACTCATCAAGCAAGGTTGGATCTGTTTGGAAACTGCCAAGACTGTAGTTACCAGTCAGGAATTTATGCAAGACTGGCGTGGCGAATAATTGATATTTTCTCTCGGCAAGCCATTTTGCGCGATTCAGGATGCTGATGATAAGCTGTTCGGCTCCTACGACGGTTTTATGATAATATACCTGCCAGTACATCAGGCGTCGGGCAATGATAAATTTTTCGACTGAATAAATGCCTTTGGCCTCGACTACCAACTCGTCGTTATGCACATTCAGCATTTTAATGATCCTGTCGGTCGAGATGACTCCCTCTGAAACACCAGTGAAAAAACTATCGCGCTTGAGATAGTCCAACCGATCCATATCGAGTTGACTTGCAACAAGCTGGTGAAGGAATTGTTTAGGATAGGTGTTTCCAAAAATTGATAGGGCTATTGAAAGCCTATTATTAAATTGTCTATTGAGGGATTCGATAAACAACCTGGAGAGTTCTTCATGAGTAGTTTTTGCGACAATGCTCTTTTCCAAGGCATGGGAGTAAGGGCCATGCCCGATATCGTGCAGCAAAATTGCCAGGTATGCACCCGAGGCTTCCTCGCGGGTGATGTGCAATCCTTTTAGCCGTAGCGATTCGATGGCCAGTTGCATCAAATGCAATGATCCCAGGGCATGATGAAAGCGGGTGTGCAGTGCTCCCGGGTAAACGAGTTGGGTCATCCCAAGCTGCTTGATGCGCCTCAACCGCTGAAACCATGGGTGCTCAATGATGTCGAAAGTCAGCTCATCCGGAATACTGATAAATCCATAAACTGGGTCGTTGACGATTTTTCTTTTATTAAGTCCAGCGGCCAAATGATAATTTATTAAAATGAGTATTTTCCATAGGGTTTATCAGGTGCTCTTCCTCAATCGTATTAATTTTGAATAATCAAATAATAAGCACCTTATAAACGTTAAAGATGCAAAGTTTATTAAAAAGTTCCATAAATCTAAAAATTTAAATAAAAACAATAAAATGTCGGACAAAATCAATATACTTTGGGTGGATGATGAAATAGACCTGCTAAAACCCCATATTCTGTTTCTGAATCAGAAAGGCTATGATGTAGTAACCTCCAATAATGGAAACGATGCCCTTGATGTGCTGAAGACCAACCAGTTCGATATTGTTTTTTTGGATGAGCACATGCCTGGTCTTTCAGGAATTGAGACACTTACCATACTTAAAGATCAATATCCGAACCTTCCGGTGGTGATGATCACAAAGAGCGAGGAAGAGCGGATTATGGAAGATGCAATCGGCTCCAATATTACCGATTATTTGATTAAACCGGTGAATCCAAATCAAATTTTATTGGCATTGAAAAAGAGCTTCGATAACAAAAAGTTGGTTGCCGAAAAAACCACTTTTGCCTATCAGCAAGAGTTTCGCAATATTGGTATGGAAATTGCAAATAACCTCGATTATGCTGAATGGGTTGAAATTTATCGCAAACTTGTATCATGGGAGTTGAAGCTCGAGAAGTCGAAAGATGAAGGTATTTTGGATGTACTGCTGCAGCAAAAGGCCGAGGCAAATCAAGTGTTTTCCAAATTTATTGAAAAAAACTACCTGGGTTGGATTAACGGCTCTGTAAGAAACAAGCCGACACTCTCCCACACTGTTCTCAAAGAAAAATTATTTCCGCTTCTTGACGGGAGCAACCCCATATTCCTGCTGCTGATTGATAATCTGCGCTTTGACCAGTGGCGGATCATTCAACCTATAATTGAGGAATTTTTTAAGACGGAAAGCGATGACGTTTTCTATAGCATTCTGCCCAGTACGACGCAATATAGTCGCAATGCATTATTTGGAGGCCTTATGCCTTCGGAAATTGAAAAGAAATATCCACGCTGGTGGGTGAATGAAGGCGAAGAGGGGACCAAAAACCAATTCGAAGGCGAATTACTGGGTGAGTATCTTAAACGCTATGGCCGCGACATCAAATATTCTTACAACAAAGTTTTGAACCTGGTTGCAGGCCGCAAGCTGGTTGAGTCTGTACCCAACCTGATGACAAACAAGTTAAATGTAATCGTTTACAACTTTGTGGATATGCTCTCGCATGCACGCACCGAGATGGAAATTATCAAAGAGTTGGCCGATGATGAGCCGGCTTATCGTTCGCTGACCTTGTCATGGTTTATGCACAGCCCGCTGCTCGAGATCATTAAATTGCTTGCCGAAAAAAGGGTTACCCTGGTTGTTACCACAGATCACGGATCGGTGAAGGTGCAGAACCCCGTGAAAATTGTCGGCGACAAAAATACAACTACCAACCTGCGCTACAAAACAGGCAGAAGCCTCGACTATAATTCAAAAGAAGTGTTTGATGTGCGCAATCCATCTGATGCGTTTCTGCCCCGTGGAAACATGAGCAGCTCGTTTGTGTTTTGCCGTAAAAACGACTTTTTTGCTTACCCAAATAATTTCAACCACTATGCGAATTATTACCGCAATACATTTCAGCATGGTGGAATTTCGCTCGAAGAACTCATCATCCCTTTTTCTGTTTTAAGAAACAAGTAGAATTTTATTAACTTGCAGGCTTCAATCAGCCTCAATATTCATGAAGACCAGAGTGTTTTCTCAATCCCCGGACGACCTGGAGGAAGCAGCAGAAACCATAATCAAATTGGCGGGCAATCGCACTGTGTTTGCATTTTATGGGGTCATGGGCTCCGGAAAAACAACAATCATCAAAGCCTTTTGCAGGGTGCTTGGTTCGGCTGATATAGTCACAAGCCCCACATTTTCGCTGATCAACCAATACTTCGATAACAAACAAAATCCGATTTATCATTTCGATTTTTATCGCATTAATTCGCTGAACGAAGCCATGGACATAGGTTATGAGGAGTATTTTTTTAGTGGAAATTACTGCCTGATTGAGTGGCCCGAAAAAATTGAACCCCTGCTTCCGCCTGACTGTGTAAAAGTCAGTATTTCTCGGGGGAAGGAAATTTTGCAAAGAATCATTGATGTTAAACTCTAAAAGGAATCAACATGAATCAGGAAAATCAACCCTTTTTTCCATATAAATCCTCTTCCATGCTACTGGCTAAAGAAGAAATGCTCGAGTTGACTAAAAAATGTAAACCGCTAACCATTGGCCTGGCCGGGGATGAGACACAAATGGAAAAGCGTATTTCGTTGGTTCCAAATGCGGTAGGTTTGCTGGTGCAAAATGGCCACAAGCTATTGATTGAACGCGACTCAGGCGAGCGTGCCTGGTTCAGCAATCATGAATATGCCGAGTATGGTGGTGAGATTGTTGACAAGACGGAAGCATTCAAGGCAGACATTGTAATAAAAGTTGCCTCACTTACCCTGGCCGAAATTGAGATGCTGAAGCCAAAATCCACCATCATCACTTCTCTGCAACTTTCAACCCAAGCAGAAGAATATTTCAGGCGACTTATGTCGAAAAAAATAACGTCCCTATCTTTCGAATATATTCAGGACAAAACAAAAGCCTTCCCAATTCGGCGGGCGATGAGCGAAATGGCAGGCACTGCCTCGATAATTACAGCTGCAGAGTACCTCAGTAATCCTGAATTCGGCAAGGGGCATATCCTTGGGGGATTTTCAGGTATTTCCCCCACCGAAGTGGTGATCCTTGGTGCAGGAACGGTAGGCGAATATGCCGCCAAAGCAGCGTTGGGCATGGGGGCAATGGTAAAAATATTCGACAATTCGATTTACAAACTTAAAGCGCTTCAAAACCACCTGATACAGCCTGTCTTCACTTCGGTGATCCAACCAAATGTTGTGCTTAAGGCATTAAAAACAGCCGATGTACTGATCGCTGCAATTTCGGCATCAAGCGGACGCACGCCTGTTTTCGTGAGCGAAGAAATGGTGAGCCAAATGAAGCCAGGTTCAGTAATTATTGATGTCAGTATTGACCAGGGTGGTTGCGTAGAAACGTCTCAACCCACCGATCATCGAAATCCTGTATTTATAAAGCATGGAGTCACCCATTATTGTGTGCCCAACATCGCTTCACGCTTTCCGCACACAGCCAGCTATGCCATCAGCAACTTCCTGGCGCCAATCTTGTTAGTGGCTGCTCAGGCAGGAGGCATTGAACCTATGCTGCATGAAAATGAAGGAATCAGGCGCGGAACCTATATGTTTAATGGATTAATCACCAACAGGCAGGTAAGCGATTACTTCAGGCTTCCTTATCAGGAAATTGAACTGCTATTATCTGCCTTTTAAGGCTTTTCTCCTGGTTATTTCGGTTCTGATCAAACCTAGCTCCCGGCCGGTTTGTCCGGCAATAGAGGTGTTTTCTTCGGCGCGCCTCAACAGATAAGGCAAAACAGATTTAACCGGCCCATATGGCATGTACTTTGCAACATTATATCCCTCAGCTGCCATGTTGAAGCTAATATGGTCGCTCATTCCATAAAGTTGCGAGTGCCAAATTCTCGGGTCATTGTTTTGAATACCAGCCTGATGCATAAGTTGGACGATGTATTGACAGCTTTCCTCATTGTGCGTTCCATTAAAAATGCTGATTCTATCAATGTGCCGGACAGAAAATTCAATGGCAGCATTGTAATTATGATCTGTTGCTTCTTTGCTTTCATAAACAGGGGAGGGGTATCCCATCTTTTTTGCTCTCGCTCGCTCACGTTCCATGTAAGCGCCCCTGACAAATTTCGCCCCCAGAAAATAGCCATCCATCTCTGCTTGTTTGAGGTCGTTTTTTAACTTCTCAAGCCGGTCTGTTCGATACATTTGATATGTATTATATACGATGGCTTTTTTTTGGTTATAAGAGCGCATCATTTCAGCAGCCACGGTATCAACAATTTCCTGAAAATGAACATCTTCTGCGTCAATTAAAATGGGAATACCCGATTCAAATGCCTGAAGGCAAAGTGTATTGATACGACCTCGAAACTGTAAAAATTCACTTTGCTGGTTTTCGTTCCAAGGAAGGTTTTTACTTGCATGCTCGAGCAGGGAAGCAGTAGCAAAAGCCGTAGGCTTGAACACTGCAAAAGGAATACTGGCATCAGAGGCTGCAAATTTTATTGTTCTGAGGGTCTCGTCGAGAGCAGCCTCCATGGCAGATATCGAATGGCCCCCCTCCGCCGAGTAGTCAAGGATGGCTTTTACGTTAAATTTTTCAAGTTGCCTTACCGAAGGGATGCAGTCATCAATGCTTTCGCCCCCCACAAATTGCTTATAAAGGGTTGGCTTTATCAACCAAGCCAATGGAATATGAAGCGCTAAAGCCATATTGGCGAAAATTTTTCCGAATTTCACAACGATGGGGCTCGAGATAGCCCGAAATAAAAGATTCGCCCGTTGCAGGTCTTTATCTGACTGCCATCCAAATGCGACACAAGTGTTTCCAAAATTTGCCATGATGGTGATGCTTGAAAAATTATCAGTCAAAAAATTAACTGTATTTTTGTTTCATGCCATTCCAAAATTACTCATTTATTAATCGGCGACACACCTTCGTAGGCGATTTTGCGCATATGGCCCTGGCTAAATTTTTGAAAAATGGCATCCAGGGCTACTCTAAGGTTTTTGTGCTTACTGATCGAAACACCAAAAAGTACTGCCTGCCATGGTTGATGAACCATTTCAGATTGCCTGATGAGATCATTTTAGTGGAAATGGAAGCCGGTGAACTTCACAAAACCCTGGAAACTTGCAGAGTGATATGGCGTGAATTGGCTCAAACTGGTGCTGACCGTAAGTCCCTACTGGTTTGCATCGGGGGAGGTGTGGTGTGCGACCTCGGCGGGTTTGTTGCCTCAGCCTATATGCGTGGAATCGCCTGCATTTATCTTCCAACTTCATTACTTGCCCAGATTGATGCATCTGTCGGAGGGAAAACTGGCGTTGACCTCGATGGCTTAAAAAACTATATTGGGGCTTACTCAAAACCCAAAAAGATCTTCATTTTCCCTGAGTTTTTGAAGACCCTGCCATTTGAGCACCTGCTATCGGGCTTTGGCGAGCTGGTAAAACATGCCCTTATCGAAGGACACGAAGAATGGGGCAGACTTAAAAACAGTTTTGCCAACATAGAAAGCTTGAAGAATTTTCCTCATTGGCAGGAACTCATCGCCCACTCAGTGGAATTGAAGCATAAAATCGTGAGCCTCGATCCAAGAGAAACAGGATCACGGAAAGTGCTAAACCTAGGCCACACCGTCGGACATGCACTTGAAACCTATTCCCTGCGCTATGACAAAAAACCGTTACTTCACGGCCATGCCATTGCGATTGGAATCATGGTTGAACTTCAGCTTTCTGACCAAGCCATTGATTATGAAAATAGCCTAGTTCGGGAAATCACACAATATCTCATGACATTTTTCCCGAAATACAGTCTTAGATCCGATCAGGTTGAAGCACTGATTGATTTGATGTTTTTTGATAAGAAAAACCATCGGGATCAACTTAATATGACCTTGCTGCGTGATATTGGTCAACCGGTAATAAATTGTCATTGCAGTGTTACAGAGGTTATTCATGCAATTCATAAATGCCCTGCCATCAACACAAATGCTGCAGGCTGATCAGTCCCAACGCATTGCAAAACAGACACATCCAACCTTAATGGTTTTTGATTTGCCTGCATCCCAGCGCATCAAAAACAAACCGATGCCTATATTATCAAAGTTTTTCGGTTGGATGCATGAGCAGAAGAAACCTTTCATCCCTACACGATACAATTTTGCAGCGCCCACGGGTTAAGATAATTTAAAACCAATAATTAATAAGTAATTCATTGGAATTGCTTGTGCTGATACCGAGAATGAAGGCATTCAGGTTTTTGCCGACATTTGTGCGTTTTCAGAAAGGGCAATACAATTCCAAGCTGCTTGTTTTCCTGTTCGGGGTGGTGGCACAGGACAAGATTGCTGGAATTATCAAGAAATCCAAGAATGTTTTTGGCTATAAAAGCTTTCTTCAACTTGGACTAATGTATAGCTTTCGCATCACCCTGTCCCAGATGCAACACTCACAGCAATTTATGTTTTCCAGGATTTTCCTTCAAACCATTTGATTTTTTGGATATTCGCCAAACCATAATGAGTTGCAGAGTAACTGCAAATACTAAATGGAGGCAGATATGTTTGAAGAATTCAGGTTGAAGAAGACATTATTAAACTTAAGGCTAGCTAAATCAAATAGTTAGGTTTATTTGCACTTGCGGTAAAGTATTCTGGGGTTAATTTATAATTTAGCTGATTGATACAATATCCACACTCACTTTATAATTTTTGGATAGAAGAAAATCGAAGGCAATAAATCATGAATCAATACAATATTTGAGTATTTTTGCCCTCGCTTTGGATTGGCAGCAACCACATGACCATAGACATCTTCATCCCCTGTTTTATTGACCAGTTTTATCCCGAAACTGGGTTCAATATGCTTCGTATCTTAGAAAAACTCGGGGTGGATGCCCACTACAACAAGAAACAACAGTGCTGTGGCCAGGTGGCATTTAATTCAGGATTTTGGGATGAAGCCAAAGCCATTGGGGAAAAATTTATAAGGAGCCATAGCAACAACCGCCTTGTCGTTACACCCTCGGCTTCTTGTGCAGGGATGGTGAGAAATAATTATAATGAGCTTTTCTACAATTCAGCACTCCATATCGAATACAGGCAGCTACAGAAAAATATTTTAGAATTTACAGATTTTTTGGTGAATATTCTAAAAGTCTATGATGTCGAGGCCATCTTTAATCATGTGGTTACCTATCATGACAGCTGCTCTGCCTTACGTGAATACGGCATTAAGACAGAACCCCGAGTATTGCTGCAGCATGTGCGTGGCCTGGAGCTTCGCGAAATGCAGCATACTGACGAATGTTGCGGATTTGGCGGAATATTCTCTGTTAAAAACGAAGCCATAGCAGTAGCCATGGCAGAACAAAAAGTTGAGAATGCCCTTGCTACAGGTGCCGAGTATATCATTTCGACTGATGCATCCTGTCTTATGCACCTTGACGGTTATATTAAAAAACACAAGCTCCCTCTGAAAACCGCCCACATTGTAGATGTTCTTGCTACCGGATGCTGACCATGACACCACTAAAATCACAAAATCCTGGCATAATGACAATTGCATTAGTGAAGACTTCCATTATGCTGTTGATTTTGGCTGTAATCTATTCGGAAAGTCTTGTGGCTCAGCATGAACCCATAGCCTCCGGCAATCGATGGTCTTTTCATGATACTGTGAATGTCGCAAATCAATTTGCTGATAAAACCTATTTTTTCGAAGAGCACACAACCCTTTTTGAAAAGATATACACGATAGACTTGTTGTTTCAGCTCGAGTATATAAAAGCCACGCTTGAAGGTATATCTCAACATTCTACCACATTTTCTTTGCCTCTCAATCATTCGCCCGAACAATTAGAAGCTGACCTTGAAATTATCAGGAGAAAAGTTGATCACGCTTCTGCGAAATGGAACAAACAAAATCAAGGCTTTTATATGTCAGGGTGTATTGACAGGCTTGATCAAAATTTGATGAATAGAATTATGGGGATACGCGCTGCAAATGATTCCTGTCATAAATCGTTTGCTTTCTGCACCGGAACCACTTATAATTATCCGGCAGGAGTAAATTCGGGTAGTGCACAGGCAGGCGCTGCTTATGGTTGCCTTGCTACCAGGCCAAATCCCGCCTGGTATCACCTTCGGATCGGCAGAGGCGGAAACATACTAATAACGATGCAGAGCAATCCACTCAGGGATATTGACTACATCTGCTGGGGGCCGTTCAATTCCCCGACAGCCCCTTGCGTTGGGCAGCTCACAGCCAATAAAATTGTTTCGTGCAGCTACTCTTCTTCTGCCACTGAGGTATGTAACATTCCAAATGCACAGCTCGGAGAGTACTATATATTGCTGATAACCAACTTTTCGAACAACAACTGTAATATTAATTTTTCTCAGACCGGAGGAACCGGAGGAACCGATTGCACCATTGTTCCACCTCCGATTTCAAACAACGGGCCTTTGTGTATAGGAGAGACCTTGCAATTAGGCGTTCAAAACCCCATACCTGGTTCAACCTATAGTTGGACTGGGCCCAATGGATGGACTTCTACATTACCAACCCCGTCAATTTCAAATGTCAATCTGGCCCATGCCGGCACTTATACCCTTATCATTACTTTAAACACACTGCAGAGCCAGCCGGTTTCTACGCTTGTTGAAGTCGGAGTGCCACCCACCCCCAGCGTCACAGGGCCACTTCGGGCCTGTGCTGAGAGCATTCAGAATTACACGGTTCAGGCGCCAATTCAGGGAAATACATATCAGTGGCAGGTTACAGGGGGTAATATAGATTCCGGGCAAGGAACAGCCATTGTAGCGATAAAGTGGGTAAACGCAAGCCAAGGCACCCTGAGGGTTCTTGAAAGTTCATATCATTGTAAAAATATTCCATCGCCTCAAATTCAAATAACAATAGACCCTTTGCCGGCGATTGCTGCCACCCCGTCAGGGCCTGTTGAAGTATGCACGAACGGACAAATCACAAATTACACAGTAAGCCCGGCTGCAAATACACTTAGCTATCGGTGGGAGCTTTTACCTTCGAACGCTGGTACTATCAGTGGAACCACTACTTTAGCACAAGTACATTGGGCAACACAGTTTACGGGCCAGGCAACAATTCGGGTAAGAGGGATTAATGATTGTGGAAACGGAGGCTTTTCTCAGCAATTGCTCATCTCTGTCAACCCATTTCCGTCTCAACCATCAGTTCCGGTTGGCATTACAGAGCGTTGCCAAAGCAGTCAGACCTCAAACTATACAATCAGTGTGGCACCCAATGCGATGACATACTCCTGGGAGTTGGCTCCTTCTGCTGCTGGCAGCATCAGCGGAACCACTACTGTGGCGCAGGTTCAATGGTCGGCCCAATTTGCAGGGCAAGCCACAATCAGAGTAAGGGGTAATAATGACTGCGGCCAGGGAATCTATTCGCAGCCGCTGCAGATTCAGGTCAATCCTCTTCCTACGCAGCCAGCCACTCCCACAGGACCTGTTCAATTTTGTCAAGGCACTCAGGTGAGCACGTATTCGGTACTACCGGCAAACAATGCCACCACCTACACATGGGAACTTAGTCCAACCAATGCAGGCACCCTCAGCGGAACAACCACACAAGCCCAGGTGCAATGGTCGGCACAATACGCAGGGCAAGCTACTGTCAGGGTAAGAGGAAATAATGATTGCGGACCGGGAGCATTTTCGCCGCAATTGCAAGTGGTGCTGAAACCAAAACCCGCGAGCAATGCCGGAACTGATATCACAATAGCACATGGCACAAACACCACACTGCAAGGAAGTGCTGCAGGAGGGTCTGCTCCGTACTCATATCAATGGCAACCCGCATCGCTACTCATTGATTCTCAGCTTCCGTCTCCCAAAACTCGTAACCTATACGCTACAACTACATTCACACTTACCGTGACCGATGCATTTGGCTGCCAAAGTGCCGTAGATGAAGTCATCATTTTCATTACGGGAGTTGCTCTGTCGGCTAACCCTACGGCTCAAAAAGATATCATTTGCTTGAACGACTCAACCCGGCTGTTTACGAATCCAATTGGGGGTTCAGGGCAGTATCAATCCTATGCCTGGACATCTAATCCGCCGGGGTTTACTTCAAACCTGGCTTCTCCCTGGGTAAAACCCTCAATTAATACCACCTACCTAGTAAGTATCTGGGATGGATACAACCAATCTCAGCCCAAAGGAGTATTGGTGCAGGTTACACCCTTGCCCATCATTAATCTTATTCCACCTGGTTATACACAAATCTTGCCTAATACAATAAGAACCTGTGTATTTGATTCACTAACCCTGAATGCTGGAAACCCCGGTGCTACCTATCTTTGGTCGAATGGTGCAACAACACGAACCATTAAAGTGGGCACTGCAGGAATAGTAAATGAAATACAGAGACATTCGGTGAAGGTAACAAACAGCCAGGGTTGTTTCTCAGAATCCAACATAACCATATTGTTCAATTTTGCCGATTGCACCGGCGTTGGAATTGTTGACATTGAAGGTGAAAAAGTGGTTATGTTTCCAAACCCTGCTGGCCATTTTATTCATCTTAAATTTTCATTTCCGGGTGCCTTTGATCAGTACATTATTCTTGATTTTAGAGGAGCTACCATGCTGGCAGGTCAAATTCTTCCGGGCCAACAGGAAACAATGATTAACATTGGTTCACTCAGGAATGGAGTGTATGTTGTTCGGCTGACTTCACAGCAGCAGACTTTGAACATGAAACTCATCGTTAACAAATAGTCCTATGCGGTTTTTGGATATTATCAGGACATCAAACAGCCATTTTGAATGAAATTGTATTTCTTTCTCATATTGTGTTTTATCTTCCCTTCGTACTCTTTTTCTCAGGATTGTGTTGTTGATAAGCCCATCAGATTTGCTGATAATTGGTTATTCCAGGATCGTGCTGCCCTGAAATTTTCCGACAACGGGGTAACCTCAAATACAAGCAATACTAAACTGAATATTGGAAAAGCAAGTAGCTCCATCAGCGATGCGGATGGAACGCTTTTGCTCTTTACTGATGGGAAAAGGGTATTTAATGGCAATTTCACCGAATTAGCAAACGATTTGCATGGTAATCCCAATGCAACACAATCCTCAATCATCATTCCCAAGCCAGGATCACCCTCACGGTTTTTTATTTTTACTGTTGACCAATACCTTGCTTTCTTAGGCATACCTTTGGGAGAAAATAACGGATTTAGATATTCCGAGGTTGATATAAGTGGCGGGGGATCAGTGATTCGGAGGAATTTTGCGCTTAAACCCAGAGTTTCTGAAAAGCTTACTGCTGTTCTGCATAATAATGGCATAGACTACTGGGTGATTACACACGACCTCATCTCTGATGAATTCTATACTTACCTCGTTAGCAAAGAAGGCGTTTCAAGCACGCCTGTGGTAAGCAAAACAGGCACAGCACATGATGGCGAAGATTTTAGCACAGATAATGCATTAGGATATTTGAAGGCCTCTCCCGATGGAAACCGTCTTGCACTTGCAATATACGGTCAGAAAAAGATTGAAGTTTTTTCTTTCAACAACACAACAGGTGTGGTTTCGGCCCCGGTGACTAAAAGTTCTCCAGTATCGAATCTGAAACCTTATGGAATAGAATTCTCGCCCGATAGCCGCTTTCTTTACCTTACCACTTTAAACTTATCCAATCCCTCTAGTTCGGGCAGTCTTTATCAGTATGATCTTAATGATTTGAATATTAATCCAGTATGGATCAACGAAACAATGCCAAAAGATGTTATCGGCTTGCAGCTTGGGCGCGATGGGAGAATTTATGTTGCCCGATATAACCAAAACAGTTTAGGGGTTATTAATAATCCCAAACGGCCAGGGTTGGCATGTAATTATAGTGAAAATGGCATATCCCTTGGAAGCAGCAAAGCCACAATGGGGCTCCCAAACTTTGTTACATCCTATCTGCAGTCCCCTCATTTTTGGTCCGATCCCAAATGCATGCATTCGCCCACAACCTTTACTATTTTGAATAAAACGAATGTTGACAGTGTTTCGTGGGTATTCAATGACCCGGGGCCTAATCCGTTTGTATCTGCTTCGACTCTTTATAACCATACGTTTACTTCTTCAGGAAATTTCCAGGTTGAAGTAACCGAAGTATTTAATAATGCGCGTTTTGGGCCTTACAAGCAAACAATTACCATCAATGCCAACCCCACAAACCTGATTCCCGGTATCCCTGATATTTTATGGCTTTATCCAGATACTCACCATACCCTGAACGGAGGAACTGATCCCTTTAGGAGGCCTTATCCAGCCTACAGTTGGTATTATTTAAAAGAATTGAATGGCCCTGCCGTTCCGATCAGTGACCAGGGCTCTATTTCCATTTTTGCAGGCAATGATGCCGAAGGGTACTACAAGTTGATAGTTGAAGACAAAAATTGTTGCAAAAACGAAAGAATTATCGAGATAAGAACCGAAGAGTTAAAAACCACAAATGCGTTTAATCCGAATAGTCATATTGCTGAAAACCAGGTATTCAGACCACATGGCGGACCTGTTTCGGACTATGTAATCCGAATATTTAACAGGCTCGGACAGTTGGTTTACAGCGAAGAGAACCCCGCAAATACGGCTCAAGGTGGTTACAAAGGAAACGGATGGAACGGGAAGATGTTGAACACCGGCTTCGACTGCCCGGCCGGAGTTTATGTGTACCAAATTTCCTATAAAATCTTTGATAAAGATGCATATTTATCTGTACCTCCTAAATCGGGCATTGTGATGCTGGTCCGTTAAAAATTTAACCATTTGGTAGTTGTCATGGAGATGAAATTTGCAGCCACCATTGCAAGGGAACTAGGCCTTGATTTAAATGCTGTGGAAAGCACTCTTCGGTTGCTAATTTCCGGTGCTACCATTCCCTTCATTGCCCGCTATCGCAAGGAGTGGACCGGGAGCCTCGACGAAATAAAACTTGCCGCCATTCGTGACCGGGCGATTGCACTTGGAGTTATTGAAAAGAGACGCACATCCGTTCTTGAAACTATTCGAGAACAGGGAAACCTCACACCTGAATTAGAGAAGCAAATACTTGCAGCCCAAACCCTGGCCGAAATTGAAGACTTGTACCTGCCTTATCGCCCCAAAAGAAAAACCAGGGCAAGTGTGGCCATCGTCAGGGGACTGGAACCATTGGCAAAAATTATTATATCGCAGCACGACAGAGATATACATAAAATTGCCGCGCAGTTTATAGACACTTCAAAAGAAGTAAACAATGTTGATGAGGCATTGGCCGGGGCCCGCGATATCATTTCCGAGTGGGTGAATGAAAATGCAGTTGCACGCCAGCGCTTGCGATTGCTCTTCGGAAAGGAAGGTATAATACATTCCAAAGTGATTAAAAATAAAGAGGCTGATGCCGCAAAATATCGCGATTACTTTTTATGGAGCGAACCGGCAAGTCGAGCCCCCTCGCACCGATTGCTGGCAATGTTTCGGGGCGAGTCCGAAAAGTTTCTTCGCCTCGATATTTGCCCACCCGAAGATATGGCGATAGCACTGCTTGAAAAGATATTTGTCAAGTCAAACAATGAATCTTCAAAACAGGTTCAACTGGCTCTGACCGACAGCTACAAAAGGCTGATTCAGCCTTCAATGGAAACCGAGGTGCGCAATCAACTCAAAGAAAAAGCTGATCGGGCGGCCATTCAGATTTTTGCTGACAACCTGCGGCAATTGCTGCTTGCACCACCGCTTGGCCAAAAACGGGTGCTCGCCATAGACCCTGGATATAGGTCTGGGTGCAAACTTGTTTGTTTGGATGCACAAGGAAACCTGCTGCACAACGAAACCATTTATCCTCATCCGCCCCAAAGCGAAGTTGGAGCAGCAATCAAAAAAATTATAAACCTTGTTAATGCTTACAAGATTGAAGCAATCAGCATAGGCAATGGCACTGCCAGCCGCGAAACCGAGAACCTTATCCGCCGGTTGCGGTTTGACCGCGACCTGACGGTAGTGGTTGTGAATGAATCTGGTGCTTCAGTCTACTCTGCCTCGGCAATTGCCCGAGAGGAGTTTCCCGACTACGATGTGACTGTCAGGGGGGCGGTGTCGATTGGCCGAAGGCTGATGGATCCGCTTGCAGAACTGGTAAAAATTGATCCAAAATCTGTTGGCGTTGGACAGTATCAGCACGACGTTGACCAGAAAGAACTGATGAACAGCCTGAAAGATGTGGTCGAAAGCTGTGTGAACCAGGTAGGTGTGGATTTAAACACGGCCAGCAAGGAGTTGCTCACCTATGTTTCGGGTGTGGGGCCTGCATTGGCCGAAGCGTTGGTTCAATTCAGGGCAAAATGCGGAGCGTTTCGAAGCCGGCAGGAGTTGATTCATGTACCCCGCTTTGGCAGCAAATCCTTCGAACAGGCTGCAGGATTCCTGCGCATAAATGGTGGCATTAACCCGTTGGATGCCAGCGCTGTACATCCGGAAAGCTATCATATCGTAGATCGGATGGCGCAATCACTTGGAATTACTGTTCAGGAGTTAATGATAGACAAATCGCAACGCCAGAAAATTGAGCCGGCTCAATTTACAGACGATAAGGCCGGTTTGCCCACCCTCCTCGACATAATGAAAGAACTTGAAAAGCCGGGGCGCGACCCTCGTGAAAGTTTTGATCTCTTTTCGTTCGACCCCGACGTACATTCAATTCAGGACCTAAAAGCAGGGATGGTTCTTTCGGGCATTGTTACCAATATAACTGCGTTTGGAGCGTTTGTTGATATTGGCGTGCATCAGGACGGGCTTGTTCATGTAAGTCAACTAGCAAACCGCTTTGTTTCAGATCCGGCCGAGGTTGTTAAAATCTACCAAAAAGTGAAAGTGAAAGTGCTGGATGTGGATCTTGAACGAAAACGCATTCAACTTTCAATGAAAGAAGCATCCCAGTCCTGATTAAGTTTCAGAAATAATTATTAGCATTGCACTTGATGAAGCAGATCACAACAGCAAGGTCAATCGTTTTCTTTCTGACTTGCCTGGCGTTTATCTGCCAGCAAAACAGAGCCTATTCGCAATCCGGCTCAAAACTGGAAAGAAGAGCTGACCAGGGCCTCGCAAAAACAAGAAAAGTTGCTTTTGGCTTTGAGGTAAAGCCCATCATCCCGAGTGCAATTTTCAGAATCAAAACTGATGTGGTGAAGGTAGATGATGTTGTTTTTACTATTAGCCCCATGCCGGGATACACCTATGGCGCATTTCTGAGCTTCAACCTCTCTCAAAGGTTTTCGCTCGAAACTGGAATCAACTACATCAATCGCGATTTTAGCATCAGTGTTGAAGATAAGGACGTCAAAACCAGCCTGCAATTTACCGCCGATAATTATGAAATGCCTTTAATCCCCACCTACTATATACGGTTGGGAAAAAACATTTATATGGGGCACTCGGCAGGCATATCATTCCAAATTCTTCCCAGTCACCTCGCATCTATTATAAAAGAAAAAGACAGCACCGGCACGATTACCCGGTCCCTTGAGCAAATTTCCAGGCGAAAATACTGGTTAATGCCAGCCTATAGAGGAGGAATTGGCTGGGAATACAGAACCGAAGAAAATGGATACATCTATCTGGGAACCACTTACATGCTTTTTACTGCCTTATACAAAACCCGCCTGTTCTATAACAGAGGGCAGGTTGATATTAAATACCTGGATGTGAAACCAATCGGTGATTTCTTTGGAATCACGGTTCGGTATGTTTTTCCTCCGACTGAAATGTTTAAAAGGGAAAAATTACGCCGATAAGCATGTTGCAAACATGATTTTTCTACCCTTTCAGTTACAAATAAAAATCGCCGGTTAATTCTTTGTATTGAGGAGTGTAAGCTTTCCCTTGGGCATGGATGATTATATCCATCAGTTCCGGTTCATTTGGCTGGTATCTGCTGACTTCAAGTAAAACCCTGGTTGGCCTTGAGCACTGGCGTGGAAACACTTTACACATTCGGGTATGAAAGAGGTCAGTTGTCGTAAGTTTTTTTAGAAATGAATCAATCCTATCTGCCGGCAGGATCACTGAAGCCTTGCCACGTATTGAAAGCGCCTTCGTGATGCTTTCGATAAATATTTCTTCAAAGCCCGCAGGTGCATGGCGGGCCTTATTAAGCCCGGTATGCTTTGTCTTCAAGCTGTTAATGAAATAGGGCGGATTTGATATGATATGATCAACACTTTTTGGATGCTGAAAAGCATACTGCTCAAATTCGATTTGCAAAATAGAAAGCCTGCTTGCCCACGGACTCGAACTAAAATTTTGTGAGGCCTGTTCGATGCTTGCTTTGTCAATGTCAATGGCGAGGACTTTGGCTCTTGTCTTTTGTGCCGCCATCAAGGCCAGGATTCCACAACCTGTGCCTGCATCGAGTATCAATCCGTGTGTGGGTAGTTGCGCCCAGGCCCCCAGCAACACGGAGTCGGTGCCAACCCGCATGGTGCTGAGGTGGTCAAATACCTGAAACTGTTTAAACCTGAATGGCTCGGTCATGGCTCAATTCAGATAGAGTTCAATCAGCCCCTCAGGAACATTTAAGTAAATTTCCCTCTTTTTTTTATCAACTTTCACTATGACCTCATCCACCAATGGAATAAGAATTTCCTTGCCTTGGTTTGAAACCTGCAACAATGCCTGCATCGGAAAATCAATGACGCGGTCAACTGTTCCAATATATCCAAAGGCCTCATCAAATGCCTGATAGCCAACAATTTCGTGATAGTAAAATTGATGATCGGCCAGTGGAGGAAGCGCTGAAAGTGGTAAATATAGTTCGCATCCTATCAATATTTCAGCCTGATTGGGATCATCTATATCTTTAAACCTGATTTGAACCTGATTATTTTGTCTCAATCTAAGTTCACTAATTGAGAAAGGAACCATGTTTCCACCAATGAAAACAAAAACCGACTTTAGGTTGGTATAGTCTGCTGTATTGTCAACATCGAAAAATGCCAGCAATTCTCCTTTAATTCCAAAGGATTTCAGTACCTTACCCAGGAAATAGTGCTCTTCTGTTTTCACGCGGTTGATTGTTAATCATTGCATAAAACTAAGATTTTTTAGAATGTGCCAGGAAGAAACTTATCAAAAAACTAGAGTGTTCTTTCTAAGTGCGTATCATGGTGCAATAAAAAAGCTGCCCCAAGGGCAGCTTTCTACTCATTTTGCAGTGTGTTATTCTGCATCCGAAACAACTTCTTCGTTCCCAGCTTCAGGTGCTTCGATGGTTTCCGGAGCGGATTGTACCGAATGGGCCATTTTTGAAGCATGTTTCTCAGCTTCTTTTGCGTATTTTTTTGCAAGATCAGCTGCTCTTTTTTCATTCACTTTAGTCTCAGCAGCTATCCGGCTTTTTACATTGTCTTTCAGTTCCTGACCATGTGCCTTGATTTTGCTCAGAATCTTCAGTTGCTTTTCTTCGAGCCATTGATTGAACTTGTCTTCGGCTTGCTCTGGTGTGAGAGCGCCTTTCTTCACTCCTTTTTCGAGGTGATTTTTGTAGATCACCCCTTTGTAGGCTAAAATAGCGCGAACTGTATCAGTCGGCTGCGCACCGGTTTGCAACCAGTAGAGTGCGCGATCAAAATCCATGTCAATTTCGGCAGGTTTGGTCAGAGGATTGTAGGTGCCAATCTTCTCAATAAAACGCCCATCTCGTGGTGCACGACCATCCGCAATTACAATATGATAGAAAGGCCGCCCTTTTCTACCATGACGCTGTAATCTAATCTTTGTTGGCATAATTCATTAAGTTTAAAAAAGGTTAAAAAATTCAGGGCGCAAAGTAACGAATATTTTTCCGATTGGCGATACTGCACCGCTACTTTTTCATAATCAACCGGTTTCGGGAAAAAGCATGAATCGTATTTGCAAATTTAACCCCGAATAAATACATATCGTATTTTTGCTGATGAATCGAATGAGCCAATGATGAAAAGACTTATCGTCTTCCTCCTGCTGTTATTCCCGATTTCGGCCTTCACACAGTCTAAGGATGCATTTTTATTGGAAGGCACAATCAAAGGTTATCCTGGAAAGACTCTGCTGCTCAATCGCGTGATTGGACATAAAGAACAAAAGTTCAGGGAAATATCAACAAGGAGTGATGGTTCATTTAATCTGATAATCAATTCGCTGCCTCAGGTTGGCTTTTATCGCATCCGACCCGATCAGCCTCAAAGTCGTGATGTGATTAATCTATTGCTGTCTGGCGAATCCATCGGCCTGTCTACAGTCTTCGGGCATTTTACTGATAGTGTGCGCTTTTCCGGAGCACAGCAAAACCTGGCCTTGCACGATTTTCTTAAACTAAAAGAGGATCATGACTCACGTCTTTCGATTCTTGAGCACCTTTTGAGCATTTATCCTGCAGATAAAAGATTCTACCCATTGATCATGAAAGAGATTGAGTTTTTACAGAACGAAATGGATGCTTATTTAAAAGAAATTACTACAAAGTTTCCGGGAACATTACTGGCGTCCTACACAAAGAGCAGCCTTCCTCCACGCTTCAACCCATCCATACCCGCACCTGAACGCAAGGAGTTTGCTTTAAATAATTTTCTTAATAATATCAACTTTACCGACACCTTGCTACTTTACACGGATTTGTTTCCGAACAAAACGATCTCATTCATCATGCAGCAGCGAAATCAGTCCTTCGATCGCTCTCAGCAGGCAGCTGCATTTATCAAAAGCGTGGATAAAATACTTAGCCATGCCCTGATCGAACCCAAGGTTTTTAACTACATCCTCGAATATCTTATCAGCGGATTCGAACAAATCGGATTCGAAGAAGTATTGACACACATAGCAAACAATTATGAGCCTCAGGAGCAGTGTATGTCAAACCACGAATCGGGAGAACTTCAGCGCCGAATCGAAGGCTATAAGCGGCTCGCTGAAGGTAACCCTGCTTTTGCGATTGAAACCAACGATATTGCAGGTAAACATTTCAACCTGGCATCCATAAAAGCAGATGACATTTTGTTGTTTTTTTATGCCACCTGGTGCCCACATTGTATGGCGATGTTGCCTAAATTAAGAGAACTCGCGATTTCTGTAAATTCAAAATCTCCCACATCGAAGCATCTGAAACTTGTAGCAGTAGCAATTTCGATTGACACAGATAAACAGGCTTATCTTGAGTTTTTAAAAAAGAATTCCCTGGATGCAAAAGAAATTGAAAAATTCTGGTTCAATCTTGCCGACTTCAAAGGATGGGATGGAAAGATTGCCAATGATTATTACTTGTATGCAACCCCAACCATGATTTTACTTGATCATAACCTAATAATCAAGAGAAAACCATCAACTGTTGAGGAGCTACAGGTATTGTTAAAAGAATAGCAAGCGAAATTTCAGGCTAAAAATCTATTAGTTCCACCTCAAAAATCAGCACAGAGTTTGGCGGAATATCACCCAAATCGCGATCTCCGTAGCCAAGTTTTGGCGGAATGAAAAACATAAATTTTGCACCTTTGTTCATCAATTGTATGCCTTCGACCCAACCGGGAATGAGGCGCCCAAGTTCAAATGTTGCCGGAGCCCCGCGATCGTAGGAAGAATCGAACACTTTTCCGTTAACCAATGTGCCTCGATAGTGAACTGTCACCTTGTCGGTTGGTTTTGGATTATTACCCTCACCTTGCCTTATTACCTTATATTGTAAGCCGGAAGGAGTTTCGGTAACACCCGGGTTTGTCTTGTTCTCATTTAGATATGCCATGCCATCTGTATTTTCTGTAAGTGAAGTTTCCGGTATTTGATCTTTTTGTCTTTTTTCGCTGAGTTCTGTAGTGAAGTTGCGAATGATTGCCTCTGCCTGTTCGATGCCGAACATGGTATCGTTCCCCGTCATTGCGTCGCGCAAGCCTTTGATCAACGGGTCGGCTGCAAGTGCAAATCCATTGTTTTTTAATGTATATCCAATATCAGTCCCTATGATGTAGCTCACCGTATCAATATATGTATTTAGCTTAAATACCTTTTCGGCTGCTGGAGGAGGTGCTGGCTTGGTGTTTTTCTTTTGGCTCATTGCTGGCTGGATTGCCCAGATGGTAGTAAAAAGAATAATTAGAAGGAAAAATTTTCGCATAAGTTATGTTTTAAGTGTATAATAAAAGGTTAAATCATCCGAGCTCAATGTCGGAATTTTCAAAGAGAGCCTCTCCTTTGTAACGCAAAAAGAGCCTGGCAATTGTAGCAACATCCTTTTCGCAGTACTTGACAATCCGCTGCAGGTTATTCTCCTCCCAATATACCCGTGCCACATCGCTCCCGCGGATATCATCCTTTGGAGTGGGGATTTGAAAAACAGCCGCCAGCAATTCTAATGAAGTATAGCTTTTATAGTCGCCAAACCGCCAAAGATCCATGGTGTCGAGATGCGTTACTTCCCATGGTTTTTTCCCGCTTTGGTCAATTAATGCTGGGAGTTTGATGCCATGTATCAGCATACGCCTGGCGATATAAGGAAAATCGAATTCCTTGCCATTATGAGCACAAAGGCTCCAATCCTTGTCAAACAATCGGTTGTTCAATGTTGAGGCAAAATCTTCGAGAAGCACTTTTTCATCATGCCCCGAAAAGGATTTCATCCTGAATTTGCGATCACGAAAAAATCCGACCGAAATGCAAACTATCTTACCAAACTCAGCATAAATTCCTGCCCTTGCATATATAGATTCCGGTGTTTCGGTATCACTCTGCCTTATGCGCAAGGCTTTGGTATCCCAGAGTTTTTGAAAATTTTCAGGCACATTCGGATAGGTTGGATATTGTGGAACAGTTTCAATATCGAGAAAAAGTATATTCTCTTTTTTATAGTTTTCAAGCATCAGATAAAGGTTTGTTTATATACAAAATTAATCAAAAACTGGAATTGAGGCGATCATTTGAAACTGCTTTTCAAGTCGTAGGTAGCGCGAAGCCAGATGGCTCGCCCTGGTTGGGGGATGCAGGATGAAAAATAGCTTCCATCGGCCGAATAAATACCAGGATGTGAATATTTTGTATCGAGAAGGTTGTTTGCCTTCAACTGAATATTCAGTCCGGGCAGAAGATGGGTATAGGTTATGGTGGTACTCAATAGTGCTACGGCAGGAAATTCAGCCAAGTTGCTTGCTACTGTAGTGTTTGGTCCTGTTTTTCTTTGGCCGGAATAATTTAAACGAAAATTGATGTGAACCTTTTTCGACACTTTCGTGTCGAACGAAAGATTCAAGCGATGCGAAGCAATGTCACCAATGCGCAACTTACCTGTTTCAATTTTATCTGAACCAAAAGTGTGTTGCTTCGGCAAGCACCAAGAATAATTAACCTGTAACAAAAAACGATTCCATTGATAGCGCATGCCCGTTTGCACACCTGCCACTTTGTACATAGTGTTTGATGATTGAATGTTATCCGGTAAATTATTGGCCTTGCCCGGTTCAAAATCTTCCATTATATAACGGAAGATGGCAATATCAGCGAAAACATTTGCGTCAAATTTATATCCGGCTGAAATTTCAAAATGATAATTCCGCTGCGGCTCTGTTTCCTGGTTACTAACCATGCGCTGCGAATACCGAAAAAATTCAAGATCGTTCATGAAGTTTTGATGGGAGGTAGCAAAAAACGCTTTTGCATTGATGCGTCCCCGATTGGCAACGATGGCAAGCTTTGGATTAAACGTCACACCGTGGCCTTTCCCTGCTTTTATTGAATGATAATCCAAACGGCCACCAGTCTGGAACGAAAGCCATTTGTCAATGCGATAATTGATTTGCGAAAAAATTCCTGCTTCACGAATTTCTAAAATTGATGAGCCACCTTCGGGAATATCAGCGAAATATCCGTGCTCAATAACATTTTGGTCCGCTGATGGATTGAGAAGTATGCGGTAGTTTCCGGGCAGGAAACTTTGCTTAATCTCAAAGCCAGAGATAATGCTAAGTTTAGAGCATGGGTTGTAAAGTAAGCTAGTTTCGCTACGAACCTGTTGCGACATTTGATACAGGTGGAGCATATTCCAACGCGATGACGCATTGACCATCAGGTCTGCAGCCTTGAATGCTCCATTTGAATAGTTGTCAATATAAACAAGGCGTGTCTCGTTCCCTGTGCCCCCGACACGATATGAACTTTGACTATTAAAAGAAATTTTTTCAGAGAAAATTTTATTATACCGAATAAAAAAAGTGGCTTGTTGATGTCCCCATAGATTGCCATTAATCGCACTTGCATAAAACTGATCAGTATAAGCGTTCATCACCCCTTGCTTATATTTCCAAAACTCAAACCCGACGGTGAATCCGGAAACAAAAACCCTTGCATCAATAAACCAATGATCGAACAGGTTTGTATACCTTGGCCTATGGCTATTCACCCCTTGTAGCATCCCTGTTTTATCAAGCTCCCTCGCAATCTCCACGCCTCTTGTAGTCAGGTTAACAGCAGTTGTATCGCCTTGTGGCGAGCGGATGAGCTGAAAGTAAGGATGATTACTGCCTGGTTTATACTGTCGAGCCCATGCGGCTGCATTCGAGGTTATACCAAGCAATCTGGCATAGTCAACCGCATTATAAAATGAGGTATCAAAGTCGAAGGCCGAATAAGTAGCCATGGAGTGTTCATCGCTGGTGAAACGCCGTGCGGTTGCCATAAATCCAATGTTTTTGTCCTGTGCAGCCATGGTTAATTCAGCGCTTCGGGTATTGAATGAACCATTACCCATCGAAAAAATTATTCCCGGAAAATTGTTTTGCGTCAGGTCTTCAGGTGCTTTTGTGATGATATTTACGACTCCCATCAGTGCATTTGGCCCATGGATGGACGATGCTGGTCCGTAGACCACCTCAACGCACTTCACATTGGTTATGGGGTACTGTTTTGAAATCAAAGCGGTATTACTCCATATATCATTGGCCTCGATGTTGTTGATCATGAAAAGAAAGCCCCGTGTGCTGCCCGATCGGTATCCGCGCATATAGAGGTTTGAAAGTGTTGCACTGTAGGTTCTTGATACATCGAACCCAGGCAAGTCGCTGAAAAGCTCTTCAAGATTAGTATAACCGCGGCGATTGATATCTTCCTCGGTAATTTTGACCACACTGGCAGCGGCATTCTGAATTTTTTCTAATTTCTTTGACACAGCCATCACTGAATTCAACCTGATTTCTTTGCGGATCTCTTTAATGAGTTTAACAAACTGCTGATTTTCATCACTGAACTCCGCCCCCGATTTATTATTATTCCACAATTCTGCCCATTTTCGGGCAGCCTCAACCGAATCCTGCGCCAGGCATTTGATTGCCATAATTCTAAAAGCCTCGGATTGTTGCAAATCGTCAAAACCATCCGGTATACAAGGCAGCAGGATTGTGCTCACCATAGAAAAGTTCCCTGCGAGGAGATTTTTTAATGCTGCATTGATGGTTTGTTCGTCACAATTGCCTTGCGCATGAACCTGAAGCATTGAAATGAGAAAGGCTGAGAAAACGAAGATACGCATTAGTTTGCTCATCTTTTCAGGCTTTTTGTATCCAGACTTTCATTGCACACAGGATTATATGGCAGTGTGTTGCCAATAAAACGATTCCATTCATCCATGCTTAAAGAGCGTTTTGCGGACAAACATACTTTTTTTACAAGCTCTTCTGAATCAATAGGGTACAAACAAACGGCCTTGTTTTTTCCGGAGCCTGCCAGGTGTTTTCCATCAGGAGAGAAAGCAATGGCATACACCCAGGTCTTCTGATCAATGAGCTGTAGTGGAGATGCTTGTAGTTGGTCAGTTTTGTGAAGGAGTATTATTCCGTCATAGCTGCAACTGCCAATCAATGGCCTGGTAGGATGAACAATTATCTGGTTTATTCCGGCCCGGTGAGGCTTTTTCTTGCTCAGCAAATTGAGTGTTGGATAAGAAAAAACCATGAGCTCGCCATTAGAGGTCCCACAAAAAAACATGCTGCCGTCTGTAGAAAAACATATACTGGTCGCTGGCTTATCAAGATTCAAGCGTTTGATGGTTTCTCCACTTTCTGAGGAGAAGCTCAAAACACCAGTGCTATTTGCCCAGGAAATAATATCAGCTTTTGGATGCGCGCAAATCGTATTGACCCTCAGCTTGCGATCCGGGAATTGCAAATGCCTGATCAGATCTCCATTCAGATTCCATTGCGATACTTGTCCATCATGGCCAGCCGAGAAGATACTATTTTTGTCAGCTGACAAACTCAAAGCGCTCACAACTCCTTTATGAGCCGAAATAATCATCGGTAAAATAATGGAGTCATTTATATCCCATTTGATAATTCTTCCATCGGCGGTGCCTGCAAAGATCATATCCGTTTGATTATCAATTGCAATGGCTCGGATCTGTGTATCTTTAAATTCTACTTCAGCGCAGGAATAGAACCCGCCATTTTCATCCTGAGGACACCAACGCGTGATGAAGCCGTCATCACCAGTGGCAAAAATACTGTTGCTATGATTACTCCAAACCATGGCTCTGATGACGTCAGACTTCCCACCCAGGGTCAGGGGAGCCCCTGCTTTTTCGGAAAGTGCATTGAAAATTTCATCATTATCTGCATCGCCTCCATTTTCCACATTGATCCTGTATGCCTGCAATGCCAGGAGCGCTGCCAGTTCCTGATCACCATCAGGCCCGGTGCTTTTTGCAGTACGGGCCAACCATCGGGCAAGCTCCAGAATTTTTGTTCTTCTGGATTCAAGGAATCTATGGTCTGCTTCGTTGAGCTGGGTTTGCATAAATTGCACCTTCGCCAAAGCCGAGTCTCGTTCATTTGCCATGTTATGGCCAGATTGTAGTGCCTCGGATAAACTCTTTTCGGCAAGGAGGTGCTTTTCTTCAGTTGCTTTGTACCGAAGGTTGAAATCATTTTGATATTTAGCCTTCAATTCCTGTTGTATTTCAATCTCTTGCGCCAATTTGCGAAGATGCTCCCTTGCGCTATCCAGCAAAATCTGTTGTTCAATGCTTTCTTGCCTGAATACTTGTTCTTGCTTCATGGTGTGCGCTGTCGAAACGGAAAGTTTCCTGTTGAAATGTCGTACGATAAGGATTGATGAAAGCAGGAACAACAAAACCAACAAACAAATGGTCAGAAAAGCGGTTCTGAGGCGAATCAGGCTATTGGGTTTCAGATGTTTTGAGACAGAAGAATGATTCATCTATGAGTGTTGTGGCTTCGCATGCAAAATAACGACTATTTTGTAGTTACTGATCAACTGTGCTTTGATTTGCTGGCTGAATCTGCCCCATGATATTATATTTTTTTAGTTTGTGTAGTTTTAGAAATTCTTTAGAGATTTGTAAATTATTTCAAACATACTGATTTTCAGAAAAACAAAATGATTCTTGCCTGGCTGATTTCCTTTGCCGAATTGCTGCATCCTCAACCCGAAAGGAGCGAGAATAATTTGTTTTTCGGGCTGCAAACCCATGCCACCCGGGTTGCAGCGCACTACAAAGAAATGCGGCCCTATACCTCCGGAACAAAACCGGCTTTTGAAGTCATGGTGGGCCATCGAAAAAACTCCTTCCAGGCATTCAATCGCATCTACAATTATCCTTCCATCGGGCTGGGCCTCTATCGGGGCAGCCCCGGCTCGCGTGATGTAATTGGCAATGCCACGGCAGCTTTCATGTTTATGGAGTTTGCCATGCTCGAGAAACCGAAATATTCATCCCGTGTGAAATATGCCTTTGGGCTGGCTCACTTTTCAAGATATTTTGATTCGATTACAAACCCACTCAATCAGGCAGTCGGTGCTCCTATCACAGCATATGTTAATCTAAATCTCTCCACCCATTTTAATTACAATAAATCCCTCGATCTGATTCTCGGCCTTGGCCTGACACATTTTTCGAACGGGGCCTACCAGATGCCGAACCTGGGGCTTAACCTATATGATATCAATGCCGGCATTCGCTACCACCTTAATCCCCGAGAAACCTTGCCCCGTTTTGATAAGAAAAAAATGATGGTTATTTATAAGCCTTTATTGCGCCTTCAGGCCATTGCCACTGCCGGAATCATGCAAATAGATTATGATCCTGCATATTATGTTGTTAGCGACCTGTCGCTGAACCTTACCGTACAGTCGCAATTCAAAACCAGGGGAGGTATTGGATTCGACCTTTTCTATAACCAGTACACAAAACGGATGCTGCAGCAAGAGGTAAATGATTATTTGCTGTTGAACTCCTTGCGGGGCGGGATATATGGCGCTTTTGAATTTGATTTTAGCCGGTTGGCAGTAGTATACAATGTTGGTTTTTATGTGTTTTATAAGGCAGACCCTGTGAAACCAATGTATCAGAAAGTAATCCTAAGGTATATGCTGAATGAACGCCTGTTTGCGACAATGGCACTCAAAGCCCATCGCAATAAAGCAGAGTACACCCAATTTGGATTGGGGTATACTATTTTGAACCATTCGCCTAAAAAAGGAACGCAGGCTCGCTGAGTTGCGAATTATTGTTTATAGACGATGGCGTTGATGTTCATCCCCGCGCCTACCGAAGCAAATATGATGATGTCGCCTTTATTGATCTGATGCCCGTTCATAGATCTTTTCAGGATCATATCATACAGTGTTGGAACGGTTGCCACCGAGCTGTTGCCAAGTTTTTGGATATTCATCGGCATAACTTCCTCCGGGTTGATTCGAATTCCGAATAACTTATAGAATCTTTTGATAATTGCTTCATCCATTTTTTCGTTGGCCTGGTGGATGAGTATTTTCTTCACGTCATTGATGTGAATACCTGATTTGTCGAGTGCTGCCTTCATTGCCTCAGGCACATTTGCAAGGGAATATTCATAGACTTTCCTCCCAAACATTTTAATATAGCGCAAATTTGGATCTGCATCAGGCAGATTTGATTTGCCAAGAAAAAGATAACCTGCCTCTTCGTTTGTGTGCGAAATAGCTGCTGATGAGAGCATTCCAGTTCGTTCTTCGGTTTCAACACCTTCAACAATACATGCTCCCGCTCCATCGCTGAAAATCATCGAATCCCGGTCATAGTAATCAATGATTCTCGATAAGGTTTCTGCCCCAATTACAAGGCACCGTTTTGCATAACCCGATCTGATAAAGGAATCGGCTTGTATCATTCCCTGAATCCAGCCCGGGCATCCAAAAACAATATCATACGGAATACATTTGGGGTTCTGAATTTGTAACCTGTGTTTCACCCTGGAGGCGATGCTTGGCACAACATCTGTTTGAAAAGTGCCAGTATGAACGTCTCCGAAGTTTTGGGCCACAATAATCTGATCAATGGATTCTCGGTCAATTCCGGCATCCATGATGGCTTTTTCAGCTGCAAGAGCTGCTATCTCCGAACAGGTTTGGCTATCCTTTGCCCACCGCCTCTCCGAAATACCGGTAATGTCCTTAAATTTTTTTATGATTACCTTACCCGGGGCTTCGATGATTGTATTGTCTTTTTCAAAAAATACCTGATCTGTAAATCTATTGTTTTTTATGATACTCTCCGGTATGTAGCTGCCTGTACCGGTTATGACGGTGCTGATATAATTCATGCTCAAACTAGAATTTCAATAAAGCTTTTAATACTGGAACGATTATAGCCTTGTGCAATTTATTTTGCAAACAGAATATATGCGTAAATAAGGTAATTTCGTTTTTTGGCCGGCAAAACTAATTAAAATCGGTTTATTAATTAACGCACACAACGCCGATTTGTTTTGAGGAGGCAAAAAACCGGCTCATGCCCAATATAACAAAAGGCGTAGCTAAAAGTTAGAGAATGTAGTAAAATACTGCCAGCCATGAAGTTATCGCCAAAACTCACCCATGACGGCTCCATTACCCTTTTTGATGATGCGAGATGCGAGCACTATCATTCGATACATGGTGCCATTCAGGAATCTATGTTTGTTTTTGTTGAGGCGGGGTTGAAAAAAACTACTGAAAACCACTTGAATATTCTTGAGGTCGGATTTGGCACCGGACTGAATGCTTTGTTATCGCTAATTGAAGCAGGCAAAAAGGAGGTAAGGATTAACTATATTGCCATTGAACCGAATCCAATACCTCATGAAGTTTACACTTGTCTAAACTACCCGGCTCAGTTGAAAAATAACCGTGCTGCAGAGTTTTTCGAGATTTTACACACTTCTCCTTTTGGAGTAACTGTGGAGGTTCGTGATGGTTTTTCAATAACAAAGATCTTTGCCACACTCGAGGCCACAACACTACCCGACAGTTATTTTGATTTGATTTATTTCGATGCGTTTAGTCCGGAAATACAACCTGAACTTTGGACCATTGAAATATTTAAGAAACTCTACAACGCATCAGCCCCTGGCGCAGTAATGGTAACCTACTCGGCAAAAGGAATGGTGCGGCGCAACATGATCAGCGCAGGGTTTCAGGTAGAACGCCTTCCGGGTCCAGTGGGTAAAAGAGAAATGCTGAGGGCAAAAAAGTTAGGATTCTAATGCACGTGAAATCCCTTGATATTTGACAGGGGGGCAGGATTGACAAGAACCTCAACCACCTCGGCCCATGGAGGACCGGTGTGACACCAGGCAACAAATTCTTTCAGATTTGCCGCTTCTCCTTCAGCCTCGATATAAACTGAGCCATCTCTTTGGTTTTTTGCCAGGCCACAGATGTCGTATCTGGTTGCTGTTTTTTGAGCATAATACCTGAATCCCACGTTTTGAACCCTACCCCTGATGATTATGTCAACACGCTGTCTCATTGTGGCAGGAAGTTTTTAGAATCTAATTTTTTGGTTATCAGATGTTCCACCGCATCGAGCAATTGAGATGGTTCCATCGGGCGCCAGGCCATTAAATTTAGCATATTTCCCATTGAAACATACCTGTCAACATATATTTGCCTGAATTCGTCAATCACATGCTTGCGAAGATTAAGGATCGCAATCCAACCATCTTCAACATCATCGGCCCATTCCTGGTAATAATCATTTTCCGAGGCATGAAAATTAAGTACATTCTCGCCAATCAGAATAAATTTGCGAATTCCCTGCTCTATTAGTAAATCAGCTACATCTCTTTTCAGAAACATAATGTCGTTATAGAGAGTGTCATTCCATTCGCCCAGCAGTTCGATGATGGAATATTGACAGAGATAGTCAGTATAGAGAATTTTGAGATAGAGGGTGGATGAACCAAATTCGTCCCACTGGGGATGAATATAATAATTATAAATTGTATGTATGCAGCGCGAATCTTGATATTTCCGCCCGTAAAATGGTGAGAGGCGATCTGCCGTAGCATCATACAGGTGCTGCCAGGCAACAAACGGTTCAATGGTGTGCATTGTGTCCGACAGTTATAAGATCAGGCTTATAGTTCGTTAACGCAGGTCTATAATCTCAATGCCTGGATAAGCGGATGTGTTAAAAATGAATTCTTTATCAGCGATCGGCTGGTTTGTAATATATTTTTTCACTGCATAGGTGAAGATATTGTTGCTGCTGTCAAAAAGCTTAATGGTTTTTATTTGTTTTTTTTGTGGGTTAACAAATAGTATCACTTTATTGAAGTTCGACTTCTTCCTTGGCTGCAATTCGATTTGCTGCTCATTGCTGTTTTCTTTCAATGATTTTGCTTTGTAATCATTGCTCCAGGATTGCAGGAAGCGGGTAGGCGAAAAACCATCTTCGCTGGTGTTGTTTGAATTTACCTGAACCTCGTTTACCGATTCAAGAAAAGTCCATACTGTATTACCATCGCTGATTATAAGTTGGTCGGCTATTTCAAGACGATATTTTTCGCCCTTGGATGTAAGTACGCCTGTATATTTTTCCTTAATTTTTTGAGGTTTGTTTTCCATAAGGTAGTCAAATTCAATCCGCACAGTCGAATATGATTGTGCAATTTTTGAAACCTCATCGAGTATGGCCTGTGCCTTCTTTTCCTGGCCTGATAAGGAGGAGGCACTGAGGATGAGATTGATCAGTATTGTTGTTGTTAGCAGTATATTTTTCATTGCAGTGTTATTTCAAATGCATATCTCGCAAAAACTGTTCCAACGCAAATTCATTGGCAATTCTTACCTCTCTTGCTTTGCTTCCCTCAAACGGCCCTACTATTCCGGCTTTTTCAAGCTGGTCAATAATCCGGCCGGCCCTGTTATAGCCAAGTTTTAATTTTCGTTGCAGCAATGAAGTGGATCCCTGCTGGTGGGCAACGATGATGCGTGCAGCATCTTCAAAAAATTCGTCATGCTCGGAGGGGTCAAACAACTCTCCTGCCTCACTCTCTTCGTCGTTATATTCGGGCAGATAAAAAGCATCGGGATAACCTCTTTGCGATCCAATGAAATCAGTAATCCGCTCAATTTCATGCGTGTCAATAAATGCACATTGCAGGCGAATCAGATCGTTGCCGGTTGATAGCAACATATCGCCCCGTCCGATGAGCTGTTCTGCTCCCGATGAATCGAGAATCGTTCGTGAATCAATCTTTGAGATTACCCTGAAAGCAAACCGTGCAGGGAAATTCGCCTTTATGCTTCCGGTAATGATATTCACCGAGGGCCGCTGGGTGGCAATAATCAGGTGAATACCCGTTGCGCGCGCCAGCTGCGCAAGCCGGGTGAGAGGCACTTCTATTTCTTTTCCGGCAGTCATAATCAGGTCGGCAAACTCATCAATCACAACAATGATGTATGGGAGGAAATGATGCCCCTGAAGAGGGTTGAGCTGTCGGGCAATGAACTTGTTGTTGTATTCCTTTATATTTCTAACCTGTGCATCTTTTAAAAGGTCATACCTGGTATCCATCTCAATATTCAGGGAATTGAGTGTTCTTACTACCTTTCGTGTATCGGTGATGATGGCTTCGTCAGAATCGGGAAGTTTGGCCAGAAAATGCCTTTCAATTTTTGAATAAAGGGTGAGTTCAACCTTTTTAGGGTCTATCATCACAAATTTAACCTGGGCCGGATGTTTTTTATACAACAACGAAGTGATGATTGCATTCAACCCAACCGATTTGCCTTGCCCGGTAGCACCAGCCATCAGAATGTGTGGCATCTTTGTCAGGTCGGCAACAAAACTTTCGTTTGAGATGGTCTTTCCCATGCCGAATGGCAAGTCATACTTTCCTGACTGAAACCGTTCGGACGTGATGATTGATTTCATCGAAACATTCTCTGGATTCTGATTGGGAACTTCGATTCCGATGGTGCCTTTTCCGGGTATGGGTGCAATAATTCTGATCCCCATTGCCGAGAGACTCAGGGCGATGTCGTCTTCAAGATTTTTTATTTTTGAAATACGAACACCGGGTGCCGGTATAATTTCATACAGTGTAACAGCAGGGCCAACGGTGGCTTTAATTTTTTCGATCCTAATTCCGTAGTTTCCAAGTGTTTGAACAATCCTGTTTTTGTTCTCCTCGTGCTCTTCCCGATTTACCTTTATTACTTGCTCAGCAAAATCTTCGAGTAAATCTATGCTTGGAATGATATAGCTTGCAAGATCAAGGGTGGGATCGTAGGGAGTATCTGTTGTATAATGTGTTACGTGGTTGTTAGTGCCGTTTGTTTCGTCAAATAAAACCTTGGCAGGCTGTTCAATAGTCAGCTCGATTTCATTCGATGCTTCATTGCCAATGGGTGGATTGCCAAATGGTGTTTCAAGAAAGTCATCATTTTTTTGGTCGTTCTGCTTGAATGGGGGAGTAGTGAGCTCCCATGTATTATCTACATCATCCACAACAAATTCGTTGGTATTATATTTGTCTTCTTTCAGATTGTTTTTGCCTTGTGGACGCATCCATGGATCAGTCACTATATTGTCTGGCAAAGGCTTTTCTTTTCGAACGGGAATCAATGCTTTAAGCGAAAGATTCACGGTAAAAACGAGCAGCACAATGAGTATAAATATCAGTAGCATACCTGCACCAATTCGCCCCATAAAACCCTCGAGCCACTGATATCCATAGACGCCAAAAATTCCTCCGAGAACGGAATAATCGCCCTTTGAGAAAAAGAAACCCATTGTCAAACTTAGCCAAACTGAAATAACCGAGCACAGGATCAGCGTACGCCACAATGAAAAATTGATCTTATTTAGCACCAGCCTTACCCCTAAAATAAACAGAAAAAATTGTAAAAAGAACGCTCCAATGCCAAATCCTTCTTTAATTAATTGATTCGATAATAATCCTCCCAGCCTTCCTCCCCAATTATTCACAGTGATGCTTGGGTCAATTAACAGTTCATAAACTCCGGTATTGGTCAGCCGATAATCAGGTCTTAAAGAGAAGTAGTTAATAAGGTAAGAAACAGAGGAGATCAAAGCAAACAACGATAGCAAAATCAGGAAAGCGCCTACAGTAGAATGGAGTTTTTCACTTTTGAAAATATTTACTCCTCCGGAATTGTTGCCAGGAGCTTTCTTAGGTTTTTTCCTGGAGTTTTCCAGTTTTTCCTGCTTCAGGACGTTTTTTCTAATGACTTTATCTTTTGTCAAGGCTATTGAATTTTGAGCCAGTGCAAAGTTATGCAATGCCCTGTTATTTAACGACTCTGAATAGCTTATTCCATCGAATTTTGCCACTGAACAGCGATTCTTTCGGGTCGAGCGACAACCAAACAAACACAGCTTTCCCAACGATATGATCGTTGGGAACAAATCCCCAGAAGCGCGAGTCGGCAGAGTTGTGGCGATTATCGCCCATGAGCCAGAAGTAGTCGAGTTTGAAAGTATAATGCCGGGTTTCTTTTCCGTTGATCAAGATTCGATTTCCATCAACTTCAAGCTTGTTTTGTTCATACGCTGTAATAATCCTTTCATAGAGGGGCAGGTTTTGGGTAGTAAGGGCTACACTATCTCCGGCTTTCGGAATATACAGTGGGCCGAAGTTATCCACATTCCATGGAATGTCCTGACTGAATGGAAAAATGTAGTGTTGCCAGCTGCCAGCCGGTTGAACATTCCTGCGCA
The DNA here is from genome assembly GCA_037446395.1 of Lentimicrobiaceae bacterium. GTDB lineage: Bacteria > Bacteroidota > Bacteroidia > Bacteroidales > JAAYJT01 > JAAYJT01. The sequence goes on from JBBIIP010000016.1 coordinate 38,448, forward strand.
CTTCAACCACTTCGGCATGGTTTTTCAAATCCTCAACGGAGCGCTGGCTCAATGTAAGATAAAATTCTCCGGGCCCCGCCATCATGACCTCCTCTGTAACATCGAGTTTTGTCAATAATCTGGAACTGAGCCTGTTTCCGGTGGTTTTCACATAATATCTGAATTGTGCATCGGGTGGTGGTGCTTGCTCTTTTCCATTAATATATACTACCTGGTCAATGATTTGCATGGTGTCGCCCGGCAATGCAATACATCTTTTGATATAATTTTCGCGCTTGTCAACCGGCCGTGCCACCACTTCACCAAAATTGAGTTTATCGGTCCGCACTCGTTGGCGTCCATACTCCCTGACAAGGGCGTAATAGCTCTGATTCTGAGCCTTTAGCGCCACTGTATCTCCATCAGGATAGTTGAATACAACGGCATCACCCCGTTTCACATGACCGAAACCCGGAAAACGATAAAACGGAAGTTTCAACCACTCTACATATGATTTGGTGTACTTTGTTAGCGGCAAGGTGTGGTGAACAAAAGGAAAAGCAAGGGGCGTGTTTGGTATTTTAGGCCCGTAGGCCAGTTTGCTGACAAACAAAAAATCTCCGACCAATAACGACTTCTCCATGCTTGAAGTTGGAATGGTGTAGGCCTCGAACCAAAACATACGGATGATGGTAGCAGCGATCACAGCAAACAAAATGGCATCTACCCATTCTCGCAAGGCTGTTTTTTTGATAACCGGCAATTTTGATGGATGTGTGTATGCATGTTTTTTTGAGATTCCAAGCCATGGAAGATAAATAAACGGAAACAACACCGAAAGTGCCTGTTGATGCAACCCTGTTTGCCTGTAGCATTTCAGCAATTCGACAATCATAAGCATGATCATGAAAGCATTGATAAATGGAAGAATCAGGAAAATATACCACCACAGGGGCTTATCAATCATCTTGAGCCAGTAGAAATAATTCAACAATGGAATTGAGGAAAGATAGCCTTTGAAACCGGCTTTTTCAAAAGAATTCCAAAGAAGAACAGGAAAGAAAACCAACAATAAAATGAATAGAATCAATAGGTTCATGGCAAATTGTTTTAAAAATCTAATTTATTAGTCTGTAGCAAAAAGCATGTCTTTCATTCCAAAGCAGCCTTGCCGGCCGACAAGCCATTCGGCTGCAAGAATCGCGCCCAGGGCAAAGCCTCGCCGGTTTTTTGCGGTATGCTTAATTTCAATAATATCAAACATGGATTCATAACTCACAATATGGGTTCCAGGCTCGGTGCCTAAGCGAATTGATTGAATTCCGATTTCTCCCATCCCGGCTTTGGCCTTATGCGCCCACCCTTTTTTGCGATTCATTTGTTTAACAATGTCTTCGGCAATTTTTATGGCTGTCCCGCTCGGTGCATCCATTTTCAGTTCGTGATGGATTTCTTCTATAGAGACTTCATATTCTGGTCGCTCATTCATTAATTGAGCCAGATGCCTGCTGATTTCAAAAAAAATATTTACACCGATGCTGAAATTTGGTGCGTAAAAAAAAGCTTGCTTTTTTTCAGCGCAGGCCTGTTTGATTTCGTTCATCCGGCTGAGCCAGCCTGTTGTTCCGCAGACCACGGGCAAACCCCTGTCAAAACACCTTTTAATATTATTAACAACACTCGAGGCCTGATCAAAAACAATGGCCATTGTCGCCTGGTTCAAATCATCGCTGAGGGTCACCCAGTCCTCTTCGCTGTCAATTAGCACTTTAGCCGTGTGGTTTCGCTCCTGGGCAACCAACTCAATTTCTTTGCCCATCTTTCCATATCCAATAATCGCAAGGTTCATTCTATTTTGGGGTTAACTTTACTAAAACCGAATATTCAAGGCAATTCCTGCTACGGATTTGCTGTTTTGCTGTTGCGATAGAATTAATGGTTCAATTCTCATCGAGAGGTTTTCTCCCACATCGAAATCAAGAAGGTGGGCATCCACAGTGGCATCAATAATGTTAAGCAGATACCAGGCTCCGGCCAGAATATACCCAAGTTCAAGATTGCGCCTGTAATAGTCGCGCCCGATCTGCAATTGATTGGCATTATAACGACCAATATACTTATTGACGATCGGAAATGTGTCTTTATTGATTACATATCGGTAAGCCTCTCTGAATTCCCGATATTCAGTGTTATTAAAATATATGTTGTAGCCCAATGCACCAAATCCGGCATACACGATCGGTATTTTCCAGAATTTACGGTTATAGGCTTGGCCAAGTCCCGGAAGAACTGCCGAGTAAATGGATGCTCGTTTGGGTGAATGAACTTTTTGTTTATCGGCATTTGTTTCCTGGGCGGCAACCGGAAGAGAAGAAACAAATAGAAGGAGAATCGCAGCAGCAAAAGCTAGTATTTTCATATACATCAGCACGATTGGCCTGCACTGTTGCAACCAGCCAGCATCAGGCACTCTAACCCCTAAAATACTTGTTTTAAGCATTAAATTCATTTAAGAATTTCGGTAACTCACTTGAGCAAAACACTGCTGATGTGTTTCAGCTCATCATCGGAGCGAAAAGTAATAACGATGCTGCCTTTCCCTTTAGTATTCCTTTTGACCTCAACCGCGGTGCCAAAATGCTGATCGAGTGCTTGTTTAAGAGTTTGTAACACTTCGGGGAGAGAATTCGGATGGTTTTGGGCTTTCTGGATGTGTGGTCGGTTTATTGTGCGCACGACATCTTCGGTTTGTCTTACCGAAAGATCCTTTTTAAGTATTTGGGTCAAAATAGAAATTTGTGCTTGTTCACCATCTACATTTATAAGCGCCCTGGCATGGCCCATCGAGATGGCATTGTCGCGCAGGGCTACCTGAACTGCAGCCGGAAGTTTCAGCAGCCGAATATAGTTGGCAATGGTTGAGCGATTTTTCCCTACTCGATCGCTTAGTTGCTCCTGTGTGAGACTGCATTCTTCGATAAGGCGATTGAAACTAATGGCAATGGCCAGTGGGTTGAGCTCTTGTCGCTGAATATTTTCAACCAGGGCCATTTCGAGCATTTGCTGGTCGTTGGCCACACGGATATAGGCCGGGAGTTTTAGCAACCCTGCCAGGGAAGCAGCGCGCAGGCGACGTTCGCCCGATATGAGCTGATAGCGGTCGTAGCCCATTTTGCGAACCGTTACAGGTTGTATCAGTCCTTGTTCGGCAATACTCTCGGCCAACTCCCGGAGCGATTCCTCTTCTATAAAATCTCTGGGTTGAAAAGGGTTAGCCGAGATGTTGGCGATGGGTATTTCAGCGATGGCTCCAACCACGAATTCGCCCGAAATATCCCGGCTGGTAATGTCGGTTTCAGGACTTTGTAGAATAGCATCCAGCCCCCTGCCTAAGGCTCGCTTCTTAGAGTTCATCTTCTATCTGGATTTGTTTTTCTGATTGTTTGACGGGTGTCATATCGTTTTTTTGCAGAATCTCACGGGCAAGATTTAAGTAGTTGATTGCACCTGTGCTGTTTATGTCGTGAATGATTATGGTTTCTCCAAAACTAGGTGCTTCTCCTAATTTGATGTTTCGGTTGATGATTGTGTCGAAAACCATTTGCTGAAAATGGGTTTTGACTTCTTCAACCACCTGATTGGCCAGCCGAAGACGCGAATCATACATTGTAAGCAGAATGCCTTCGATAGTCAACTCCGGATTAAGGCGTGACTGAACAATTTTAATTGTGTTTAACAGTTTTCCAAGACCTTCGAGCGCAAAATATTCGCATTGCACCGGCACAATCACTGAGTCGGCTGCCGTGAGCGCGTTCACAGTAATCAACCCCAGCGAGGGCCCGCAATCAATGATGATAAAATCATAGCCGGCTTTCACCTGATTTGTAACCCGTTGCAACATTTTCTCGCGATTGGGCCGATTAATCATTTCAATTTCGGCGCCAACCAGGTCAATGTGGGCCGGAATTATATCAAGGTTGGGTGTTTCTGTATTTAGAATGATGTTGTTAGGATTGACCTCGTCAATAATGCACTCATAAATACTTGTTTTTATGTTTTTGGGGTTGAACCCAACCCCTGAAGTTGCATTGGCCTGTGGATCTGCATCAATCAACAATGTTCTGTATTCCAACACAGCAAGGCTTGCACCGAGGTTGATAGCGGTGGTGGTTTTGCCAACACCTCCCTTCTGGTTAACGATCGTGATTACCTTTCCCATATCTTCTTATTTTGCGGCAGCAGTTTACAGCTTATCGTTGATAATTAATAATTTGCCTAAAGAATACATTGATTTGTCAACGTTTGCAAAACTAATAAAATAAGACAGTCGCCCGAAACCATTCTTGTAATTGTTAAGAAAATTTGGCACTCGGGCAACCGCGGGGCAGGCATGTATCCACATGTTTTTGATAAGAAAGATCCTTGCCTGGCTTCAGAAGAGAATCCAGCCCTGATCAGGTTGCATCAGCCAGCGCATCGAAATCAAGGTCGCGGGTGTGATTTTTTTCTCCAAAATCTTCTTCTTCTTCAGGAGGAGCACTACCAGTTTCGACATACTGAATGACGGCTTTCAATCCCGACATGAACTTTTTGAAGTCTTCCTGATATAAAAACAACTTATGTTTTTCGTAGAAAAACTTCCCTTGCTCATTGTCGAATCGCCTTTTGCTCTCAGTGATTGTAAGATAAAGTTCGTCAGATTTGGTTGATTTAACATCAAAGAAATAGGTCCTCTTTCCTGCGCGCACGGCCCTGGAATATATTTCTTCTCGCTTTTCACTGTTGTCCAACTCTTCCATATTTTTTTGAAATTATTAAACTTGACCACTTAAGATATTGGCAAAGGTATAAATATTCTAATTATCAAAGAATGTGATGTTTTTATAGAAATTTTTCCAAACCCTCGCAAATCTTCTCAGCAGAAAAGTCTTTGTGTCGCTGTAAAATATTTCTCTACCTTTGCGCCCGCATCAATATTTTTGTGGCAAAACCAAATTTGCCAATACGTGCTGATTTTTAAACAATTGTTATTTAATATGTTGAGTCGTCGGTTTATCAGGGTAAAAGTATTGCAGGCTTTATATGCATACTTCTTGGATGTTGATAACGACTTGCCTGCCGGAGAAAAGCTCTTAATAAAAAACATCCATCGAACCTTCGAATTATACATAAATGTTCTTTCGTTTCTTGTTGAACTGCATGATTTTTACCAAAAACGTGTTGAAGAAGCCATGCAAAAACACTTTCCATCCGACGAAGAACTCAACCCAAATACAAGGTTTATCAACAACAGAGCGATCAAAATATTAATTGACAGTCGCGATTTTCAAAAAAAATGCAGAGACTTCAAGCCAACCTGGTCCGACGAAACTGAAATGCTGAGAGTACTATACTTCGAACTGAAAGCAAGCAGCGATTATCAGGATTACATGAGCTCTCCTTTAAATACTTTTAATGAAGACCGGAATTTTTTAATAAAAATTGTTCAACACTTGCTTTTTCCTTCAGCGGCACTTCAGGGTTATTTCGAAGAAAAAAACATTTATTGGGCCGACGATTACGATACTGCCCTCACGTTGGTTATCTCGACCATCAAATCCCTAAGACAAGATCAGGATAACCTCACCCCGCTTCCAGATATGTTTGGCAATGCAGAAGATGAATCAGAAGACCTGATGTTTGCAAGGGATCTGTTCCGAAAAACCATCATTCATAGTGGGGAATTTTCAGAATATATTTCCTCTAAAGCCGAAAACTGGGAAATTGACAGAATTGCACTCATTGATGTCATTCTACTCAAAATGGCTATTGCAGAACTACTTCATATGTCATCTATACCGATTAAGGTGACACTGAATGAATACATTGAGATCGCCAAGCAGTACAGTACCCCGAAAAGTAAAATTTTTATCAACGGAATTCTTGATAAACTTATCTTGCAATTCAATGAAAAGTCCTTACTGCATAAGTCGGGCCGGGGCCTTATTAACAATTGATTGTTATAGATCGGGATAGGCAGATAGGCCTGAATTTCATTCTAATTATTATTTTTGCAGAAAATATTTGCACGGAATGATGTTCTACAAATGGATGATCATGCTTGTATGTACCATATTGATAATGTGGTTGATGCAAGCATGCGAAGGCAGAAAAAATAATGCCGGCGACATTCCGGCCAGCATCATTGCAAACCCAAACACAGCATCGGGGCAAGAAGTCACGAACGAATTGCCGGAAATTACTTTCGAAAAAGAACTTTATGATTTCGGGCGACTTATCAACGGAGAAAAAGTTTCTTATTCTTTTAAATTTACCAATACAGGTAAGGGCCTATTATTGATATCAAATGTTTCAACGTCATGCGGTTGCACTGTTCCAAAGTATCCCACAAACCCTATAAAGCCGGGAGAACAGGGGGTAATATCTGTGGCATTCGATAGCAGCGGAAGAAGCGGGTTGCAAACTAAAACTGTGACAGTGATTTCAAACACGCAACCAAACACAAGGCTGCTTACTATTACGGCAAACATCGTGGCACCAGAAACAATGCAATAAACATAATCACTGAAAGTTTAAACACCTTAATACATAAATCATGAACATTTTAAATTCTATTTTATTGATGGCGCCTGCTTCAAAAGATGGTGGCAGCGGAGGATTTGGTTCCCTTATTTTTCTTCTTCTAATCATTGTGATTTTCTATTTCTTCTTCATCCGCCCGCAGGTAAAGAAATCGAAAGAGCAAAAGAAATTCAGGGAAAATCTCAAGAAAGGAGATAAAATTATAACAATTGGTGGTATCCATGGCAAAATCATCGAAGTTCAGGAAACAACATTTACAATCGAGGTCGAGGGCAATATGCGCCTTAAGATTGAAAAAAGTGCCGTAGCGATGGATGCAGCATCACAACTGCCTGCCGATACCAAGTAAAATTTATTTTTGAAATTGAAAACTGGCAACGAAAATAAACCAGCAGCCTTTAAAACTGCGGCCCAAAAGCTAAGAAGCCAGTTTCTTGTTTTTCTTTTTTTTCTCGCTGTTTCGGCCTCCATTTGGATGGTTCTGAAGCTCTCTGATGAATTTACTAGCCCGGTTGTTTACCGATTAGATTATATAAATCAGCCGCGCGGAAAAATACTTATATCAGCAAGCGACACAACACTGACATTGGGATTGGGCATATCAGGATTTGAATTTATACGCTTTAAATTTTGGGAAAAAACGCCAAGGCTCATCATTGATCTTGCAAACCTGCCGTCTTTGGCTGACACCGGCAGCCTTACGACCAGGTTGCCCACGGGCTATCTGCTCAGGAAACTAAGCAGCCAAGGCATACAAAACGATGAAATCAGATTTGCATCTCCCGACACACTTATACTGGAATTTGCACCCGTTTACAGGAAAAGGCTGCCTGTGGTTGCAGATATTTCCTATACGATTCGGCAGCAATTCAACCTGTATGAACCGCTCAGAATTATTCCCGATAGTGTCGAAATTGCTGGTGTTTATAGCGACATAAAATTACTGGAATTAGTTACTACCAAACCTGCGGTGTTGCATGACATTTACCATGACCAAACACTGACTCTACCTATTCAAACTCCTCGAACCAATTATCCGGTAAGTATTTCGGTGAATGAGGTGGCGGCAGTTTTCAATGTCGAACAATATACTGAAGCCACAATAGATGTGCCTATAGAAATCAATTATCTAAAGCCGGAATACACCCTGAGAATTTTTCCAAACACAGTGAAAGTTACTTACCTGGTCGCACTTTCTGATTATAAACGAGTTGACCCGGCATTATTCCGGGCCGTAGTTCAGTATGGCGATGATAAATCTTTGTTGGCCTCAAGGCTGAAGATCGAAATTGCCTATGCTCCGGATTATGTTGAAGTTACCAGGCTTGAGCCCGACAGGGTTGAATTCATCAGGATAAAAAACTAAGAATCAAATGCTTAAAGTTGGCCTCACTGGCAATATTGGCAGCGGAAAAACGCTGATGGCCAACATTTTCGAAGCCCTGGGTGCGCCAGTATTCAATGCCGATGAACAAGCCAGGTGGCTGATGAACCAGGAACCAATAAAAGATCAGTTACGTTCAAAATTTGGTCAGGAAATATTCGACCTCCACGGAATGTTGAACCGTAAGGCATTGGCGGATATCATTTTTACCAACCCGGCCGAAATGGATTATGTCAACGCGTTGGTTCATCCCGCTGTAATGGAACGGTTCCACGAATGGTGCAGCCAGGTTGCTACTCCCACGTTGGTAATCTTTGAGGCAGCTATCCTGATAGAATCCGGCCTCTTCGAACAGTTTGATAAAATCATTCTTGTTTCGGCACCTTCAAACATACGCATGCAACGCATAGTCAGCCGCGACCAGGTGAAGCCCGAAAAGGTTCTATCAAGAATGCAAAATCAATGGCCTGAAGAAGATAAACTGGAGTATGCCGATTATATCGTCTGCAACGATGGTTGTACACCTCTAATCGCACAATGCCTCAATATTCATTCAGGGTTGTTGGAATGGGTTTGTGGGTCGAAAGCGCGAGAAAAAGTGTAAAACAAGACTTAATGGTTCCCTAAAGCATAATAAAAAAGAGGCTGCCAAAGAAGAAATTTAAAATTCGAATCACCATGGAATGACAAATGTCTTTCACAAGCGATCAATCTGTTCTTTATGGCTGCCTCTTGTCGAAGAAAAAGGATTTCTTCCGGTAGAGTTTAAACTTAGTAAGTTACCACCGGAGGCAATTGCTTGGCTTGTTCGATGAATTTTTCAACCATCTTCAAGGCCGGCACTGCTCGGGTGACTTTCTTTTCGGCCTGCACCTGAACCAGCTTTTCGTACAGGTTGGCTGCATTCCTGTTTCTGAGTTCTTTCACTGTATCCACACCTGCTGCTTCCAGCAGTTCAGAAAACTGTGGGCCGATGCCTTTTATTCTAAACAAATCGGCCATATTCACCCACTCAAGAATTTTCCCTTCGTCAATCCCCGATTTTTCAGCAATTTCTTTTCGTCCGCCACGCGATGCGCCTTTTTCGAGTAAGCACTCCACAGTGGTAATGCCGGCAGCCTGAAGCTTTGCGCCATACACAGGGCCGATGCCTTCAATTTCAATCACTTTCTTTGCCATAATTTCAGATTTAGGTTAATACTAGGTTTTGCTTTTTTGTGAAAAAGAGAAACAAATATACGAACAAAGCTAAACATTTTTTTAATCAAAAAATAAAAGTTTTTAAGATGATTTCTTGCCCTTTTGTTGAACAATATAAAAATAATAGTATACCGGTTTAAAATTATACCATTTGGGGGTTAAATATACGCTCGAAATCAAATTTCAGCCCAGATTGATTTTGTTTTTATAAATGAGTAATTTTGTTGCTCATTTCGAATGGTGACCATCAATGTTACAATCCATCATTACATCGAAGACCAGGATAAAACTTTTGCTCAAGTTTTTTTTAAATAGCAGGAACACCAGCCATTTGAGAGACCTTGCATTGGAGTATGGCGAATCAACAAACGCCATCCGCCTTGAACTTAACCACCTCGAAAAAGCCCAGTTGCTTCTATCTGTGAAGCAAGGAAACAAGAAAGTGTTTCAGGCCAATACCATGCATCCGTTCTACGGGATTATTCACCAGCTATTAATGAAGCACACCGGCATAGACCAGATCATTGATAACGTGGTGCGCAACCTACGTGGTGTGCAAAGTGCCTATGTGACGGGAAGCTTTGCCAAAGGCAATGACAATCCGGTGGTTGATCTGCTCCTGTTGGGAAAAGATATTGAAATCAACTACCTGATTCACACGATCACGAAAGCCGAAATACTCATCCATCGAAAGATCCGCTACACATTGATTCATCCCGATGAGGCTGAAAAATATTTAAGCATGCATCCAGAAGCATTTCTGTTGTGGCAAGAAAATGAAATTCAGTTGTAAAAAACTGATTATATGTATGATAGTTTTCCTCATAGGTCTTGTATCTGGGACTGAAAGAGCGGAGCCATCAATAGGAGTAAGTAATTATAGACACAAAAAATCAATAAGAAAACTACAAGTGCGTTCGTGTTCAAGGCATTTAACAATTCTAAAATTACAAACACAATGACGAAAACCGCCCTTATTTCAGGAATAACCGGCCAGGATGGAAGCTACCTTGCCGAACTGCTGCTCGAAAAAGGTTATACGGTTCATGGAATCATTCGCCGAAGCAGTTCTTTCAATACCTTCAGAATTGATCATTTGTTTGACAATCCGGAGGTGGGCAACCAACGCTTGTTTCTGCACTTTGGCGACCTTTCCGATTCGAGCAACATAAACCGGTTGGTCGAAAAAACCCAGCCCGACGAAATCTATAACCTTGGAGCCCAAAGCCATGTGAAAGTAAGTTTTGAAGTTCCAGAATATACGGCCGAGGTGGACGGTTTGGGAACGCTACGGTTTCTGGATGCCATTAAAGAAACCGGAATAAAAACCAGGTTTTATCAGGCATCTACCTCCGAATTGTTTGGATTAGCACAGGAGGTTCCCCAAACAGAGAAAACGCCGTTCTACCCCCGCAGCCCCTATGCAGCAGCCAAGCTATACGCCTATTGGATTGTGGTGAATTATCGCGAGGCCTACAATCTTTTTGCAAGCAACGGAATTCTATTCAACCACGAAAGCGAACGCCGCGGAAAAACATTTGTAACACGAAAAATAACCGTGGCTGTGGCAAAGATTCTCAATGGGCTGCAGGACCGCCTCCTTTTAGGAAATCTGGATGCAAGGCGCGACTGGGGTTATGCTCCGGAATTCGTGGATGGCATGTGGCGCATGCTTCAGGTGGATGAGCCGGACGACTTTGTGTTGGCAACGAACGAAACACATACGGTAAAAGAATTTGTTGAAGCGGCATTCGGTGTGATGGGCGAGGAGATTGTCTGGAAAGGCGAAGGAGTGGATGAAAAAGGCTTTCTGAAATCAAATGGCAAAGAAGTCGTGGCCATTGACCCGCGCTATTTCAGGCCAACCGAAGTAGAACTTCTCATTGGCGATTATACCAAAGCCAAAGAAAAATTAGGCTGGCAACCCAAAACTACATTCAAAGACCTGGTCAGGATTATGGTTGAAGGAGATTTTAAAAAAGTGGTCGAGAAAGGCAAAACCTTGATAAAATGATAATCACTGATCTATCGCAGTACGGCTTTTCAAAATTATTAAAATCGGTTGTTTAGTGCGATTTCGTCTTCTTTAATTAAATGATGGTGCAAAAATGAACAAAAACAGCAAGATTTACATTGCCGGCCATCAGGGCATGGTTGGATCAGCATTGTGGAAAAACCTCAATGCCAAAGGATATAAAAATCTTATCGGGAAAAGCTTCGAGGAATTGGACCTGACCGACCAGGAGGCCACCGCAAATTATTTCGAAACCGAAAAGCCAGAATATGTTTTCTTAGCTGCCGCCAAGGTGGGTGGAATCGTTGCTAACAATACTTATCGGGCTGAATTTATCTTTAGCAACCTCATGATACAAAACAATGTCATACACCTGGCATACTTGAATGGCGTTAAGAAACTCCTCTTTCTTGGCAGCACCTGCATCTATCCACGCGATTGCCCACAGCCCATGAAAGAGAAATACCTGCTCACCAGCCCCCTCGAGTATACAAACGAACCTTATGCAGTTGCCAAAATAGCTGGGATCAAAATGTGTGAAAGCTACAATCTTCAATATGGCACCAACTTTATTTCCGTGATGCCTACCAACCTCTATGGTCCAAACGAATCCTACGATCTCGAAAAAAGCCATGTGCTTCCTGCATTGCTTCGCAAGATTCATTTGGGCAAATGCCTGGAGGAAAACAAATGGGATGAAATTCGCGCAGATCTGAACAAACGCCCAATTGAAGGGGTTAGTGGCGCTTTTAGCGATTTTAAAATTCTTCAGGTATTAAGTAAATATGGGGTAAGGCAAAAAGCTACCAGCCAAAAAAATGATGTTATGGTGGAAATTTGGGGAACCGGCAATGCAATGCGAGAGTTTATGTGGTCGGAAGACATGGCCGATGCCTGTATTTTTATTATGCAGAATGTCAATTTCAGCGACCTCATTTTGCCCGGTAACGAAATTAGAAATACACATATAAATATTGGAACCGGAAAAGAAATTTCCATCCGCGATTTGTCCCATATGGTAAGAACTGTGGTTGGATTCAAAGGCAGTCTTTATTTCAACACCGAAAAACCCGATGGCACATTGCGCAAACTCACCGATCCTTCAAAACTTCACAGCCTTGGCTGGAAACATACCGTTGAACTCGATGAGGGGATAAGAAAGATGTATGATTGGTATCGGGTAGGTTTAACCTTGCCTTAAACAAAAAATTTACTTCCCAGCCTCCCATTATCTTAAAATTTTTTCGACCCACCTTAAATCAATTTGTTAAATGGAATCCAGCACTTCAATCCGTAGCTCGTTGAGAAAACTCTACAGTCTTTTCAGCCGGCGCGAGAAAATCAAATCTGTCGGGTTATTGTTTTTATTGGTTTTGAATGCCCTAATGGAAATGATCGGGATCGGCGCAATTCCGGCATTTATTCTCGTGGTTTCTTCTCCGGAGAAGGTGCTGACACATCCTGTTTCGGGTGCCCTTGCTGCCTGGTTGGGCATCGAAACAGCCAGGGAGCTGTTGGTAATTGGATCTGTTGGGTTAATAGGACTATTTGTTGCAAAAGGGCTGCTGGTTGCCTTCATCGGATATATTCGTACTAGGTTCGTCCAATATAAGTACATTGACCTTTCGAGCCGTTTGTTTACCGGTTATATGTTCGCACCTTATGCTTTTCATTTGAACCGAAATTCGGCGGAACTTCTGCGAAACCTGGGCACCGAAGCCCATATAGTGGTTTACCTTGTTTTTCTACCGTTGATGGGGATTGCATTAAATATGATAACAATTGTTTTTGTGCTGGCTTTACTAATTACTGTCCAGCCTTTGTTTTCGATGGTGGCGCTTTTAAGTCTCGGCGGAACTACCTGGGCAATGATGAAAATTGTTCAAAAAAAATCCGAAAAGCATGGAAAAATAGAAGTATTGCATCGCCAAATCAGCAATCAAACAATCATTGAGGGATTATCGGGGTTTAAAGAAGCACGGGTGCTAGGAAGAGAAATCAATTTTCTAAATCGTTACAATACAAGTATTTGGCTAAGGTCGAAAGCCCAGTTTTTTCTTGAGATGATGCAGACAATTCAGCGCCCGGTTTATGAAACCATCACGGTAATTGGGGTTCTTGGCCTTGCCCTTGCGCTTACCGCTCACGAGGAGTCAATGGAACGGATTATTGCCGTGCTGGCTTTATTTGCAGCGGCAACCTACCGTTTGATGCCGACGTTTAAAGAGCTCATGACACAACTCAATTATTTCAGGTATTATATTCATTCGGTTGATCCGGTTTATCAGGACATCCAGTTGCTTAGCAAATATGCAGCTTCGGAAAAACAAACTGCCGAACCGGCCTTGCCATTTCAATCGGAAATTGAAATCGAAGCACTTGACTATTATTACCCGGGAACAACTGAGGCGGCGTTGAAAGAAATCAGTTTAAAGATAAAACGAGGTACTGCCATTGCCCTGGTGGGTGAATCGGGTGCCGGAAAAACAACACTCGTGGATGCTTTGCTGGGGCTTTTACAGATAGAAAAAGGTAAAATAAGTGTTGATGGTGTTGATATTAGTAACTGTTCCCGTGCATGGCAACGCAATATCGGCTACGTGCCTCAGAATATATTTCTGAGCGACGAATCGCTCAAACGCAATGTGGCCTTTGGATTGAACGACGAAGAAATTGATGATGAAAAATTCAGGCTCGCTGTTGCGGCAGCACAACTTAACGAGCTAATAAGCCGGCTGCCCGAAAAAGAAAATACAATGATTGGCGAACGCGGCATAAGGCTCTCAGGAGGGCAGCGCCAGCGCATCGGCATTGCCCGTGCATTGTATCACAACCCGCAACTGCTCATCATGGACGAAGGCACCTCGGCCCTCGACAACATTACCGAAAAATACGTGATTGAAGCCATTGAGCGCCTCAAAGGCGACCGCACCATCATCATGATTGCCCACCGCCTCTCCACGGTGAAGAAATGTGATCATATATTCCTGATGAAAGAGGGAAAAATTATTGACTCGGGCACCTACGCTGAACTGATGAGCCAAAGCAAGGAATTCAGGTTGATGAATCAATAACTTTTCTGCCCCATAGAAAGAATTAACGCATAGCACAGCCATTACACTCGGCAAAAAAACACAACATGCCAAACGAATACAATCTATGGGATGCGCTAAGTAAACCGCACGGCGGTCTGACCAAGTACGCAGATTACTGTCCACAGATTACACAGATTATACGGATTATTGTCCACAGATTACACAGATTACACGGGTTATTGTCCACAGATTACACAGATTACACAGATTGTAAAGACTAAATACTGATGGTATGGAGGAGAGCTTATTATATAAGGAAGAAACGTATAAGATCATTGGGGCGTTGATGGAGGTTCACAAAACGTTAGGCTGTGGATTTCTTGAAGCCGTTTACCAGGAGGCAATTGAGCTTGAATTTAGACTGCAAAATATCCCCTTCGAAACCGAAAAGCGGATCAATATCAGCTACAAGGGAATTCAACTCGAAAAGTCATATATCGCTGATTTCGTTTGCTTCGACTCGATCATCATCGAAATAAAAGCACTCTCAGCCCTGACCACCGACCACGAAGCTCAAATTATGAATTACCTGAAAGCAACCGGCCTGAAGGTAGGAATTCTTGTTAATTTCGGTGAGAAAAGCCTGAAATACAAACGCTTTATATATTAATCCTTGTCCACAAAATACACAGATTACACAGATTGCCAAGATACATTATCAATTTTATACAGAAATATACATTGCCTGAAAACCATTGGCTGATGACCATAAGACCTGGCAATCTCAGAGCGCTGAACCAAAAGTACCAGAACATAGCATTTAAAATCTGTGTAATCCGTGAAATCTGTGGACACTGCATTTGACCTATCTACCCATGTAAACGTATTAGAAAATTTAAACTGATAATCCGACAGTTTATTCGACCGGTATATAATTATGCGTTTAATTCATAAGCATATTACTTTCAGATGTAGCAGCATCAAAAAATATTGCAAACAGAACATTTGCTGTATAAATAGACACAAATGCAGGCTCCTTTCTGTTTAATTTAGTAAAAAGAAATATGGATAAAATAAAGATATTGTTTATTATAGGAACCAGGCCTGAGGCGATTAAGATTGCTCCAATAATCATAGAGTTGTACAAATATCCTCAGTATTTTCAACCTTTGATTTGTGTTACCGGTCAGCATCGGCAAATGCTCGATCAAGTTTTGGATTTTTTTCAGATAACACCTGATTTCGATCTCAACATAATGAAGCACATTCAGACATTATCTGATGTTACTGCAGCGTGCGTTAAGGGTATCGAAAAAGTTCTAAGAGATTGCGCTCCTAACATTGTTTGCGTTCAAGGAGATACGACCTCTGCATTTGCTGGAGCACTATCTGCTTTTTATTATAAGATCATCGTAGCGCATGTTGAGGCAGGTTTAAGAAGCGGAAACAAATATTCCCCATACCCTGAAGAATTGAACAGGGTTCTTATAAGCAGACTTGCGGATCTGCATTTCGCCCCAACAGAAAAAGCCAGGGCTAATCTGGTTCACGAAGGGATAGATGAAAACATTCATGTTGTCGGCAATACAGTCATTGATGCATTGTATCTTGGTTTAAAATTAATTGAACAATCACACGTTGAAAAATATTGTTCTTTCTTTAGGATGATCGATTTCAATAAACGCATCATATTAATCACCGGTCATCGGCGAGAAAGCTTTGGCGAAGGTTGTATGAATATTTGTCATGCCATTAAACAAATTTCGAGCGATTATCCCGATGTTGAAATCGTTTATCCCGTTCATCTAAACCCAAATGTTCGTGAGCCAGTAACAAGAATTCTCAATAATGTTTCCAATATTCATCTTATCGAACCCTTAGAATATGGATATTTCATTTGGCTCTTAAATAAATGTTTTATGGTGTTGACAGATTCTGGCGGCATACAAGAAGAGGCCCCTTCATTGGGAAAACCCGTTTTGGTCATGCGTGATGTAACCGAACGCATGGAAGGGATAGAATCCGGCACTGCAAAACTTGTTGGGACTTCAATCGATGCGATATACAATGAAACAAAATTGATACTTACCAGCGAACACGTATATAAGAAAATGTCAAAAGCTCACAATCCTTATGGCGATGGATTAGCTTCAAGCAGAATCGTACAGGTCATATCTAATTTCCGCATTGCTAAATAAAACAAATATGATACCTAAGAGAATTCACTACTGTTGGTTCGGAAGAGGATCAATGCCAAAACTCGCTCAAAGATGCCTTGAGTCCTGGCACAAACATTTGTCAGATTATGAATTCATACTTTGGAATGAGAATAATTTTGACATTAATTCCAATATTTATACTTGTGAGGCATACAAGGCTAAGAAGTATGCATTTGTAACTGATTTCGTTCGATTGTATGCCTTATACCACTACGGAGGGATTTATATGGATACTGATGTTGAAGTATTAAGAAATTTCGATGACTTATTGAAATTGACTGCCTTTTCCGGTTTCGAGTCAGATACTCACGTTCCGACCGGAATTATGGCTAGTGAACAACATGGTAAATGGGTAGAAGAACTACTTGAATATTACGATGACCTACATTTTATAAAACCTGACGGTACTACCGATACAACGACAAATGTTATGATAATCTCGCAAATCATGGAACAGGGTGGCTTTACGTTGGATAATACTCGTCGCGATTATAAAGGAATAGCAACATTGTTTCCTACAGAATATTTTTGCCCCAAAAAACTTGCAACAGGAGAAAGACTAATAACAGTGAATACATATTGCATTCATCATTTCGCTGGTTCATGGGTGGATCACAGTGTGATATGGAATAACAAATGGAAAAAAAGGATTAAAATCTTCATAGGCCCGCGTAATACAAAGTTAATTGTCGACCTAAAACGAAAATATTTGAAATAGTTGATATTTAATTAAATATTCCCTATGATCTAGTTTTTATTTACTATATGTTCTTTTTAAAATTGCACTATTTTAACGACCTGATAAATTACATTTGTGCTTATATTCATCCTACCCTATCACCAAATCGATGGAGCTGAAAAGGTGCACATTAATATTATCAGGATAATAAAACTTCTGTTTGATTACTGTTCGAGTTTTCTAGATTAAGGTTTACCGGAGTCAAAGAGTGTGTTCATTACCTTGCTTAAAATTGAACCTAAGATCTAATCCATCAACACAGGATTTTAAAAAGTGAACAGCTCAGCTGAATCACACTAGTTTATACTAATAATCTTCACAAATGCTACAAACGCCTGTTCTATTTATTATTTTCAACCGTCCTGACACCACTAAAAGGGTGTTTGATGAATTACGGAAAGCTAAACCCGGCAAACTATATATTGCAGCCGACGGCCCACGTGAAGATAAAGATGGGGAAGAAGAGAAAGTAATGGAAGTTCGATCAATAGCAACCAAGGTTGATTGGGTTTGTGAGGTAAAAACACTTTTTAGAGAAAAGAACCTTGGGTGTAAAAATGCTGTCAGTAGCGCTATCTCCTGGTTCTTTGAGAATGAACCCATGGGTATCATTCTCGAGGACGATTGCCTTCCTGATCCCTCATTCTTTGGGTTTTGTGAAGAAATGCTGGTAAAGTATAAAGATGATGAAACCATCGCAGGTATTACCGGGGCGTTTCATATGTTAAAAAACACAACTCCCAAGCCTGCGGGGGCCTATGGCCGGATTTCTTTTCCTATTATATGGGGCTGGGCAAGCTGGCAAAGGGTTTGGAAAGAGTATGACACGGAATTAAAGGAAGTCAGCAAATCCTCAATAAAATTAGGTTCTTTATCTAAAAAAAGGGCGGAGACTCAACGATATTTTCTTCATCATTTTAATAAAGTCAGCAAAGGTGAACTGGATACCTGGGATTATCAATTTGCATACCTTGCCTTAAAAAAATCAATGTCATTCATTCACCCCTATCGCAATCTAATCAGTAATATTGGTTTTGGAGTAATGGCTACGCATACTAGAAGCAATGCCGATTACTTCTCACTGTTGCCAACCCATCCTGTAGAGCCACCATTCATCGAAATCGCCTCGAGTGAATATGATGGTTGGCTCGAACGTAATCTGTTCTCTATGCCTGGCCTGGGAAAAAGAATCGTTTATAAGATCATAAGAATACTTCGCGGAAGTCTTTAATCATGAAAATCCTTCACCTATGTTATTCAGACACTGAGGGTGGCGCTGCCCGCGCCGCCTATCGTCTCCACCTCGCGCTGCTCAAAAAAGATGCGGAAAGCATTATGCTGGTACAAACCAAAAGCTCTGGCAACTATACTGTGATTGGGCCGGGCAATACCCTGGGCAGGTTAAAGGTTATAATACGCTTCTTGCTTGACTCCCTCCGGGTAAGAATCTACCGTGGCCGTAATAAAACGCTTTTCAGTGCTCCCTGGCTGCCTTCTGCAGGTCTGATGAAACAGATTAAACGTCTGAACCCCGATATCGTTCACCTGCATTGGGTTCATTTTGGCATGCTGGCATTGAAGGACCTAAAAAAAATTACGGCTCCGATTGTTTGGACGATGCACGACAATTGGGTGTTTACTGGTGGGTGTCATATAAAATGGGATTGCAAAAAGTTTACCCGGCAATGTGGCGCCTGCCCTGTGCTGGGTTCACACAGGGAGAATGATCTGAGTCGAAAAACATTCATGAAGAAGCGCCGTTTTTTTTCGAAAAAAAATAACATTGCCTTTGTCGGGGTCAGCCGGTGGATGGCAAATGAAGCCCGCAACAGTACCTTGCTCAAGGGGGCTGACATTTTTCACCTTCCAAATACCATTGACACCAGGGCATATAAAATGATTGACCAGCAAACCTCACGTGCGCTCTGGAACCTGAATCCCAACAACAAACTGATTCTTTTTGGGGCATTTGATGCAATAAACGACATCAACAAGGGCTTTCATTTATTAAGGGAAGCATGTTCGTTTTTACCTGATCAAAACGTGGAACTGGTGATTTTCGGGTGCAGCGAGCCCAAGCAAAAAATAGAAGGCCGAACTAAAATGACGTTTGTCGGCAGGGTTGTTGATGATACCAGCCTGGCAACGTTGTATAGTGCTGCTAATGTGGTAGTTGTTCCCAGTTTGCAGGAAAATCTCTCCAATTGCATTCTGGAAGCTATTGCGTGTTGTACCCCTGTGGTAGCTTTCGATGTTGGCGGAAGCAGTGATCTTGTTGATCACAAGAAAAACGGGTATCTGGCAAGACCTTTTGATACGAAGGATCTGGCATCCGGTATCGAATGGATATTATCATCAGAAAACACGCACAGTCTAAACAAGGCTGCCAGACAAAAAGCAGTTGATACCTTCGATTATGAGGTAGTGGCCACACAGTATCTGCAATTGTACACCTCAATTTTGTCAAAACGGAATCTGCCATGAAAATTACAAGAATATGAGTTCAGCCCAGAGAAAATGCAGAGTAGCGGCCTTGTTGACTTGCCATAACCGTAAGGCGTTGACGCTTGCATGCCTCGAATCCTTGTTCGAGGCGGAGAGGTCGTATGCTTCGGCCATTGATCTGAAGGTTTTTTTGGTAGATGATGGATCAACAGACGGAACCGCGGGGGCTATAGAGGAAAGATTTAGCCATGTCAGGATAATTCCGGGTACCGGCGGCCTTTTTTGGGCTGGCGGTATGCGACTAGCATGGAATACGGCCAGATCAGAGGTATTTGATTACTACCTTTTGCTAAATGACGATACCAGGGTGTTTCCAAATCTTTTCGATGAATTGTTTGCCGCTCAAAAATACTCGCATGATACTTGGGGGCAGGAAGGCATCATTGTTGGTTCTACGATGGATCCTGCGACAGGAGAATTGTCGTATGGCGGAGCGGTGATTACCAACAGATTTTGGATCAAATATTCATTCCTCCCTCCTGATGGAAGCTTTCAAAGTTGCGATCTAGGCAATGCCAACATTATGTTTGTTCATAGCCGGGTAGTTGCCAAAATTGGAATTTTACCCTTGGGATACATTCACTACGGTGCTGATTATGATTATACCCTTTTGGCTGTGAAAAAAAAAATACCTGTTGTGGTTGCTCCCGCTTTTCTAGGGTATTGCATCGATGATCATCCTGATAGATATGATAAATTCAAACAAATGAGCCTTAGGGAGAGGATTAAGTTCTATTTCAGTCCCAAAGGTTTTGCATTCGATGACCACCTTAGGCTGAGATACAGGCATTTCCCTTTCAGGTTACCCTTTGTAATTGCTTCGGTATTCATAAAGATTCTGACAGGTAAATTAAATTTAATTAAAAGGAAATGAATGATCTGGCAAACCAGTGTTCACAATGCCGACCTATTCTTTTCGGCGAAATCAATAATGGCTTTAAATTGAAACCTCAAAGTAATTTCGAGCTTGGTTCGATATCTTAAATATTTTTGCACTGAGTTATCAATTATTTTCAGGATAAATTATGAATAATAACGGTCTTCACTTTTCAGTAGTCATTCCATTATACAATAAGAAATGGTCGGTGATGAAATCAGTGGAGTCAGTCCTGATGCAGACTTGCCGGAACCTAGAACTTATAGTTGTTGATGATGGCTCAAATGATGGCAGCGCAGAAACCGTACAGAATATTCCGGATGGGCGTATCCGGCTCATAAGGCAGTCAAATGCCGGAGTTTCTGCTGCACGCAACCGGGGTATAGAAGAAGCAAAATACAATCATATTGCGTTACTTGATGCAGATGATTTCTGGGAACCCCAATTATTAGATGAAATGGCAGGATTAATACGGGACTTTCCTGAGGCTGGTTTGTATGGATGTGCATTCGACCGGATATATCATCAGAAACCAATCTCAGTAAATTTTTTCCTACCCAAACTCCACAGAAATTATATTGACGAATATTTTGATCAGGCCAGTAAGCATCATCTTTTCTGGTCATCAGCAGTAGTGATTAATAAAGATATACTGCTGCCTGAAATTAAATTTGACCCCAAGATTGCCATTGGTGAAGACCTTGATTTTTGGTTCAGGATAGCTTTGCATCATAGAGTTGTGTTTTATAACAAAGTACTGGCTCATTATAATGAAGATGCCGATAACCGTGCCATGCGTAAGAGGCATGCATATGCAAAGAGCATTCATTGCTATCTGGGGAAATACCTGGAAACAGAAACCCACAATGAATCATTCAGAATATTTATCAATCAGTTCAGGATCAGGAAATTACCTGAAGTTAAAATTATTTTTGGTGCTAGACCGGAAGAAATCAAAAAGTATCGCGCATTGATAGATGTGAAAGGGCAGCCTTTAGTAAATAAAATCTATTTGCACCTTCCCCTACCACTGATTAAATTGATGCTTAAAAGCCGAGAACGTATTCGCAACACGAAGTATTGGTTTTCTCGGGTAGCAGAGCAATTTTATTCAAAGAAGAGTTCTGGCTAGTATGAAAATCTGCATTATTCATCAGGGTAAGGCCTACCTGCCTGAAACGAAGGTTTATACAGACTATCTTGGCGGCAAAGGGATAGAGGCAGAAATATTTACCTCAGGATCCGGTTGTCCGGATGCCGATATCTTCATATGTTTCATGGGCTTTGACCCTATTTGGGCCCGGCAGGCAATATTTGATAAAAAGAAAATTATTCATGAATATGTAAGCCTTTCAACCCCCCCTTTTGCCAGGTGTAAGGATTATTTGAAAAAACACCTGAATAAACAACCTGCCGGACGCATCTATCTTAATGAAGAGGTTAGAAAGCGCCTCGCATTCAGCGATAGCATCCCATGGATTTACAGAGAAATGGGTGTCAATCGGTCATTTTTTCAACAACCGACTTCTAAACCTGAGTTCGACCTTGTATATGCCGGTGCAGACCGTTCCGGTTTGAGGCAGACAATCAGACATTTAGCAGGTCTAGGTATAAAAATCCTGCTCATTGGCGAATTCACTTTAGATTTTAGAGGATTTGTTAATATTCCCGGGTACGTATTTTTTACAGGCAGAGTAGGCTACTATGAAATACCAGCTCTGTATTATAAGTGTCGGACTGGACTAAACTACACCCCTGACAAGTATCCGTATAATATACAAACCAGTACGAAAACTCTTGAATACTGTGCAGCCGGCTTAGGGGTAGTCTCGAATCGGTATGCATGGATCGAAAATTTTGCTGTATCACGAAATGCACGATTATTTTGGCTCGAGGATTTAAAGGCAAAGGAGCAGCTCGATGCCTTTAGGTTTCGTATTCCCGATTTAAGTGATCTGGAATGGAACCAGGTGCTTGACCGGGCAGGGATAATACCCTTTTTACATTCGTTGTTGGAATAAACGGTTTGACGTGTACTTAAAGTCAATGATTAATGTTTTATTTCTATGAACATTTCTCCTATGAAAAAGATTATTCTTTCATCCAACATGCTCTGGACAATCACGCAATTCAGGTTAGGATTGATAAAAGCGTTGGTAAAAGCCGGATATGAAGTAGTTTGCATTGCCAACACCGACAATTTCTCTGATATTTCAGAAAAGAAAGTTGAAGATGCCGGCGCGAGATTCTCGAGGGTGGAACTGAACCGCAAAGGCATTAATCCCATACAGGATATCAGGTATCTTTTTGGGTTAATTAATAATTTCAGAAAAGAACGCCCTGCCCTGGTCATTAATTATTCAATAAAACCGATTATTTATGGCTCAATGGCTGCCTGGTTGTGCAAGGTTCCATCTTTGGCCGTAACTACCGGCCTTGGGTTTTCTTTTATCAGCAATAACCTGCTAACCCGCACAACAAGGTTTCTATATAAGTTAGGTCTTCTTTTCACGAAAAAGGTGTATTTCTTGAATGCCGAAGATCGCGATATTTTCCTCAAACATAAATTGGTAAAAGCAAGCAAAACTGCTCTCCTGCCAAGCGAAGGGGTTGATACTGATTACTATCATCCTGTGCCACAGCCATCAGAAAAAAATGACTTTTCGTTTATATTGATTGCCAGGCTTCTTTGGGAAAAAGGAATTGGTGAATATGTTGAATCTGCCAGATTAATCAGAGCCAACGAGAATATCCGCACCCGTTTTCGTTTGGCAGGATATATAGATACGGATAATCCCGGAGCCATCAGCCGTGAACAGATTCAGCAATGGGTTGACGAAGGAATAATCATTTACGAAGGTACAACCGACGACGTCAGGCCGTTACTCATCAGTTCGGATTGCCTGGTGCTGCCTTCTTATTATCGCGAAGGAGTTCCCCGCACGCTTCTCGAAGCCGCTGCAATGCAACTACCCCTCATTGCCAGTAATAATGTTGGCTGCCGCGAGGTAGTAGATCATGGCATCAATGGATTGATGTGCGAACCCAGAAACCACCTCGACCTATCTGAGAAAATGGCAATGATGATTCATCTGACTTCGGCCGAAAGGGAAAAGATGGGGAAGGCAGGGCGCCAGAAAGTGATGGCGCAATTTGATGAGAAAATTGTGATTGATATCTACTTCAGGGAGATCGAACGAATCTTGGGCACCCATAAAAGTTAGAAACAAAAAAGCCTGTTCCATCTATCTTTTAGGAGTACAATAATGGTCATTGATCGGAATATGTTTGTAAGATCAAAGAGGGTAAGGTTTCGAATTCAATCAAATAATCGCCGATAATTGTTCAGCTCATTGAGTTTAGATTCCTTCAATTTCCTGAAGGCAGAGAGTTGTCGGGCTGTTTTGATTGTTTTAAGTTTTTCAACAAAAAAGTAAACCAATTTGCGAATAGCGGGTGGAAGGGTAGCGACGATTAAATTGTAGAGGCGATGTTTTTTCCAAAAACTGGTCAGTTTTGCCACACCGGGATATTTATCCATTTTTGCAAAAAGTTCAATCGCGTTTTGGTAGCGTTTAGCCATGATAACACTGTCTCGCTTGCCCGATAGTGTATCGGGATTAGAGTTCATGATAGTCAGAATCTCATCAATATACACCAATTTTGAAGGGTCCAGCCTGCCTTCTGCGATGGCTATCTCGAGTCTGGCAGCGATGATTCCGTCTTCGATACCCAAGTACTTATTATCTTCTTCTGGCAAAGGAAAAAGAAGGCTTGCGCAACTACCACTAAAGGCCAAACAAGACAGATTTGATAGATGTAGTTTGGTAAATTTTCGTTTTTT
This sequence comes from Lentimicrobiaceae bacterium, assembly GCA_037446395.1. Classification (GTDB taxonomy): domain Bacteria; phylum Bacteroidota; class Bacteroidia; order Bacteroidales; family JAAYJT01; genus JAAYJT01. Next base: position 62,826 of record JBBIIP010000016.1, read on the forward strand.
CTCATCATAAATGATGGCGGCACAAATGCAAATATTTGCCCCATGGCTTAAGGCTGAAGTTTGTATTTCTAGTTTTTTGGGCAGCCAGATATCATCGTGCTCCAGGATATAAATATATTCTCCTTTGGCTTCTTTAATGCCACAATTTAATGCTGCTGCTAATCCAAGGTTTTTTGGTTGGTCAATCAGGCGAATACGATCATTCTGATCGGAAAAGCTTTGCACTACTTTAACTGTATGGTCTTGTGAACCATCATTAACAACCATTACCTCCCAATCAGAAAAAGTCTGCCTGAGCACGCTGGGCAGAGAGTATCTCCTCAAAGCTTCGGCATTGTTATAGGTTGGCAGGATAATTGAGACCATAAAAAATTATTTGATCATTGAAGCCATGTTTTATTGAACAAAACATAATCAAAGTTTTATTATTGATCAGTATAGAGTATCAGCGGGCTTCAAAAGAATTTGTTTACTAGCTTTTAGACAAAAGTAGGCATTTCTTTTGAAATTATATTTCGTGCGCCGTGATTGTATAAAGCCTACTTAGCTTTTGATGCTGTAATTCCAAATCAGATGCTTTGCCAGTCGACGGAAAGTAACAAGAAGTCCTTCATCCCCCGGAGTTTGTATTGCGTACAGGCACTTTCCACACATTCCTCAATGATATTTGACCTGGCCTCGTTAAGGTTAAAAAACAGGTGCAATGATTGTGCCCAAACCGGACAGTGGCTCCAAATGAATCATTGCCGGTGGAGGCCTTAATAAACATCCATATCTTTGTGCAAAACTTTTCTTGTCCATGACTTCAAAATACTCAATCAATCCAGATACAAATAGACAATATTTGATCCCCTCCATCATTGACGACAGAAAAAATATTGACAATTTCCTCAGCCGCTTTCCGAACCGGAAAGTGGTGGTGGTGCAGGGCCTGGGTTTTGTTGGCGCAGTCATGTCAATAGTATGTGCCAACGCAGAGGGCGAAGATTATGCCGTCGTAGGGATAGACCTTCCGACTCCCGGCTCTTACTGGAAGATATGCGAAATCAATGCAGGCAAATTTCCAATCCGAAGCAGTGACCCCAACGTGGATATCTACTTTGAGAAAGCCAGCAGGCAGGGAAATTTATATGCCACCTGCGACCCATATGCCTACAGCAAGGCCGATATTATAATAGTGGACATAAACCTTGATGTTGACAAAACCAACGGTGATATCAACGAACTGGTGCATTATGACGTTGACCTGGGGGGCTTTCGTAATGCAATGGAATCCATTGGGAAGCAGTGCAGGGAAGATGTGCTGGTGATTGTCGAAAGCACCGTTCCCCCAGGCACCTGCCAGCAAATTGTGTTTCCGGAAATAAGTAAGTGTCTGGCCGAAAGAGGCTTGGCCAACGATAAATTATTGGTTGGACATTCGTACGAGCGAGTGATGCCAGGTCCCGATTACATTGATTCGATCAGAAACTTCTATCGCGTATATTCGGGCATTGACAAGCCAAGCGCCCTGGCAACCGAACAATTCCTCAGAACCATTATCTCTACCGATAAATATCCCCTCACCCGACTTTGCAACACCAATGCCACAGAGATGGCCAAGGTGCTCGAAAATTCCTATCGGGCAATGAATATAGCCTTCATCGTTGAGTGGTCGCGCTTCGCCGAAGAAGCAGGGGTCAATCTATATGAAGTGGTGAACGCCATCCGGATGCGACCTACCCATTCCAACATCATGTTTCCGGGAATCGGAGTCGGAGGGTATTGCCTGACCAAGGACGCTTTGTTGGCTTCATGGTCGCGGGTGAATATGTTTAAAGGGGAAAATATACTGGAGCAGAGCGAAAAAGGCATTGCAATAAACGACCTGATGCCCTGGTATGCATTCAACTTCATAAAAAAGCAAATCGGAGTGAAGCTTCAGGAGAAAAAAGTGTTGATACTCGGTGTGTCTTACCGCAGCGATGTTGCCGATACACGCTATAGTCCGGTTGAATATCTTTATAATTTCTTGATTAAGGAGCAGGCTCAGGTAAGCCTGCACGATCCTTATGTCGGGTTTTGGCCGGAATTGAACCAGGAGGTAGCCAAGGACCTTGGCGAGGTAATGGGAAAGGAAATTGAAATTCTTGTTTTTTCTACATCGCATAGCGAATATCGCCATGACAATCAAATATTTCATTACATAAATTCGAATCCAGATACCTGGGTTTTTGATTTAGTCGGAGTGGTTCCGGATGAATTTATCAGGAATTCCCGCAACAAACGCATCAGGGTACTGGGCAGGGGCGACCTATGAAAGTGAGTTAAAAAGAAACTACTATGACAAAAAAACGCAAAGTGCTTCTGTTAGGTGGTGGGGGGTTTATCGGATTCGCCATTGTTAGGTTGCTTGCTGCCCGAGGCAATTATGACATTACGATTGCCGATAATTTTATCCGCAACCAGGACGATGAAGAAACCATGTTGTTTATTTCCGGAAACCAAATTCGACTGGTAAGAGAAGACTTTACCGATTCAATCCAGTTTGAAAAGCTTGATGAGGCATATGATGATTTTTATATGTTGGCCTCAATGATCGGCGTGAACAACACCCTCGAAATGCCGCATGAGATCATCAGGGTTAATACTGCCTTGATATTCAACTCGCTGGAATGGTTAAAGCGCGCAAAGGTGAAAAACGTGCTGTTTGCATCCACCAGCGAGTGCTACGCAGGCACCACCGACAGGTTTGGATATGCCATTCCTACTCCCGAAGAGGTGCCACTCTGCATTGATCCCATTGGGCATCCCCGATTCACCTATGCCGTAACAAAAATGCTGGGAGAGTCGGGTTTTTTGACCTATGGTAAAGTATTTGGGTTCAATTGTAAAATCATCAGATACAGCAATATTTTTGGCCCGAGAATGGGGTTCAAACACGTAATTCCTCACCTGGTTGAGCGATTTCTTGCAAACGAAAGCCCTTTTCAAATCTATGGGGGTGAGCAAACACGGTCATTCTGCTACATTGATGACGGTGCATTGGGTACTATCCTGGCAATGGAAAACGAAAATTCGCCCAACGATATTTTTCATCTAGGCGCAAAAGAAGAGATAACCATCGAAGAGTTGGTACGAGAAACAGGGAAATATTTCAGCTACCAGGGCGAATATGTTTTTGCCCCTACCTATCCCGGTTCCGTTGCGCGGCGCTGCCCCGATATCAGCAAGGCAGAACGGTTGCTCGGATTCAACCCAAAGGTAGATTGGCGAATCGGGCTGAAAAGGACTATAGAATGGTATGTGGATAACTATCAAAACAAGAATCCAAAAGGCATTAAATATTTTGAAGGCCCCGAAAAGTTTTACAGAGGCTAATAATTCGACAAGCACACAAAAAATATGTATAAGATTTTGAAGCGTTTTCTCGATTTGTTTATAGCGACCATTGCACTGGTTATTTTGTCTCCGCTATTGGTGGCGATAATCTTGGTGTTGCTTGTTACCGGCGAACATGAAGTTTTTTATCTCCAGGAACGGATCGGCACTCTAAATAAACCATTTAAAATCATCAAGTTTGCGACCATGATCAAAGATAGCCCAAATATTGGCACTGGCAGCATTACCCTTCGCAACGATCCTCGGGTGACAAGGGTGGGCCGGTTTTTACGAAGGACAAAAATTAATGAATTACCCCAGGTTTTCAATGTACTTTTGGGCAATATGTCGCTGGTGGGGCCTCGCCCCCAGATGATGGTAGATTTTATGAAATTTCCGGAGCTGATCAGGCAGTTTATTTATAAATCAAAACCGGGTATAACTGGTGTAGGGTCCATCATTTTCAGGGATGAAGAGCGTTTGCTTTCAGCGCATCAGGGCGATCATCACGAATTTTATCGCCAACACATAGCTCCCTACAAAGGCGAACTGGAAATCTGGTATCAAAAAAACGCCTCGATTGGCGTTGATCTCTTACTGATGTTCATTACTTTCTGGGTTGTTGTTTTCCCAAAAAGCAACCTGATCTTTCTGATGTTTAAAAGCTTGCCTCCCCGGCCAGAAAATTTAATTCAACAGTAATTTTCTCATCGCCTGTTCCTAACCCTCAATGCGTTTATTCTCAAGGAAATGCAATTCAATTATATGTTGAGAATCTTTGACTGAAACATAGGCGCTGCATTAAGGATGGACATAGGGTGCGAAGGAATATTTATCTTTGGCCCATAAAAGAATACTTTATCTTTAAACTCAGGTTTCGCGATGGTAATAAATAAAGCAGAATTAATGATCCTTGCGATGGTCACCGGAGGCCTGATATGCTATTTCTTTATACCTGTGATCATCTCCGTGGCTCGCCTGAAAGGGCTGATAGACATTCCGGATAATGGGCGTAAAATTCACCACGATACAACTCCCACGCTGGGCGGAATCGGTATTTTTGGGGGAGTATTGATCGGGTTATCGCTTTGGGTAGGACCTTACGCTCCTAATTATTTCCCATACCTAATAGCCTCATTGATGATACTGTTTGCTACCGGCCTAAAGGATGATATATTGCTCGTTTCGCCGCGCAAAAAACTGTTGGCACAGACCATCGCTGCAGCCATCATCGTGATCGGTGGTAATATCCGCCTCCACCATTTCGAAGGATTTCTTGGACTTGAAGAGGCCGTTGGAATCAGCGGAATTGTTTTTACAATCTTCGCTGTAGTTGTCATTATTAATGCGTTCAACTTCATTGATGGCATTGATGGACTGGCAGGTTCCATAGCACTTGTTGGTTCAATGGCGTTCGGGATTTGGTTCTATGTGAACGGGCATATTGCCGAAGGCATCCTGGCTTTCGCATTGGTTGGAGCGTTAGCCGGATTCCTTTTTCACAATTTTGAGCCGGCAAAGATTTTTATGGGAGATACCGGGGCACTCATTATTGGCTTTATCATGTCGGTGCTTGCATTCAAAATGATCAGCCTGAACGAAGAATCCGCCGTAATGCCCTTGCACCGCCCATCAGGACTTGCCTTTTCAATCCTGATCGTGCCTCTGTTTGATACGCTCCGGGTGATCATTATCCGGTTATTCAACGGCCAGTCGCCATTCAGGGCCGACAGTAAACATCTGCACCATTGTATGCTTAGACTGGGTTTTCGGCACTATCAAATTGCATTGATCCTTTCAACCTTAACAATTCTTATTATTTTCCTTTCTTTCCAAATCAACCATTGGCAATTGCATTATTATTTGCCTGCCATCATGCTCCTCACTTCCATGATTTTGCCTGTTCTATGGCTGTTTAAGCGTTTTACCAGGTTAAGAAAAGAAAGAAATCTCAGGCATTTATTCAGCTACAAAGCCTATTTCAATGAAATGATAAGGCCTGGTTTTTCACGAAAGCCCTACACTGATGTGGGCGATGCGCAACAGAAATTATAGATCACTTATTTTCTACTGGCACAAAAATTATCGTAGTTGGTCTTTCCGTCTTTATCACCCATTTTCATCGAAGCTGTATAATCCTTGCAAGCCGCATCCATGTCGTTCAAGGCCTGATGGCAAACTCCCCTCAAGTTTAACATGGAGGATTCAACTTTCGCATTATTAAAAAATGTATCCAGGTCGCCAATACAGCTTTTGTGGTCCTGCAAGTAATAATAGCTGAATGCCCTCATTCGATAGGCATTGGGATCGAATGGTGTTTTTTGGATATATTCGGTTAAGAATTTAACTGCCGCTTTGTAGTTCCCCTGTTGGTATTGTGCCACTCCCTCGTTGTATAGGGGCGTGTATGGTCCGACATACTTCTTTTGCTGAAGATAGCGCTGCTGTTGTTGAATGGTTGTGTCTGCCGGCAGGTAAAGAGCAGCTGAGTCAATCAATTGAACTGCTCTGTCAACCTCGCCCAACTTATCATAAAATGCAGAAGCAAAAAGCCAGGCCTGGTTGTTTGCTTTTTGTTTTTCAAGATAGCGGTTCATATATTCCTTGATCTGATCATTTTGTCCTTTTGATTCAAGCACGCTCAAGGCCATCTGCAGGTTAGCAAAATGAAAAGGTTTTAATTCATACGATTTCTGGGAATAAGCTAACATACTATCTGGTTGATTGAGTCGGTGATAGATAGTAGCAATAAAAAATTCTCTTCGAGCATCGAAAGGGTTTGAATTGTCTTTCATTAATACCTTGAGTGCCTGGTCAAATTTGCGTTCTTCAATCAGATACCGTGCTTTCAAGGCTTCTATAGATTCGCCCCAGATACTCACGTTCGGAATTTTTGGAAAACCTTGCGTAAATTTTGCTGAGGGTTGCTTAAGCTTTCCAGATAAAATATCTTCATAAACGAGTCGCTGCAATTTGAGCGATTCGAAATTCAAGGCAAAAATATACGATGCGGCCACCA
>JBBIIP010000017.1:0-63023 GCA_037446395.1 Lentimicrobiaceae bacterium
CATCATGTTGTTTTAAAAGAAGAGGCACTAATTTTTAGTAAGTTCTGACGAATTGATACATGAAGTTATTTAAAAACACGCCGCCTGAAAATATTATATTTGAGAATACAGTAGATGGCCCGAAATCCGTCTTTGGCACCAATTTTTTTGCCTTCGTGGTAGGTTCTGCCGTAATAGGAAATGCCAACTTCATAAATGCGAATACCTGGCACACGAGAAATTTTTGAAGTTACTTCAGGCTCAAATCCAAAGCGGTTCTCGCGGAAATATATTTTCTTGATTATATCGCTTTTGAAGAGCTTATAACAGGTTTCCATATCTGTCAGGTTTAAATTGGTAAATAGATTCGACAGAAAAGTAAGAAACTTGTTACCGATGGTATGCCAGAAGAAAAGGATGCGGTGAGCATTTCCCCCTGAAAACCTTGATCCATAAACCACATCAGCAAAACCATCTATAATTGGCCTCAGCAGGAGGTTGTATTCAGTTGGGTCGTATTCAAGATCGGCATCCTGAATGATGACATGATCGCCCGAAGCCAACTCGATGGCTTTGTGAAGTGCAGCCCCTTTGCCCTTGTTGAAAGGTTGGCTGTAGATCCGAATATTGGCAGAAGGATGTGCAGCGATGTATTGCTCAACGACTCCGGCAGTATTATCGGTAGAACAATCATTCACAATTACTACTTCTTTTTCAATATCAGCGATTAGGTCAACTTTAAGAACTTTGTCGAGAATCAGATGGATGGTTGCCTCTTCGTTGTAGGCTGGAATGAGTACGGAGAGTTTTTTACACGTCATGAGTTGGGCAATTTATAAAAGGTTTCATTTTAGGATGCACAAAGGTAAGCAGGATATTTTATTTTGCCCATTGAGCAAGAGGCTCAACCAATTTTCAGTTCACAGATGTACGTAAAAATGTTTCCGCAGAATGGTTTACGCCTGGAATTGATCAGGATTCATTTAATAAAGGTCCGGATTTTTGGGGAACCACGAACAAACTACCTCTACAAAAGTACATCTCATTTTCGAACTTCTTGCAGATTATTTTGTTTTATCACTACAATCACTTTGTATAGTGTTGATAAACAATAAAATAGCAAGTTGATGGCTTCTACTATATTTTATTCGTTTTTTAATGTGTCATTTCTAATTCTTAACAAAGGTGCTTTATTGCGTATATTTGGGCTGTTTTATTATCGTTAACATTATGTTTTCATTCAAACACGCAAATCTGTCAATCGAGTTGATTGATCAATTTTTGAGTACGATTGATCAAGGGGTTCTCATCTTCAAGGAAGGGGTTCGTAATTATCTTTTTGGAAACAGGGAAAATTTTCTCGACAACCTTAGAACCCTCTCCGGATTAGAAACTGAAGCCGACATCATCAAGCGAAAGCTTGAAAACCTGCTCTACACCCAATCGCTGATGCCCCAATTCAGGGGCGATTTGTTGAGGCTCCTCGAGGTGCTCGATAATATTATTGATCTGGCCAAGACCAACCTTTTTCAGTTCGATGTGGAAGTGCCTTTCATTCCGGCCGATCTGAATCAAGACCTGATCAAACTCACCGAACTTTCGGGTTCGGCTGTAGATTCGCTTCTTCCGGCGACACGTGCTTTTTTTCGAGATCCGGAGTCGGTAAAAGAAAAGATACACCGTGTTTATTTTTATGAAAAGGAGGCTGATAAGCAGGCCGACGCCATAAAGAGAAAAGTTTTTCAGGAAATTCCTAATTTGAAACTGAGCGAAAAATTCCATCTTCGCTATTTCACACTGCACATTGAGACAATTTCTGATGCGGCAGAAAGAGCAGCCGATATGCTCTCGATCATGGCGATCAAGCGCACGATTTAATTTTTTAGCGAATGCTGTTCCTGATATTTATAACAAGCGGACTTTTCCTCGGATGGTCATTGGGCGCAAATGATGCTGCCAATATCTTTGGCACAGCCGTAGGGTCGAAAATGCTCAGCTTTAGACGGGCTGCATTCATCGCCAGTTTTTTTGTAGTTATCGGAGCAGTTTTTCAGGGCAGGGGCGCTGCCATGACCCTCAATAGCCTCGGAGCCGTAGACGCACTTGCCGGTGCATTCACTGTTTCGCTGTGTGCCGGCCTTTCTGTTTTGCTCATGACCAAGCGCGGCCTGCCTGTTTCGACAAGCCAGGCTGTAGTAGGGGCAATCATTGGTTGGAGTGTGTTTACCAAAAACCCCACCGACTACAAAGTACTCTCGACGATCTTTGTTTCGTGGATCAGTGGCCCGGTGATAGGGATGATTTTTTCTGCTGGCCTGTTTCTGTTTATGAGATGGCTCTTGCGCAAAACCATGATCCATGCAATTAAGCTCGATACCTACATCCGAACCGGGCTGATTATCGTAGGTGCTTTTGGAGCTTATAGCCTTGGTGCCAATAACATAGCAAATGCGATCGGGGTCTTTGTGGGATCGGCTCCTCATATTGAACTTCATTTCGGATTGTTTACACTCGATGGAGTTCAATTACTTTTCCTAATCGGAAGCCTGGCCATTGCTGCAGGAATTTTTACATACAGCGAGCGGGTAATGAATAAAGTCGGCAATGGCATTTTATCATTGACCCCAGAAGCCGCAATCGTTGTTGTGTTGGCGCATTCGCTGGTTTTATTTCTTTTCTCATCTTCGTCCCTGGCCAACGCGCTCAATTCAATAGGATTACCTAGCCTGCCAATGGTGCCAGTTTCAAGTACGCAGGTTGTTATCGGGGCAGTCGTAGGAATTGGTTTGGTGAAGGGAGTGCATGAGGTCAAATTCAAAGCGCTTGGCGGCATTGCTCTTGGATGGATTATTACTCCCCTGGTATCAGGAATATTTACTTTCTTTGCCTTATTCTTTATACAAAATGTATTTAGCCTTGAAGTCTCTTCGGGAGAACAGCTTCTCAACAAAATACCAGCTGTTACCCAATCTGCAGAGCAGGCAGCTTATCGAATTGATCTGTTGATGCCTGCAATGATTGCTTTGGCGCTCTTGGCAATTGTAGCGCTGATCTTTTTGTTTTTCAGACAACAAAAACTTCGTTTGAATGCAGAAAACGAATTGCTCGTACAGCAAAACCAGGCATATCTTACTCAAAAGGCACTGAGCGACCTGGAGGTAAACACAATACAAAAGGAGAACGAATTGTTAAACATTAAGCTCGAATCAAAGCGTCGTGAATCTGTGAGTATCGCTTTGGGTATTACCGAACAAAGAGAATTCCTTGAACGAACAGCCCGGGTACTTGAAGAAATTAAGAATGATTCGGATAAAATGCAATGTGAACGAAAATTGAATGATCTGATCGTCATGATCAAACAAAAAATTTCTTATTCAAACGAGATATCTGAGTTTTATGGTCAGATTGAACAAGTACACAAAGATTTTTTTACTAAAATCGAACACCGGTATCCGAATCTTACAGACCAGGAAAAACGGCTTGCGATCCTCCTTCGCCTGAATCTTAGCACTAAAGAAATTTCAACGCTAATGAATATCACTTCCAAAAGTGTTGAAATTGCCCGATATCGGTTACGCAAAAAGTTAAACCTTCAGACTGGTGAAAACCTCTTTACTTTTATTAATAACCTCTAACCAAAATTGAACATTATGAAACAATTAAAACTAATCGCAATTGGGGTGTTTATGACGACTGCAATCGCATCAGGCGCCCTTGTAAAAGCACAAAACAACGACACAGTGCGCTACAATCAGTATGGCGTAAGGGTGAACCGCACTCCGCTTTTTGTTGAAGAACGAAACGGAATTCTTGTTTTCGAAAGCAAAGATCAGAAACACAGGGTTTGGTATGATGTTCGTGTGCAAGCTGATGGAGCCATGTTTTTTGGCAAAACACTTAACGAAATAGGCAACGGGACTTCCATACGCAGGGCCCGCTTTGCAGTTAAAACAGAATTTTTAAAAAACTGGTATGCTGAACTCGACATGGACATTGCAAACTCAGAACTTGAGCTCAAAGATGCATATTTACAGTACACATTTAAAAACGGATTGGAACTAAAAGCCGGAAACTTTAAAGAAGGCTTTTCTATGGAATCTACTACTACCTCACGCTACCTGACTTTTATGGAAAGGCCGATGGTAGTAGCTACTTTTGGACCCTCGCGGCATGTTGGAATGGCTGCCACCTATCGTTATAAATGGTTATTGGGCATAGGCGGGATACACTTTCAGGCCGTTGACGACTTGGAGGAAAGAACTTTCTCAAAAGACAACAACAAAGATTTTGGCACAGATGAGGGTATCTCTTTGACAGGAAAACTTGTGGCCATACCTTTTTACACTGACCTAAACAAAGGGCTGCATTTTGGCATCGCCGGGTCGTATCGCACCCCAAAAACCGATGCTGAGGTTCCGGGCACCCTGCGATACAGCACCCGCTCCCTTAGCTCAATCAACCGCAAGAAGTATATTGATACAGACTTGATTGGAAAAGTTGACTATGCCACGCTTGGAGGGGCCGAATTCGCCGCCTATTATAAAAATATGCGGTTTCAAAGCGAATACATTATGAGCGACGTTTACAGGCTCGAAAACTTACCTGTTGAAAACTTCAAGGGTTTCTATCTTTTTGGAAGTTATTTACTCTTTGGCGGAAAATATAACTATAATATTGAGGAAGGTGAATTTACCCAGGTAGCCCGCGGCAAAAAATGGGGCGACATTGAACTTGCCCTGCGCTACGACTACCTCAGCCTGAATAGTGGAATGGATAAAATCATGGGAGGCTCTGGCGAAGGCATCACTTTTGGCTTGAATTATTACGCCAATAACAATGTGAAAATAATGCTCAACTATGCCTATTTGAATCACGACCGTTATGCAAGTGCAAAAAACAAGTTATTTGTGGGATATGACGAAGCCGGAAAACTTACGCGCAACCCTCGGCTTGTTGTAGATCCTGATGGCAAGGCCGGCGAAAAGTTTCATATGCTGAGTATAAGATTTGAAGTAGATTTTTAACCATTAACATCCATAAAGATATGAAAGTAAAAATTTTATTTGGAATGCTCTTTTTGACCGGTTTTTTATTAACCGGATGTGTCAAAGATGAAATTTACGATGGCCCTCCAGCCTTCAGCAATTTTCAACGAAACCCACAATCTCCTGTAGTCAATCAACCCGTTGATCTCACTGTAACAGTGAAATCGCTAAAAGGAATTAAATCAGTTACAATTTATTACAAGGCTGGCACACAAGGAAATTATTTAACAACACCCATGACCGCTTCGGGGAGTGCGTACACCGGAAAACTTCCTGGACAAGCAGCAGGTATTGAGGTGTCATTTTATCTGCTTGCAGAAAGCACTACAGGAAAACAAGCCACCTATCCTCTAAATGCTCCCACAAGCACCCTGTCTCTCACAGTCGGAGCTCCTATCATTTTGATGAATGAAGTGTTTTCGAGAGGGAAAACCACATCTCATCCGGGTTTAGACTGGATTGAAATCTATAATGGCTCGGATGTAGCCGTTGACATTAGCGGATACAAGATTTATGACATCGGTGGGCAATCGGGATCAAGGCTAAAAATGCCTTTTCCTGCCAACACTGTCATTCCGGCAAAAGGTTTTTATGTGATTGAAACCGATGTTGGAGGGGATTCGGGGTTTGGCTTATCGAGCGGCGGAGAAGAAGTATGGCTCGAAAACGATAAAGGAAATATAATTGATAATTTTATCTTTCCTGCTACCGAGGAAACCCAAAGCTATGGACGCAAGCCCGACGGATCGAACACGTTCAAAATTTTCACACAACTCACCCGTGGAACCTCAAACAACAACGCAACCACGCTGCCCTGATGAATACGGTTAATATCAGGGTGGGGCGGCAGGCATTCGCCTGCCGCCCCACCCATACTGAATTAAATTCCGATACTGGAACACTTCATTCATAAATAACACTAAAACATACATTGACAATGTTGAACGAAAAAATAGAAATAGGTCAAATCTCAAAACCCCGCTTTGAGTTTCGTTCATTTGGCCAAAACTTCGATCAGGCACACCATCGCATGGCACGATTTTCGGTACCCGTTCCCGAAAAGGTTTGGGAGCGCCATTCAAACGAAATTTATATCATGTCGAGAACAAACGACCTGAACAACACCAAAATCAGAGATGGAAAAATGGACATTAAAACCTATGTTCAAACAGTTGACGGGCTGGAGCAATGGAGCCCCCTGATGAAAGGCGAGTTTCCGATAAGCGCTGAGATTTTAATGAGGGAGGTGTTTCCTGCCTTCCAGGTCTCTTTGCCAAGTCTCGATAAACAGACATATACCTATAATGAATTTATTGAAATGATAGATGCTCATCCCGATTTGCAAGCCGTCAGGGTTTTCAAGCAACGCTTGGGCTACATGGTGAACAACACCATTTGCGAATACGGAATGGTGCTCATCAACGGGGCCAGGGTGGTTACTATCAACTCAGAATCCACCGAAATCGAAGACATTAAAAAAACCATTCGCGAGGTTGGCCTTGAAGGTGTCGAAAACATCAACTACCTGCAAGCTATCAAACGGGTGATAGGCATGATAAACAAACCCTTAGCAAACGAATAATAGAAAATACTATGGCACAGGAAATCGAACGTAAGTTTTTAGTGAGAGGCGAATTTAAATCTTATGCAATCAAACAAACGCGTATCACCCAGGGCTACTTGTCGTCGGTACCCGAAAGAACAGTAAGGGTGAGAATTAAAGGCGACAAAGGCTACATTACGATCAAGGGCATGGGTAATGACTCCGGCGCCAGCCGCTATGAATGGGAAAAAGAAATCCCGATTTCGGAAGTAGAAGAATTGCTCAAAATATGTGAACCAGGAGTGATAGATAAAACCAGGTTTCTGATAAAAAACGGAGAGCACACTTTTGAAGTGGATGAATTTTATGGCGATAACCAGGGCCTGGTAGTTGCTGAGATTGAACTGGGATCAGAAGATGAATTGTTTACCAAACCTGAATGGCTGGGCGAGGAGGTAACTGGCGACGTGCGCTATTTCAATTCAATGCTTATGAAAAATCCTTTTAACAAGTGGTTGTTTTAAATTGTCCGACCCTTTCAAACGATCTGAATTGATAGTGAACTTTTCTAATTTTGGTTTAGTAAGCAAATCCGCCGTATGATTATCCCTGATGCCAACCGTTCGGAGGGTGCCGGATTCGATCCCCTCGATATGCACAATTATCGGATTGAAAAGTTACCCAAACGCGAAAAAACCAGCTTTGAAAAATGGTTGGCTTTCGCAGGACCTTTTTTGGCGATCATCGCCTTTATCATGTTCGCCTTTGTGCTGAAGATTCCTTTTCTACAGGATATTGATCCATCGAAACTTGTATCTGAAACGGCAAAAAAAATATTTGGTCAGATAGGCCCTGAAGCCTTTAGCCGCAATAACCAAATGATGCTGGCAATCTTTGCTGTGGGCATTATTCTGTGGATGACCGAAGCCATCCCAAACTATCTTACTTCGCTCATTCTCATCGTTTCGCTGGTGCTAACAGGGGTATTGCCCGAAAAAGAGGCCTATGCCCAATTGGGCCATCCGGTGATGTGGCTGAATATCATGTCGTTCGTTTTGGCCAGCATGCTTGTTGCAACGGGGGTTGCCAAACGCTTTGCCCTTTGGTTCATCCTGCGGTTTGGGAAAAATGCATCTAGTATCTTCATTAGTTTTATTTTTATCAACCTGGTATTGTCGGCATTCATCTCTGCCACGACAGCCAAGGCAGCCATTCTGCTGCCTGTTTTCATGGTTGTCGCCGCCGTTTATGGTGCACGTGGAGGAACAAACCGCAACAATTTTGGCCGAAGCATCGTGCTGCAGAATTTGTTGAATATTAACCTTGGGGCAGGAGCCTTTGTCACCGGGTCGGGTGCAAACCTGCTTGCCGCAGCCCTGATCGGTGGCGCAATCGGCGGGCAGGTCTATTTCAGCGACTGGATGAAAGCCATGTTTCCGGTGATGGTGCTCCTTATGTTTATCGGATATTGGCTTGCCTATAAAGTTTTCTTTCCGCTTAAACCCAAAGAACGGCTTCCGCAAATCGAAGGTGGAATGGAACGGCTCAGGCAGGAGTATAACAATTTAGGAAAACTCAATATCCAGGAGGCCAAAGCCATCTTTATTTTTTTACTCATCCTTGGATTCTGGGCCACCGATCGCTACCATGGCATCAGTGCAACTGCTGTGGCTTTTGTTGGGGCCATCGTCGCATTGCTTCCCCGCATCGGAATCGTAAAATGGAATGAAGTGGATATTCCCTGGCACCTCATGTTATTTTCGGCTGGTGCCTACACATTGGGTTCAGGTTTTGATGCAACAGACTTGCCCTCAATCGGGGTGAATGCTTTTTTTGACCATCTCGGCATTGGCGAACACACACATTTTTGGGTTGTCTATCTTCTTTTAACCGGAGTGATGGTTTTCAGTGCTTTATTGTTTCAGTCAAAAACCATGCGAACCATGATTTTCGTACCCATAGCCATTGGGGTGGCCAACCGTTTTGATTTTAGCATTATCAGCCTGGCATTGCCAGTGGCATTTATGATCGAACATGTTTATGTGTTGCCATTTAACAGCAAGCCTGCGGCACTACTCTATGAAACCGATCACTACAACCTGACGGACACATTCAGATTCGGATTTTCGATGATGGTGATCGCCTGGGTGCTAAATATCATTGCCGGAGAAACCTGGTTCAAATTATTAGGCATCACTCCCCAAGGCGTTTTTGGCATCTTCTGATGAATGATATATTTAAAAGCTTAGTATAAGTACAAAATGATTGAAGAGGTATTAAAAATCCATGATAAATTTTCGATAGAAATAAAATTGGGATTTATTGCAAGGAAAAAGAAAAAAATCAGCGATTTTGCCTGCAATACATGGATTTTTATTCCCAATAGCCTCGATATAAACCAGGCTACTTATACAAAAACCGATTTCTACAGGGATATAAAGTCCAATATCAGGCTGATAACCCCGGTATTTTTGTTGCGCGATGTAGCCGACAATCAGAAACTTCCGTTAAAATTTCTTGAGCAAGCCTTGTCTGAATTGGCCTCGACACCTACCCGCACAAACATTGCAGCCTATGAATACCAAATTCGAATGTTCCTTTCCATTCTGAAGAGTTCATTGCGCAATGAAATAAACCATATCATTCAAAACAACCACACAGATGATTTGGGATACCTCATCAACTCCTACAACGAAAACCTTAAGAAAATCATTTGGAACTATCGCAGCTTCCGACTCATAATAAATGTTCCGACAATCACCAAAGAAGTGATGGATTATTACTTGTTTGGAGATGAGTTTATGAGCAATCTTATTGAGCAGCATACTTTCAAATTATTGAGTGAGCTGGAAAGCAGGCAGTTAATCCAACCTGTGCACAAACAGAAACTCCTCGATCTGATTCACAGTGAGATCAATTATAAAATAGATAAAAACTACCTTGTTGTAAATAAAGAAAGCCCCAACCGAAACCGCGAGTTAATATTCAGGCTTGGGTTGCTGAAAAAATATGCAGAAAGTGAACTTTTTCTGAATGCCGATAAAAAGAAAGATGGCGCATTGGCCGAACAGGTTTACTATAGCCTGGCTGCAGGATTGTCAATGATTTTTGCCACTGCTGTTGCTTTTTCGTTTCAACAGCGCTACGGAAGCCTCACCATGCCTTTTTTTGTTGCCCTTGTGGTGAGCTATATGCTGAAAGACCGCATCAAGGAGTTTAGCCGATACTACTTTGCCCACAAATTAGGCCGCCGGCACTTCGACCAAAAAACGCAGATCACACTGAATGATTTTGAAATAGGCTGGAGCAAAGAAGCCATGGACTTTATTTCCGAAGCAAAAGTTCCGGCCGAAGTCATGAGAATCCGCGACCGATCAGCAATTTTGGAAGCCAATAATCGTATCAATACCGAAAGGATTATTCTGTATCGTAAATTGGTACAGTTGCATCGCGAAAACCTAGATAAAAGCAGCAAGTTTGCCACCCTTGGAATGAACGAGATTATTCGCATAAATTTCTCAAGCTTCATTTCCAAAATGGATGATCCCATTGTTCCGCTTTTTGTTCCCGACGAGAAAAAGGGGTTTGAAACTGTTAAAGGAGAAAAAATATACTTTGTTAATCTGATCATGCAATTAAAAAGCGAAGACCAACTACTATACCGCCGATATCGTATTATGATCAACCGCGAAGGAATCGGGGGTGTTGAAACAATCGCGTAATCCTGAACAAGAATTGCTTTAATTTATAAAAGGGATGAACGTTCGAATCGTGTTTTATGTGACATTCTTTTTAATGCCCCACCTTCGAATTGTTCAGGCTCAGACGGATGCACCCATCACTGTCCAACTTCCAGGCAAGCAGACTGGTACAATCTCTCAGACAATTACTGTCAATCTTCGCATCATGGCCAGATTGCCACAGGTGCTGATCGAGAGTTCAGGAATTATAGCCAGCCAACAAAACAAGATCTGGTCGCACGAAGATTCAGGAAACCTGCCCGAACTATACTGCGTCGACACCACCGGGCAATTACTCAGAACCCTTGTTATATCAAATGCACAAAATGTTGATTGGGAAGATGTTGCCACTGATGCAGCTGGGAATGTTTACATTTGTGATGCCGGAAATAACGACAATAACCGAAAAAACCTTGCAATCTATCGCATTCCAAATCCTGAAAATATTTCAGGAAATGCAGTTGCCGCAGAAATTATCCGATTTGTATTATCAGATCAAACACAATTTCCTCCACCGCTTTCCAACCGCAATTTTGATATCGAAGCGCTGATATGGCACAACGATACCTTGTTCCTTTTCTCAAAAAACCGCAGCACCCCGTTGAATGGATATTCCAAAATGTATAAACTGCCTGCACAGCCCGGCAATATGATTGCGCAACTTGTTGACTCGGTTTATCTTGGGAGTACCATAGAAACAGCACGTGTTACCGCAGCCGACTTTCACAGGCAAACCGGAGAACTCATACTCCTCACCGCCAGGAAATTAGTATCGTTCAAAAATTATCCTGGAAGCAGATTTTTTAGTGGCGACCGGGTTGAATATGTTTTTTCGACCTTCCCGGGGCAAAACGAGGGCATTGTATTTATTGCACCCAACCGGTTATATATGACAGAAGAGGGCTCAGGTAGCCTTGCCGGGTTCTTATACGAAATCGTAATTCCAGCCAATGGAATTTCTGGCTCGGATGACAATGAGCCAACATTCTTTATTTACCCAAACCCTGCTGGGCCCATGCTCACAATAAATTCTTCATGGCCAGATTCTGCCCGCCTTAGCATTTTCGATATATCCGGAGATCTAATATATGTCTCAACCTTGGGCAATTGCAGAATTCTCAATATGACTTCATATCCTGCAGGAATATATTTTATAAGGCTTGAAGCCGGGCAACAGACGATGTCGCGCCGGTTTATCAGGCAATGACGCAACAACCATCAACCTTCTGATTTTCTCAGGGGGTTTCTGTATTTTCGCACAAGTTTTCCGAACAGGATTCAACGGTATGCTGAGAAAACATTTATCAATCCCTTTGCTGATTCAACGCATCAGGTCAAAAACTGATCTTTCGTGGTGGGCTATATTCCTGGTTGCCCTGGTAGTGACATGGATTAATTTCAACACTACTCCATGGAAGCACAACGGTGGTGTAATCAAGCATGATATTTTGGGATATTACAGCTATCTTCCCGCAGCGCTTATTTTTGATGATTTGTCATTCAAATTTATTGACGATGATCCGGCGTTCTTTGGCGACAAAGTTTATCTGCACATTGCACCCAACGGAGGCAGGTATCAAAAAATGACCATGGGTTTGGCGTTTCTCTACTTGCCTTTCTTCCTGCTGGGCCATGCCGCAGCACACATTACAGGGGCCGAAATAACAGGATACTCGCCACCCTATATGTTCTTTCTTCAGTTCAGTTCACTCGTCTATCTATTAATTGGCCTTTTGCTGATCAGGCGAATCTTGAAACAGCATTTCAAAGATTGGATAAGTGCCCTGGTACTGCTTGCACTGGTCTTTGGAACAGGGATACTTTTTTATACAACTTTCGAAGCTGCTATGTCGCACACCTACAGTTTTATGCTTTTTACATTGTTTGTGTACTTGAGCATCGCATGGCAAACCCGGCAAACATGGAAAAATAGCATTTGGCTCGGCCTGGTGCTTGGATTAATTGTGCTCATCAGGCCTACGAATGGACTTATCGGTTTGTTTTTGCTTTTATATGATGTAAAAACGGTTTCCGAATTTCTTGTGAGGATAAAACTATTTATTATGAATTGGAAAAAAATATTGGCGTTGGGCTTTTTTGCCTTCGTGGTGTTTTTTCCACAAATGTTGTTCTGGAAATACAACACTGGCCAATGGTTGTTTTATTCTTATGGCGAAGAAGGTTTTTTCTTTTTAAAACCAGAAATCCTAAACGGATTATTCAGCTATCGCAAAGGATGGTTACTATACACGCCAATCATGACTTTGGCCCTGGCAGGAATATTTATACTGTATCGTCGCTATCGGCAATTTTTTGCCCCTATCCTGGCCTTTGCAGTTATGAATATTTATGTGGTATATTCCTGGTGGTGCTGGTGGTATGGTGGCAGTTTCGGATCCCGGCCCATGATTGATTCCTATCCATTGATGGCTGTTTCGTTGGCGGCAGTTATTTCATGGGCCTCCAATAAATTAAGCGGCAGGGTTGCCATCATTGCGCTGGTCATCCTGTTCTGTCTGCACAGTATTTTTCAGACCATTCAATATCATTATGGTGCTATCCATTTCGATTCGATGACTAAAAAAGCATATTGGAATTCTTTCGGAAGAGTAAGAGCAAAACACCCGTTTTGGGATTATTTGCAAAGTCCTGACATCAATGGGGCGATGAAAGGAATGGAAATCACCGCCCAGCCAGCAACACCCACTCACAATGAGGCTAAGGAAAAACATACTTTCGAGGCTTTCCTGTCATGCGATTATGAACACATTACTGAAACCGGTAAGATGATATACTCAAGCGATGCTGAAATTTTAATTGAAGGGGCTTCTAAACTATCAGATGAAATAGCGCGATCAGGAAAATTTGCTGTCAGTCTTCACCGAAACGAGCAATTTGGCTCTGATTTTCAACTGCAAGTGAATTCTGGAGACATTTATAAGTTAGCCATTTGGAAATATCCAGCCAATGGCAATGGGGGCATTGCATTCACCGCCATGGTCGAGAGCGAGTTCTATAATTATACTCAAATAACCTCCCTGGTTGACGATAGGGGATGGGGAAAAGTTGAGCTTGAAGTTCTGGTACCAGATACACTCGCAGGCAGAATGAAAGTTTATCTATGGAATCCCGGATCCGAAAAAGTTTATTTTGATGACCTGACTATTGAAAAGGTTAAAAGTGGGCCGATTAAGAATGATTAGATTTTTCGAAAAACATATACCATATAATCATTATCTCCGAGCACTTTAAAGGGATATAATGGTTCGAATTTCTTTAGTAGTGTGTAATCGGTGCTTTCGATAAGGCGCTGCAGTGGTAGCCCTCCCTCATTAGGCCCAAAATGCGCATCCCACACAACGATGCCTCCCTGTTCAACATTCATCCCTGGGTTTTCCCGATCCGGAACTTTTTCCTGTATGCGCGAATAATCGTGGGGGTCAATTTCGAGAAATAGAAAAACATTTGGGTCATAATAATATACTTTCCCATGGTCTGAAACATGGGTTTTAATCCATCTGCAAGCCTCTTTTATCACTTTAGCCGATTGATCGAGTGGCACTGGAAACTCGTAAATAATAAAAGCAGTTCTGATAATCAGCGCAAGCACCAAAACCTTCAGGAAGATTTTGATAGCTGTTTTCTTAAAAGAAAGCAATTGCTCTAGCCGGTTATAACCTTTTAGGCTGAAATACACTGCAGGAGGAATTATCAATGCCATGAAGCGATACAGTGCCAGCGCCCCTGTGCCCAAATACCACGCCAGCGAATGAAAAGCCAACACCAACAATACCGGCAACAATATCAGCACAAACTCATCAATATTCCTGCTCTTCAAACTGAATCTTGTTTGGATTAACTCCAAAATATGAACGATCACCCCTGCCCCAAACAATAAAGCCAATGGAATTCCGATAATTTTTCCGGCGTTTTCTATATAGAAGAAAATACTCCCGCTGCCATAAAGCTCCGCTGAAAATTTCCCATAGGGAATTTTTGTGAACACCCAGAACAAATCATGATGGTGTGCCCATCCGGCAAAAGAAAAGATAATTAACCCAGCCGGTAGAAATAACAGTGCCTTCCATTGCCGGCGGAGTGCCAACATAATTAAAAACAAAGGCAGGATAAGCATACCTTCGGTTCGAGCAAGCGGAATAAATGAGATTATAAAAGCGGCCCATGAAAAATTCCCTTTGAAGTATAAATAGAATGCAAGCACCAGGCATAAACTGCCGGTTATCTCGGTCATTGCACTTGGAATGAGCGACATGAAGACCGGGGCAAATAAAACAAAGAAAATGATCAGGATTGCATTTTGCTGTCGGCGGGTTTGAGCAAGTCTAAATGCAAAAAAGGCAGTGAGAATTCCCGCAATGACATTATAAATCTTGGCACCATGATATCCAAGTTGGGCGAAAGGAGCACTTAGTATTGTAAAAAGTGGCTTTCCCCAGTAATCCATGAAAAACCCGGGATATCTAAAGGCATAACGCGACAAGCGGAAATGATGCAGATCATCTGCGCCCCCATATGTTCCCTGTGAGAGCAATGAAATAACTGAAAATAAAATCAGTAACAAAACTACTAAACCCAGTGCGATGTTTGTCTGGGCCTTAGAGTTCAGGCTTCCGTTGACAAACAATAGTTGCAGACGCGTAAGGAATAATCGAATTTTGTTTCTCCATCCCTTTTTAATATATAAATATTCAGTGCGATATGAATGTGTTTGCGTTTTTTTCCAGGAGTCAGGCCAATAATATAGGTATTCCTTTTTTTTCATCGCTAATGAAATTAATCGCGATAATAAACCCTCTTTACCCTTCTCGAAATGCTTGTAAGCACTTCGTAAGGAATTGTTTCCATTGCCTTAGCCATTTTTATGATTGAATGGGATGGGGAAAAAAGAATTACTTCATCTCCTTCATTTGCTACGATACCCGTTAGGTCAATCATACACATATCCATGCTAATATTACCGATAATGGGAGCTGCCTGGTTATTAACGAGCAGGCTATAACGCCCATTTCCAATCCTACGGCTCAATCCGTCGGCATAGCCTACCGGAACGATTGCAATTTTCATCTCATGGGGAGCATAAAAACCCCTGTCGTAACCAACAGACTCACCGGCAGCAATATGTTTTATTTGCGAAATAATACTTTTAAGTGTACTTATTGGTTCAAGAAATGCTTGTTCGTTTTCTGAATTACTGATGCCATACAAACCTATACCAAGCCTGACCATCTCAAACTGAGAAGAAGGGAATCGGGCAATACCGGCAGAATTTAAGATGTGCCGATCAAAATTATAGCCGAGTTCTGCTTTGAGTTGCAGGCACATATTATCAAAATCCCTGATCTGCCGGAGGGTAAAGTCATCATGCGCCGGATCGTCACTGGCCGCCAGGTGCGAAAAAACCGAACCTACGACCAGCCTTTGATTTTTTTTCAAGGCACCAGCCAATGCAGGAATATCTGTGGCCTCGAATCCGAGCCGTTTCATTCCGGTATCCAGCTTCAAATGAACCTTGAAGGGAGCTGATAGTACAGGCTGATATTTATTTATTGCCAGGTCAAGCAAATGCAGGGTTCTAAAATTATAAATCTCGGGCTCCAAATCATACCTGAAAATATTTTCATATCCCTGATTTTCGGGATTCATGACTATAATGGGAATTGTGATGCCGGCTTTGCGAAGCTCCACCCCTTCGTCGGTATAGGCCACGGCTAGAGCATCAACGCGATGGTATTGCAAAACACTGGCAATCTCAAAACTACCGCTTCCGTAGCCAAAAGCTTTTACCATTGCCATTAATTTCACCCCTGGTTTTAGTAGGCTGCGGTAATAATTTAGGTTGTGAATCAGCGCATCGAGATTAACTTCGAGCACAGTTTCGTGATTTTTTTTCTGTAGGGAGTGGATTATTCTTTCGAATCTGAAAATTCTTGCACCTTTCACAAGAATACTTTCATTCTCAAACCCAAGTTGATGAATTGTTTCAAGAAATACCTCTGTATTTGGAAAGAATTCGGCATATTCAGGGAAACTCTTTCTTTGACTGCTGACGCCTGGACCGATTCCAATGAACCGGTTGATTGATTTGCCCGCAACAAGCTGTCCGAGAATATGATAGAGTCGGTGTTCGCTGAGCCCGCTCTGTTGCAGATCTGAAAGAATGAGTGTTTTTTTAGGATGTTGTTGTTGTTGATTAAGAAAGTCCAGGGCTATCTCAAGCGAAGCAAGGTCGGAGCTATAGCTGTCGTCAATGATCGTACAATTATTGATTCCTTCTTTCAACTCCATGCGCATGGCCACCGGATGAAGTTTCAGCACACCCCGGGCAATTTCTTCATGGCTTCGCCCCATATGGAGCAAAATCAACCAGCAGGTGATAACATTGTCAATGGAAGCATCATCGGTGAACGGAACTGCCAACTGTAGGTGTTGTTGGTTGTAAATAGCTTTGATTTGAGAATCGTTCTTATGCCTCTGTATGTCAAGTATCTTAAGCTCAGATTTTTTTCCTGTCCTGGACCACGTAACCAAGATCGGTTTTTGTGGCCATTGAAGCTGCTCATAAGCATCAATAATGACCTGATGATCGGCACAACAAATTAATTCCGGACAGTTTTTAAATAATTGCAATTTCTCAGTAGTTTTTTGGGCTAAGCTTTTGAAGTTTTCTGCATGTGCGGGACCAATGTTTGTGAACACCCCGATGGTTGGGCTAATCATAGGCTCAAGCTTAGACATCTCGCCGGGCAGTGAAATTCCGGCTTCGAAAATTCCCAGTTCATGTGAGTTATTCATTTGCCAAACCGAAATCGGAACTCCAAGCTGTGAGTTAAAACTCTTGGGGCTTCGAACCACGTTGTGGCTATTGTCCATTAGCTGCCAAAGCCATTCTTTTACAATGGTCTTGCCATTGCTTCCGGTAATACCTATCACCGGAATATCAAATTGGTTGCGGTGCCAGGCTGCAAGTTGCTGAAGGGCCAGCATTGGATCATCAACAATTATAAAATTGGCCTGACTTTCCAGCCATGAGTCTTCTTTTATTTCTTTAACCACAAAATTTTTGACCCCCACGCCGATAAGCGCACTGATGTATTTATGACCGTCATTTTGTTTTGTTGTAAGGGCAAAGAACAAGCCTTCTCTTGCCGAGATAATTTTTCGACTATCAGTAAGTATATAAACAACCGGCGATTCAGGATTTTCTCCTTCAATCAGGCTGGCTCCCAATATCCGGGCAATCATGCGGGGATTATAGGATAGGGTTTGCATGATAAGGGGATGAAATTATGATTCAGAAGAAGAGGCCCGCAGTGATGGATCGCTGCCAAGCGGGTTGCTGATCAATTCAAGGTACTGAGTTCGATTCCTGAAAATATCACATGCCAAATAAAGGGCTTCCCTGAAAGAAACGGGAGACGCCAGGTCTTTTCCGGCTATTTCGTATGCAGTTCCATGGGCAGGCGAGGTCCTGATAATCGGGAGGCCTGCTGTGAAGTTAACACCTGTATCGAAGGACAACGTTTTAAATGGAAGCATCCCCTGATCGTGATACATGGCCAGGATCCCATCGAATTGGCGATAAGCTCCGGAGCCAAATAAGCCGTCAGCCGGATAGGGACCGAATACCAGCATGCCTTCATTAAATAGCGACTGAATGACGGGTTCAATCAACAATTGCTCTTCATTTCCAATCACACCAGAATCTCCGGCATGTGGATTGAGACCAAGAATTGCAATCTTTGGTTTTTGGATTGCAAAATCTTGTATGAGCGAGTGGTTAAGAACCTTAATTTTTTTTGCGATCAGTTCAGCAGTTAAAACCGCAGGAACCTCTTTTAATGCAATATGCCCGGTAATCACCCCAATTCGAAAGTTTTGAGTCACCATGAGCATCAGGTAGTTATCTGAATCAAAGCGACTGGCTAGGTACTCAGTATGGCCAGGAAATTGAAAACCCGCCTGTCGAATGCTATGCTTATTAATGGGTGCGGTAACCAGCACATCAATCTTTTCTTTTCGCAAATCTGCTGTGGCTGCCTCAAGCGACAGAAAGGCCATTTCGCCTCCGATTACAGTGTCCTGGCCTAAGTCTATCTTTATCTCCTGATCTAACAGGTTTACCATATTTGGTTTCTTCGGGCTGGCATGCTCTGCACTGCGAATGATATTAAAATTAAAATCACTGATACTTATCGTTTTGCGATGATAGGAAGCGACCTTTGATGTGCCATAAACAATCGGTGTGCAGATTTCAGTCATGCGCTGGTCGGAAAGCGCTTTCATGATGATTTCGTAACCAATGCCATTTACATCGCCTGTTGTAATTCCTACTTTGATCTTATATTCTTCGTCGTATGGTTTGATCATGGGTTATTGTGCTTTACAGGATATT
The DNA here is from genome assembly GCA_037446395.1 of Lentimicrobiaceae bacterium. Taxonomy (GTDB): domain Bacteria; phylum Bacteroidota; class Bacteroidia; order Bacteroidales; family JAAYJT01; genus JAAYJT01. The sequence continues at coordinate 18,721 of JBBIIP010000017.1, forward strand.
AACCTGCACCCTCAAAAGGTTGGTGGGCTAATAAAAAGATATTTTTTACAAAATTACACAAACCTGAGAAAGTGAAGACTTTTTCTTTTCCTCTCCATTGCTTCGCAGATTCAATCCTCAAATGCAATATTCGAAACACAAATTCAAAGAACATATTTTTGCCTGGTTCTTCTCCTCATGGTTTCAAGCACTGCAAGACTTTTTGTGTTGCGCCTGCATGATGAACCACATATTCTCTGCATATTTCAGCACTTTTTTTATATGCTTCAGGATTTGAGCAGAGATGGCTAAACACCTCTACCAGGCCGGAATAATCTTTTACACAGAAAGCCCCACCCAAAGCGATCAGCTCCTGGGCTTCGCGAAATTTATCGAATTTTGGACCAAAGATCACCGGAATGCCATATACGGCGGCCTCCAGCACATTATGAATACCCACCCCAAAACCACCTCCGATGTATGCAATTTGTCCATAGCGATAAGCAAATGACAACATGCCAATGCTGTCAATAATTAAAACTTCATAAGGTTCTGTGAGCAATTCGGCGCGTGAAAGTCTGACCGGCTTTTCAGGAAAGAGGGTTTCAAGCTTTCTCAGGTGCAGCTCGGTAGTTTCGTGTGGGGCAATGATAAGTTTCAGAGGAACTTCTGATTTTTGAGCAAGTCTTGCAAGCATTTCTTCGTCGGGTAACCAGGTACTGCCTGCAACCATCACGAGTTGATCCTTCACGAATTTTTCGATTACCGGAAAAGAAACATGCTGGCGGGCTACGGCTAAAACCCGGTCAAAGCGGGTATCACCTGTAACTAAAACCTGATTGATCCCATGTGATTGAAGTAACTCTGCAGAATTCTGAGTTTGCACGAAAAACAAGGTTGTTTGCTTAAGGTTCTTCAAAAACCACTTACCCCACCAGCGAAAAAAATACTGATCTCGCCTGAAATTGGCAGAGAGAACGTAGAAGGGAATTGTTCGGCGTGTTATCTCACTGATGTAGTTATGCCAGTACTCATACTTCACAAACATCACCAGCGATGGATTTAGGATTTCTATAAAACGGCGGGCATTACGGGGAGTATCTGGTGGCATATAACAAACAAAATCAGCCACTTCATAATTTTTTTTAACGTCATAGCCAGATGGCGAAAAAAAAGTAAGCAGGATCCGGAAACGCGGATTTTGGGTGTGAAACGCTTCAAAAACCGGCCTTCCCTGTTCGAATTCGCCGAGCGAAGAACAATGAAACCAGGCAACTGGCCTACCATCAGATGGAATCTTCCCAAGAAAATCAAAAATTTGCCGTCGGCCTGCAATCCATTTCCTGGCTTTGCTATTGAACAAAGAAAACACACGAATTCCTGACAGATAAATGATAATTGCGATGTTGTAGAGCCAGCGCATCATACTAGTAATAGTAGTATTCTTTGGGGGCACGCTGGTAGAGCGGAAACACCCAGCCCAACTTTATTCCCCACAAAGTATCGAATCGTTTTTGTGTATCGGGTTGCATTCGATCGAAATCCCAGGGTCGCCGGGATTGTGTCCACGCCTGGATAAATTCGAATCCGGCATAAAAATTAATGACACGTGTGTTATCAAAATGCACATAACCAATAAACTGGCTCAAAGATGGCCCATTCGATAACCGGTCATATCCTTTTTTGTAGTCGCCGAAAACCTGTGGGGTGTTGTTTTCCTTGTCCTCAATGCGTATCTTGTGCTGCAACATACCCCCACCCATCAAAACCATCAGGCCTGAATTGGGATTGGGACCCAAAAAACGGAAAATACCCCCTAACCTGGCGCTCAAACAAAACCCACGTTCCTGTAAGAAAATACTGGCAAAGGTGCCATTTCCCGAAATTAAAAACCCCTCGCTGGTGGCAATGTTTTCGAGATATTGATCTTTGTTCTTGACATTGTCGCTGAAGATAAAAGCTCCGTCAGCCCCGATGATCAGGTTCGATTTGGTTTTGTACATAAATCCTGCGCCGATGGCCGAATTGCTTCCGAAGCGTTTGGCAAGGTCGTGACCGGGCAATTGAAACGAATAAAATGCATGGAACATTGGAAAGCCCACCTTTTGTTCATTGATCTTGACCTGGCCATCTACCGTAAAGGATAATAGGAGCAAACCAAAAATTATATACAATCTGCTCATTCCCAGTAATATATTTCTCATCGGGCGAAGGTGTAACATCGTGATTCAATGCAAAAATAAATAATATGAATGGAAATGCCCTTGCGGTGCTTACATTTGTATAGCTGAACCCCAAGATTGCGTTGTTGAATGCTGCTTAAAATTTGAAATTCATAAGATTGAAACGTATGCTGTCTAAATATTATGCATTCATACTACTCCTATTATTGGCCAAACAATCATCATACGGACAGGAGAATTTTGATTGGTGGAACAAAAAACACCAATGGGATGGAAATAGCCATTGGACAACCTACATGCGCTATTCTGCGGGTTACATGGGCCCCAACGCATTGCCTGTGCCACAGATGCACGATGGCTTGCTCAACCCGCAGATTTATGTTGAATCAGGCGCAGGTTTTCACCTTCAACCAGGGGAGTTTACAGCAGATGGCATCTATCGGATATATTTCCCATTTGCCAAAGGCGCGACTGCATTAGAAATCAACCATACCCCCATAGAGTATTATAAAACCGATACCGTCCTCCGCGACCTGCGCCGTGCCCGAAGCCGTAATGTAGAAGGATTTGCCACCAGCGATATAAATGTTGCCACATATTTTACACTTCTGCGCCATACGCGTTGGCCAGATATAGTGATAAGGATCAACCTGCGGACGGCCTCGGGCACCCGCCTGGCTGATGCCCGCAATACAGATGCTCCCGGGTATTTCTTTGATATAACAGCAGGTAAAACCCTTAAAAACAAGAATGGTGCAAAAACGACTTCGTGTCAGTGGCGATTATATTCGATGCTGGGATTCTATTCCTGGCAAACAACCTATGCAACCAATCGCCAAAACGATGCCCTGCTGTTTGGTGCAGGAACTCAGCTAAAAACAGGGAAGCATAATGTTCGAACTGAAGTGGCCGGATATCTGGGATATATGCAGGAACGGGACGATCCGGTTGTGGCAAGGATCATTTATCAATATGGCAATCAGAAAAGATTGCTTCACCTGAAGTATCAAAAAGGGCTAAATGACATAGCTCATCATGCGGTGCATGTATCTTTGATATATATAATTCAACCTCGAACGGTTCAAAACAACACGGGGTTTTAATCCATATCTTTGCATGACAATATGACGCCACATAAAATGTTATTAATGCAGGAGTTTGTTGTATGAACAAAATACACATGGTTGACCTGAAGGGTCAATATGCCAAAATTCAATCGGAAATTGATACTGCCATCCAAGGTGTGATTGATTCTGTGGCATTTATAAATGGACCGACAGTTCATGAATTCCAAGCAGCTCTTGAGAAATACCTTGGCGTAAAGCATGTTATTCCGTGTGCTAACGGCACGGACGCCCTGCAACTTGCCTTGATGGCCCTCCAACTGAAACCGGGCGATGAGGTCATTACTTCGCCGTTTACTTTTATTGCTACCGCCGAAGCCATTGCCCTTCTCGGCCTCGTTCCTGTATTTGCCGATGTTGACCCGGACACATTTAATATCAACCCCGGCGATATTGAACATCGTATAACTGAACGTACCAAAGCTATCCTTCCTGTTCATCTTTTTGGACAGTGTGCTGATATGGACAGCATAAACCTGATTGCCAAAGCGCATCATCTATTTGTTATTGAAGACGCCTGCCAGGCAATCGGAGCCGATTTTGTCGGCATTACGGCCGCCCCAAGAAAAGCAGGAACCATTGGCCATATCGGTTGTACTTCATTCTTCCCTTCAAAAAACCTGGGATGCTATGGCGATGGAGGAGCACTGTTTACAAACGATGATACACTGGCTGCCATGATCCGAAGCCTTGCAAATCATGGAATGACGGTTAGATATTATCACAACCACATCGGAATAAACTCCAGGCTCGATAGCCTGCAGGCGGCAATATTAAAGGTGAAGTTATCTCATCTCGACAGTTACGCTGCTGCAAGACAAAAAGCTGCCAACTTTTACGACAAAGTTTTTTCAGGGAATCCTTATCTGCAAATACCTGAACGCTCCTCTTTTTCCACTCATGTTTTTCATCAATACACACTGAAGTTAATCAATACCGACAGGCAAACCCTTATAGCCAACCTGCAGAAAAAAGGAATCCCCGCAATGATTTACTACCCGGTGCCTATCCACCTTCAAAACGCATTTGCCAAATATGGTTATAAACAAGGGACCTTGCCGGTTTCGGAAAAACTATCCCAGCAGGTGATTTCGTTGCCGATGCATACGGAATTAGACGAACAGCAACTGGAATTTATTACCTCATCAATGGTTGAAATGATCAAGTAATGCCCAATGAGTAAAGAATATTTTGCCCACGAATCAGCATACATTGATGAGGGGTGTACCATAGGAAAAGGAACTAAAATCTGGCATTTTTCGCACATTATGCCAAATTGTGCGATTGGAGAGAACTGCAATATAGGCCAAAACGTAGTGATTTCGCCAGAAGTAGCTCTTGGCAACAATGTAAAGGTACAGAACAACATTAGCATCTATACCGGTGTAATTTGCGAGGACGATGTTTTTTTAGGGCCGTCGGTGGTTTTTACAAATGTAATCAACCCTCGCAGCCAAGTTGTAAGACGGGATCAATTTTTAAAGACCATCATAAAAAAGGGAGCAACCATTGGGGCCAACGCAACTATTATTTGTGGCAATGATATTGGTCGGTTTGCATTTATCGGAGCCGGGGCTGTTGTAACAAAAGCAATTCCCGACTATGCCCTGGTTCTCGGAAACCCTGCCCAACAAGTTGGTTGGATGAGCGAATTTGGCCACCGACTCCATTTTAACAGCCAGGGCATTGCTGTTTGTCCTGAAAGCGGAGAAAAGTATTTGCTGAAAGATCATAAAGTAAACAAGATTTGATGCCCGAAAACTATACTTATTCGACATACTCCGGTTAGTTAAGTCTAAAATAAATCAAAGCTTAAACATTAAAATTATATGAGCGTTCTTGTCACAGGAGGAACCGGATACATAGGATCACATACGGTGGTGGAACTCATGCAAAAGGGGTTCGATGTAGTAGTAGTTGATAATTTGTCAAACTCATTTCCGGAAGTCTTGGATGCTGTTGCAAAAATAACAGGCAAAAGGCCCGATTTTGTTGAACTGGACCTGGCTGATCCGGATGCAGCCAATTGCTTTTTCGAGGCTTATCAAGGCATTGACACCGTGATTCATTTTGCAGCGTACAAGGCTGTAGGCGAATCGGTCGAAAAGCCATTGATGTATTACAGAAATAACCTGTTTTCGCTCATCAATCTGCTCGAAAACATGACAAAATTCGGCATCAGAAACCTCGTTTTTTCATCTTCCTGCACTGTATATGGCCAGCCTGACGAGTTGCCAGTTTCTGAGAAATCGCCGGTTAAAGGTGCCTGGTCGCCTTATGGAAACACCAAACAAATATCGGAAGAAATAATTGCCGATGTGTGTAAAGTGTCATCGCTCAACTGTATCTCCCTGCGCTATTTCAACCCCATCGGTGCCCATGAGTCGGCTTTGATCGGAGAATATCCCATCGGTGTTCCCGGTAACCTTGTACCTTTCATCACTCAAACGGCAATCGGGAAAAGAGAATATTTATCCGTGTTTGGAAATGACTATCCAACCCCCGATGGCACTGCTATTCGCGATTACATTCATGTTGTTGACCTGGCTCAGGCACATGTTGTTGCCATTCAACGCATGCATTCAGACAAAGCTCAAAATCAGTACGAATTTTTCAACCTGGGAACCGGCCAGGGATATTCGGTGCTTGAAGTCATTCGTTCTTTTGAGAAAATGAGTGGAGTAAAACTTAAATACAAGATAGTTGGCCGGCGGGCCGGCGACATCGAAAAAGTGTGGGCCGATACCACCCTCGCCAATCAACAACTTGGCTGGAAAGCCAGCCGTAATCTCGACGACATGACCCTTTCGGCATGGAAATGGGAATTGGCACTCGACAAAAAGAAATAATTTAAATCATCCTATCTGTTATGACATCATTTGATAAAACCATTTTGATTACGGGAGGAGCGGGATTCATCGGCTCGCATGTGGTGAGGCTTTTCGTGAACAAATATCCCAACTACAAAGTCGTGAACCTCGATAAGCTAACATATGCCGGAAATCTGGCAAATCTGGCTGATATCGAGTTGAAGCCCAATTATGTTTTTGAGAAAGGCGATATCGTGGATTCAGAATCCATGCATGCGCTCTTCGAAAAACATCGGTTTGAGGGTGTAATACACCTCGCTGCCGAATCGCATGTGGATCGGTCTATAGCCAGCCCGATGGAATTTATCATGACAAACATCATCGGCACCGTAAACCTGCTGAATGCTGCCAAGTATCACTGGAAGAACAATGAACAGGGCAAACTTTTTTACCATATTTCTACCGATGAAGTGTATGGTTCGCTAGGAGAATACGGCTATTTCACAGAAAAAACCGCGTACGATCCACACAGCCCCTACTCGGCCTCAAAGGCCAGTAGCGATCACCTTGTCAGGGCATATCACGACACCTACGGATTGCCGGTGCTAATCTCGAACTGCTCCAACAATTATGGGCAAAACCAGTTCCCCGAAAAACTGATACCGCTTTTTATTCATAATATACGCAATAAAAAGCCACTTCCGGTCTATGGCAAAGGCGAGAACGTGCGCGACTGGCTCTATGTTGTTGACCATGCCCGGGCCATCGACACAATCTTTCACCATGGTCGGGTCGGAGAAACATACAATATAGGAGGTAACAATGAATGGAAAAACATTGACCTGATCAGGCTCATGTGCCGGTTGATGGATAAAAGACTTGGCAGACCCCCGGGAGAATCTGAAGAGCTGATATCGTTTGTTAAAGACAGGGCTGGCCATGACCTGCGCTATGCCATTGATTGCTCAAAAATCAAGGAAGAGCTGGGCTGGTTGCCAAGTGTTGACTTTGAACAAGGCCTCAGTATTACCATTGACTGGTATCTAAGCAACCAGACATGGCTTGAGAACGTTACCTCGGGAGAGTATCAGAAATACTATGACGAGCAGTATGTGAAGAGATGAAATAAGTTTTGGTGCGGATTCCTCCAAATTTCTTAACAACAACTGACGAAAAAGACTTTTAGGGATAGGTTTACCGTAGTTTGGCGTTAAAGTTTTTCGCGAAGGCCTCAAGCAAGCGCTTCATAATTTTTTCAATCTCTTCGTCTTTAAGTGTTTTCGAATCATCTCTCAGGATGAAACTGACGGCATAAGATTTTTTACCTGCTTCAATTTTGTCGCCTTCATATACATCAAACAAATTCACTTCTTTTAGCAGATTGGCTTCCGCGCTTCTTGCAACCTGTTCGAGGTCAGAAAAACCGACCGATGCATCAACCATGAGTGCAAGATCACGACGCACTTCCGGATAGCGAGGGATCGGAGAAAATGTCAAGGACTTGCGCGCTGATACAAGCTCAACGCACAAATCCCAGTCAATGTCGGCGAAGAATACATCTTGTTTGATATCGAACACTTTAAGATTTCCTTCGGTAAGTTTTCCGAGTTCAGCCATTGATTGGCCATTGACCTGATAGGTAAGCGAATACTCGAAAATATCTGTTTGAGTCTTGTTGCTCGTTTCCTTGTAATTATCTATTCCAAGTCTTTCAAATATTTTTGCCACCATGGCCTTTAAACTGAAAAAATCTACTGCACAGTCAATTTTTCTCCAGGATTCAGGTCGTTCGAGCCCGGTTATCGCAATCCCGAGCCTCCAGTGTTCGGTAAACCCTGCCACCTGATTTTCATTGGCTTTTGAATCCGGATCGGAAAAATAGATTTTGCCAAATTCATACAGCTTCTGGTTATGGGTTTTTCGGTTTATATTGAAAGCGATGGTGTCGAGCAACCCGGGGAGCAATGATTGCCGAAGTACATCAAGATCGCGGCTTATTGGATTTAGAATAGACACGAATTTTTCGGGATTTAAAAACCGAAAACTTTCTGCATTGGCCGATTTAATAATTGAATTACACAGGACTTCAAAGAAACCATTATAGGTCAGATAGTCTGAAATGTGGTTGCGAAGGGCCTGGCGGTTTGTTTTCTCGGAAACTGAAATGGATGACCTAAGGGGTTGATCTATTTCAATGTTGTTGTATCCGTAGATCCTCAGAATTTCTTCGATGACATCTGCCTCGCGATAAACATCAGGTTTAAATGGCGGTATTGAAGCCAGAAAACACGTATCGGAATGATTGGAAGATTCAATTCCTAACCAGTTCAAAATACTCAAAATGATTTGCTTGTCAATTTGTTTGCCTATCAGCCTGTTGATGTGTTTGTATGATACTTCAACCTGTGTATTTTTAAATGGTGCGGGATATACATCAACGACCTGCGATGAGATTTTTCCGCCGGCAATTTCGCGAATCAGGCTGGCAGCACGTTTAAGGGCATAAACCGTGATGTTTGGGTCGGTACCCCGTTCGAACCGAAAAGAAGCATCGGTTTTCAGCCCGTGATATTTCGAGGTTTTACGAATCGAAACAGGATTGAAATATGCACTCTCAAGAAAGATTTCTGTAGTCTTTTCTGTAACCCCCGATTCAACTCCACCAAATACGCCGCCAATACACATTCCTTCTACCTCATTGCAAATCATCAGGTTTTGGGAAGTGAGTTTTCGTTCAACTCCATCGAGTGTAGTAAATGGTGTTCCGTCGGGTAATGTTTTAACAATGACTTTTTTCCCTTTTATACTCTTCACATCAAACGCATGCAAAGGTTGTCCAAGCTCAAACAAAACAAAATTGGTAACATCTACAATGTTATTAATGGGCCTGATTCCCGATGCCTTCAGGAACTCTTTGAGCCAATCTGGCGACTCTTTGACCTGAATTCCACTTATGGTAATGCCCGAATAACGAGGACAAGCGTTCGAGTCTACCACCTCGACGGGAATAGGGAGGTTATTGTTGTCAATCGTGAAAGAAGAAATATCAGGCATTTTGAGCGTTGTCTGGATAGCGGGGTTATTGAATTGCAGGGCATTCCAGGAAGCAACCAGATCGCGGGCAACGCCAATATATGAAGCAGCATCGGCACGGTTGGGTGTGAGGCCGATTTCGAGCACAACATCACTGCTCAGGGTAAACAATTCTGCGGCGGTCATCCCGACCGGAACACTTTTGTCAAGCACCATAATTCCTTCGTGAGAGGTTCCCAGGCCAAGCTCATCCTCGGCGCAAATCATCCCTTCAGAAATCTCTCCCCTGATTTTAGTTTTATTTATGGTAAGCTGCTTTTCTCCGATGTGCAGGGTGGTTCCGGGTGTTGCCACCAGCACTTTTTGACCGGCACGAACATTTGGAGCTCCACAAACAATGTTTAAAATATCATTTCCGCCAACTTTCACGGTCGTAAGGCTAAGTTTATCAGCAGATGGGTGCTTTGCACAGCTAAGCACCTCGCCAACTACTACCCCTTTCAAACTCCCCTTAATCGTTTCGAAAACCTCCATTCCTTCAACCTCAAGCCCGCAGCTTGTGAGAATTTGAGAAATTTCTTCAGGTGATATTTCTAACCCGCTATACTTTTTTAGCCATTTGCAGGATATCTTCATTAACTAATAATTTTAAGTATCTGTTTAAAAGGCACAAAAGTAAGGATTTACACTCAAACGAATTCAATGTAGTTCTTGGCAGATCTTGTTGTGTGGGCATTATGAAATTCGCCCCCAGTTATTGTGGCGAAGCACGGTTTGTTGCAAATGATTCACGATGGGTTGATTCGGTTCAGAATTTAACCCAGGGTCTTTTGATAATATCTCTTCAATGACTTTTCGGGCAGTATCCAGAATCTTACCGTCTTTCGACAGGTCAACCAACCTGAACCCAATGTCTCCGCTTTGTTTTGTACCGAGTATTTCGCCCGGTCCGCGAAGTTGCATATCAACATTTGCAATTTCAAAGCCATCATTTGATTGAACCATCGTAGAAATTCGCTTTCGCGCATCAGCCGACAATTCAACCTTTGTCATCATTATGCAGAAGCTTTGTTCGGCGCCTCGGCCAACCCTTCCGCGCAACTGATGCAACTGCGATAATCCAAACCTTTCGGCACTTTCGATAATCATAACGGAGGCATTTGGCACATCTACACCCACCTCAATCACGGTGGTAGCTACCATAATTTGTGTTTCGCCTCTCACAAAACGTTGCATCTCATAGTCTTTATCTGCCGACTTCATTTGCCCGTGAACAATACTTACTGCAAACTGCGGGAGTGGAAATTCGCGGGTAATGCTTTCATATCCGTCCATCAAATCTTTCAGATCAAGGGTTTCCGATTCATTAATTAGTGGATAAACAACATACACCTGACGACCCTGATTAATTTGTTCCCTCATAAATCCAAACACCCTCAGCCGATGGGTGTCATAAAAATGAATGGTCCTTACAGGTTTTCGCCCTGGCGGAAGCTCATCAATGACCGAATAATCCAGGTCTCCAAATAATGTCATGGCCAAGGTGCGCGGAATCGGGGTAGCAGTCATAACCAGCACATGAGGAGGAACAACATTTTTCTGCCATAACCTGGCCCTTTGTTCCACACCAAAACGATGTTGTTCGTCAATAATTACTAACCCAAGGTTTTTGAACTGAACACTTTCTTCGATTAGCGCATGCGTGCCGATGAGAATATTAATAGACCCGTCGAGCAAACCTGAGAGAATTTTATGCCTTGTCGAACCCTTGACAGAACCGGTAAGAAGTTCTATCTTAACAGGCAGATCAGCAACCATGCGCGAAATTGTATCGAAATGTTGGCTTGCCAGAATTTCGGTTGGCGCCATGATGCATGCCTGAAATCCATTGTCAATGGCAATAAGCATGGTCATAAGTGCAACCACTGTCTTTCCACTGCCTACATCCCCCTGCAACAAGCGGTTCATTTGCTTTCCTGATCCTGTATCATTCCTGATTTCGCGCAGGACTCTCTTTTGTGCATTTGTGAGTTGAAAGGGGAGATACTTATAATAAAAAGTATTGAAAGCCTCGCCAATGGTGCTATAAACGAAACCCTTTATGTTATTTTTACGGTGCTGGCGGTTTTGCAGCATCGGGAGCTGATTGAAAAATAATTCATCAAATTTTAGTCTGTGCATTGCCTGCTCGAGCCCTGGCTTGTCAGAGGGGAAATGTATATTCATCAGTGCTTTTTCGCGGTTAGGCAATCTCAGAGAGGAAATTACCCACTGTGGCAGGTTTTCTGGAATATTGCCTGGTGCTTGTGAAAGTAAGTTGCGTATAATGGATGTAAAACCCTTGTTATTTAACCCTTTGGCTTTCAGTTTCTCGGTCGAGCTGTAGAAGGGCTGCCAAGGCTCGCCGGCGATAATTCTGGCTTCTGCAAGTGGCTCAATTTCAGGGTGTACAATATTGTATCTGTTATTAAACAGAGAGGGTTTTCCAAAAACCAAGTAATCAATTCCGGGATGAACCTTCTCTTTTATCCACCTTATTCCCTGGAACCAAATCAATTCTATATCACCGGTTTCGTCCTGTAGCCTGCCAACGAGCCTGGCGGATCTTTTTACCCCGATTTCCTGTAGCCCAATCAACCGGCCTTTAACCTGAATAAACACAGCATCTGTCTTTATATCTTTTATGCTGATTATTTTGCTTCGGTCAATATAGCGTAACGGAAAAAAATGGACTAAGTCGTGATAGGTATAAATGTTCAACTCTTTTCTGAGCGCTTCGGCCTTTGACGGGCCAACCCCTTTTAGGTATTCGACAGGTGTTTGCAGAAAAGGTTGATACATTATTAAAAGAGAATTGCAGAGGTACAAAGGTATAAAAACAAAAAGCCCTCATTTGACCGAGGGCTTTTTTCGCAGTAGAGTCTAGAAAGTTTAGTATTCCCAGAGATCAGATTCCCAAAGGAAAATCTGATTTTTAATTCGGTCGGATTCGAGAAGGGCGTCAAGCCCAACAGCATACTCGCTGATCAGTCGGTCGTATTCGTTTTGTTCTTTGTAGATATAACTGGCAAACAGCCGTTTCATAAAAACGTCATCATAGGTAAGCCGGCGGGCATTATTCATCCGGCTAAATACTTCAGCTTTGGCGAGTACATTGCGGGCCTCTGGAAAATATACCCAAAACAAGGCTTCGGTGCCTCTGAATTCACCTCTCTCGTCAAAGTTGTCGCGAACTGGGCAAATTCCCAAAATTCTTACCTCCATTACCGAACGTTGTTTGTCGAAAAACCAGTCTTCTTTTACCCGAAAACGTTTAACATCTGTCGGGTTAAATTTTTTCGTGATGATGGTGTCAAAAGGATCGTATGGAGGATAAGGTCTCTGCATGCGCATCGTGCCAGTCCTTACCATTCTTTTCATCAGTTCTGCATAATATAAAGGAACCAGGAATTCGTCGGTTAGTCCATTGGCGTCGTAGGCTGTAAGTGTGCCTTCCTTGATAGCATCCATCAAAACAGTAACAAGATTGCGCCAGTCTTTCTGAGGTACTTCCGGATAATAAAACGGCTGATTCATTTTTTCACGGAGATCAATCGTTCGCCAAATCCGCTTCGACCACATCACATCGGCTTCCCTCACGTAGGGATAGGGGATGGGGGTATTGTCCTGGATATGATGCTTGTCATAAACAGCATCGCGGGGCGGAAGGTCAAGAATCTGTGCCACAGCCTTGGAACCCGCTACGGATCCGGCGCAAATCAATACTATGGCAATGATGAGTCTTTTCATATTCGAGAGTTTAATGCAATTATCAATTCTTAATAGATTTCTTATTGGATTGTCAGGTTAATTGTACCCAGCCGACGCGTACCATCAGGACCTGTGGCATAAATATTTTCGAGCCAGATTTTTTCACCGCGGCGCATATTTTCAATATAGTTGCGCATTTCTTCGGTTAACCGGTTGTTTCTCGCATCTCTTGTAAATATATCTCCGCCCGATCGGGTGGCAGTAAAAGTAAAGGCAGTGATTTGAAAGCTGAGGTCGAAATCAAAATCGGCGGGCATAGTAGGAATAATTGCTGATGCAAGGAGAAGACGATTTTTGTCAATATTTCCACCTTCAATATTGGCGATTGTAGCAACAGGGTTGGGGACCCTTCTTACACGAAATTCAGTGGTTCCCATGTTTTTGCCATCTGCAACTACAGTAATAACAGCTTTCTGTGCATCAGGTACACGCACCACCCAATCGTTCCCGGCTTTACGGATGGTTCCGACTGAAATTTCAGGTTGAATCTGGCTGTCAGCCATTCCGGCAACCGATATCGAAACAGGATTGTCAACTCCGGTATAAAAAACGTTCATTTTTGTGGCAGAAACAGTTAGTGAAGGCCGTGCAACAAGGTATTGATGGCTGAAAGGGTAGGACATAATCTCTCCGGTTGGAGTAGGCACCCTGATCACTCCGGCATATCTTTTCATGCCTTCGCTTGTAGCCGGGATTGAAATTTTAACAACACCATCTTTTCCCGCCACAGGTCTGGCCTGGTTGATGTTTTGATTGGTGATGCGTTCGGCGCCGTCAATAATTAACACATCTGGATTGCTTTTCGAATCAAAGGCTGCAACCAGAATTTCTGCTTCGTAACGATCGCCCAGAAAAACATAATTGCTCGAAGGGATCACTTTTGCATCAATATTGTCGAATTTAAAGCTTTCGGCATCAACTGAAGCATAAAGGTGATTCACGATGTCGTACTCGGCATTTTGTACTTCATTGATCAGTTTATTCATGAAAGTTACATTGGCCGCGAGAATCGTATGATAGAAATATTGCATCTCCCAATTTTGCTCTTTGCCGCTCTTGTCACGAAAAGGCCCAATCACATCCAGCCCTATTTTAATTTTTTCCCTGTCCGAAGGTTCAAGAACCTCCAATACGTTGGTTTTAAATTCTATGATTTTGTTTTTCAGCACCCTGGCCTCACCGCCGGAGCCATCCTGAGAGTTTCCAATAAAATAATTCGTCGAAACGTCATACTTATCCTTGGTTTTGAGGTCTCTTAAATGTGTGCGTGCAGCATCTTCAATAGAAATGCCCTCCGACCTTGATATAACCTCGTGTTTTACCTTTTGAAGGAAATTAATCATTTCTGAAGAAAGCCCTTTTACTTCTTTGGCTTTATCGTAATAAGGTCCTATCTTGGCCTTGTTCATTAAATATTGCTGCTCAAACTTATAGTAGGTGCCATCAATTTTGTTGGCAAAGTTTTCGTTGGTAGCTTCCATGCTTTCGTTCACCACAACAAATGCTTCGAGTACCTCAACCGATACATTCAGCGCCAGTAGTGCCGTGAGTACCAGGTACATCATGGCAATCATCTTTTGTCGCGGTGTTTCTTTATATCCAGCCATATTAAAATATTGTGGGAGTGAAGCGAGTGTTGGGTCGAAATTATTTCACATTGGCATTCATGGCCGAAAGCATATTGCCGTAAACATTGCTTAAGGCAGCTATTTTTCTGGTCAGGCCATCCATCTCATCGCGATATTTGCTCATATTATCCGAGGTTTGCGAAATATTGTTGAGCAACAGGTTCACTGATGATTGTAGCATGGAACTGGCTTCAGCCTGCTGGTTAAGGCTATGCAATTGCAATTCATATACAGTGTTTAAGGCTGATAAATTGCCTGAAACCTTCTTCAATTGCATGGTATAATTTTCACTGTCAGCTTTGCTGATATCTATGTTTTCAGCAGATCTGGCAATAAATTCGGCCGATTTTGTATATTTTTCGGTCAATTGAGCGGCCGACAATGTTGCATTCTTAATTGCGGCAGCAAAGTCAGATGTTACATTCATATCTGATTTTAGTGAAACACTGGCCTCGGTATAGATGTTGCTGAGGTCGGCTACCTTTTGCGAAGCATTGCGAACATTATTGATGTATTCGGTATTTGCATGTGCCTCTCGCTCAATCAGTTCGGATGATTTTTTAGTTGATTCCGATAGTTTTTCGACCGATGAAGCAGCAGCTTTCATAGAGCTGATAAATTCTTCGCTTGCAAAAGAGGCGGATGAAAGATTTGACAACCTGTTCGTATTCTCGCTAAGCTTACGCATGCCATCGCCCAGGCTCTGAAGAAGAACCGGATCAATTTTTGCCTCCTCTAAAATTTTGTCTAATTCACGAGTAATACTACCGCCATGTTGCGCCATCATGGGTTGTGTTTTTGGCACAGGAATGTTTTCGCTGTGATACATGTGGCCGAGCTGGGGATAAACCAGGCTCCAGTCGGGTTCAACGTGAGGAGGCTCAAATGCTGAGAAAAAGAAAATAAGCGCCTCTGTTCCCAATCCAACAATCAGCATTTCGTTGGCGTATGAATAATGGTTTATCTTGAATAGTGCGCCCAGGATGACTACGGCGGCTCCCCATCCATAGAGTTTTGACATGAAGTTGCGGAAGCCCCTGCTTTGAACCAATTGCCTAAGTCCCATTTTTATAATAATTAATGATTAACAACAAATTTGATATAATGCACGATAAATGATTTAGTTATAGATTCTTGATGCTCTTCTAGGGCTATCGCCTTTTTGGCGGCCAAGGAAGCCCTGCACATTGCGAAAACCAATATACGACTTTGCAGTGTCCTGATATTCATAATCACGAGCACTTGTCTGCAGGTAAAACGCAACATCCTTCCATGAGCCTCCGCGCACTACCTTGCGTTTGAGTATTGGCGGATCGGTGTCTTTGGCATTGTAGGTGTACGAAGGATTCATATCCCAGGTAAAATTGTAAGAAGAACTATGATAAGCGTCGTTTGTCCATTCGGCAACATTCCCCGCCATATCGTACAATCCGAAATCGTTTGGAGGAAAATGCGCAACTACCAGCGTTGACAGGCCACCATCGGCAGCATAATCACCCCGCAAGGGTTTGAAATTGGCAAGAAAACAACCTTTTTCATTGCGGGTATACGGCCCACCCCAGGGATATGGGTTTAAGGCATTGCCTCCGCGGGCTGCCCATTCCCATTCGGCTTCGGTAGGAAGGCGAAAATCCATAACTACTGCCTGTTGGCGACCAGCCAGGTAACTGTTCAGGTACTGAGTTCTCCATATGGAGAAAGCCCTTGCCTGGCGCCAGTTTACGCCCACAACCGGATAGTTGTCGAAGGCCGGATGCCAGAAATAATTTTCGGCCAATGGATCATTAAATGAGTAGGAATAATCATGCAACCACACCAAAGTGTCAGGATAAACATTAATGGTTTCTTTGCGCACATACACTGAGCGATCGCGGGAGCGATTGGCAAATGAGGCATCTTTTGGGTTACCACTGCTGAAATCTTTTGAGGCAGCAGCACGCAAATCTACCCAATAGTACTCATAGTATAATTTGCGGGTATCAATTTGCTTGCGCCGAAAATATCGTTCGTTTTCAGGAAGAAACATTTCTTCGAGAGCTTCGCGTTCTGCCTCTCCGTTCCATTTTATGGGCTTTGACCAATTGAGAATTGGAGGATCGAATTGCTCACCGGTTTTTTTGTTTTCTTCGATTAAATACACTTCCGGCATGACTTCTCCGAGTTTCACCCTTGCAATCGAGTCTCTGACCCAGTGCACAAACTGCCTGTATTCATTGTTGGTTATTTCTGTTTCGTCCATATAAAATGCTGAAACCGAAACGGTTTTGGGTTGATAATCCATCGTTCCCGGAACATTCTCATCGCTTCCCCCCATGGTATAGCTTCCCATTGGAACATAGACCATGCCATAAGGATCGGGTTGGTAAAAACGTGGTCGCTTGGATACTCCTACCAATTCGCCTTTGCCTGAATTGCTGCAACTGGCCAGTATGAAAAATGCGGCAAAGTAGAAAATTATTCTTCTGATCATCTTTTTCCGAATTATATTATGCAATTAACGGATTTGCTGTGACTTTATTATTCTGCTCTTTTGTTTCGGCTTGCTGCCAAACAAAATGTTGCATTAAAGAAAACGTGTATTTCTATAACTTTTTTTGGTTTTTTCAATTTCTAGTTTAAAACAATAATTGATCATGACCTCATGGCTTCCGGATGCGCCGATGGCCGAGATGGGAATATCATACGAATATCCAACCCTCAATTCGTTGAGTGCCAGACCAAACATAAGCACAATGGCATCCTGCATCCGATAACTCATACCGCCCCAAAATTTCTGACTCACCACCATCGTTGAACTTAGGTCGTATTGCACCGATGCCCCATCAGATTTGATAAACACTGAAGGGATAAGCTCAAAGTTATTATTGCCCGAGATGGGGATATGATAACCAGCAGTAAAATAATAATGACGCCGAAAATTAATTTTTGCACCAGTTTGTTCGCCAATCTCTTTCTTGCTTTGCAGAAGCCTGGACGATGAAAGTCCTGCATAATAATTTCCGGGAACCTGGTAGAAAAGGCCTGCACTCAAATCAACCATCATGTTGCTCAAATTTTCACCGGACAGATTGTTTAACAGCGGGTCGCTATCGTCAACAGGTTTGAACTTGCCGGCATCCAGGACCATATTATTAAACCCAAACTGGAATCCAATTCCAAGTTTCCCTTCCGAAAATTTCTTGTGGTAGGAATACCCAAGCTTCACAGTATTTGTGGTGAAGAATCCGATTTTATCCTGCATTACTGTCCCGCCGACTCCACCCCGAAGCGCAGGTATCGTGGCATCAACCGACATGAGAAATGTTTCCGGAGAAAGACGATTGCCATCAGCATCTACAAAACCAACCCATTGTTGCCTCATTAAACCTGTTGCACAAATTGCATTACTCAGGCCTGCAAATCCGGGATTAACCGTCATATGATTGAACATGTTCTGGCTAAATTGAGGCTCCTGCTGTGCAGAAACCTCGAGCACAAACAGCAGAAAAAACAACCGAATACCATACAATCTGACAATCTTCATCCGAAAAAATTTGATACCAGACAGAAAACAATTCCGCATGTAATTGTTATCAGGAAAATGAACCCCACAAAACCGATTTTTGACGAGCAGAACCAAAATGAAATTTCAAAAAACGTGCAATATTACAAAGTTTTTCGCTACATTGGTCTTTCGGCCAATCAATTCTGGCTTAATGAGTTTAAAATAACACGTTTTGCAGCTTTTTAGTATGCCATCCCAACCAAAACTAACTGATTTCGCTAATTTTGCAAACATTTTTCAAATTTAACCTAACTAACTAATTATATGGCATTTTCATCAAAAGAAAAACCCTTCGGCCGGAAGTGGCTAATCAGCTACGGGCTTATCCTGGTCGGCTCTCTTATTCTTGCTGCAGGATTTGTATTTTTCATTACACCTTATCGCATCGTGCCGGGAGGGGTTTATGGCATTTCTATCGTTATACATTATTTATCGAAGGGCGTCTTCGATTTCGTTCCCAATGGCTTGCCTATTGGGCTGATGGCTTTGATATTGAACATTCCTTTGACAATCATCGGAATCAAAATACTAGGTCCCCGGTTTGGGATAAAAACAATCGTCGGGTTTGTATTCACTTCGGCTTTCATTGATTTACTCACGCATTGGTGGGGAGAAGCCCCATTGGTCGAGAACGATGCCTTGCTGTCTTCAATTTTCGGAGGTGTTTTGATTGGATTTGGCCTTGGGCTAATATTCAAGGCCAAGGCAACCAGTGGAGGAAGTGATATTGTGGCCATGATTTTTGCGAAATATACCAAATTGCCTTTGGGGCAACTCATCATATACATTGACTCGGCAATAGTTTTGATCGGATTGGTAGCGTTTGGCGATTGGAAAATACCATTATATTCATGGATTGTGATTTATATCACAGGAAAAACAGTTGATTTAATTCTTCAGGGGGTAAATTACGACAAAGCCCTGCTGATTATCAGTGAGAAGTACCAGGAAATTCGCGATAAAATTATCAACGACTTGAATCGTGGGGGCACTTATATTGCGGGCAAGGGAATGTATAATGGGGCCGAAAAAACGATTATTTTCACCGTTGTTAACCGCCGCGAACTTGCCCTGCTTCAAGAGCATATTCATGAAGTGGACCCAAAAGCTTTTCTAACCGTAATGGATGCGACTGAAATACTGGGAGAAGGCTTCAAATCACTACAAGACAAGATTCATGAATAAAACTGCATGTACCCAAAATCAACTGTTCGTCATTTCAGGCTTTTATTTGTGATAACTTTGCACCCCGAAATTGATTCCGATACATGCTTAATATGTACACACCTGCAACAGGTCTTCTTTCTTCGATAAACTCCCCCAACGATCTGCGCAAGCTGGCTGAAAGCGAGCTTCCGCTATTATGCAAAGAATTAAGGCAATTCATTATTGATGTTGTTTCAGCAACCCCAGGTCATTTGGGCGCGAGCCTTGGGGTTGTGGAACTGACTGTGGCATTGCACTATGTATTTAATACTCCTACAGATCGGTTGATCTGGGATGTCGGCCACCAGGCTTATGCCCACAAAATACTTACCGGCAGGCGGGATGTTTTCCACACAAACCGCAAATTTAAAGGCATTAGCGGTTTCCCACGCCAGAGCGAAAGTCCATACGATGCATTTGGTACCGGGCACTCATCAACCTCTATATCGGCAGCCTTGGGCATGGCCACAGCTGCAGGATTGCAAAACGATTTTGCAAGGCACCATATCGCAGTGATTGGCGATGGAAGTATGACCGGGGGCATGGCCTTCGAAGCCCTGAATAATGCAGGCGTCTCAAAATCAAATCTTCTGGTCGTTCTCAACGACAATGGCATCGCCATTGACCAGAACGTGGGGGCTATTAAAGAGTATCTTACAAATATAGTAACCTCAAAAACCTATAACCGTTTCCGAGATAGCGTTTGGAAGATGATGGGTGGCAACTCAAAATATGGCCAAAACTCAAGGGCAGTTATCAAACAAATCGGAAATGCCTTGAAAACAACCATTTTCAGGCAAAGTAACCTTTTCGAAGCACTGAATATCCGCTATTTTGGCCCCGTTGATGGGCACGACATCATTCGACTTACTGAATTACTGGGCGACTTAAAAAATATTCCTGGCCCCAAATTGCTCCATGTGATCACCGTAAAAGGAAAAGGATATCATCACGCGGAGAAAGATCAAATAACTTTTCATGCACCCGGACAGTTCGATAAAATTACCGGGGCACTTTTGGACGCGAAGAGCTCCGGTCAGCCGCCCAAATTTCAGGAGGTTTTCGGTAAAACAATTCTCGAATTGTCAGAAATGAACCCTCAAATTGTGGGTGTTACACCAGCCATGCCCACCGGATGCTCGCTCACATATATGATGGAAAAGATGCCCCACCGGGTGTTTGATGTCGGAATTGCCGAGCAACACGCAGTTACATTTTCGGCTGGCCTTGCCTCCGAAGGCCTGATCCCCTTTTGCAACATTTACTCAAGTTTTATGCAGCGGGCCTATGACCAGGTAATCCATGATGTGGCGCTACAGAATTTGCCGGTAGTTTTTTGCCTCGACCGCGGCGGCCTTGTGGGGGACGACGGTCCAACCCATCATGGTACCTTCGACCTGGCATATTTCAGGGCTGTACCCGGCCTTACAATCGCTTCTCCGATCAACGAAGAAGAACTTCGCAACCTTATGTTTACCGCTCAACAACAACCACTTAGGCCATTTGTGATCAGATATCCCAAAGGACGCGGTGTAATGGTTGATTGGCAAACCCCTTTCAAACTTATTGAAATTGGGAAAGGACAAAAAGTTTGTGGTGGAACAAACCTTGCAATCCTTACAATTGGCCCGGTTGGCAACTATGTGACTTCAATTCGTAAGCAGCTTCATGACCATGGCTTTAACCCTGCACATTACGACATCAGGTTTCTTAAACCCATTGATGAAGAACTCTTGCACGAGGTGTTTAAAAATTTCAGCAAAGTGATCACAGTCGAAGACGGAACCATTGTGGGGGGGCTCGGGAGTGCGGTGCTCGAATTTATGAATGTGCATCAATACAAAGCCACAGTGAGCCGATTGGGAGTGCCTGATCGTTTTATTGAGCACGGAACCGTCGAAGAACTCCACCATGCATGCGGATACGACCCCGAAGGCATCTTCCTGGAAATAAAAAAAATGATGACAGAATAGAGCAGCATTGGCTTGCAGAGAAAGACCGCTGATGCATCAAGGTTCCAATTCGAAGACTATCTGAAGAGATTTCTTATATCGTTGGCATTGGCAAAAACAACAAGGGCCAATAAAAAGATCATCCCTGCAATTTGTGCATATTCCATGAATTTATCACCTGGCTTTCGCCCGGTAATTATTTCATAGAGTAAAAACAACACATGGCCTCCGTCGAGGGCAGGAATTGGCAGTATGTTTAGTATGGCCAGCATGATTGATAGAAACGCAGTTAGCTCCCAGAAAGCTTGCCAGTTCCAAATGGAAGGAAAAATACTGCCAATGGTGATGAATCCACCCAAAGATTCATATGCTTTGGTTTTGGGCGAAAAAATGATCTTAAGCTGTTTGATGTAATTTCCAACCCCATGATACCCTTTGGTGATACCAGCCGGGATGGCCTGAAATAGGTTGTATTCCTTGACCTTGAATGTGAAATATCTTTCCAGATCACTGATCGGATAAACACCAATTGTGCCCGTTTGGCTTACCTGCACTGAAATAGCCAGGGTGTCCGTTTGGCGAATAACATCCACATCAACCGGTGTGTCCTTAAAAAGTTGAAGCTCGCTCTTGAATTGGTCAAAAAACTCCAGAGATTTTCCATTAAAACCGATTATTTTATCTCCGATTTGCAAACCAGCTTTTTCGGCCGGTGAGTCTTTGATGAATCCCGACACTTCAAATGGAAAACGAATGCCAATAAACTCAGGCGACCGGTGCTTGAGAAGTTTTGCAATAAATCCGTCTGGAACATTTACATCAACAGCTTGCTCATTTCGGATTACCTGAATGGTTTTGGCATTGTTCAAAATGATCTGCGATGGAATTTTAAAAAAATCTTCAACAGAGTTATTATCAATGGCCAGAATATGGTCACCGTTTCGTAACCCCATCTCATAAGCAAGTGAATCTACAGTAATGCCATACTTGAGTTCTGAAGCCGGCAGATATTTTTCGCCCCAAGCGGTAAGAATTGAAATATAAATGGCAATGGCCAGCAGGATATTCACCATAACACCTCCAACCATAATAATCAGTCGCTGCCAGGCAGGTTTCGACCGAAATTCCCAGGGCTGAGGTGGTTTGGCCATTTGTTCTTTGTCGAGCGATTCGTCAATCATTCCGGCAATTTTAACATAGCCTCCAAGCGGCAACCACCCTATGCCATAGGTAGTATCGCCGTATTTATATTTGAATAGCGAAAACCATGGATTAAAAAACAAATAAAAACTCTCGACCCTTGTTTTGAATAATTTAGCGGTAATAAAATGACCAAGCTCATGAAAAACAACAAGAATTGCGAGGCTTAAGATCAGTTGGAGGGCTTTGATTAGTATTTCCATTTTATAGATTTTCTTGGCTTATTTAATAAACTCCGAGGCAATCCTCCGGGTTTCAACATCTGTTCTGGTATAGTCTTCGAAGGTTGGCGCTTCAATAAAACTGCATGTGTGCAATGAATGTTCAATTATATCGCTCATTTCATGAAATCCACACTTATCATGAAGAAAAGCGGCTACTGCCACTTCGTTGGCTGCATTGAGTATACAAGCCATGTTTCCTCCTTTTTCAAGTGCATAATAGGCAAAGTTAAGGTTACGAAAAGTTGCTGTATCGGGATATTCAAATGTAAGTGACGGATAATCAACGAAACGAAATTTTGGAAATTGTGTTGTAAGGCGCTGAGGCCAGGAAAGGGCATATTGAATGGGCAGGCGCATATCAGGCAGCCCCATTTGAGCCTTTATTGAGCCATCAACGAATTGCACCATGCTATGAATTATTGATTGAGGATGAATGAGCACCTCGATCTGTGAAGGGCTGAGACCAAATAACCATTTTGCCTCGATTACTTCCAGCCCTTTGTTCATCAGGGTTGCCGAGTCAATGGTCACCTTACTGCCCATATTCCAATTTGGGTGCATGAGCGCTTCTTCTTTCGTTACCTGTCGGAGTTCTTCGTGCGATCGCCCCCGAAACGGGCCACCGGAAGCTGTGAGAAATACTTTTTCGATCTGGTTCAAATCTTCGCCCATAAGGCATTGAAAAATAGCGGAGTGCTCTGAATCAACAGGCAAAATATTCACCCTGTTTTCAAGAGCCAAGCGGGTGATGAGTTCTCCGGCCACTACCAGCGATTCTTTATTTGCAAGTGCAATGTGCTTTCGTGCCCTGATTGTATGTATGGTTGGTTCTAATCCGGCAAAACCAACAATCGCAGAGAGTACAATATCAATTTCATCAATCTCTACAATCTGATTAAGGGCGCCAATCCCTGCAAAAACCTTAATTGGATATGGCAGCAAGGCTTCTTTCACCATCGAATAATATTGTTCTCCTGCAATGACTACCGCATTGGGCTGGTACTCAATGGCTTGCTCAATCAGCAATGGGGCATTTGTCATGGCTGTGAGCACTTCCACACTAAAATGTTCCGGGTGTTGTTTAACCACCTCGAGTGCCTGTGTGCCTATTGATCCTGTAGATCCTAGAATAGCAAGTTTTTTCATTATCCTGTTCTTAACTGAGCGGTTTGATGAATAAACGGAAACAAATCACTTGTTCTGGATCTAGAAAGTCATGTAATCGCGTGGGTTAACTGCAGTGCCATTATACCAAAGCTCAAAATGAAGATGGGGGCCGGTGGTGAGCTTGCCCGACTCGCCGACGATCGCAATTGGATCGCCAGCCCGAACAAATTCCCCGACTTTTTTTAGTAAAACAGCATTGTGTTTGTATATTGAAATAAAACTTCTCTGGTGCTGAAGCACAATTACATATCCGGTTTCTATGGTCCAGTTTGCCATAATTACCACACCGGCCAGGGTTGCTTTCACAGCATCGTTTTCGGGGGCAACCAGATCAATTCCATAATGACCTTGTGAAGGGTCGTATTCGTTGGTAATTATTCCTTTAAGCGGTGTAAAGAAATTAAAACCCTCAAAGGTTGTTGGTTGCATGGCAGCGAATACCCCGCCCGACACATTTCGAAATTGGCTTTCAAGTTCTTTCCGCAAAATAGAATCTTCCTTTGAACGAGTTAAAGTAATCTGATCATATTTGCGTTTGGTGGTGTCGCCTTGGCGGGGGTGATAGTCTGCAGGGGTTTCGCCACTAATTATCAGTTTCAGGCTATTAATAAAATGTTCGTTGGCCGACAAGGCTCTTTCAAGACTATCGGCGCGCAGATACATATCATATACTTTTTCGCTTAATGTCATGTCAGTATACCCGGGTATATATTCCCTGAGCGGAGTAAATGCAATCAGATAAATCGTAAAGATGATCAGAAGAACTGCTGATGAGGCAGTTATCACAAACACATTCAAGCGCGATAACCTGATTGATAACTTTGCTTCAAGTGTTTCGTCATCCCTGATAATTAGGCGGTATTTGTCTCTCAAACGCCTAAACCATCGCTTTTTACCAACCTTTTCAATGATTTTTGTTTCGTTGCTCATCTAATGCTGCCAGTTTCTTCTTCCTGTTTGAACCAGCAAATATCTGCAAAATTCTTCTTCCAGATGCTATTTATGGGCCTAATCATATTTTACCTCGATCTGAATGGGCATTGTCTCATTAAACAAGCATGGGGTAGGCGAAAATAAAATAATTTTGCAGCCAATGAGTTATTAATATTAAACAAAGAATCCTGCTGCCTTTCGTTGTCAGCATTCAAAATTAGCAGAATTGAGATTTAATGAGTTTATAAGTACCAAGATCCTTGTCGGTTTTTTGCTGGTTGCCGCCATCATGCCATCTTGTTCGACCAAGAAAAACACTTTTACGCGGCGAGTGTACCAAAACCTGGTAGCCCATTACAATACATATTGGAACGGCAACGAGAGTTTTGAACAGGGTGAAAAAGAAATCCAGAACAAATCCAAAACAAATTATACAGAAATTTTACCAATAGAGTATTATGGTACCAAACAGGAAGCTTCGTCCATAAACAGTCATATGGACCGTGCCATCGAAAAGGGATCAAAAGTCATTCAAAAACACTCTATGGTTTTTGCCCGCAAGGAGCGGGTGAAAAGGGTTCCGGATAGCTACCTGATGGTGGGCAAGGCATATTTCTATAAACAAGATTATCCCAACGCCCAAAAAACTTTTGAGTTCATTGTCAGAAATTATGAGCGCCAGCCATTTTCTTATTTTGGGCAGATATGGCTTGCCCGAACGCACATTCAGTTAAAAGAGTTCGAAAAGTCTATAACCCTGCTTGATGGATTGAATGAACAGGCGCGAAAAAGAAAAGTGCCGGAATTGGTTGTTGCCGAAATTCCTGTTGTTTACGCATGGCACTTCGCAGAACAGCAGAACTATGCTGCTGCCATCCCCCATCTGCGTAAAGCCATAGAACTTAGCAAAGACCCAAAATTTATTGTCAGGGCTAATTTTATTTTAGGCCAGATATATCAAAAGCAAGGCAACTATAGCCAGGCCACGCAATATTTTAACCGTGTTATAAAAAGCAAACCAAGCTATGAAATTTCTCTCAATGCACGCATCAACCTTGCACAATGCTATGACGCCGGACGGTCAAACAGCAGTGTCATGGTAAGAGAACTTAACAAGATGGTGAAAGAAACAAAAAACAAGGAATATCGCGACCAGATTTATTACGCCCTTGCCACAATTGCCTTGAAAGAAAGCAAAGACACCCTGGCTGCCAGGCTCTTGCGCCAGTCAGTAGCTTCGAGCATGACAAACGATATTCAAAAAAGCATTTCGGCACAAACATTGGCTGAACTTTACTTCAAAATGCCTCGGTACAAAGACGCCCATGCATACTATGATACAACCCTGCAAACCATTTCTATTGACCATCCCCGATTCAAAGAAATAGAGGAATTGACCAAAACACTTGGTGAGCTTGTCGAAAACCTGGATATTATTACTGAGCAGGATAGCCTGCAGCGGTTGGCCGCCATGTCTGAGAAAGACAGAGACCAAATAATTGACAAAATGATTGCCGATTACAAAGCAGAACAGGCAAAGATAGAAGAGGAGAAGAGAAATGAAGAAAACCTTTCGCGTGGAGGGTTTATGCCGTTGGGATACGACCCCATGATGAGTATCACAGGCAGGTCGGCAAGCGGTGATTGGTATTTCTATAATCCCCAAACCATCGCTTACGGTATTTCTGAGTTTCAGAGCAAATGGGGCAAGAGGAAACTAGAAGATAACTGGCGCTTGAGCGACAAGCGAACCTATAATTTCGACCTGATGGACGATATGGCCGCAAGCACTGATACAACAGATTCGAAAAGCAATACGAAAGTCCAGGCCGATCCACTCAAGCGAGAAACGTATCTGCAAAACATTCCCCTCACACCTGAGCTTCTTGAGGCCTCGAACCAATTGATAGCTGATGCAATGTATAATGTTGGGTATGTTTTCAGAGCCGACCTGAAAAATTATCCCCGCTCAGCCGACGCATTTGAAGCCTACCTGAAACGATATCCAGGTCACACAAAAGAGCTCGACGCCTATTATCACCTCTATACACTTTATACTCTACTTTCAGAACATAACCGGGCAGAAAATTACAAGAATCTGATTATTCGCCGCTATCCGGAAAGTGAATATGCCCGGGGGTTAGTCAACCCGAACCATTTTACGAACCTGCAAACCGAACAAAACCGCCTGAAATCGTTGTACAACGATACATATATCGCGTATAGCAACAACCATCACCGCATGGTAGTTCTATATAGCAACGAAGCATTGACCAGCTATCCAAAATCAGACCTAGCCCCGAAGTTTGCCTATTTAAAAGCAGTTTCGATGGGAAAACTATATAACAACGACACACTCATACAGGAATTGAGAAAATTAATCTCAAGATTTCCTTCAAGCGATATGGTTCCACTTGCACAGGAGGTGATGGGGCATTTGGGAATCGAGGGATTTGATGCAGCAACCGAAGCTCAAAGCGCTGAGGACCAGGAAATATCTATTTATGCCAAAAACGATAACACGAACCATTTTTTCATAATCATCGTAAATCACAATGTTGTGAACGTTGATGCAACCAAGATCAGGATTTCCGATTTCAATGGCACCAATTATAAGCTTGCCAATCTTTCAATCAACAGTTTATTGCTCGACAACGACAATCAACTTATTTCGGTAAGTAACTTTAGCGGTAAGAATGATGCCATGAGTTATTATTTGGCGATTACAAAAAATGAATATGTTTTTTCGCACCTTAAACCCGAACAATTCCATGCATTTGTGATTAATGCAGAAAATTATCCGGCATTCTACCGCGATAAAAACATTGAAACCTATAAGAAATTTTTTGCCCGAAACTATTTGAAATAGCATTCTCCCGTTTCATTAGGCTTTGTAAAGTCCTGAAAATTTTTTAATCAGAAATTGTTCTATATTTGTGCCTGAAACCAGTTCTCTCAATCAAAAAACATTTACGTTATGGCAAGAAAAGATACCCCCGAAATTGCTTCAGTCAATTTTCTAGGAAAAGGAACTTCAATTAAAGGCGACATTATTTCGAATGGCGATATTCGGATTGATGGAATCGTTTCAGGCATCATTAATTCGACAGGGAAAGTTGTGGTTGGCTCGAGCGGTAAGGTTGACGGAGAAATCACCTGCATGAATGCCGAGGTAGAAGGAATTCTTAGAGTGAAACTCAATGTTACTGAATTGTTGAGCCTCAAAGCCACCAGTAATGTGAGGGGCGAAGTTGTTGCAGGAAAACTCGCCATTGAACCAGGGGCCCTGTTCACAGGCACTTGTAGGATGGAAGACGAGAAAATCCAGGAGGCCAAGCACAAGACTGAATAATTAGGTGTTTTTCAAACATCTGTAAATTTCAGGCCATGATTTTTCTTACGCGCCGAGAACGGTTTAATGCTGCACACCGATTATTCCTACCTGAATACAGCGATGCACAAAATCTTACTGTGTTCGGAAAATGCTCAAACCCAAACTGGCACGGGCATAATTATACCCTCTTTGTTACAGTGAAAGGCGAAGTGAACCCCGATACCGGTTTCCTTGTTAATCTCAAAGACCTCAGCATCCTCATTAATGAGCATGTCATCGAAAAACTGGATCATAAAAACATCAATCTTGAAGTTGATTTCATGGAAGGCCGCATAGCCACAACCGAAAATCTAGCCATCGGTATATGGGATGAGCTTGAAGAACCGATTAAACACATAGGCGCACAACTACATTGCATAAAACTACACGAAACTGAAAATAACGCTGTTGAGTATTACGGAAGAACTACCTCTAAATTACTTTAACCGTGGCTGGAAAAATTGAAAAAGAAATGATCAGGGAAAACCTGATGGATGGATACGAAAAGGTTGACCTTTACAACCCTGAGATTCTGGAAAAACTTGGGCGTCACTATTTCGAAATAATTAAACTTATTGGCGAAGACCCCAATCGGGAAGGACTGGCAAAAACGCCCGAACGTGTTGCTAAAGCCATGCAATTTCTAACCCATGGCTACGACCTCGAGCCTGATGAAATTATCATGTCGGCCAGGTTTCTTGAAGACTACAAAGAAATGGTGATTGTTAAGGATATTGAACTGTATTCGCTTTGTGAGCACCACATGCTGCCTTTCTTCGGGAAGGCACACGTGGCATACATTCCAAATCAACACATTGTCGGCATTAGTAAAATTCCCCGTGTGGTTGATGCATTTTCTCGCAGGCTGCAGGTGCAGGAACGCCTTACACGCGAGATCAAAGAATGTATCTTTAAAACCCTTAAACCTCTTGGAGTGGCTGTGGTCATCGAGGCACAACACATGTGCATGTCAATGCGGGGCATTCAAAAGCAAAACAGCGTGACCACCACATCTGATTTTTCCGGAGCTTTCACTGTTGACAAAACCCGCGCTGAGTTTATACACCTGATAGGTGCCCGGCTGCATTAATTAGAAATTATTCTATATGAAAGCGTATGTTTTTCCCGGGCAAGGGGCCCAGTTTATTGGCATGGGTAAAGATTTATATGACCACCATACCCTTTCAAAAGAAATGTTCGAACAAGCCAACGAAATACTTGGTTTTCGAATCACTGACCTGATGTTTTGTGGTACTGAAGAAGATCTGCGTCAGACCAAAGTAACTCAACCGGCTATTTATCTGCATTCGGTAATTTTGGCAACCACCTTGGGCGATGATTTCCAACCTGCGATGGTGGCAGGCCACTCACTTGGCGAGTTTTCTGCCCTGGTTGCGGCACATGCCATCACTTTTAGCGATGGATTGAAGCTTGTGCATGCCCGTGCCCAAGCCATGCAAAAGGCCTGCGAGGATAACCCTTCGACCATGGCTGCCATCCTTGGCCTCGACGACCAAATAGTTACGGAAGTGCTTTCTGGAATTGACGAAATTGTGGTTCCCGCCAACTTCAATTGCCCAGGACAGATTGTAATTTCGGGTTCAATCAAAGGCATCGAAATTGCCTGTGAGCGGCTTAAAGAAGCAGGCGCTAAACGAGCTTTACCATTGAAGGTAGGCGGCGCGTTCCATTCTCCACTAATGGAACCTGCCAAAATAGAACTAGCCGAAGCAATCAACCAAACACAAATTCATATCCCCATTTGCCCGATTTTCCAGAATGTAGATGCCAAACCCACCATCGAACCTTCAAT
Organism: Lentimicrobiaceae bacterium; assembly: GCA_037446395.1. GTDB lineage: Bacteria > Bacteroidota > Bacteroidia > Bacteroidales > JAAYJT01 > JAAYJT01. The sequence goes on from JBBIIP010000017.1 coordinate 48,700, forward strand.
CATCCGTCAAAACCTGATTGCCCAACTTACAGCGCCAGTTCTCTGGACACAGACGATTTTGAATATGATTGAAAGCGGGGCAGGCACCTTCATAGAGGTTGGCCCCGGTGCGGTTTTGCAGGGCCTGGTGAAAAAAACCAACCCTGCTGTCGAGACCCAAAGCGCCTGAAATATAAGGATGATCTCTAAGCCCGTTACACTGCTACTCCGGGCTTTCCATTTTGATAAGAATTCGTTTATTTTCGATGAAGTCAAAATGAGTCAGCTTGCGCAAGTCGTAATAATTGCGCCAGTAGCCATGCAGCGCCGAAACATAACCTTGCATCGCGTTGTCTTTTTCGGCCTGGGCCAGATTCAGCTCCACAATTCCTATTTTACCGATGAGATAGCGCTGCTTTGTTACTTCATACCTTTTTTGCGCCACCGTATCGCTGCGGGCAGCAATCATCAACTGGCTTCTTTGCATATTGAATTGCATCACTTTAAGAAAAACCTCCCTATCAAAATCAATCTGCGCCTGCTCAACCGATGTTTTCACCAATTCCTCCGACGATTCAGCCATTTTTATGCGGCCCCGGCCTAATCCCCAATCGAGTATCGGTACCTGAAAACCAACGATCAGCCTTTGTTGCTCCTGGGGAGCGAGGTATGCGCCGCTTAGCTCTTGTGCACGTTGCGTGAGGCCATATACAGCATACAGGTTGGCATTAAACCTTGCTCCTGACCGCGCTTTAATAACATTCGAATTTGCTTCCAAAAGTCGGATTTCAAAGCCCAAGGCGTCAGAACGGAAATTACGGGCATGACTTACAGCATCCTGGGGGTTAATGATTGTTTGCCTGGCGGGCTGGGGAGACGTTAGTTCTAAGGCAATTTCTTGTTTCAGACGCAAAAAAGATTTCAGGTTAAATTGTTTCGATTCAAGCTCAAGTGTTGTGTTCTCAAGCAAAGCATTCGACGAAAGCAAATTCAGTTCGCTTTGAAGCAATTCGTTTTCGGCGATAGTGCCCATCTTAAATCTACCCTGGTTAATGCGATAGAGGGTATCGTTGTTGGCTTGATTAATCAATTGTATCTGGTTTCGTATCTGTGCAAGCAACAAGTCAAAATACAGATTGATTGTGGTAAGGGAAACCTGTTCCATCTCTTCTATATAGCGCCGTTGGGCTTCGTTATAGCGCAGGGGTTCAATTTTTCGGCTCCAGCGTAGTTGATTATAAGCAAACAAGGGCTGTCGGAATCCGATGTTGATTGGTGTGGAAAGATAGGAAGTGATGGTGGTGTCGGAAAAAATGTCAATGCGTTGAAGGTTGGTATTCAGAAATATCTGCCCACCCGTAAGCCCTATGTTTTTGTTTAGCGAAAGGTTAGTAAAATAGGTGGCGTACCTACGTTCGCGGAATGCCTCGGCCCCATCCGGTTGTGTAATACGATCAATGCTCCGGTTAAACTCAGGCAATGTTGCATCCAGGCTGAGCATGGGCATAAAACTGGCCTCGTAAGTTCTGAACTGCCAGTAGCTGTTTCGGAACCTGTGCCTTGCCAATAAGGCATCGGGTGATTGCCGGCTGGCCAATTCAATGGCTTCATGTAGAGTAAGTTTAATCGCACTAAGGCCGGGCTGCGAAAAGACATTGGTGGCCAGTGATTGGATTATTAAAGAAATCAATAAGATTTTTCTATTCATTGCCAGGGAGATAAGTAATCAATCAGCACAACTTCAGGGAAATGGTTTCGTCAAGGTTTTGCAATTTTCTTCATGCGAAAATAGCATATTCACTTATTACATCAAGGTATAAAGTTGCACTTTACTTTTAGAATGATGACCATGTTATAAAGAAAAATCATAGAAAACACATATGCAACCGACTGGGTTGGGATTAACCGTCAAATAGCTACTTTTGTATCATGTATAGTGTAAATAATCTGTCGGTTCATTTTACCGGAACATATATTTTCGACGATATTTCCTTCCTGGTTAATGGCCGCGACCGAATTGGCCTTGTTGGCCGCAACGGAGCAGGCAAAACCAGCCTGATGCGCATTATGGCGCGCCAGCTCGAACCCGAAAAGGGCATAGTAGTTATACCACAAGGGCATACCGTAGGCTATTTGCCTCAAGAATTGGAAACTCTCAGCACCATCACCGTACTTGAAGAGGCCATGAAAGCTTTTCATGAGGCAATCACCCTTGAGCACCGGATTCACCGGCTAAGCCACGAGATGGCCACTCGCACCGATTATGAGTCGGACAGCTATTTGAAACTAATCACCCGCCTCAACGAGGCAAACGATCGTTTTCATATCATCGGCGGACAAACCCGCCAGGCCGACACGGAAAAAGTATTATTGGGACTCGGCTTCAGGCGAGAGGATTTTCAAAGACCCATGAAAGAATTTAGCAGCGGTTGGCAAATGCGTGTCGAACTAACCAAAATCCTCCTCCAACGCCCCAATCTTTTGCTGCTCGATGAGCCTACCAACCACCTCGATATCGAGGCAATTCAATGGCTCGAAGAGTTTCTGAAAGATTATCCGGGAGCGCTGATCCTGGTTTCTCACGACCGGGCCTTTCTCGATAATGTGACTACCCGCACCATCGAAATATCATTGGGGCGCATCTATGATTTTGCTGCCCCTTATTCGGGATATGTGCAGATGCGCGAAGAACAACTCGAACAACAGGTAGCCGCTTACTCAAATCAGCAACGCCAAATAACACAAATTGAGCGTTTTATAGAACGGTTCAGATACAAGTCAACCAAAGCCCGGCAAGTACAGTCGCGTATACGCATGATCGAGAAAATGGAAAAAGTTGAAATTGAGGATACGGATAAGTCTTCGATCAGGGTAAAATTTCCCCCTGCTCCACGTTCTGGCAAGGTGGTTGTTGAAGGACATGTGATCAGCAAAGCATATGGTAAAAACCTGGTATTAAAAAACATAGATTTTGCCATTCTCAGAAATGATGCTGTAGCTTTTGTTGGACGCAACGGAGAAGGCAAAACAACCCTTAGTAAAATCATTGTCGGTGAGATTGATTATCAGGGAGAGTTAACCACCGGTCACAATACGCACATTGGTTATTATCCTCAAAACCAGGCCGAGTTGCTGGATGGCGAAAAAACGGTTTTCGAAACCATTGATGATGCTGCCACCGGCGCCATGCGCTCACAGGTGCGAAATCTGCTGGGCAGTTTCCTGTTTGGCACCGACGACATAGATAAGAAAGTCAAAGTGCTTTCGGGGGGCGAAAAGGCGCGCCTCGCCCTGGCAAGACTGTTGCTTAATCCGGTAAACTTGTTGGTGTTGGACGAACCCACAAACCATCTCGATATGCTGAGCAAGGACATACTCAAAAATGCCTTGCTTCAATACACCGGAACGCTTATCCTTGTATCCCACGACCGCGATTTTTTGCAAGGTCTCACCAATAAGGTGATTGAGTTTAAGAACCAAGGCATTAAAGAGTATCTGGGCGATGTGTACGACTTTCTTCAAACCCGAAGGATTGAGTCACTCAAAGCCCTTGAGCGGGATCTTTCATCGGCAAATTCCACTAACTCAGAAAAACAATCTTCTGATACAAAACTGCTTTGGGAAGAAAGAAAGCTACGCGAGAAACAACTGCGCAAAGTTCGTAGCCAGATAGAAAAAGCAGAGGAAAATATAGCAATACTCGAAAAAGAAATTGCCGCAATGGATGCAATGCTTGCAGATCCACAGAAATACAAGGAGGTGCTGAATGATCACCAGTCGTATAAACATTACAACGACCTCAAAGCCGAACTTGGCAGAGAAATGCAGCGGTGGGAAAAATTGCACGAAGAGTTGGAACTGGAAAGCAATAAATAATGAGCCGTCATTGAAGCTGTTTGCTTTAGTCCAGAAAACTTAAATTTGGACCTTGACTGCAAATTTTTTCAATTCAGGTTGCGGAAAAAGATTCTTACTTTTCTCGATTCACAATATGGAGTGCGAAACTCCGGAAGCTGTCCATCTTCAAGGTGTCGGCTTCGATCTGGTCGTAGTGGTTCAAAGCCATTCGATTATAATCCTCAATAGTCGCTTGGGTGTGTAATCGTACATTTAATTGCTCGAAGATTTCTATTACTTCCGCCACTTTGGTTGAGGACTCGGAGGGTTTAGTCCTGTAGTAGTTCAGTAGACGGGTTTCAGTTTCTGGATTAGCCAACTCAAGTGCTTTGAGGTAGAGAAATGTTTTTTTATTTGCCGAAATATCGCCCCCTTTTTGCTTACCAAAGGTTTCCTCCGACCCAAAAACATCGAGCAGATCATCTTGCAACTGAAAAGCCATGCCAAGATTCTCCCCAAACTTATAGAGCAAGTCTGCCTGTTTGGGTTTTGCCCGGCCCAGGAGTGCTCCAATCTGCATACAACCTCCAAAAAATACAGCTGTTTTCAGACGGATCATTTCAAGGTATTGTGTGATGCTCACATTGTCGTCGGTTTCGAAATTCATGTCGTACTGTTGTCCTTCGCAAATCTGAACAGCAATGCGGTTGAATACAGCCAACACCTGCGGAAGAATCTCAGGGCGGGTTTTGCTTAATAAATCGTAAGCCATTGCAAACATGGTGTCTCCGGCAAGAATAGCAATATTTGGATTCCACTTGCGATAAACGGTCTCTCTACCGCGCCGCAAAGGAGCCTGGTCCATTATATCGTCGTGTATGAGTGTGAAATTGTGCAATAGCTCAAGGCTCACAGCCACATTCACAGCTTCCTGTACTTTGCCTCCAACCAAGTCGCACGCCATCAGGGCGATGACAGGCCTGATCCGCTTGCCTGCTCCTTTGAGAGTATAGCGAATTGGGTCGTATAGCTCCGTTGGTTTTTCCGAGGTTATAATGGCCTGGATGGCTTGTTCAACCAATTCGAAATATCGCTGTTGGTCGCTCAAGATATTCATAAGATGTAGTTTTTAAAAGACTGTTAATGGTCAATCAACCCTAAAAGATATTGACCATAACCACTTTTTAGCAAGGGTTCGGCCAGTTGCTTAAGTTGATAGGCGGAAATAAACCCCATGCGGTAGGCCACTTCCTCGATACATCCGATTTTTAACCCCTGGCGTTCTTCGATCACCTGCACAAATTGCGAGGCCTGAATGAGTGAGGCAAAGGTTCCGGTGTCGAGCCATGCTGTGCCCCGACTGAGCATGCCAACCTTTAGTCTGCCCTGGCGAAGGTATTCCTTGTTCACATCGGTAATTTCATATTCGCCACGGGCGCTGGGTTTGAGGTTTTTAGCAACTTCAACCACCGAATTGTCATAGAAATATAGCCCCGGCACAGCATAGTTTGATTTAGGCTGTCGGGGTTTTTCTTCAAGAGAGATTGCATTCATTTTTTCATCAAACTCAACAACACCATAGCGTTCCGGATCAGACACATGGTATGCAAAAATCACACCCCCATCGGGGTCGTTATTTTCCTGCAATAGTTTTTGCAAACCGGTGCTATAGAAAATATTATCGCCCAGGATTAATGCAGCCTTATCATTTCCGATGAATGGCGCTCCGATAACAAACGCTTGTGCCAACCCGTTAGGAATTTCCTGTTTGGCATACCGAAAAGAACAGCCAAGCTGAGTTCCATCTCCCAGAAGCCGTTCAAAATGAGGCAGATCATGAGGAGTCGAAATAACAAGCACCTCCCGAATGCCAGCCATCATCAGCACCGACAGGGGGTAATAGATCATGGGTTTATCATAAATGGGCATCAACTGTTTGCTAACAGCCATTGTGAGGGGGTGAAGGCGGGTGCCGGCTCCTCCGGCTAATATAATTCCTTTCATTGGGTTTATTGTATTTGTTTGGTTTGAGGAATCACCACCTCCGCATCGTTTTCGTCGAAAATATGAATGGCCGGCTCTTTAAAACTTTTAGTGGTGGCGCGTTTGTCAAGGCTCAAGAGCAATGAAGGGAGCACCAATAGATTGGCAAGTACTGCAATCAGCAGGGTGAAAGAGATCAAAAAGCCAAGTGCCTCGGTTCCTCCGAAAGTTGAGAGTGTAAAAATTGAAAATCCAAAAAATAATACAATGGATGAATACACCATGCTGAAACCGGTTTCGCGCAAGGCATTAGTAACTGATTTTTGAATGTTCCAATTATTCTGTTTGAGCTCCATCCTGTAGCGCGAAAGGAAATGAATGGCATTGTCAACCGAAATACCCAGGGCAATGCTGAAAATAAGAATTGTAGATGGTTTGATGCTGATGGCCATAAAACCCATCAATGCAGCAGTGAGCAGCTGAGGCAGCATATTGGGAATCAGAGAAATTCCTACCATTTTCCACGAAGTAAACATCATCGCCATGATCAGGGCAATGGCAACAAAAGCAATGATCAGGCTGGTGGCCAGGTTTTTAACCAGGTAGTTGGTTCCTTTCAGAAATACAACGCTTGTACCTGTCATTTTCACATCAAACTGATCGGGGGGGAAGATGTTGTTGATCTTGGGAGCCAGGTCATTTTTAATGCGCATAATATCATGTGTTCCAATGTTTGCCATTTGCGCACTGATTCGGGTAACCTGCATATTTGTGTCAACAAAGGAGTGAAGAATGGTTCGTTTATCGCTCCTCATGCCCGGCACATAACGCATTATAAAATTTTGCTCCTGGCTGTTGGGCATTCCATACATTTCCGGGTCGCCATTATAAAAAGACTGACGAAGAAACTTGGTAATCTCGGCAATTGAAAGGGGTTGTGCAAATTCCGGATAGGTGGCCAATGTGTCTTGCAGCTGATTGATGCGTGCTATGGTGCTATGTTGGATTACTCCCCGTTTTTTCTGAGTGTCAATCGAAATTTCGAAAGGCAGAATCCCGCGAAATTCTTTTTCAAAAAACATAAGGTCAACATAAACAGGATCTTTGTGCGGCAGATCATCCACAACATTGCCTGTAGTTTTCAGGCGTGCCATTCCAAAAACCGCCAGCACAATTATTACCAGAACAGCCACGTAAACCTTTGGGCGATGATTGGTTACAATTGTGATCACTTTTTGGAGAATGGTTACAGTGAACCGATTGTCGAGATGCCGGATATGCCTTGCGGATGGAGGATTTAGATAGCTAAAGAATATTGGAATGAGCATGATCGAAAGCACGAAGATCAGCATAATGTTGATGAACGCGATTACCCCAAACTCGACCAACATCTGGTTGCGGGTGAGAATGAATGCGCCAAACCCGACTGCTGTGGTCAAATTTGTAAGGAAGGTGGCATTGCCCACCCGCTGCACGATGCGCGAAAGTGCCTTCACTTTGTTGCGATGCGAGCGGTATTCGTGATGAAACTTGTTGAGAAGGAAAATACAGTTCTCAACCCCGATAATTATGAGCAGCGGTGGCAGTATTCCGGTGAGGATGGTTATTTTATATCCAAAAATCGCCATCGTACCAAGCGCCCATATCACGCTGATAACCACAATTAGTATCGGAAAAAGCACTGCTTTGAATGATCTGAAGAAGACATACAGCGCAAGCGAAGCAATAATAATGGCCAGGCCGATGAACAGCTTCAATTCCTGCTGTATTTTAATCATGGTTTTGGTTCGGATATAGGGCATGCCCGATAAGTGGGTTTCAATACCGGTAGATGCTGAAAACGCCTTCACCTCACTTTCAATGTCGTTTATAATGGCGATTCTTCCCTTGGTGTTAATCTTTGTCTTATCAAGTGTGATCATCATCAAGGTTGCGCCGCTGGCCTGATTATAGATATAGCCATCGTAGAACGGCAAGGAATAAATCACATCCCGTAAACTGTCCAGGGCTGCTTGATCGGCCGGGAATTCATCAAAAAGCTGTTTGAACTCGAATCGCCGCAGGCTGTCGTTTTTATCAATGTTAAACAGTCGTGCAATTGATACTGACTCGTCAACTCCCTCAACTTCTTTAAGTTTGTAGGTAAGGTCGTGCCAGGCTTTGAAATTATCGTATTGAAAAAGATTGGGATTTTTAATGCCAATAAACAAAACAGCACCATCTTCGCCAAAAATTTGCTTAAACTGCTTGTAATCAATTACTGTTGAATCAGTATCGGGAAGCATTGGGGTCATTTCATACGACAATGTCACCCGCAGGGCCAGAAACCCCATCACCGAAGTAATGATTGCAATAACAATTAAATGCGTGAAGCGGTATCGAAGAATTAGCCTGACCAGAATATTCCACATAGTATTGCACAAACACTAAAATCGCAGAAAATATAGCTCATACCTCTGCAATCAATGATGACTTTTATTACCAAATATAAAGCAAATTTAAAATTTTATCCTAAACCTGATCAGAATAATAAAATTTAAATCCTTTGATAGATTTAACCACCAGGAAGATCAATTTGACGGAAGGGTTGATATCTATTGATTTTCACTTCTCGCAAAGCAGACTATTCCCAACCCAAAATCTCCTTGAAATTAAAATTTTCAGGATTTGCAACATACCTTCGTGCAGGTTCATAATCTTCTTTCTCAAGATATTGCAGCCCATGGTCGAACACCAGCCTGGCTTTTGGCCCTTCCATGTTTACCAATCGGGGCAATACTTTGCCGTGTTCATCAGCAACATCTTTCAGAAACAAAGGCCTGGTTTCCCCCACATTATCCGAAGTAACCATACAGGCAGTGTATCCCTGATCGAATAACTTTTTTACCCCCATGCCCAGCAAAGCACAATACAGTTGGTCGAAAGCGATCGGATTTACACAGCGCAATTCATAGCCCAACTCCACAGGCCTACTTTTTATGTTCAGGTTGAGTTGTTTTAATTTTTGCTGCAGCAGAATGTTGAAAATATGTGCCTTGCTAACGTTTCCAAGCTCCGGATGCCCATGATCGTCATAGGTAAACAGGATTCCGCTGGCTTTGATTTCTTCATCTGTCATGAAATGGAAAACACCTTCACTCACGATGGCGACACCATAAGGAATGCCATTGAGTAAGCGCTTGATAATGGCTGAAATGATGAGGTTGATGATGCGCTCAAACGTGATATCAACTTTATTGAACATTTCCGGTATGACCATCATCGGATAATGACAAGCAGCCCCAATGCCAAAAGCAAGGTGGCCTGCCTCGCGCCCCATGGCCGAAACAACAAACCAATTTCCACTGGTGCGGGCATCTTCATACACGGTAGTTGCAATACGAACTCCTTCCTGTTTGGCACTTTGATAGCCAAAGGTTGGTTGCCCCTCGGGCAAAGGAAGGTCATTGTCAATGGTTTTGGGCACGTGAATATTCTGAATTTCAACTTCATGCTCGTGCAAATATTTCGAAATACGGTTGGCTGTAGATGCGGTATCATCGCCTCCAATGGTGACCAAAAGCTTAACATCGTAGTTTTTGAAAAAACGGGTGTTAAATTCACTGTCTTTGGGTTTATAGCGGCTCATTTGAAGAAAAGATCCGCCCTGGTTATGAATTTTGTCGGCTGTGGCAAAGTCAAATTCATATAAATCAGGAGAAGGAGTGAACAATGTTTTATAGCCCCCGTGCAGTCCGAGAACGCGGTATCCGTCTTTCAGAAACACCTTTGCCAGGGTGCCAATCACTGTATTTATTCCTGGTGCCGGCCCACCACCGGCCAAAATAGCAATAGAACCTTTGTTTTTCAGCATAGATTTACGATTCAATTTGGGGCAAAAATAGCAATATTGAGCCATCCGATGATCACAAGCCAATTTGATATTATCTTCGCAATTCATCTTGCCAAATGGATTACTCGTATGGTGCTTAATTACATATGGATTGCTTTTTTTGTGATCGCTTTCCTGATTGGAATAATTAAACTTATTTTTTTCGGCGACTCTGAGGTTTTTCCTGCAATGATGGGCAGCACCTTCGAAATGGCCAAGACCGGTTTTGAAATTTCGCTGGGGCTGACAGGTGTAATGACACTCTGGTTAGGACTGATGAAAGTTGGCGAACAGGGTGGAATTGTCCGGGTCATGTCGAGGGTGGTGGGGCCATTGTTTCAAAAACTCTTTCCCAACATACCAAAAGAACACCCCGCCACAGGAGCAATCATGATGAATATTGCCGCGAATATGCTCGGGCTCGACAATGCCGCAACTCCCCTTGGGCTCAAGGCCATGAACGAATTGCAAAGCATTAATCCTGAAAAAGAAACAGCCTCTAATCCAATGATCATGTTTCTTGTCCTCAATACTTCAGGCCTGACCATTATCCCGATAAGTATCATGGTTTATCGTGCCCAAATGGGAGCCGCTGACCCATCGGATGTTTTTGTGCCCATTCTGCTCAGTACCTTCTTCTCAACCCTGGCCGGAATCATCGCCGTTTCGCTGATTCAACGTATAAACCTGTTCAACCGGGTTGTGCTGGCTTGGCTTGGAGGGTTTACCGTGCTTGTTGCAGGCATTATCTGGTATTTTAGCACCATTCCGCAACAGCAAGTCACTACAATTTCGTCGGTAGCCGGAAACCTGATTCTTTTTGCCATCATCATTACTTTCATATCGCTGGCCATGTATAAAAAGGTAAATGTTTATGAGTCATTTATCGAAGGGGCGAAAGAAGGATTCTGGATTGCAGTAAAAATCATTCCTTACCTGATTGCTATCCTTGTTGCAATCGGGGTTTTCAGGGCTTCGGGGGCAATGGATTTTATTGTGACCGGGATTCAGAAACTCGTGGCCTATGTTGGGGTTAGTGGTGAATTTGTTTCTGCTCTGCCCACCGCTTTCATGAAACCCCTGAGCGGATCAGGAGCGCGCGGCATGATGGTAGATGCCATGAACCAATTTGGAGCTGATTCGTTTGTGGGACGCTTATCTTGCGTATTTCAGGGTGCAACCGACACAACTTTTTATATCATCGCCGTGTATTTTGGCTCTGTCAGTATCCGCAAAACACGCTACGCACTCACTGCCGGATTAATCGCCGATTTTGCAGGTATTGTAGCAGCCATTTTTATTGCCTACCTGTTTTTTGGATAAGCAGGAGTGGCTATCAGGATGCACAATACTTCTGCCTGCCATTTTAGTGAAACAAGCAGGAAGGCATGAACGATCTATTCAGACTTGCAGTGAATTGAATGCTACTCGGCAACCGGAGCGCCCTGCCCCAGGCTTTTGCTGCGCTCGATAGATTGTAACGCCAGGTAGTTGTCGCCGAATTTTTTCAGGTTGTCCATCTCAACATCATACTGGTCGAAATGCCGCTCTTCGTCTTCAACGAGGGCTTCGAACAACTTTTTTGTAACCGAATCGGCATGCTGGGCACAAATGTTGGCAAATTCGTTATAATCGTTGGCGCTGCTTGTTTCCATTTCAGCAGCCAGTTGGAGCATCATTTTCACGTCATGATATTTCTTCACTTCGGTTGAGGCGATCATTTCGACATCGCCTTTGAGAAACAAAATGCGCTCTGCAAGCCTTTCGACATGCATCATTTCTTGTATTGCAGTCCTGCGAAACAACCCTGCCAGCAAATCGTATCCCTGGTCGTCGCAATGAAAATGGAAATACATATACTGGTGAACAGCCGACAACTCATCGGCAACTGCACGATTTAATAATTCAATGCTCTTTTCTTTTTTCATATCCTGTGCTATTTGAAATTTTTTCTAGAAACCTTGCAAGATGCAAATGTAACAAAGTGTTCTCGAATCAGAAAATATAGGAACAAAATTGCAGACCTGGGATCGGGTAAAAAATATTGGTTTTACTAAAATCGATCAGATTGCTGATTTGCAATAATTTACAACAAAAACCCTCAGATTCATGAAAATCATGTAATTTTGTGCATATTTAATTGATGCAACAACCGACAATCAACAAATGACTACAACACAATATATCGGCGAATGGCTATTACCCGGCCGTATCGGGAATCTGATGATCATAATTGCAGTTGTTGCAGCCCTGTTTGCTGCGTTTTATTTCTGGCTGTCGGCCCGAAAGGAAAGAAATATTGGTCTAAAGTATTCTCGCGCAGCACATTGGATTTATGGACTACATTTGCTCGCCCTGGCCTCGGCTGGAGCCATTCTGTATTACCTCATTTTTAATCATCGCTTTGAATATCAATACGTTTGGAAATACAGCTCTCTGGAATTGCAGGTTCGTTATATTATTGCCTGTTTCTGGGCGGGCCAGGAGGGGAGTTTTTGGGTATGGGCATTCTGGCAAGGGTTGGTTGGTTTATTTGTCATGATCATGCTTCGCAGATGGAGGCCATCCATTATGGCTATCGTTTCAATTGCACAGTTTTTTCTTTCATCCATGCTATTAGGGATTCAGCTTTTTGGCTTACGTATCGGGAGCAGCCCTTTTGTTTTACTTAGACAGGTTCCGGAGAATCTGCGAGATGGTTTTTTCAATAACCCAAACTATCTTAAAGAAATTACAGATGGCCTCGGTTTGAATCCCCTGCTCGAAAACCCATGGATGGTTACACATCCTCCTGTACTTTTTCTTGGCTATGCCTTGTTTCTTATTCCTTTTGCCTTCGCATTGACAGGTTTATGGAAAAAGGACTATGCTGGCTGGATTAAACCGGCCCTGCCTTGGGTGGGATCTGCTCTCATCACATTGGGAACAGGTATTTTGCTTGGAGGGCGCTGGGCTTATGAATCTTTAACTTTTGGCGGGTTCTGGGCATGGGATCCTGTCGAAAATGCTTCTCTCGTGCCTTGGCTGTTGATGCTGGCAGCCCTGCACTTTATGCTGCTTAGCCTCAAAAGAGCACAACACTATCGCATAAGTTTCATTTTGGTGTTTTTAGCATTTTTATTTGTTCTCTATGCTACCTTCCTTACCCGAAGCGGCGTTCTGGCCGAAACATCAGTACATTCATTCAGCGCAGATCAACGGTATCAGCAAATAGTTGTTTTTATTGCGCTGTTTTTAATCATCCCTTTCATTGGCTTGATCAGGAATTGGAAAAGCATCCCGTCTCAGGAAAGCAAGGAATTGCTTTCGCGAGATTTCTTTCTTTTTGCGGGCAGCATTATCCTGGTTCTATCTGCATTCCAAATTATTTTTGCCACATCTATTCCGGTTTTCAACGCTGTTTTAGGAACAAACCTGGCTCCGCCCAATGATCCTGTAACTTACTATAACAAATGGCAATTGCCATTTGCCCTCATGATGCTTGCGTTCATTGGCTTCACGCAATTTTTAACTTATGGGCGCAATAATCCCCGTGCATTTTTAAAAATGTTGATTTTCCCAATTCTGGTTTCGGTGGCAATTTCTGGTTTATATGCCTACACATACTCTTCCAGGCTGGAGTTGGTTTTGCTTGTGGGTGTCGGAGCTTTTGCAGTTTTGGCATCGCTTGATTTCATGCTGAGGCATGTTAAAAAGTCACAAAATTTTCCTGCAAGCACTACCCATATCGGGTTTGGTATATTTGTGGCAGCCATCGTGTTGAGCTTTGCTCACGAAAGAATAATCTCACACGATGCCTTAACCGGGGCAGACAATGTGAAGCTTCTGCGCGGAAAACCCATTCCACTGAGCGAATACCATGTTGTTTACAGCAACCGTGAGAAGGTGGTAAACGAAACATTTTTTACCATTGATTTTCTGAAACTCAAACCAGACAGCACATTGTGGCACGAATTCAGCCTTAGGCCATCAATCAACCGTCACCCGCAAATGGGCCAGGTGAGCAATCCGGCCACACGCCATTCCATGTTTCGTGATATCTATACCTACATCAGCCATGCACAGGAAAGCGATGCAAGTGATGCAGAGGGCTACTCCTTGCTGCAACGCACGCCCCTGAAATTAGGCGACACAATGGTGGCTTTGCGTAGTTTTATCATATTCGACAGCCTGGTTGTAGATATGCCGCATGAAAATTACCAGCAGGTCAGCATACATGCACGACTATTAATTAAAAGCATGATGATAGCACCCCGCCATGTATGGATACGATATCACGTTAAAGATGATGCAGAGGGTTATGAAGATGCCATTGTTGAGGATTTGAATGCAAAACTGCGGTTCGAAGGGGTTACGGATAAACCAAAAACAATCGAATTGGGAATCTACAACAAAGCAGAAGAGTATATTATTTTGCGGGCAATTATCTTTCCAAACATCAGGTTGTTGTGGCTTGGGAGTTTTATCATGCTTTTTGGCTTCATATATTCTATGGTCAGGCGAATTCGCCAGTTAAAAGGCAATGGCACCCACAAACAGCCGCCATCGCCAACGGCAAACCCGAACGGCTAAGCTGGTGGCTGCACAATTACCTCATACATGGATTGCAAATATCAAAATGACCGGCGTGTGCAGAAAAGTTGCCCTGTGCAAA
>JBBIIP010000018.1:0-60590 GCA_037446395.1 Lentimicrobiaceae bacterium
CCCAGATCGTCGTGGTGCACTTTTTCTTCTAATACCAGCAATTCATAATTGGTGCAAAGCCTCAGAATTTGTTTTCGGGTAACTCCCTCGAGCACTGTTTCGACCGGAGGGGTGATTAACAGGTTTTTTCTGACGAAAAACACATTCGAACGGCTGCCCTCGGTGATAAACCCATCACGATCAACCAACAACACTTCATAAAATCCTTCCGCTGCTTTCATGTCATCGGTGGTTTTTCGCAGATCCATGTCCATTACCTTGGCATTGGGGTTGTGGCGCTCGGCAAAAAACAAACCCACCGGAACACCATGCAAAAACTGATCGGGAGTGGGATATTGGTGCGGGGTGAAATAAATCAGCGTGGAAACCGGCAGATGGCCAGACTGATGAATCGCAATTTTGAGGTTGCCATCGCCCTGTGTGTTGGCCTGCACCACCCGCATGATGTTGTGCAGCAAATCAGCCTGTGAGAAATCAAGTTTGACCTGTTCAAATGCTGCTGTTTGCCACAGCCGTTCGAGGTGGTCTTCGATAAACAGAGGAATTCCATTCTGCACCCGAAAAACTTCATAGATATACTTTTGGGGTTGCCCAAAATGCTGCTCAAAGGCAGAAGTGGGCATCAACAACCCGTTGAACAGAAAGAATTCGCGGGCATATTCGCTCATTATAAAACAGGTTCTTTGGTTATTTATCTCCTTCGGGTGCCTCCAAAAAGCGATCCCAGGAGGCCTCGAACCAATTGCCTGCCAATTTCATTGCCGATGGTTCGTGTTACTGTCCGTCCGGTTTGGCGGGTAATTTCGGTAAGCAATCCACCACCCTGGCTTCTGCGTTTTGCTTGCTCTGCCCTTTCTTTGGCAGCCTGAGCCCGGGCAAGTGCTGCTTCTTCGCGCAGGCGGGCGGCCTCTTCCTTGGTTTTGGCTGCAGCTTCTTTGGCTTTCTGAGCGGCTTCGGCCTCTAGCTGCTTTTGGCGCTCAAGCTCACCCACCCGGCTTTGCAGGATTTCAAAAGCCGATTCACGGTCAACCACACGATCGTAAACCCCTAAAACAGGAGATTTTTGAATAATGCGTTTGCGTTCGTCCGGATCAATGGGGCCGATCTGGGAGCAAGGCGGCAGGATAAAGGCGCGCTCAACAATGCCTGGGATGCCTTTGGGGTCGAGAAACGACACCAGCGCTTCGCCCACACCCAGTTGGGTGATGGCTTCTTCGACATTCAGGGCAGGATTAGTCCTGAATGTTGTAGCCGCCGCCTTCACCGCCTTCTGATCGCGGGGAGTGAAAGCCCTCAGGGCGTGCTGCACACGGTTGCCAAGCTGCCCCAATATTTCATCGGGCACATCCAGGGGGTTTTGTGTTATAAAATACACCCCAACCCCTTTTGAGCGAACAAGCCGCACTACCTGTTCAATCTTATCGCGCAACACCTTGGGAGCTTCGTCGAAAAGCAAATGGGCTTCGTCGAAGAAAAACACAAGCTTGGGTTTTTCCAGATCGCCTGCTTCCGGCAACTCCTCGAACAATTCGCTAAGCAGCCACAACAAAAAGGTTGAATAAACCCTCGGCGAGTGCATCAGGCGCTCCGAAGCCAGGATATTAATCAATCCATTGCCTTGTGCATCGGTTTGCAACATGTCGTAGATATCAAAAGCCGGTTCACCAAAAAAATACGATCCGCCCTGGTCTTGGAGCATAAGCAGATTACGCTGTATCGAACCGATACTGGCAGCCGATACATTGCCATAGGCAGTGGTGAATTCGGTGCGGTTCTTGCCAACATACTCCAGCAGCGAAGAAAGGTCTTTCATGTCGAGCAGCAACATGCCATTTTCATCGGCAACCCTGAACACAATATTCAGCACTCCTGCCTGGGTTTCGTTCAGGTTGAGCAGGCGCGAAAGCAACAAAGGACCCATCTCGGTGATGGTGGTTCGCATGGGATGACCCAGCTCACCGAAAACGTCGTAGAAAACCACTGGGAAGCCAAGAGTTTCATACCCATCGAGTCCCAGTTTTTCGATACGGGATTGTATTTTGGGATTTGGGGTGGCCGGTTTGCTGATTCCTGACAGGTCGCCCTTGATATCGGTCATGAACACCGGAACCCCTTGCATACTGAATGATTCGGCCATCACCTGTAGTGTAACGGTTTTGCCGGTTCCGGTAGCTCCTGTGATCAGGCCATGCCGGTTGGCCATGCGGGGGGTAATGTGCAATTCATTCTCTGATTTGGCGATTAAAGTTTTTGAACTTGGGTATGCCATGGCTGAATTTTTTATAATGCTACAAATATAATTGATTGGATTGGTTGAAAGGCCATAAAAAATTCAATCAGATCGGTTTCCGATGAATTTTATTTAGCAGGAAAAAAACCATTGGCTGCTATTTCTGAGAATCTTACTAACTTGCACCCTCATTTAAAATTCTTTTGCGTTATGATAAAATCACTCAAAATGCTACCAGTTGTTTTGCTCGCAATGTGCTTTTCAACAAACACTTTTGCAATGGACGATGCCCGCCTGCTGCGCTATCCCGACATCAACAACAACCTTATTGCTTTCGTATATGCCGGCGATATCTGGACCGTAAACGCCGGTGGCGGAGAAGCACGCCGTCTCACTTCACATTTGGGTTTAGAACTTTTTCCAAAAATTTCGCCCGATGGCAAATGGATTGCCTTCTCGGCCGAATATTCGGGCAGTCGCCAGGTATGGGTGATGCCTTCTGAAGGAGGAAACGCCCGGCAGTTGACATTCTATAATTCGGTAGGGGTAATGCCGCCACGGGGTGGATTCGACAACGTTATACTTGACTGGACTCCCGACAGCAAGCAGATTATGTTTCGCGCCAATCGCACCTCGTTTGGCGAGCGCCAGGGAAAATATTACCTGATAGACCTTGACGGAGGCCTCGAAAAGCCCCTTCCAATCGTTAACGGAGGCTTTGCGGTGCTTTCGCCCGATGCCACCCGGGTGTGCTTCACTCCGGTTGACCGTGAGTTTCGCACCTGGAAGCGCTATAAAGGAGGGCGCGCCACAGAACTATGGACCTATGACCTGAAAAACAATACCGCCGAACAAATTACACATTTTGTGGGCGGCGATCAGTGGCCAACCTGGTGGGGTGAACATATTTTTTTCACCAGCGACCGCGACTTGCGCCTGAATATCTATCGCTATAATACTAAAACCAAAGAAACCAACCAAATTACCTTCCATAAGGATTTTGACGTGATGTGGCCCTCGGGCGAAAATGGCAAAATTGTTTACGAAAACGGAGGAAACCTGTATGTTTTAAACCTAATCACTGGAACGTACGAAAAAATTAAAGTCAATCTGAACTTCGACAACCCCAACCTGGTTTCTTATTTTAAGAATGTGAAAGACGACGTTCATAGCTTTTCGGTATCACCCACCGGCAAACGGGCTTTGTTCGATGCCCGCGGAGACATTTTCTCAGTTCCGGCCGAAAACGGGGTGATCGAAAACCTCACACAAACACAGGGAATCAGGGAAATATATCCTGTGTGGTCGCCTAATGGAAAATATATTGCCTACTTCAGCGATGCCACCGGCGAATATGAGGTTTATCTGCTCGAAAACAAAAAAGGAGCAAAACCGCGGCAGCTTACTTTCAACTCTGCTGCCTGGAAATATGAAGCCGAATGGTCGCCCGACAGCCGCTTGCTGGCATATAGCGACCGCACCCTCAAGCTTTGGCTGATTGACATTGAGACCGGCAAACAATCTGAGGTTGATAAGGCCGCTATGAGCGAGATAAGAACTTATAATTTTTCGCCCGACAACGAGTGGATTACCTACGAAAAAGAAAGCAATAACGGGCAATCGGCCATATGGGTTTATCACATACCTTCTGCAAAAGCAACACAACTTACCGATAACACCTTCAACGACCGCCAGCCTGTGTTCGGAAAATGTGGCAAGTTCCTTTTCTTTGTTTCCAACCGCGACTTCAACCTGGCATTTTCGAGTTTCGAATTCGACTATCTCTATAACAAGGCAGCCAAAATCTATGCCATAGCACTGAAAAACGACGGATCGAAACTGCTGAATGAGAAAAACGATGTAGAGCCTGTGGTGGAGGAGAAAAAAGCTGAAACACCTGCCAAAACAAATCAAAGCAAAACCAAAAAAGCTGAGCCTGAAAAAAAAGCAGAACCTGAAAAAAAAGAAGAAAAGGTGAAAGTTGTCATTGACTTTGATGGCATAAACAACAGAATCGAAGCCCTTCCCATGGCTGCCGGCGACTATCGCCTCATTGGCCCGGCCGAAGGCGGGCTGCTCTTTATGAGCGAAGGCAAGCTGATGCGCTATAATGCCGCCGATCAAAAAACCGAAGATGTTTTCGAGCGCGCTTCAACAGCCCTGATTACCGCCGACGGTAAAATGTTTATGTACCGCTCAGGAAGCGACTTTGGCATTGCCAAGGTGGCCCCCAATCAAAAATCGGGTACCGGCAAACTAAACCTTGACCAGATGGAGTTGAAAATAAATCCGCGGCTGGAATGGAACCAAATCTACACCGATGGATGGCGCATCTTCCGCGACTATTTTTATGTTGATAATATGCACGGAGTAGATTGGAGTGCATTGAAAAAACAATACGGCGCCCTTTTGCCTTATGTTGGGCATCGGTTCGACCTTGATTACATCATAAATGAAATCGTGTCGGAAGTAAATGCCGGGCATGCCTATGTTGATTGGGGCGATTTTCAAAGAGTAAAACGGGTTGACGGAGGGCTGCTGGGAGCAGAACTGTCAGCCGATCCATCTGCAGGGCGATACAGGTTTTCGAAAATCTATGCAGGTGAAAACTGGAATTCCGGCCGCCGCTCACCACTGACTGAGCCGGGTGTAAAAGTCGCCGAAGGCGATTACCTCATCAGCATCAATGGCAAGGAAATATTCTTGAAAGATAATCCATATATGTTTCTTGAAAATTCTGCCGGCAAAACGATTGAAGTGGCTGTAAGTAAAAAGCCAACCGCTGAAGGAGCCCAAACATCAACCATCAAACCCATTGCCAGTGAACTTGACCTTATTCATCTCAATTGGGTGAACGAGCGCAGGACGATGGTTGATAAGCTGTCGGGAGGCCGCATAGGCTATATTTACGTTCCCAACACCTCGGCCGATGGCAACCGCGAGCTGTTTAGGGGCATGTACGCGTATCACGACAAAGAAGCCCTGATCATTGATGACCGAAATAACGGCGGAGGATTTATTCCCGACCGCATGATTGACCTGCTCGACCGAAAAACGCTAAACTACTGGCACCGCAATGGCCTGATTCCGCAAAAAGTTCCGGGTGTGGTTCACGACGGGCCAAAAGTCATGCTCATAAACGGATATTCCTCATCAGGCGGCGATGCACTACCCTATTATTTTAGAAAACTTGGTTTAGGCAAGCTCATCGGTACGCGCACCTGGGGTGGGCTGATCGGCATATCGGGCAATGCCCGCCTGGTGGATGGCGGCTATATTTCAGTGCCGCGATTTGGGATTTTCGACGAAAATGAACAGTGGATTGTCGAGGGCATTGGTGTTTATCCAGATATTGAGGTGCTTGATCGGCCCGACCAATTGGCTAAAGGCATTGATCCCTGTATCGAAAAAGCTGTTGAAGTGCTGCTGAAGGAGCTGGACGCCAAGCCACGCAAGAAAATTAAATCGCCGGAACCACCAGACAGATCGAAATGGATTGAAGTAGAAATTGAATAATTGAAGCTACAAGGGTTTTAGCACCCATTTCGTTTGTTCCTTTTGATTCACTGAACCCTGAGTCAATTTACCTTAGCGATTGCCAGCTTCAGGCGCAGCCACCCTACAATTACCCCAGCCTTGTGTTTTGCAGTCGGGGTTGTTGTTTTACGCTAAACCAAAGGGATACTGCACTGCCACAGGGCCATGCGCATAGCCTCGTAATGATTGCCTGGCATTAGAATGTGGTGGTTGCCCAAAGGGTTGTGCAGGAGTTTTTCGATGCAGGTTACATCGAGCCTGATTTCGGCCTGTGTGCGGCACGCCTGCATATGGGCGGGCTGATGAACGATTCTCCCTGGGGCAAGAAAAGCTTTGTCGAGACCTTGGCTTAGACGAAACACAGTAACTTCCTCAGTATCGAACAGGCCCTTGATGGAAGCTGATTTTCCGGTTTCGAAATGGGATTGCAGGCTAAAACTCCTCAACATGCTCAATGGGGCTGTGCAATGAGCAAAGAGAATGTTTTCGGGATTTACGAAAGCCAGGTTTGCCATCCAAGACGCTTTCCCACCAATTGCCTGTGCCAGCATCAGGCCCACCAGGCTGACGAGATCACCCTCGCACCCGGCTACAATACCTTGGCTATTAAGCAATGCAAGCGCCAGACAAGCCGTTACATGGTGATGATTTACCATTTCAAAGCATTCGAGTGTTAAGGCCTGGTAAGCGCCTTTTTTGATTATGCTTCGCAACCATCCATAAATTCTGGCTTCGTTTTGCAGCAAATCAGCCTGATGTTCCTGAAAAGCAGTTAAAAAGCTGCTGTCGGGGACATGATCGAGGTAGTGGGGCAAGTCATGCCATGGCAGATGCTCAATGTTGATTCCAAAACGCTCGTATGCCAATGGGAGAGAGAAATGTGATGCCACCAGCCAATGCGAGACATTGCCAATCAATGCCGCTTTTTTCCCCTTGAGCGTATGCAAGGCAGTGCGTACCTGTGCAAAAAGCGAAATAACATAGCGGGCATCAGGTTGATTTAGGTTCAGTAGCTGGCTTGCAATTTGGTGGTGTGAGGCCCAGGCCTTTACCTCGGTGGCCGCTGCCCAGGCATTGGCTTTGTCGCTTGCGATAAGCAGGTAGGTTTTGCCCGGACGCAACAACTCAAGCGCTTCCTGTTCCGATCCTCCGGTGAGAAAAACTATTACATCGGGATCTTGGTCGGCCTCAACTAGGACATGCTCCGGACATATGGCCAAAATTTCGGCTACCCCTTTTGCATATAAGTCGGGCGGGGCATTGCGAAACGCTACACATTTGATTTTTAGTGCCATCGGTTATATCCGGCCAGCCGGCCTGTTAATCAACAAACTGCATTGCATAATACTTGGCAGTGAGCTTTTCGCCGGTGGCTTTTTCGATCATATCGTTCCAATACCAGCGGCTGCCATTCGAAAACACATGTGTTTTCAGATATTCTCCTACTTCAGGACGATTCACAAAACTCTGATTGCTAAAATCGCCGGAACCAAGCACTTTTGAGGTGATGTGGTAATAAAGTTGCGAGGCAAGTAATTCACCGAGATGGTAATTGTGATAGTAGCACGGATAGGACGCAATGTGTATTTTGCTTGCCCAATCAGGCTCATTGCGCCCTTCTGGTTTGCGAAGCAGCTGATAGGTTTGAACCAGATTCCACCAAAGGCTGTTCAAATCCTGGTCAGGATTTTCATACAAGGCTTTTTCAAACCGATACATCACCTGCGACCATCGGCTAAAAACTAGCTGTTCGAGCCGCAGGTTATTAAAACTTTCAAGGGCAATCTTTTCAGCTGTATCATTGTCGATGATTTTCAGGTCGCTCATCCACAGTGGGTTGCTTGCAAACCGGCCGAAAATCATGGCAATGGCTTCGGTGGTGAAAGGGTGGGCAGGTTCTCTGAGTGCAAACGGCAAACCCATATCAAGATATTTGTCATAAACGGCATGGCCGAATTCATGAAGGCAGGTATTCATCCAACTATGGTTTGACCGGACATTGCACAACACCCTCACATCGCCCAGGCGATTAATATGGGTGCAAAATGCATGTTGATTTTTTCCAGGTTTCTCATACATATCGCTACGAGCCAGTATATCATCAATTTCAAGCCCAATGCCATGATAAAAATCCCGGGTCAGCTTTTCGAGGTCCTGGTTTGCGTAATATTTATCCATGTTAACCTGATAGATAACCGGAGCTTCCTGAAAATACCGATTCTGATAATGCCATGGCATCAACGATCCCGGGCCTACCTTATAGCGTTTGGATAGATGGGTGTCAATTTCTTCTTTTAGTTGGGAAAAAGCATTGCGGGTGAGTGCATCCAATTCATCAAAAAGCAATTCAACCTGCCTGGGATCCTGATCGCTGTGAGATAAACTCATTTCATGGTAGTTGCTAAAACCAAGTTCTCTGGCAATCTCGTTGCGCAGCTTTGCCAGCTTAATTACGTCGGTACTTACCAGTGGGCCAATCTTCTTGTGTGCCAGCCAGGCTTCCTGTAATAAAGCATTGTTGGTCGAAGTTTTAAGGATTTCCTCTACCTCATTGTCAGAAATCACTTTGCCACCAACATCAACACGAAAGTTCGAATATTTCTGTTCAACTTCTGTTTCGAGTTTAATCTTTGCTTTTAGCTTTTCAATATCTGCCTGGTTGTAGTGAAAACTGTTATACAGCACCTTTAATTGACGAAGCATCAATTCGTCGGTGATGGCTCCCGATTGTTTTATTTTTTTTAGCGTTTCAAAATCTTCCTTGTTGGAATAAAGTTCAGTTAATTTTATTTGTTCCGCCTCGGCCACTGCCCAATCTTCGGCTTTGCCCGAAATAGATGCATTCCAATAAGCGAGATTGACAGCGGTATAAATTGGTTTGATCCGCTCTTCGTAACGCGAGATAAAATCAATAAGTTCCTTATTCATTATTTGTGATTTGGTTTGACAGGATTGCAACATGCTGAATGTGAAAAGGATAATTAATCCCTTCAGCAGAAAATGTGATGGTTTCATACTCCGGTAACTTTTTAATATACAAAGAAACGTAAAAATCAGTTTTTGGGTATTTTTATCCGATCTTTGTTATTAAGATAATTGAAGGGCAAAAAAGCCATGTAATAATCACTTTTGTTTTATGTTCAATTCTCTTGTTATTAAACTTCAAAATAGTTAGCATGAAGACAAAACAATTTTCTTTCCAAGTAATCATTTTCTCTTTATCCATCAGCTTTTGCGCGATCGCGCAAGTGTATGCCAGCCAAGTGCATCGCGATAACTTATTGCTTGCTTCGGGTAGCAAAAACAGTTCTTTGAATACACAAAAAGGCAGCAGCAAGAAGCCGTATGAAGTCAAATCAGGCTACATGAAAATGGAGTCGAATATGGGCCTGACCAGACAAATATGGTTTGATGAATATGGCAACAAGCAACGCGAAGAAGTTTCTCTGGAGATGGCCGGTTTCAAGCAGGGGGCGGTGATTATTACCCGCGACGGATTTAAGTATGAGTATGCCATTGGCTCGGATAAGGGAAATAAAAGGGCCATTAGCGAAAACAATTTACTGAATTACAATAACCCTACTCCGGAAGACATTGAACGTTACGGTATTAAGAAAATCGGATCAGAAAAAGTTGCCGGGAAAGACTGTATCGTATATTCAACAGAAAAGCCCACGAAGTCAAAAGTCTGGATCTGGAAAGGAATTAATATGAAATCATCATCGGCAGTGAGCGGAAACAGTATAACCCTTGAGGTAATTGAGATCAGGGAAGAAAAAGTGGATCAGTCAAAATTCCAGATTCCCGAGGGAATTAAATTTACCGAAATGTAAGTTCTTATTCTTTCTCCCAGCTTGTGCCTTCGCGGCTATCTTTCAGCACAATCCCAATCTTTTTAAGCTCATCACGAATAAGGTCTGAGGTTTTGAAATCTTTTGCTTCGCGGGCTTGACGGCGGAGGGTGATGATGGTTTGAACCAGCTTGTCAATCAACTCACTTTCCTCGCCCTCTTCTGGATGCAGCCCAAGTATTTCCTGAATAAAAACCCGAAAAACAGTTTTCAGCAATTCCAGGTCGTCTGCATTTAGGCCTTCAAGCCCATCGTTGACCGAATTAATGATGCGAACGGCGTCAAACAATTTAGCCAACACAACCGGGCTGTTAAAATCATCGTTCATGGCGTCGTAGCAGGCTTGCTGCAACGATTTAATGTCGCAAGTGGATACCTCGCCGGCTCTCAGGTTTTGAAGGGTTTGCTGGGCAGCCATAAGACGCTTAAAACCTTTCTCTGCCGCCAGAAGGGCATCGTTCGAAAAATCCAGTGTGCTACGATAATGCGCCTGCAGGATAAAAAAACGAATCACCATTGGGCTGTAGGCTTTTTCGAGCAATGGATTCGACCCGCTGAAAAAGTCGTTAAGAGTAATAAAGTTGTTCAAGGATTTTCCCATCTTCTGCCCGTTGATGGTAATCATGTTGTTATGAATCCAATACCGGACACTTTCGTGCCCCAATGCAACTGTAGACTGTGCTATTTCGGCCTCATGGTGCGGGAAAAGCAAATCCATTCCCCCGCCATGAATATCGAAAATGTCGCCAAGGTACTTTGTTCCCATAGCTGAACACTCCATATGCCAACCCGGAAATCCAATGCTCCATGGTGAAGGCCAGTGCATGATATGATCGGGATGGGCTTTTTTCCAGAGTGCAAAATCAAAAGGATTCTTTTTCTCATCCTGCCCTTCGAGCGCCCTAGTGTTAATTAATAAATCATCAATTACCCGTCCCGATAATTTTCCATATTCGTAGGAATGGCCGTATTTTTCCACGTCGAAATAAACCGACCCGTTTACTTCATAGGCAAAGCCGGCCTGCATGATTTTTCGGATCATCTCGATTTGCTCAATGATATGCCCCGAAGCCCTGGGCTCAATGCTGGGCCGGAGCACATTTAGCTGCTCCATGTTTTGATGATAACGATCGGTGTAGTATTGCACCACTTCCATCGGTTCCAGCTTGTCGAGCCGGGCTTTTTTTGCAATTTTATCTTCTCCCTCATCGGCATCGTTTTCAAGGTGCCCGACATCGGTAATATTGCGAACATAACGCACCCTGAAACCAATATGCTTCAGATATCGAAAAACCAGGTCAAATGTCACCGCCGGGCGGGCATGCCCAAGATGGGCATCGCCATAGACCGTTGGCCCACACACATACATGCCCACAAACGGGGCATGCAAAGGCTCAAAAATCTCTTTGCGGTGGGTAAGGGTGTTATATACATTCAGGGATGGATCTGCCATTTCGTTTGGACTTACGGCACAAAGGTAAGAATTTGACTGTTGTCTTATTGGCAGCGTGTATCAAATTTCTAACTTTGCTGCCTTAAACATTAAAACAAGAACACGTGGACATTTTTGAAAGAAGATTACAAAACTACGGCCCTTTGGGAAAATGGGCTGAGCAAGCCGATGGCTACTATATGTTTCCGAAGCTCGAAGGCGAGATTTCAAACCGTATGATTTTCCGTGGAAAGGAAAGACTGGTTTGGAGTTTAAACAACTACCTGGGGCTGGCCAACCATCCGGAGGTCAGGCAAACCGATACTGAGGCCACTGCCAAATATGGCCTTGCCTATCCAATGGGTGCACGCATGATGTCGGGTCAAACAGAATATCACCAACAACTCGAAGCCGAACTGGCAGCATTTGTACAAAAAGAAGCCTCCTATCTTCTCAATTTTGGCTACCAGGGAATGGTTTCGATCATCGATGCCCTGCTCGATCGCAAGGATGTGGTTGTTTATGATTCCGAATCCCACGCCTGCATCATTGATGGGCTAAGAATGCACCTCGGCAAACGATTTGTATTCAAGCATAACGACATCGAAAGCTTTGAAAAACAGCTTCAACATGCTAAAAATGTTACAGACCAATCAGGCGGGGGAATCCTGGTGATTACCGAGGGAGTTTTCGGAATGGCCGGCGACCTTGGCATCATTGATAAAATTGCAGCACTGAAAAGAAAGTACCACTTCCGGTTGCTGGTTGACGATGCCCATGGTTTTGGAACGATGGGTAAAACCGGAATAGGAACCGGCGAAGCACAAGGCGTTCAGGATCAAATAGATGTTTATTTTTCAACTTTTGCCAAATCCATGGCTGGCATTGGCGCTTTTGTTGGCGGCGATAAAAACATCATCAGCTTTTTGCAGCACAACATGCGCTCGCAGGTATATGCCAAAGCATTGCCTATGCCATTGGTGTTGGGTGCACTCAAACGCCTTGAGCTACTAAAAACCCAACCACAACTTCGCGAAAAACTCTGGACAATCGTAAATGCCCTGCAAAGTAAATTACGCGAAAACAACTTCAACCTTGGCCGCACCCAGTCGCCGGTTACCCCGGTTTT
Organism: Lentimicrobiaceae bacterium; assembly: GCA_037446395.1. Taxonomy (GTDB): domain Bacteria; phylum Bacteroidota; class Bacteroidia; order Bacteroidales; family JAAYJT01; genus JAAYJT01. The sequence goes on from JBBIIP010000018.1 coordinate 12,180, forward strand.
TTTGAGTGGAGGAATCCCGGAAGCAGCACAACTAACCTATGAGCTTCGCGAAAAACACAACGTTTTTTGTTCTATTGTGGTTTATCCGGTTGTACCAAAGGATGTCATCATGTTGCGTTTGATACCTACTGCAGTGCATACCCTGGCTGACGTTGAGGAAACAGTGCAAGCATTTGTGGCAGTCAGAAACAACCTGCTTGCAGGCAAATATGAAAAAAACTTTTTGCCCGACCTGTCGCTGATTCAATAATTAAAGAATTTATGGAACGTATTTTAATGATTGGGTGTTCCGGCCAGATCGGGTCCGAACTTACCCTCGAATTAAGAAAAATCTATGGCAACGGAAACGTTTTTGCTACGGATCTAAAGGAAGCCTCAGCCGAAGTTCGCGAAACTGGGCCTTTTCAAATACTTGATGTTCTTGATGAAAAACGGCTACAGTTATTTGCGATCCGTAACAAAATAACCCAGGTCTATAATTTAGCAGCGGTGCTCTCGGGCAATGCCGAAAAAATGCCCATGCAAGCCTGGAACATCAACATGCAAGCGTTATTAAACACACTGGAATTGGCAAAAGACCTTGAGTTGAAGAAAATATTCTGGCCAAGCTCCATTGCGGTGTTCGGACCCACCACGCCTCGACATAATACTCCTCAAACCACTGTGGCAGAGCCAAATACCATTTATGGAATATCTAAGCTGGCTGGAGAGCGTTGGTGCGACTACTACCATAAGCGCTATCATGTTGATGTAAGATCTTTGCGCTATCCGGGATTAATTTCATACAAAACCGAACCCGGCGGAGGCACTACTGATTATGCTGTGGAAATCTATTACGAAGCCATAAAACAAGGAAGATATGAGTGTTTCTTAAATGAAAAAACCACACTGCCAATGATGTTTATGCCCGACGCCATAAAAGCCACCATTGATTTAATGGAAGCTGATGCAGGCAACATAAAAATCAGATCGAGCTACAACGTGGGAGGCATGAGTTTCAATCCCAGCGAAATAGCAGCCGCTATCCGCAAACTCATTCCCGGATTCGAAATTTCTTACAAACCCGATTTTCGTCAGTCCATCGCCGATTCATGGCCGGCCAGCATAGACGATAGTGTCGCCCGTGCCGATTGGGGATTGCAATACGAGCACAACCTCGGATCAATGACCAAGGTGATGTTGGAAGAGATTGGAAAGAAAGTGGGATAGAATTACCGAATACTTCCAAACATGTTTTTATGTGCCGGAGGCTGGCGCACAGAATTTTCCCGGTTTAGAATTATCAATGCAATGAGTTGTTGGCTCAACGCCAGCAAAATGGTATTTTCGCAGGATTAAATCAAAAGCACATTTATATGTTACGAACTCACACCTGCGGAGAACTCAGGATAACCGATCAAGGAATTACCACAACCCTGTGTGGATGGGTACAGCGCTCACGTGATTTGGGCGGAATGACCTTTGTTGATCTTCGCGACCGCTATGGCATCACCCAGTTGGTATTTAATATGGAAACCAATGCAGCCCTGTGCCTTGAAGCGCGCATGCTGGGACGAGAATATGTGATTTCGGCAACCGGTGGAGTCGCCGAGCGCAGCAACAAAAACTCCAAAATCCCCACAGGAGAAATAGAAATCATCGTTGAGAAACTCGTGGTGCTGAACGAATCAAAAACACCACCGTTCACCATAGAAGATTATACCGACGGAGGAGAAGAGCTACGGATGAAATACCGCTACCTTGACCTGCGGCGAAACCCTGTCAAAAACAACCTCGAACTGCGCCACCGCATGGCCATTGAAACCCGAAGCTATTTCGACAGCCTGAATTTTATCGAGGTTGAAACACCTGTCCTCATTAAAAGCACACCCGAAGGAGCGCGCGATTATGTAGTGCCATCACGTTTAAATTCAGGCGAGTTTTATGCCTTGCCACAATCACCCCAAACCTTCAAACAACTGCTGATGGTGGCCGGATTTGACCGCTATTTTCAGATTGTGAAATGCTTTCGTGATGAAGATCTGAGGGCCGATCGCCAACCCGAGTTCACACAAATCGACTGCGAGATGTCGTTCGTTACACAGGAAGACATATTCAACACCTTCGAAGGCATGATTCATCATCTTTTCGATAAAGTGAAAGGAATTAAAATTGGCACACTGCCTCGCATGACCTATGCCGATGCCTTGAAAAATTATGGCAGCGACAAGCCCGATATACGCTTTGGGATGACCTTTGTTGAATTGACCAACCTGGCAAAAGGCAAGGATTTTAAGGTATTCGACGATGCTGAACTAGTCGTTGGGATCAATGCAGCAGGATGCGCCGAATACACCCGCAAACAACTCGACGATCTCACCGAATTTGTGAAAAAACCGCAAATCGGAGCCGGAGGTTTGATCTACTTGCGCTATAACGCCGATGGAGAGTTGAAATCATCAGTTGATAAATTTTACACTCCTGATGACTTACAGAAATGGGCAGATGCTTTTAATGCTCAACCTGGCGACTTAATGCTTATCCTTGCCGGGGGAGCCACCAAAACCAGAAAAGCCCTGAGCGAGTTGAGGCTTGAAATGGGAAGCCGACTTGGTTTTCGCAATCCTGAAATGTTTGCTCCACTTTGGGTATATGATTTCCCATTGCTCGAGTGGGACCAAGAAACGCAGCGGTTCTATGCCATGCACCACCCGTTCACATCGCCCAAGCCCGAGGATATACCGCTGCTCGACACAAATCCCGAAGCCGCACGGGCCAATGCCTACGACATGGTCATTAATGGGGTAGAGGTAGGCGGAGGCTCTATCCGTATTCATAACAAAGAAATACAGCAAAAAATGTTAAGTTTATTGGGTTTCTCTGACGAAGATTCCGAAGCTCAATTCGGCTTCCTGATGAATGCCTTTGAATATGGCGCCCCGCCCCACGGCGGCATCGCCTTTGGGTTCGACAGGCTTTGCTCGCTTTTTGGCGGCAGCGAATCCATCCGCGACTTCATCGCATTTCCTAAGAACAACGCAGCCCGTGATGTGATGATTGATACGCCGTCCAGGATATCATTAGAGCAGCTGAAGGAGTTGGGTATTAGGGTAGAAAATAAGGCTGGAGAAAAGTAGCAGTAAGTAGCTGTCAAATCTTAAGCGAACTCCATGAATTATGGAAATAATAACCAGGATGTATCAGTGGGCTTTTTAGTTTGCCATGAAGATTTTTGATGTTTCAAAGACTTTCCCCAGGACTGAAATATATTCGCTTACCAATCAGTTATGTGACATTAAATAAAACAAGGCTGTTAGCAAATTATTCATTAAAACCAACGAGATGAAAAATATTAACACACGTCAATTTATACATGGACTAATTTTAGTCTGCGGACTTATTCTTATGATAGGTGGTATTATAACAAGCAAACATGGTGCGACGGTTGGTGGAATAATTGTTTCGGGAGTGAACGTTCAACAATGGATACACTGGAGCAAAAAATATAAAAAAGAATGCAATGATTAATTTAAAAAAGATTTTCGACCAACTTTCCAACGTATAGGAGCAACATCAAAAATTGACTTCACTTTAAGTTGAAAAAGTCAAAAAACTGCATCCTATATACTTTTAACCATGATAGAAAGAAATAGGATATTCGTTATTGATAGCAAAAGAATAGCATTCTTCTTGATTTTTGTTTTTATGTTTGTCCTTACTGAAACAGGCAGAAAAATATATAGACCATACATCTATTCAAATGACATATTTGATTATTGGATTGCAGACACAATAGGAAACTTAACGGGTACGATTGCGATAATTTTCTTTGATTTTGCTGGTTTTAATCCAAAGCATAGGCAGGGAAGAATATTTTTAATTATCATCACTCTCGGTTTGATAGTTTATGAACTGTTGCAGTATTTTTCACCAAGAAGCATTCTAGATTGGAAAGACATGATTGCAACATTAATTGGCGGGTTAATTTCTTGGGGCATTTATGAATTTTTATTTTTGAAACTAAAGGGAAATGAAATAACGCCACCCAACAACACCTTTGACCAATAGCCTTGGAAAGAGCAATTTGCAACATTGTGCACTGCAGTGAGTTTGAACTTGACGAAAGTGACTAAGAAGGCAAAACGGATTCTGGGCATAGCTGCAACCCGATTTAATGAGTTATACTACTTGTATTTTGTGATATCTTTCAGCAAAAAGAAACAGGAATTCCACCCAGTTCAGCCACTCAGATCCGACACGCTTCATTTCTCATCCCAACAAAAGTCAGACCGAGGGTCATTTCCTAAACAGGCAGGATAAGTGTTACCCAAATGGCACCACATTGGCAAATCCTTGCTAAATCCTATCTTTGCATTTGTTTTTCATCAGCATGCTTACACCGAAATCCCCTATCGAAATCATGTCTCCAGCAGGCTCCTACGAGAGCCTGATGGCTGCTATACAGGGAGGCGCCGGGTCAGTTTATTTTGGAGTCGGAACACTCAACATGAGGGCCAGATCCTCCGTGAATTTTACCCTCGCCGACCTGGCGCAGATTACGGCCATTTGTAGAGAGCATGGAGTGAAATCATATCTTACCGTGAATACCGTCATCTACGACGAAGAAATTGAATACATGCAGCAGGTAGTAGATGCCGCAAGCGAAAACAGCATCAGTGCCCTCATTGCCTCCGACCTTTCGGTGATGGAATATGCCCGCAGCCGTGGTTTGGAAGTTCATATTTCTACCCAGTGCAATGTCACCAACATGCAGGCCGTGCGGTTTTATGCGCGCTTTGCTGATGTAATGGTACTGGCACGCGAACTGAGCCTTGAACAGGTAGCTGCCATTGTGAAAAACATCGAAAGAGAAAACATTACCGGCCCTTCGGGCAAAAAGGTTGTCATCGAAATGTTTGTACACGGAGCCATGTGCATGGCTGTTTCGGGCAAGTGCTACCTGAGCCAGGATATGTTTAACAAATCGGCAAACCGCGGTGCTTGCTATCAGCCATGCCGCCGCGAATATCGGATACGCGATTATGACAATGAAGTAGATCTGAATATTGACAACCATTTCATTCTGTCGCCAAAGGACATGAAAACGATTGATTTTTTAGATAAAATACTGGAGGCAGGAGTGGGGGTATTGAAGATTGAAGGGCGTGGACGCTCTCCGGAATATGTGAAAGTGGTTACCCAATGCTACCGCGAAGCAGCAGAAGCTGTGCAAAATGGCTGTTTTGATTCTGAAAAAATAAAGAACTGGAACGAACAGCTCAGCCAGATCTACAACCGCGGCTACTGGGAAGGATATTACCTGGGGAAAACCCTGCCCGAATGGACCAACGTATATGGGTCGAAAGCCACGCGCAGTAAGATGTATGTGGGCAAAATCACCAATTATTTTGTAAAAGCAAAAGTGGCTGAAGTCAAAATCGAAACCGGAAGATTAAATCCTGGCGATACCATGATGATTCTAGGCCCGACCACAGGCGTGCTCGAAGCGGTTGTTGAAGAAATATGGGTGGACGAAAAACCGGTGGAGGTTGCCATAAAAGGAGAAACCTGTTCGATACAGGTAAAAGAAATGGTGCGCCGCTCCGACAAATTGTATAAAATCATTGACCGATGAAATGGTTTAACCACCATACGCATACCTCGTTTTGCGACGGGAAAGGTTCCCCGTTGGATTTTGTGAAAGCTGCACTGTCACAGGATTTTTCGGTGCTGGGTTTTTCGAGCCACGCCCCGTTGCCGTTTTATAATACTTTCACGCTCAAGGAAGAAGAAGTTGATTTTTATCGCCAAACCATCCGTTCGCTAAGCTACGAATTTGCCGGGCAGTTAGAAGTGTGCCTGGGTCTCGAGATAGACTACATTCCCGGAATGCTCGAAGATTTTGGTTGTTGGAAAAAACGGCTCAACCTCGACTATGTCATTGGGGGCGTTCATCTGGTCAGGCCGCAGTCCGATGAGCGATTATGGTTTATTGACGGCCCACTGCGCGAAACCTATGATGCGGGACTGAACGAATTGTTTGGCAACAACATACACCTGGCGGTGCGCACCTATTTCGAGCAACTAAACCAAATGATCGAAGGCCAGGCGCCCGATGTGATTGCCCATATTGACAAGATTAAAATGCACAACCAGGAAAGATTTTTCAGTACCAACGATCCCTGGTACCTTGAGCTGCTTTTCGAGTCGCTGGAACTTGCCAAACAAAAAGGGTGCATTGTAGAGATAAACACACGTGGGCTTTATAAAGGCAGGTGCAAAGACTTTTTCCCCGGAGCCAGTGTGCTGAAAATCATAAAAGAACTTGCAATTCCGGTCACCATTAGTTCTGATGCACATGCCCCAGGCGATTTATCTACGAAATTTCCAGAGGCAATCGAAGCCATTAAATCGGCCGGAATCAAGGAGTTAATGGTGTTTCGCTACGGGGCATGGGAAATTGTCGCCGCTGAATAACCGTGTGAAGGCCTCGCAAATCAAAAATGCCCGCCAAAGCATCCGATTTCGCGAATGATTTGATGGGCGTTTATCAGGAGGGATTGATTAAAGCCGGCTTTTATCAACCCTGTTTAATCAAACTGTGAATAAGCGTAAACCTGTCAACTAGGCTGTAGCCGCTTTTTCGATGGTTAGCTTGCCCTTATAGAAACCGCATTCAGAGCATACCCGGTGGTAGATTACAGGGGCACCGCAGTTTGAGCAAACAATGATTGTAGAAACAACCGCTTTGTAATGGGTTCTTCTCTTATCTCTTCGTGTTTTCGAAATTTTTCGTTTTGGATGTGGCATGACAAACTAATTTTATAATTAATTAATATTTAAATTCTTTAATACATCCCACCGGGAATCCGATTCGGCGGGGGGTTTCATTTCTTCGAGTTTCTTTAATATAGCAGGGTCGCAGCCATTATTTCCGGTTTCATCTTCGGGGTGCACGTGGCGGTAAGGAATCTGCAAACTGATGAACTCGTAAATATAATGCATCAGGTCGAACTGAGTCTGTTTTTCAGGAATCACAATCACATCCTCACTTTGCTCTTCAAAATCCCTTCCAAATTTTACAAAAAGTACATTGGTTCCACTTATCGGGCACTCCATTGGGTCAAGGCATCGGTCGCAAATAGTTTCAACCCATCCCGAAATATCAAACGTGAATTGTAACAAGCGGCTCTGCTTTTCCAAATTCACCATCACCTTCAGGTTTCCTTTTCGGGTTTCCGAATAATCCAGCTCTTCGAAAAATCTGTTGTCAATGTCAAATTCGAAAAGGTGATTTCCAATGGATAATCCGCCAAACGAAATGACGAACTGCTTCTTGTAATCCACGATTAAACTGCTTTATAAATAAGGGGCGCAAAATTAGTAATAAAGTTTTGAATGGCAAATAATTATTGCATGGAGCCTTAGGAAAAAGAGGTTCTATCTTGCCTGTGCCAAACCTGCTTTTCGCTTATTAACCTTTAGTACAGCACATGTCCCGAATTTTTAGGCCAGGAATAACCGGGTTTGGTTTAAGTGCATATATTTGCGTAATACTTTATGTTTATGATTAAATCAATGACCGGCTATGGCAAGGGAACCATTGCCATAAGTGATAAAAATATCGTGGTTGAGTTGCGCACCCTCAATAGCCGTACACTGGACGTTGGCCTTAGGCTTCCGGGAGAGTACAGAGACATGGAGTTGGAAATTCGCGCCCTCATTGCCGAACACATCGTGCGTGGCAAGGTTGAATGTTACCTCACCATCGAAAATGATGCAAGCACCGGCGGTCATCTGGTGCAACGTGAGCTGGCCCTGCATTATTTTAACGAACTCAAAGAGCTGGCTACCATAACAGGAATGCCGCTTGGCCCGGAAGTTCTGCCTGCTATCCTGCGTTTGCCTGATGTAATCGGCCAGTCGAGTAAGATTATTTCAGACGCTCAGAAACAAGCCATCCTGGAGGCTGCCCGAACGGCAATCGGCTCGCTTGATGCATACAGAATACATGAGGGCGAAATACTGGAAAAAGATTTTTTTCTACGCATCAACACGATTTTGGCACTACTGCGCGAAGCTGAAGCTTTTGAAAACCAAAGAATAACAAAAATTCGCAACAGGCTTCGTGCTGATATTGCCCAGATAGAAGCCAGGGTCAAGGTTGATGAAAACCGATTCGAACAGGAGTTAATCTACTATCTTGAAAAAATAGATTTCACAGAAGAAAAAATTCGCCTTCACAAGCATTGCGATCATTTTTTACAAATCATGAAAGAGAATGAATCGCAGGGTCGCAAACTTGGTTTTGTGGCACAGGAAATCGGGCGAGAGATAAACACGCTGGGTTCAAAAGCCAACGACAGCGACATACAGCAATTGGTGGTGCAGATGAAGGATGAACTGGAAAAAATAAAAGAACAGCTCCTCAATATACTCTGACTTTTTTATCATTGTTTTATTCTGGCCGCATGACCGACAAAATGATTATAATTTCAGCGCCATCTGGATCGGGCAAAACTACCCTCGTGAAATATCTTTTGTCAGTAAGATCCGACCTGGAGTTTTCTGTTTCGGCTTGCAGCCGCCCTCCGCGGGGCGCAGAAGTGAACGGGAAGGATTATTATTTTTTTTCGCCAGAGCAGTTTAAACAAAAAATAGAGAATAACGAATTCATTGAATGGGAGGAGGTTTATCCGGGTTTTTTTTACGGCACGCTCAGGAGCGAAATCGAAAGAATCTGGAAGAACCACCGCCATGTTATCTTTGATGTGGATGTGATCGGCGGGTTGAACCTGAAAAAACTATTTGGCCCGATTGCGCTCGCAGTTTTTATTCAGCCCCCATCTCTGGAGGTGCTGGAGTACAGGTTGCGCAAGCGTCAAAGCGACAGCGAAGAAACCATCTTGAAACGCCTTAAAAAAGCTGATTGGGAAATGCAATTTGCCCATGAATTTGACACGATTGTTGTGAACAATGAAATCACCATTTCGCGGGTTGAACTCGAGCAAAAGGTTGATGCCTTCCTAAAAGAGCGATAAAAAATGATGGATAAGATGCAAACTAAAACAGGACTACTGTTTGGCTCGTTCGATCCAATACATATTGGCCACCTGGTTATTGCCGAGTTTCTGCTACACCATGCCGGGCTGGATGAAGTTTGGTTTGTTGTTTCGCCTCATAACCCGCTGAAAGTGGCTGAACAGATCATCGAAATAAAACATCGGGTGCAGATGACCCGGCTTGCCATTTCAGGATACACTGCATTCAAGCTATGCGAGGTGGAGCTTGATTTGCCCCAGCCTTCTTATACAATTGACACACTTGAGCTGCTCCGGAAAACATATCGAAAAAGAACATTCAATTTAATCATTGGATCAGATAACCTGGCCGAATTTCATCGTTGGAGAGATTTTGAAAAAATTCTTGAACAATTCAAGCTTTTGGTTTATCCGCGGTTACCCATACGACAAACTCCATTCGACCAATATAAATCTGTAACCCTTGTTCAGGCTCCGATTATCGAGATATCCTCAACGTATATCCGAAATATGTTCAGCGAAAACAAGTGTGCTCGCGCAATGATTCCAGGGCTGGTATATGATTATATCATTGAGCACAAATTATATGTTCGCTCATAGTGTTATTGCGATTTTCTGCGTAAAATCCCGAATCGTTTGAAGTACAACTTCAGAGGCTTCAATATAACCCATATGTCCTGCATCTTCGAGCAACAATGCCTCTGCGTGTTTTGGAAGAGCAATTTGTTCAATTACTTTCCCGAATGGAATGCGCGAATCTTGCTTTCCGGCAATAAACAAAACAGGCAGGGAGGTCGAGGATAATAAATTTCGTTGGTCGCTGCGAATTTTCATGCCTTCAAGTGCTGCAATCAATGCTTTCCCTGAAATGCTGCCTGCCTGATTTTGTAAAATCTCTATTTCACGATAGAATTTTTTGCGATTGGCTGACGCAAATAAACTGGGAATAAACTGGTTGATAAATGCAGATCTGTTGGCTTTAGCCAGTGCTATTGTGCGGTCGCGATTTCGGCAGGTTTCATCGTCGTCAGCATCTGCCTGGGAGTGAAGGAGCACCAGCCCTTGCAACATATCATCATGTGATGCGGCAAAGGCCAGGGTTACGTATCCTCCCATGCTATGGCCCACCATCACACACCGCTTGATGCCACAACTGTGCAACACTGCATGAACCACCTCTGCCATCAGTTCCATGGTGTGAACCTCAGCCAGGTTGGCACTGCGACCATGCCCGGGGAGGTCTATACAAATTACCCGAAATGATTCGGAAAGCTTTTCGGCATAATTTTTCCAGATTTCAAGCGATTCAGTGAAACCATGAAGGAGCACAATGACATATCCATTGCCGCGATCAGAAAAAAATATTGGTTTGTTCTGATATTGAATAAACCGGCTCATGCTTTTAAAATCAGTTGTATTGCTATTCTGTTTTATTTGTAAAAACTTTATTCAGGGGCCCACAGATCGCAAAAACTCAACGTGCGATTAAAATCTGTCTTTCTTAAACAAATGATTGGTAACTATCCTGACGATTTTTCCATCATCGCCTCAATCTCTTGTACTGTTTTGGGCACCGGTTTTCCGATCAGTTGAAATCCGTTGGCAGTAACCAGCACATCGTCTTCGATACGAATGCCTCCAAAATCAATATATTGTTCGACCATTTCGTAATTAATAAATTCTTCGAATTTCTTTTCTGACTTCCATTTGTTGATCAGGGCAGGAATAAAATAAATGCCGGGTTCAACAGTCAACACAAATCCTTCCTGCAGGCGTCTTCCCAGGCGCAGGTAGGCAGTTCCAAATTGTTGGCTTGGCCGAACCTCATCGTCATATCCCACATAAATCTGGCCGATATCTTCCATATCGTGAACATCGAGCCCAAGCATGTGGCCCAATCCGTGGGGGAAGAAAAGGGCATGAGCCCCTGCTTTGATTGCTTCCTTTGTGTCCCCTTTCATCAGTCCGACTTTTTTTAATCCATCGGCGATGATTTGGGTCGAAAGCAAATGTATATCAACATACTTAATGCCTGGGGAGATGGCTTCGATCGCCTTTTGGTTTGCCTCCAGTACAATTTCATAGATGGCCTTTTGCTTTGGAGTAAATTTGCCGCTTACCGGCAACGTACGAGTGAAGTCGCATGCATAATCCATGTTTGATGAGGCTCCGGCATCCACGATAAGCAAATCACCATCTTTCATCACATTTCCATGATAATGATTATGAAGGATTTCTCCATGAACCGAAAGAATCACCGGAAAAGAAACCCCATTGCCTTTGCTGATGGCGATTCCTTCAATGCGGCCTGCAATTTCCTGTTCCACCAAACCTGGTTTGGTCATTTTCATCGCGGTGGTGTGCATTTCATACCCAATCAGGGCGGCTTTTTCGAGTTCGGCAATCTCATATTGATCTTTCACTGATCTTAGCTTAACGATGGCCTTTATCAGTTCAACCGATGTATGATCTTTCTGTCGCGATGGGTGGATTCCAATGAGCTTTTCGAGCAGCAGCTTGTTGTTTGCCCGATAGGGTGGCGTAAAATGTATTTTCCGGCTAGCACGGATGGCCTCAGCAATATAGTCGAATAATTTATCGTAAGGCTCTGCTTTACTAACACCTACCCGCTCAGCCTTTTCGTGGATTCTTTCCTGTGGGCCCATCCAGATGATATCATCAATCTCTAAATCATTTCCAAAAAGTATGTCGGAATTTTTATCAATGTCAATAATTCCGGCAAGGCCATCAATGCTGTGCCCAAAAAAATACAGGAAGTTGCTGTCCTGGCGATAATGATAAGTGTTGGCCGGGTAATTCATCGAGGCTTCGGGGTTGCCAAGCATAAGGATCAGTCCCTCCGAAACTTCTTTTCTTAAATTATTTCTTCTTTCGGTGTATACATTTTTGTGAAACATATCAGTAGGTTTTAATGAAAATTGCAAATAAAACTAGTCTTGTTTAGAATTCTGCATGGGTTTGGAATCAAGCACTGGTCATCAGGTGTTCAATATCTGTTGCCTCAATTGGGATGTTTTTCATCAGGTCGTTGGGTTCCTCTCCTACAACAATATCGTTTTCGAGGCGAATTCCAATGCCTTCTTTTTCGATATACAGGGCTGGTTCGCAGGTAACAACCATATTTTTCTTCAAGACCATCTGACGGGTGCCGACATCGTGCACATCCAGCCCAAGGAAATGCGACACGCCATGCATGAAAAAGGCAGTATATAGAGGTTTACCGGGCGAATTTATTTTGTCGGCTTCGGAATAGAGGCCCAGTCCGATGCATTCTTTGTCAATGAGTTGGCATACTTCTGCATTCACCTGGTCGAGGGTAACGCCAGGAACCAGAAGCTTTATTGCGTATTTCATCACCCTGAGCACTGCCTCATAGCAATCTTTTTGACGAGGTGTAAATTTACCGTTTACAGGAATGGTTCGAGTGCAATCCGCAGCATAGTTCGCATATTCGGCACCAAAATCCATCAGCACCAGGTCGCCATCACTACAAGGCTTGTTGTTGACGTTATAGTGCAGGATGCAGGCATCTGCGCCTGATGCTATAATCGGTGGGTAGGCGTGGCCGTTGGCCCCGTTTTTTAAAAACTCATGGGTGATTTCTGCTTCAATTTCATATTCCATCATGCCGGGTTTGATAAAACCCAGAACCCGCCTGAATGCTTTTTCGGTGATTTGGCCCGCTTTAGAAATCAGCTCAATTTCAACATCTTTTTTCGCCAACCGCAGTTCGGTCATCAGTGGAGCAAGGCGTTCGATTGTGTGCAACGGAAAATTTTGTCTGACTGTTTGGGCAAAACGCAGATCGCGGTAAGGTACATCGGTCAGATATTTCGGATACTCATTCTGATTCAGATACACTTGTGCCGATCGCCACATCATTTCGTTGAACATGGCATCAAAATCGTCAAGATACTTTACTGTTTTAACCCCCGAAACCGCTCTTGCCTGCTCAGGGGTATATTTTTGGCCATACCAAATCACTTTTTCGCGGCTCACGTTTGGTATGAAAACCACCTCGCGCATTGTCTCGAACGGATGATCCGGGCAAAGCACCAAAATGCATTTTTCCTGGTCGAGGCCCGAAAGGTAGAATAAATCAGCGTTTTGCCTGAAAATAAAATTCTGATCTCCGCTGCGAGGCATTTCATCATTGGAATTAATCACAACCAATGAGTTTGGTTTGAGCTTTTCTGTTAAGTCCTTTCGGTTTTGGGCGAAAAATTCCGGATCAATTGCTTTATATCTCATAAATGTAATTGTAATTTAAACTCATTATAAATTAGAATTTGTGTTAAACTCAGAAAAATTTGTAAGTACATTTGTTCGCTGACTCCAAAGCACAAAAAAACAAAAATTTACGGGACAAATCTTTTTGAACCTGATTCAATAACAAATTTATATTTTATGAGTACAACAGCATTTCAGATGGCTTCTATCAGCAAGAAAGTCATCACTGCGCTGGCAGGATTGTTTTTAATGTTTTTTCTGGCAGTGCATATGACCGCAAACCTGATGATGATCAAACCCGACAATGGAAACACCTTCAGAGAGGTGGTTCACTTTTTATCTACCAACCCACTCGTTCAGGCGATGGAGATTGTTCTTTTCTCTGGCTTCTTAATTCATATTCTTTTAGGATTAATTGTCACCTTTCGCAATTGGGCTGCCCGGCCTGTCGGTTACAAGGTGGCACAAAAGTCGAACACTAGTTTCATGTCGAAGTACATGTTTCATACCGGCGTAATTGTTTTTGTCTTTCTCGTCTTGCATTTATGGCATTTTTTTGCGATTAAAATCGGATGGGCGATCAAGCCTGAGGTTATGAATGATGTGCATGATTTTTATTCGCTGGCGGTGGTTCTTTTCCAACAACCTCTTTTTTCAGTGTTCTATCTTGTTTCGTTTGTGTTTTTGGGGGTTCATCTCAACCATGCCCTGCAGTCGGGCTTCCAAACTCTTGGTTTAAACCACAACAAATACACACCCGGTGTAAAAATATTCAGCACCATCTATTCGGTGATAATAGCCCTGGGCTTTTCGCTGATTCCATTATATTTTCTTTTCATCTTCGAAGGATAGAAACTTTCTTTGATTTCGTATAACCAGAAAACTCATACTATCATGATTAAACTTGATGCAAAAATACCAGCCGGCCCCCTGGCCGATAAATGGTCAAATTATAAAGCCTCTGCACGCCTGGTAAATCCCGCCAATAAGAAAAAACTCGACATCATTGTGGTGGGAACAGGGCTTGCCGGCGCCGGTGCGGCTTCTTCACTTGGCGAGTTAGGCTATAACGTAAAAGTGTTTTGTTATCAGGACACTCCCCGCCGCGCTCACAGTGTTGCCGCCCAGGGTGGCATTAATGCTGCAAAAAACTACAGAAATGATGGCGACAGCATATACAGATTATTTTACGACATGGTGAAGGGTGGCGATTACCGTTCGCGCGAAGCAGATGTATACAGGTCTGCTGAAGTAAGCAATATGGTGATTGATCATTATACAGCCCTGGGAGTTCCGTTTGCCCGCGATTATGGCGGGATGCTTACCACCCGCTCATTTGGAGGAGTGCAGGTGTCGAGAACTTTTTATGCCAAGGGGCAAACTGGCCAGCAATGTATACTCGGGGCATATTCTTCGCTGAGCCGGCAAATTGCCAATGGCACCGTAACAATGTATCCACGCCGCGAGATGCTTGAACTGGTTATTGTTGGAGGTCGGGCAAGAGGTATCATTGCAAGGAACCTGATTACCGGAGAGCTTGAACGCCATGGGGCGCATGCAGTTGTTTTTGCTACCGGCGGGTATGGCACAGTGTATTACCTCTCTACCCTGGCTGTCAACAGCAACGCTTCTGCAGCATGGATCGGATATAAAAACGGCGCACTCTTCGGAAACCCGAGCTTCATTCAGATACATCCTACCAGCATTCCGGTATTGAATGATTTTCAGAGCAAACTCACCCTAATGTCAGAATCGCTGAGGAATGACGGTAAGGTATGGGTTCCTAAAAAACAGGCTGACAAGCGCCATCCAAACGAAATACCAGAAGAAGACCGCGATTATTATCTCGAAAGAAGGTATCCGGCTTTTGGCAACCTGGTTCCACGCGATGTAGCCTCAAGAGCAGCCAAAGAGCGCTGTGATGCCGGCTATGGAGTGGGCGACACCGGCCTGAGTGTGTTTCTTGACTTCAGGGATGCCATTAACAAACAGGGAAAAAAGGCAATCGAAGATAAATATGGAAACTTGTTCGAGATGTACGAGAAAATAGCCGGAACAAACCCGTATAAAGAGCCCATGCGTATTTATCCTGCTGGCCACTATACCATGGGAGGGTTGTGGGTTGATTATAACTTGATGACCACCATTCCCGGACTGTTTGCCATTGGCGAGGCCAACTTCAGTGTTCACGGGGCAAACAGGTTGGGCGCTTCTTCTTTGATGCAATGTGCCGGCGATGGTTATTTCATCATACCTTATACAATCAGTGACTACCTTTCAGATCAGATTAAGGTTCCAAAAATTAAAACCGACCTTCCCGAATTTGAAAAAGCTGAAAAAGAAACCCGCGACCTGCTCGAAAAGCTAATGGCAATAAAGGGAAAACAAACACCCGGTTCCTTCCATAAACGGTTGGGTAAAATTATGTGGGACTATTGCGGAATGTTCAGGAACGAAAATGGATTGAAAGTAGGAATGCAAAAGCTGCAGGAACTTGAAAAAGAATTCTGGGCCGACTTGCTCGTAGCCGGCGAAAGCGACGAACTGAACCAGGAACTCGAAAAAGCAAGCCGTATGGTGGCTTTTTTCGAAGTGGGCAAGCTAATGATCCTTGATGCCATCAACCGAAATGAAAGCTGTGGCGCGCACTTCCGCGAAGAAAGCCAGACCGAGACCGGAGAGGCCAAACGCGACGATACCAACTACACATTTGTTTCGGCCTGGGAGTATAAAGGCGAAAATGATGATCCGGTGCTTCATAAAGAGCCTCTGAAGTTTGAATATATTGAACTCAAAGAAAGAAGCTATCAATAATACCGAAACGCTGTTAATTGAAAAAATAACGATAAATATTTCAAGCGATGAAAATCAAACTCCAAATATGGCGTCAGAAAAGCGAAAAAGCCAAAGGAAAATTCGAAACCTATGAACTCGACAACGTCTCTCCCGAAATGGGTTTCCTTGAAATGCTCGATGCATTAAATCAAAACCTGGCTACCCAGGGAAAAAAGCCAGTCAGTTTTGATCACGATTGCCGCGAAGGAATTTGTGGCTCCTGTGGCCTATACATCAATGGTCATCCCCATGGGCCTGAACCTAAAACCACTACTTGTGAGCTGCGTATGCGCTCGTTCAAAGATGGCGATGTGGTTGTGGTAGAACCATGGCGTGCCCGGGCATTCCCAATCATCAAAGACCTGGTTGTTAACCGCACGGCATTCGATCAAATAATTATGGCAGGCGGATATGTATCTGTTGATAGTGGTTCAGCCCCCGAAGCAAACAGCCTTCCGGTATGCAAAAACATTTCCGATAAAGTGTTTGATGCCGCCAGTTGTATTGGTTGTGGCGCATGCGTGGCATCCTGTAAAAATTCTTCGGCCATGCTTTTTGTGGCAGCCAAGATTTATCAGTTGGCTAAACTCCCACAAGGAAAGGTTGAGGCGAAGGAACGGGTTCAAAAAATGGTGGCCGAAATGGATCGCCAAGGCTTTGGGAGTTGCTCCAACACCTATGCCTGCGAAGCAGAATGCCCGAAAGGCATCTCTGTTGCAACCATTGCCCGCATGAATACCGAATTTCTTTCTGCCAAGATTGTTGCGCCCAAGGTTGACTGATAGAATCATAAATCACCGGTGGCTTGAAAACAATCTCTGCATTATTGATATGAGTATAGAATACTTGTTTTTATTGGTTGTCTGATGCAAACCACTCTGCATAGGAGGTAGTGGTTTCGCGAAGCCGCAGGCTGTGCAGCACTACATTTGATGGCAGCGCATCAGCTAAAATTACTGCAAACGATGCAACCAGGTTTTCGCTGGTGGGTTCAAACGGAACTACTATCATCTTATGGGAACCCGGAAATTGTTTATCGGCATACGGTGAATTGTTGCTGACCACAAAAGCATGATCATATTTATCAATAATATTTTGTTGAACGATCTGCTTTAGCTTCTTGAAATCAATCAACATACCATTTCCCGGATGCCTGTCCTGCAAAAGAGGTTCCCCAATGATGGTAACAAACAACTCGTAGGTGTGCCCGTGAATGTTCCGGCAAGGCCCATCATGATCTTTGAGCGCATGTGCCATTTCGAAGTTAAATGCTTTTGTTATTCTGATGGTTGCCATAAGCATCAGGCCAAATGTTCGATCAATACTTTTATCCCAATTGTAATTAAAACTACTCCGCCAATTAACTCGGCCCGTTTGCCCAAAAATCGCAGCCCAAACCGCCGTGCTATCCAAAAGCCTGCTGTGGCGAAAATAATTGTCACGGCGCCAATCACCAATGTCGCCTGCAAAATACTTGTAGACAGGAAACCTAATCCCATACCCACAATCAACGCATCAATGCTGGTGGCTACCGAAAGCCCAAGCAATACAAACCAGTTTTGAATATCAAATGTTTCATTTGCTTTATCGGTTTTGATTGATTCCCAAATCATTTTTCCGCCAATGGCCACCAATAAAACAAACGCAATCCAGTGATCTAGTTGCATAAGAATGTGCTGAAAATACTGGCCCAATAACCACCCAAGGGCCGCAAACAGCGCTTGAAAGGTTCCAAGAAACAGCACGGCGCGCAAAACAATACCAAATTTCAGGGATCTTTTACAAAGGCCTGAAGCCATAGACACAGCGAAAGTGTCCATGGATAGCCCGATTGCAATTATCAATACTTCGGCGAGATACAACGTGTTGTTTTTGAGATTGCAAAAGTACTGTTTTATTCAATTTAGTATTCGCAATGAATGGCACACCATAAATTGCCATCGCAAAAGGAAATTCGTCAGACAATCCTACCGAGACTAAAAAACTCGAAAGGATTCTCTCTGATATTTTAAATGAACGAGTTAAGAATTTGACTTCAATTGCCTGGCTGCTGCGATCAATTGTGGTAAAATTTTCTGAGCATCGCCCACAATACCGTAATTGGCCACGCTAAAAATTGCAGCCTCCGGATCTTTATTTACCGCAACAATGACCCTCGATCTGCTCACACCTGCTACATGCTGTATGGCTCCTGAAATACCAAAGGTAAAATAGAGGTTTGGATTGATTATTTTGCCGGTTTGACCAACATGTTCGGTGTGCGGACGCCAGCCCTCATCAGAAACCGGACGCGAACACGCAGTCGCTGCGTTCAGCAATTCAGCGAGTTCTTCGAGCGGGGCCCAATTTTCAGGGCCTTTCATGCCTCGTCCGCCCGAAACAACCACCTCTGCATCGTTGAGCAGGATTTTCCCTTTCTGCATTTCGGTATTTATCAACCTTGTGGATGAAGTGGCATACTCGGCAGGCAAGGAATGGTGTTCGATGGTTGGCACTACGGAATTCGGATGCACCCCAAAGGAATTATTGGTAATCAACATTACTTTTTGAGGGCTGTTTATCTGAACCTGGGCAAACGCTTTCCCCGTAAACACCATTTTCGATAAAACAAAAGGCTCAATACTTAGAGGTAATCCACTAACACCACTGAGTACTCCTGCACCCAAACGCGCAGCCACCACTCCGGCCAGCGATTTTCCTGTATTGTTATCGGCAAACAAGACAATGTTTGCACCTGTTACTCCAGCCCAGTGGTGGATGAGCTTCGATAGGTTGCGGCTATCTATTTGCACATTGCAATCTATGGCGATAATGCGTGATGCCCCATACTCTCCAAGTTGTTTTAATTCGATGTCAGTTACTTCCCCGACAGAAAGTGCAATGACCTCTCCACCAGTCATCTGAGCCAGAGAATGGGCATAGGAAATCAATTCGAAAGATTGTTTTCTGAACTTACCTTCGCGGGTTTCGGTATAAATTAATATTGCCATATAGGTTTCGGTTTTGCGGTTTGATTTTTGGAAAATACGCCCCAGAGTTGCTAAATAACTTTCGCTTCCTCATGCAATAGCCTGATCAGGTCGCCGGCATTTTCGGCATCTACCATGTGGCATGTACCTTTTGCCTTTGGCATTGAGAAAGCTATCGTTGAGGTCAATGGGGCTGAATCAACAGGATCTAAGGTAATCAATGGTTTGGTTCTAGCCATCATAATCCCACGCATCGAAGGAATGCGTGGAGCAAGCGCGATGCCTTTCTGCACGACAAGCAATACCGGGGCGGCAGTTTCATGAAATTCCTTTCCGCCGGCAATCTCGCGTTGTACAAGAAGTTTCTCGCCTTCAAGATCGAAGTAGGTAACTGCCGAAATGATGTTTACGTCGAGTAAACCTGCCAATAACCCGCCTACCGCTGCGCCGTTATGGTCGCTGGATTCAACTCCACACATGACGACATCAAACGGTTCTTTTTTGATCAATTCAGCAAGGTTGATGGCCACTGCCCATGCATCTGTTGGCTCAGTGTTAACACGCAGTGCCCGATCGGCGCCGATTGCAAGTGCTTTGCGCAAGGTTGCTTCGGTGAGGGAAGATCCGACATTGGCAACTACAATCTCGCTTACCTTTCCGGCATCTTTCAGTTCCAGGGCGCGTGTAAGGGCCAATTCATCCCACGGATTTATAATCCATTGGATGCCGGCAGTGTTGATGCTTGTTCCGTCAGGACCAATCACAATTTTGGTGGTCGTATCCGATACGTTGCTTATACAGACAAGTATTTTCATTTTATAATTTTTTTATTGCAACAGGGTGTGTAGCTACAAATATCATTTAGAATTATACACGGTGTCATTAAAATCCAATAGTATATAGAACAGGGTTAACTTTCTATCTCCTTCGGAAACATCTACTTTCAATTAATCTTTTAGAACATCCCTCGAAATTACAATTTTCTGAATTTCAGAGGTCCCTTCATAGATCTGAGTCAATTTGGCCTCGCGCATGAGGCGCTCCACGTGATATTCTCTCACATATCCATAACCACCGTGAATCTGCACTGCTTCTGTGGTTATTTCCATAGCCATATCGGCTGCATATTGCTTGGCCATGGCACTGGCAACTCCGTATGGTTTTCTCTGATCTTTTAACCAGGCTGCTTTCAGACAAAGATTTCGTGCATTTTCGATTTTAACCGCCATATCAGCTATTTTAAAAGCAATTGCCTGGTGATTGGCGATGATTGTGCCAAAGGCTTTACGTTCTTTGGCATATTGAACCGAACGCTCAAAAGCCCCTGATGCGATGCCAAGTGCCTGTGAAGCGATGCCAATTCGCCCTCCTTCAAGTGTTTTCATAGCAAATTTGAATCCAAACCCATCTTCGCCAATACGATTTTCTTTAGGCACTTTTACATCGGTAAACATTATAGAATTGGTGTCGGAACTGCGCATTCCCATCTTATTTTCGTGAGGTCCCACCGAAATGCCCGGTGTATCACGGTCAACAATTAAAACATTGATTCCACGGTGGCCTTTTTCGGGATATGTTTGCGCAATCACAAGGTAAGTTCCGGCACTGCTGCCACAGGTAATCCAGTTCTTTGTGCCGTTTACCAAATAATGATCACCTTTGTCTTCGGCGGTGGTTTTTTGGCTGGTAGCATCCGATCCGGCTTCCGGCTCTGACAATAAGAAGGCGCCAGTTTTATCTCCCCGGGCCAATGGTTTCAAATATTTTTGCTTTTGCTCTTCCGTTCCATATTCTTCTATGCCATAGCAAACCAATGAGTTATTTACAGACATGATGACAGAAACAGAGGCATCCACCTTAGAAATTTCTTCCATGGCCAACACATAAGAAACGGTATCCATCCCGCCTCCATCATATTTAGTGTTGACCAGCATCCCCAGAAAGCCAAGCTCGGCCATTGTTTTTACGTGTTGGGTCGGATAGATGCCTTTTTCATCGCGTTCAAGTACATCTGTAAGCAACTCACGCTGGGCAAAATCGCGGGCTGCCTGGCGTATCATCAGTTGTTCCTCGGTAAATTCAAAATTCATGATGTTTAATTTTTTTGATAATTGATGGGAAAAATTCTTACTGCTTTTAAATGAATCATTCGTTGAGAACAGGGTGCCAAAGAAATTTAAGTTATAATAGGTCAGGACAACGCCGCCAGCGGGATAAGGTATACATTCGGCCTTTTGTACCTGTTGATTAATACTTTCTAATTGATGGTTTTGCGATATACCATTGCTACGATTGACTTGTCGTCCCCGCCCATGTTAATGCTCAACCCATAGGGGCGACTGGCAGGAACTTCTATTTGTGCCTTTCCGGCCTTTTGGGTAAACTGTTCCCAAATGGTTACGGCCATGTGCACCCCGCTGGCCCCGGTGGGATGACCCCAGCCTATCAAGCCGCCAGTTGTGTTGAAGGAATTTCTCCGTTTCGTGCTGTATGGCCTTGAGTAACAAACAGGGGCCCTTCACCTGGTTTTGCAAACCCAATCGCTTCTGTTGAAAGAATGCCTGCAATACTAAAACAATCATGTGTTTCGACAGTGGCAAGGTCATTCATGCTTATTGATGCTGCATTCAGTGCCTGTTTCACCGCTTCTGCCATCGTGCTCATAACAGTAGGATCTTCCGGGTCTTTGGTAATGTTTTCTTCCAGTTGGCTCCAGCCAGTGATCTCGATGGTTTCAGAAAATGGAATTCCTGCCTTTTTAAGTCCTTCCTCAGAAGCAACGATGATGGAGCATGCACCATCCGATACCTTACTACAGTCAAAAACGGTCAGATGATCGGTAAAAGTTGAAGGGTTTGGTTCGGTCAGAGCCAGCTTTTCAAGGTCTTCAACATTATTTTCGTATTCTTGGGCGGTTGGGCAAAGGCGCGCATTTTCGATGGCATTGGCAAACCACTTTGCCAGGCCTTTGCGAGTATATTCACGACCATATTTTTCAAAGTATGCCCCTGCTCGATCACTGAACTGACCTGGAAAAAAGTATGCATGGCCGTTTTTGCGTTTAGGATACCAACCGGCGCCGGCAAGGATATCCGCTCCATAAATTGCTTTTACGGTATTTTGAACCTCGACTCCGATAACCAGAACGATATCGGCTGTATCGGCCAGTACCGACCGCATTCCTGTTAACAGGGCCAACCCTCCTGAAGCGCAGGCGCCTTCAACGCTCAGGGCCGGTTTGTAGCGCAGCCCTTCATCAATCATGGGCATAAAGGCTCCTAAATGTGCTTGTCGGTTGAAGCGCGACGCCATGAAATTGCCTACCACGCACTCATCAATCAGGTGTGCGCCCCCGATGGTGGCAATGCTGGCTTGTCCGGCCTCTTTCAGATAGTGTTCCAACCCGGGCATCTGCTTTTTGGGATTAAACTCTTTGCGGCCCGTTCCAATCGAAATAGTGTTATAGCCTGCGGTCAGAAAGACCTTTTTTCTCATGTTTTTCATGTTCGTCAATTTTAGAGGTAATCGTTAACCGGCCCGAAAGAATGAAAGAATCCAGTGGTCATTACTGTGTTCACATCATCAGTTTGATGGGCAATGCCCTTATCCACTAAGAGTTGCCCGATTTGTTTGGCGTTATTGGCATACGCTTTGGCCAAGGCTGCCCCATTGGTCTGCGACTGGTTCAACTCATCGAAATATTGTTGCAGGATGGTTTCACGAATCTTACTTTTAATTACTTTTTTCCAAGGGTTCCAAGAGGCTGGCATTTGGCCAAGAAAGTTATCTCCGGCACTGGCAACTGCTTCAATTTCCAGGTATTCTTTGGCATCAGGATCATAAACTGCTGTAATTTGTCCTTTGACATATTTAAAGATTCCGTCTTTCTGGCTACCGTCGGCAAACTGCCCGCCTTTGACCCCTTGATGCAATAACTGCTTCAATAATGGGCTCAGCAAAGTTTCTCCCGGGAGTCTCTGGTCCATCACTTCCATAATAAAGTTACATACATCAATCCCCACATAATCTGCAAGCTGGTATATGCCCATGGGCCTGACCAAAAAATCGCGGCTGATTTTATCAACTACATATAGTGCCTGTGGCAAGGGCATTTCTTTAGCAAGCCTGATTGTTTCTTTTTCGGCATATAAAATGTCGCGCATTAAAAACCCGTTCCCAATAAAGCCTGCCACATCATTGGAGTGAACAATAGTTTTACCCAGGTTTGTGGCCAGTTGGCTGGCAAATTCGGCCAATTGCGGATTTATCTCTTCTGGTGTAATGATTTCTAATAATTTTTGTACAGCCGGAGGATTGTAGTAATGAAGCCCGATGATATTGCCTTTCAGGTTAGCCCTCTGATTCAACTCACCAATGGGGATAGACGAGGTGTTTGTCAGAAACCATGGCTGATGCGGGTTGTGGACATTGATCTCTGAAAACAATTTAACTTTCAGGTCTGGATTTTCGCTTACTGCTTCAAAAATAACATGGGCATCCCAGGTAGTCTCCATGCGGGTGCTGGGTTTGACCACACTTAGAACATCATCAACATATTTGTTTATGATTTCTCCGTTTTCGATCAGGAATGCGTCTGATGCATACCATTTTCGAAGTAGTATGGTTGATTTCTCAGCGCTTTTTCGCACCTGAGTTCTGAGGTATTTTATCAAGCCACTGAGGGCCGATGGCGACACGTCAATAGCATATAGGCTCGCTTCTCCGGGATCTTTTCCTTCGATGAGGCAGCGGTTGGCTATCTCAATGGCAGTGAGCAACACGATTCCGCTGCCCATCTTACCGGCCGCACCCAATACGGCAACATTGCTTAATCGTTCTGTGTAATTCATATATGGTTATTGATTTTTGTTTACGGAGGATTAAATTAAAGACTGGCTTTTATGAATTTAATGATTCCAGTTGGGTTTACGCTTTTCGAGAAATGCCCGCATACCAATTTCACCTTCATTGCCAAAGAGAGATCCGAATTCTGCTGCCTCAAGCTTACAGGCTGTATCGAAGTCCATTTCAAGCCCATTGCGGACTACATTTTTGATTTTACGAACCGCCGAAGGGCCTTTGGCTAGAATGAGGGCAGCCATCTTCTGCGCTTCAACTATAACACTGCTCTCTTCGAATACTTTTTGAACCAAACCGATACGCAATGCTTCCTGTGCATTTATGGTTTCAGCAGTCATCAATAGCCAAAGTGCATTTCCCAACCCAATAAGCCGCGACAATCTTTGTGTGGCAGCAAAGCCAGGGATCAGGCCGAGGTTAACTTCCGGCTGACCGAATTTGGCAATTCCGGCGGCAAGCCGTATGTCACATGCCAGGGCAAGTTCAAGGCCGCCGCCCAGGGCATACCCGTTAATGGCGGCGATAATAGGTTTTTCGAATTGTTCCATTTTGTCGAAAACCTGTTGTCCGAGCAACGAAAACCGATTGGCTTCGGCCGGTGTCATATTCACCATTTCGGCAATATCTGCGCCTGCTACAAAGGCTTTCCCTTCGCCTGTTATCACAAGAACACCCACCCCAGGGTCGCTTTCGGCTTCTGATAAGAGATGGTCCATCTCTTCAAAGAAACCTGTATTCAGCGCATTGAGTGCTTCGGGGCGACTGACGGTTATGGTTAGTATCCCCTCTAAAATATTGGTTTTTAAAATGTTATATTCCATAATCATTGATTCTGGTGTTTCAAATAATGAAAAGATTCAATGCAAATTACAATATAATGAAATTTATCCCTTCTGAAATGGTTTCCAAATATATTGTTTTTCTGACACCCTGCAATTCTGGCACAAAAAATATAAGCAAACCCGGCAAAAGAAATCACACAGCCCAATTAGTTACTTTTTCTGTTTAGAACGCAACGAATTGCTTACCTATCTGGTTCTTGATTTTTCTGAATCATCATAAGCGCCTCACATTTTTATTTCTGTTTTTATTCCCCATCTATTGTTGGTAATTGACTTTGGGGTAACTTATTACTTCGATTCGCCTAAAATTATCTCACTCAAACTGTTTCACCTGGTGAATTTCAGGGATTGATGCAGCATGCTCGTCCAGGCGAGCCCATGATGCCCTACCGTGAAGTATAAATTTTAACCCCACCAGGCGAAGTAGTTATTTCTGTGCAGACGGCCCTAAAGGAAGAGCAAGCGTTGGATGGTCTGTGCATTTTATCCCCACAACAATACGCATCTCCTCGTTCAAAAAACGAACCCAGCCAACTTGTGATGAACCAGAAAGACTAAAAATTAAATAATCCAGTCCCTGAGATTCCTGGCTACCGTTAAATCATAGGTCATTGATGCACTAGGTAAAGTCACATTGCGGATTGATGCCTGCCATAATTCCGGACCAGGTAGCTCCGCGAAGATCAATATTCAATCACTCAAGCCGGCCTGTTTCCGCTCATTGTCCACACAGAAAAAAACTAACTTGCAAAACGCCTGGAAATACAGCGATAAGAATAAAGATACCGCGTTTGCAGATAATAAAATATACTACCTAAACTAACATTTGCGCGTTCAGTTTGTTAATGCTGTATTGGAAAGTGCTGAAACAATTGAAGAATTCTGTATTTTTGCAGCAAATAAGAGCCAAAATCGAAAAAATGCGTACCCTGTTCGCAAGAATAATGTCGTTGTTACTGGTAGTGCTTATGATAACACTCACCATGGGTGTTTCTTTGTTCAGGCATTACTGCTCTTGTTCAAACACCCTCACCACTTCAATTTTGGTTGAGCCGGATTGCACCAGCCATCAAAATAATCTTTGTGAGCATAATAATACGCCCTCTGAACAAACGTGTTGCAGCCACATTGCTCCCAAACCATATAACGATCAGCCACATTGCGAAACATCCAGTTGCTGTAAAACCGAGAAAAAGATTTTAGCTATTGAAACTAAATATCAGCCCTCAAGCTTTAAGTTAAGCAAAATACATTCTTTTATTTTGGAAATCCTTGCCGGAATGTCTTTAATCAAGCCGGTTGAGGAAGAGGTAAAACTCTGTGCAAAATACACTGAGCGACCTCCACCTATTTTTGGCCGAAAATTGCTTACAGCCATACACCAACTAAAAATCGAATTTCCTGTTTGCTAAAGTTTCCCGAACTCGATCCGGGGGTTCACAGCGTTGCTGTGGCTTAGAATATTTTTTTAGTAAACTTAAAAACAGGAATTTATGAACATTTTAAGAAAAACACTCTTCTTGATGCCAGTTCTTCTGGCCTTTTGCTCTTTGCAGGCACAGGATATCAAGGGGATCGTATATGAAAAAGACAGCAAAGGGCAAAAAAATCCATTGGTTGGAGTCAATATCTATTGGCTGGGCACAACCGTTGGGGTGGCTTCCGATTCGAAGGGTAACTTCGGAATTAATCGGATTAATGGAAACAACAAGTTGGTTATTAGTTATATAGGGTATCAGGCTGACACGATTGAGCTGGTGCTTCAGCAACGCCGCCTCGAGGTGGTGCTCGAAGCTTCGCGCGAGATTACAGGCGCCGAGATCAATGCCCGGCAGGCCAATGCCCATCTTTCGACACTCAAACCAATTCAAACTCAAGTAATCACAAAAGGGGAACTTCAAAAAGCCGCCTGCTGCAACCTATCCGAGAGCTTCGAAACAAATGCCTCGGTTGATGTATCCTATGCCGATGCAATTTCAGGCGCAAAGCAGATCCAGCTTTTGGGGATCCCAGGAAAATACAGCCAGATGATGTTCGAAAATATTCCCAACCTGCGCGGTCTATCATCAACCTATGGGCTAATGTACATTCCTGGGCCATGGATGGAATCAATTCAGGTGTCGAAAGGAACGGCCTCGGTGATCAACGGCTATGAATCCGTTTCGGGTCAAATAAACGTGGAATATAAAAAGCCGGAAAACAGCGAGAAGTTACATCTGAACCTTTTTCTAAGCGACGCCGGACAAATTGAAGTGAATGCGAATACTGCCATACGTGTGAACGAAAAATGGAATTCGGCCATTTTGGCCCACGCCAGCAAGAGCAACCGCAAGATGGATCATCAGGGGGATTTGTTTTTAGATCACCCACTCACTGAGCAAATAAACGTGATGAATCGCTGGTCGTATCATGGCAAGCAATGGGAGGCAAGAATTGGTGTACGGGCGTTGGCCGAAAACAGAAAAGGTGGCCAAATGGTTGGTTTGCCGGAAAGTGCGCCTAATTTTGGCAACCCGTACCTGATAGACATCACAACAAAACACTTCGAGGCGTTTTCGAAAACCGGATGGATATCACCCCACCGGGCTTCCACCAGCGTGGCTTTGATTGCCAACCTCAATTATCACGATCGCAGTGCAATTTATGGCCGTAATATTTACGACGGGGTGCAGAAAAGTTTTTATTCAAATTTTCTTTACCAATCCTACCTTGGCAATACTGCCCACACATTTACAACCGGCGCCAGCCTGAGCCATGATGCGTTCAATGAGAAACTCAACGACAGCACCTTCGATGTCAAAGAGACCATACCCGGCGCGTTTTTGGAATATACATACAACAACTTTAAGAAACTTATTCTGATTACAGGTATTCGGGCCGATTATCATAACAAGTTTGGTCCTTTTGCTACCCCCCGGCTGCATTTGCGCTACGAAATTGACAGCAATACCACCGTTCGTGCATCGGCCGGAATGGGCTATCGCACTGCCCGCATCATTGCAGAAAACAATCAATTGCTCGCTACTTCGCGCCGCCTGATCATCAGAGATGAACCCAAAATGGAAAAAGCCATCAATTTTGGAATAAACCTCAGCCATAGTTTCGAAATCAATCACCGCCTGCTTACTGTCAGCGCAGATGCCTACCGCACAAGCTTTGTTGACCAGGTGATTGTGGATATGGATCAAAGCACACAAGATATTTATATCTATAATCTGGATGGAAAAGCATTTGCAAACAGTTATCAGGTTGAGGCCACATGGGAGCCTATCAAGAATTTTGATGTCGTTCTGGCCTACCGCTGGAGCGATGTGAAAGTGACCCAAAACAGCGAGCTGGTACGCAAGCCCTTGGTTAATAAATACAAAGGCTTGGTCAATCTTTCTTATGCTACCAACCTGCGAAAATGGCAGTTCGATTTCACAGCCCAGTTCAATGGCGATACGCGCCTGCCCGACACCAAATTGAATCCGGTAGCCTATCAGCGCCCTGAGGTGGCACCAGCTTATACCATCATCCATGCCCAGGTTTCGAAGTTCTTTCGCAGTTGGAATATCTATCTTGGGGTCGAAAACCTGACCAACTTTGTCCAGAAAGATCCTATCATCGCAGCCAACGACCCTTATGGAAAGTATTTTGACTCCTCAATGGTTTGGGGGCCTGTCCTAGGCAGAAAAATTTATACCGGTATCCGCTACACGATAGACTAGCTATTAATTTACAATACAATGAAAAACAGCAATTTATTATTGAAAGCCGCACTTGCCGTTTTCATGCTCATAGTAACGGCAGGGCTTCTTCTTGCTCAAAAAAATGCAGACCAAAAAGCGATTAAAGTTCAAACCAATCTTGATTGCCACGCCTGCAAAGTAAAAATTGAAAAGTACATGGCCTTTGAGAAAGGGGTAACATCGGTTGAGGCTGATGTGTCTACAAAAATCGTAACTATTGGTTATCGCAGTTCGCGAACAAATGAGGAAAAGCTCTGCAAAGCCATTGAAAAAATTGGATATAAGGCAGAGGTAGTCAAAGATGAAAAGGAAAAAGCCTCAGGGGAAAAGAAATAATGATAGAAGTTGTTTTGAAGTGGCTAAAGGGGTCGCTTAGGCTATCCTCTGCCAAACTCCATTAAATAGCTTTTAATAAAATTGTCAAGCTCCCCATCCAATACGGCGTGTGCATTTGAAGTTTCGTAGTTTGTCCTTAAGTCTTTCACCATTTTGTAGGGATGCAGCACATAGCTGCGGATTTGCGAACCCCATTCGATTTTTTTCTTGCCGCTTTCAATTTTTTCCTGAGCTTCGCGCTGTTTGCGAAGCTCAATTTCATAGAGTTGCGATTTGAGCATGTGCATGGCTTTGTCGCGATTTTGCAGTTGCGAACGTGTTTCCTGGCACTCAACAACAATGCCGGTGGGGGCATGGCGCAGCCGCACTGCTGTTTCGACCTTGTTCACATTTTGCCCGCCGGGTCCGCTCGACCGAAAGGTGTCCCAGGTGATGTCGGCAGGATTGATTTCGATTACAATATCATCGTCAACAACAGGATACGCATACACACTGGCGAAGGAGGTATGGCGTTTGTGGTTCGAGTCGAATGGAGATAACCGCACCAACCGGTGCACCCCATTCTCCCCTTTGAGGTAGCCAAAAGCATGGTCGCCTTCAAACTCAATCGAAACGGTTTTTATTCCAGCTACGTCCCCTTCCTGGTAATCAATAACCGTGGTTTTATATTTGTTTCGCTCACCCCAGCGCAGATACATCCGCATCAATATTTCTGCCCAATCCTGGCTTTCGGTGCCGCCGGCCCCCGGGTTTATTTGAACGATGGCCCCAAGTTTGTCTTCATGCCCGCTGAGCATGTTTTTAAATTCTAAATCCTCAATCAACTTCTGGGCAAGGGCATACAACTGATCGGGCTCGCTTTCGGAGGCGTCTCCTGTATTATAAAATTCGATAATTACCTCCAGGTCAGAAAAGGCTGTTTGAGCATCTTCAAAAGCCTTGGTCCAATCCTTCAGTTCCTTTATTTCTTTCAGCAAAAATTCCGCTTTTTTAGGATCGTCCCAAAAACCGGGTTGATGCGACAGGTCTTCTTGTTCTTTTATTTGCAAAAGTTTCTTATCAATGTCAAAGAAACCTCCTTAAGGCTTCGAGCCTTATTGATAGTTCTTTTATCTGTTCGGGTGCGACCATTATTTTAGGGTTATTTGGTTAAGCATTTCAAACACCAGAGTGGGCTCATACCCTTTGCTGATGGCATAGTTTGCTGTTTTGTTTTTTCTTATGATTTCCTGTCCGGAAGTGATTTTCCATTTTTTTTCGATTATCTCTTGAAGCGTATTGCGATAATCGTCCGGATCAATTTCGCTAAACGCATCATGAATCATGCTGTTGCTAATGCCCATCTGCATAAGGTCAATCATTATCTTGACCTTTCCCCAGCTGTTTATCCTGAACTTACCGCGGCAAAAACTTTTAGCAAACCTCAGCTCATTCAGAAAGTCTTCTTTGATGAGTTGCTCAACAATTTGATTATGGAAACGGTCTGAGCAATTCCAAAATTTCAGTTTTGCGCGCACTTCTTTCTCGCAACGGTCCTGCACACTGCAGTATCTCATGGTTTTCTCAAGCCAGATTTTAAAATCATCTGATGCCTTCAGTGTTTTGTCAGGGGGTTCCATTATTTGAAATCAATCAGATGAACATCGAATATCAGCACCGAGTTAGCAGGAATTTTTCCGATTGAAAAATTTCCATACCCAAATTTTGAAGGGATGAAAAGCGTACCCTTTCCACCTTTCCCAAACAATGGTATCCCTATTATCCAACCGGGTATGAAACTATCTAACTGTCCTTCAATGGGAACTCCTGTTATATAGGATGAATCGAATACAGTTCCGTTTAGGAGTTTTCCGGTATAATGAACCT
This sequence comes from Lentimicrobiaceae bacterium, assembly GCA_037446395.1. Taxonomy (GTDB): domain Bacteria; phylum Bacteroidota; class Bacteroidia; order Bacteroidales; family JAAYJT01; genus JAAYJT01. Next base: position 42,890 of record JBBIIP010000018.1, read on the forward strand.
TAACCACACTTGTCAAGACTGGTTTTGCATTGGAGCCGGGCTGTTCGATGATATAATACACACCGTTTTCGGTTTTCTGAGCTTCGAGGCTGTTAGACTTGAGATATTCAAGTATCTTTTTTTCGTCTTCAGCATCCTGGTCAACATAATCCAGGCATGAACTCATCAATAAAATTGTAGTGAAGGGGATAAATAAATAGAAGAAACGATTACCCATGATTTTGATTTTATACGGTTTGGTTAAGTAAGTCATTCACAAGTGCAGGCACTCCTATTGTTGCTTTTTCTTTTATGATGTGTAGGTTTTGCACATAACCCATCGTAGCAGCTTTTGGGTCAACATAATATTTAGTGGCTTTGTTTGGCGCAAAATTGATGAGCCCGGCAGCCGGATAAACAAGCATTGAAGTACCGATGACAATAAAAATATCTGCCTCCCTTGTGATTGATGTGGCATCCACAATTGCAGGTACCGGTTCGCCAAACCAAACAATATGTGGCCTAAGTTGTGAGCCAAGCTCACACAAATCTCCTTTTTTGAGTTCCCAGCCCTTGATGGTATATATAAGATTTGCATTTGCGGTGCTGCGTGCTTTGGTCAGCTCTCCGTGAAGGTGCAATATTTTTTTTGATCCTGCGCGTTCGTGAAGGTTGTCAACGTTTTGTGTAATAATATGAACATCATATTCTGCTTCAAGCTCAACCAGGGCATGGTGCGCTGCATTTGGAACAACTTCGATAAGCTTTTTACGTCTTTGATTATAAAAATCCAGCACCAGGTCGGGATTTCGAAGCCAGGCATCGTAAGTGGCCACATCCTCAATCCGGTGATTTTCCCATAAACCATCCCCATCGCGAAAGGTTTGAATTCCGCTTTCGGCACTAATTCCTGCCCCGGTGAGAACGACTATCTTCTTCATGCGCTGATATTTGGGCGCAAAGGTATAAAATTGATGGTATTCTGAGAAGGGCGTCAAGCGATCGGAAGCACCAAGCACCTAAAAAAAAGGTGGCTGTTGCCTGGCCACCTTTATACGGTTAAAAGTCTAGGTTGAAGGGTCTTATTCTCCGAAAAGGCTCATTTCGTCAAGAACTTTCATGGTTTCTTTCACTGAGTTTGCCGATTCCTGGAGCATTTTCATTTCTTCGTTGTTCAGTTTCAACTCAATGAGTTCCTCAATTCCGTTTGCGCCGAGAATCACCGGAACGCCCATGTAAATATCTTTCAGACCATATTCACCCTTGAGCAGTGCACACACAGGGAAAATCTGGCGCTGGTCATCAACAATGGCTTCAACCATCTGGGCAGCAGCTGCACCTGGAGCATACCAAGCCGAGGTACCCATCAGGTTCACCAACTCACCGCCACCTTTGCGGGTGCGATCAACAATTTTATCAATCTCTTCCTTGTTTAGCAGTTCTGTTACCGGAATACCAGACACGCTGGTGTATCTTGGCAATGGCACCATTGTGTCGCCGTGTCCGCCCAATAGCATCGAATGAATATTTTTCGGAGAGACATTCAGTGCATCCGCAATGAAGGCTTTATACCGCCCGGTGTCGAGTATCCCAGCCATGCCAAATACTTTCCGGCTCTCTTTGCGTGCCGCTTTGTAGGCGGCATAGGTCATAACATCGAGGGGGTTGGTAACTACAATGATAATAGCTTCTGGAGAATATCGAATAACCCGCTCAACTGCTTCAATAACAATACCTGCATTGGTTTTAATCAAATCATCGCGGCTCATTCCGGGTTTTCGGGGCAAACCCGATGTAATGACAACAATTCCAGAACCTTTTGTTTTTAAGTAGTCATTAGTGCTGCCGATAACCCGCGTGTTAAAGTGATTGATTGATGAAGTTTGCCAGATGTCGAGCGCTTTTCCTTCAGCCATTCCCTCTTTGATATCAACCAATACAACCTCGCGGCATAAATCCTTATGAGCGATCACATTCGCACAGGTAGCGCCTACGTTTCCTGCGCCGATTACGGTTATTTTTTTCATTCGTTTTTTTATTAAATTATTCGGGTTACGAAATTAATAAAAATATATCTAAATAGGTGCAGATGAATTAATTTTGTTGCTGAAATTCTGAGACGTTCAAAGTTTGGCAGGTGATTCTTGCGAAACAGTATATCATTGAGCATCAATTGCTGCAATCGCAACCATGTTGACGATTTCGGAAACTGAACTGCCCATCTGCAGGATGTGAACACTCTTGTTGAGTCCCATCAAAACCGGGCCAATTACCTCAAAGCCTCCCATTTCCTGCATCAGTTTGTAGGCAACGTTTCCTGCCGTCAGATAAGGGAAAATAAGTGTGTTGGCCGGGCCATCAATCAATTTACTGAACGGAAAACTCTCTTTCAGCATTTCATTATTCAGTGCAAAGTTGGCTTGAATGTCGCCGTCAACAATCAGATCCGGATATTCTGCATGCATTCGCGCTACAGTATTACGCACAAGTATTGGAATTCTTCCTTCAACCGAACCGAAATTGGTATATGAGAGCATCGCAATGCGCGGAGTAATATTAAGTTGTTTCACTTTTTCGGCAGTTTGCAAAGCGATCTGAATCAGGGTTTCCTCATCGGGATTCATGTTGACAGTAGTATCGGCAAAGAACACCGGGCCCTTTTTGGTAAGTACAATATGCAGGGCCGAAATAACTTTGGCTTCTGGTTTCTTCCCGATAATTTGTAGGGCAGGTTTGACACTGTCGCGATAGCTGCGTGTGAGGCCCGAAATCATGGCGTCAGCAAAGCCATTCTCCACAAACGAAGGCCCGAAATAATTTCGGTGCAACATCTGATCGAGGGCTTTTTGCATGGTAATGCCCCTTCTTTTTCTTTTCTCGAACAACTGGCTTGCAAAAAGCTTCCTTCTTTCGATTTCTTCATCGCTTTTGGGGTCAATAATTTCAACTCCATCCAATTCGAGACCAAATTCTTTGATGATTTGATTCACGACGGTTTTGTTTCCAAGCAGGATTGGGATGGCTATTCCCTCTTCTTTTACAATTTCAGCAGCCTTCAGTATTTTGTAATTTTCGGCTTCAGCAAAAACTACACGCTTTGGAATACTATGTGCTTTTTCTCTGATATATCGTTGCAATGGATGTGCAAACCCCATGCGTTTGCGCAGTTCTTCCTTGTAAGCATCCCAATCTGTAATGGGCTCTCTGGCAACACCGCTTTCGATGGCTGCTTTTGCCACAGCTACCGAAACAAACTCTATCAACCTGGGATCCATCGGTTTTGGAATAATATATTCTCTGCTAAATTTCAAGTTTGATGCCTTGTAGGCCATGTTTACCTCTTCGGGTACAGGGAGTTTTGCCAATTCGGCCAGCGCATAAGCAGCTGCCAGCTTCATTTCATCGTTTATTTTGGTTGCTCTAACATCAAGTGCACCTCTGAAAATAAACGGGAAACCCAAAACATTGTTGATTTGATTGGGGTAGTCGGAACGACCGGTTGCGAGAATTAAATCATCCCTTACCGACCTTGCCTCTTCGGGCATGATTTCAGGAACAGGATTGGCTAGCGCAAAAACAATGGGATCTTTCTTCATTTTCAACAGCCATTCTTTTTTCAAAGCACCTGCTACTGATAGGCCCAGGAACATATCGGCATCAACCAGGGCTTCTTCGAGTGTGCATAAATTGCAGTCAACTGCAAATTGTCTTTTAACAGAATTCAGATCAGTTCGATCTTTACGAAGTACCCCTTTGCTGTCGAGCATGATAATGTTCTCGGGTTTAACGCCAAGCATTACGTATAATCTCGAACAGGAAATAGCAGAGGCTCCGGCTCCATTCACAACGACTTTGATATCTTCTATTTTCTTACCGTTGATTAGCAAAGCATTCAGTAGCCCAGCCGATGTGATCATGGCGGTGCCGTGCTGGTCGTCGTGCATGATCGGAATATCGAGTGCATCCTGAACCCGCTGTTCGATTTCAAAACACTCCGGAGCTTTAATATCTTCCAGGTTAATTCCACCAAAAGTGGGAGCAATGGCGATGATGGTTTCAATCAGTTTCTCAGTGTCTTTTTGATCAACTTCAATATCGAAAACATCAATATCGGCAAACACTTTGAATAAAAGTCCTTTGCCTTCCATTACCGGTTTTCCGGCCAATGCGCCAATATCGCCGAGGCCCAGAACGGCAGTGCCGTTTGAAACAACTGCCACCAGGTTGCCTTTGGTGGTATATTTGTAGGCATGTTCTTTATTGTCTTTGATTTCAAGACAAGGGGTGGCGACTCCCGGAGTGTAAGCGAGCGATAGATCGCGCTGGGTTCGGTAGGGTTTAGTTGGAATGACTTCGATCTTTCCAGGCCTGCCACTGGCATGATATTCCAGGGCATCCTTCTGCAAGGCGGTTTTCATAACTTAAATATTTTAGTAGATTAATAGTGTGGTTTGTCGCTAATGAAAAACACCGCTAATTTACGGAAATAATTTTAATGCATATATCGAGATGAAGTATTTATTAACGAAGGCCGGTAAAATCTTATTTTTGTCGCAAATATTGATTTTAAATTAATTTACCTTAATAATTCTCGCTGCATATGTATTCTTTCATTGAGGGGCTACTTTCCGAAAAAAAACCAACTTATGCAATTATTGATTGTCAAGGCGTTGGTTATCAACTACATATATCTTTGCACACTTACGGCAAGTTGCCAGAATCTACTGCCAGCAGCAAGCCACGATGCAAACTCCTTACACATTTGATTGTCAGAGAAGACGCCATGCTTCTGTATGGGTTTATTGACGAAACCGAAAGAGAATTATTCAAAGAACTTATTACGGTTAGCGGGATCGGATCAAACACAGCACGTCTTATACTTTCTTCATTTTCGCCACTCGAAATAAAAGCAGCGATCCTGCGAAAAGATGTCGGAATGCTTCAATCCATCAAAGGCATCGGAGCCAAGACAGCGCAACGGATCATCATTGATCTTCGCGACCGGCTTGATAAATCTGGCTCTGCCGGAGATATTTTGGAAACGCAATACAATACCAGAAAAGAAGAAGCGTTATCTGGGTTGGTAATGCTCGGCTTTAACAAAACATTGGCCGATAAAACACTCCAAAAAATCATTGCTTCCGGCGGATCAAATTTGAGTGTTGAGGATTTAATTAAAAATGCGCTGAAATTATTATGACAGACATTTTTTGAGGGTTAAGGGAGTTTTATCAAGCGCAAAACAAAACTGCAAATCATTGGATCGCTCTATCAGATATATATTCAAATCTTTTCTTTTTGTCTGTCTTGCTATTTTGGGTTTTTGCAGTATCGCTCCGGTGAGGCCAAATCCACTTTTTTCTGATATTATCCTCATTGACTACTCTCCCCGCGATGACACCACTATTAAACTCCCATATCCAATTTCTAAAAAAGAAGATCCTTACCTTTTGGGCTCGAAGCGACGAAAATCCATTGATTTTAAAGATCCTTCCTCAATAAAAGAGGAAGTGATTTATGATCCTGTTCGTAATGAATATACTGTTTTCCGGAAAATTGGCGCTTTTAATTTTAGTGCGCCCAGAACCCTAACTTTTTTGGAATATCAGGAGTATTTGCTTGAGAATTCATTGCGCAGCTATTGGAAACAGCGAACAAGCTCAAAAGAAGGTCAGCCCGACCGAAGGGGGGGCTTAATTCCACAGATTAATGTCGGGAGCGAAGTGTTCGACAGGATCTTCGGCAGCAGCACCATAGATATCCGACCCCAGGGCGCGGCTGAACTGATTTTTGGAGTTCGCTCCAACTTTCGTGATGATCCGGCCCTCGACGTGAGGCGCAGAAGAACCACCAATTTCGATTTCGACCAGAAAATTCAAATGAATGTGATTGCCAAGATCGGCGATAAGATAGAATTTAATACAAACTACAACACCGAGGCAACATTTGACTTTGAAAACAAGCTCAAACTCCGCTACGATGGCAAGGAAGACGAAATTCTAAAGCTCATTGAAGCCGGTGATGTCACCCTGCCACTTAACAGTACGCTAATTACCGGAAGCCAGAGTTTGTTTGGGCTTAAGACCCAGCTTCAGTTTGGCCGAACCATGGTAACAAGTGTTTTTTCGCAGCAAAAAAGCGAAACGCGCAACATCACAGTGCAGGGAGGAGCCCAAACAACAAAATTTCAAATCAAGGCCCTTGATTATGATGAAAACCGTCACTTTTTCATTGCACAATATTTTCGCGACAACTACGAACAAGCTTTATCCAGGCTGCCAATTATCAGCTCAATCGTTAACATCACTAAAATCGAAGTTTGGGTTACTACTAAAGGTGCAGCCGTTACCCAGAACCGAAACATTGTTGCTTTTGCAGATTTGGCAGAGAATCAGCCATATAACGATAGGATTTCGCTCAACTCGGGCAGTATCTACCCAGACAATGCAACCAATAATCTGTTTCGGCAATTGTCTGATACTGTTCGCTTGCGCGACATCAATCTGGCCAATGAGTATCTGGTTACTCATCCGCTCGGTTTAATTTCTGGACGCGACTACGAAAAAGTCGAAAATGCAAGAAAATTAAATCCCAACGAATATACCTTTAACAGCAAACTGGGTTTTATATCTTTGAATTTCCAGCTTAGTCCCGATCAGGTATTGGCCATTGCATATCAATACACCCTGGTTGGGAAAGACGATAAAATATACCAGGTCGGCGAGTTTTCAGATCAGGGAATTGCCACACCCAATGCCCTGATGGTAAAATTGCTGCGAAGCACCGCCATTGACACCCGCATTCCGTTGTGGAACTTGATGATGAAAAACGTCTATAATCTGAACGCTTATCAGGTGAACCGGGAAGATTTCATTCTCAATATTTTGTATGCAGGCAGTGTCAACAGTGTTCCTACGGGCTATCTGCTCGAAGGGCCGCCGGATGTGAAAGGCGTTCCGCTCATCCGGGTCATGAATTTCGATAACCTCACACCCCAGCTCAATCCACCACACGATGGATTCTTTGATTTTATTGATGCCGCAGCCACGCAAGGCGGAACCATCCAGTCTTCTTCGGGGCGAATATTTTTCACAGTAGTTGAACCATTCGGGAGTTTTATCCGCCGCAAACTGGCTGACCCTGACTTAGGTAACAAATATGCATTCGATTCGCTCTATACCCTCACAAAATCGGGAGCCATGCAATATCCTGATAAAAATAAATTTATCCTTGAGGGGATGTATAAATCTTCGAGTGGCTCAGAAATCTCTCTTAACGCCATCAATGTTCCCCGTGGGTCTGTAAAGGTTACTGCCGGAGGGATTCCGCTCACAGAAAATGTCCAGTTTACGGTAGACTACACATTAGGGCGCGTAAGAATTATTGATGAGGGCATTCTGAACTCGGGCACACCGGTCAATATTTCGCTCGAGAGTTCCAACATGCTCAATGTTCAAACCAAGCGTCTGTTTGGCACCCGCATTGAACACCGCTTTAACAACAACTTTTTTGTCGGAGGCACTTTTATGAACCTCCACGAAAAGCCAATCACACAAAAAGTAAGTTTTGGAAATGAACCCATCAGCAATACCCTTTGGGGAGTTGACTTCGGTTATCAAACCGAATCAATGGGAATTACCCGTATGCTCGACAGGTTGCCTTTCTACAGTACCAAAACCCCATCGCGCATCACCATGTATGGCGAATTTGCGCATTTCATTCCAGGGCACAGCAAGGCGGTTGGGAAAACCGGAACAACGTATATAGATGATTTTGAGGGCAGTAAATCAACAATAGACCTTCGAAACATTGGCACATGGCACCTGGCAAGCACCCCGCAATTTCAGACAAGTTCAAGCATGTTTCCAGAAGCTGCACCAGGCACCGGAATAAAGTATGGCTTCAACAAGGCAAAATTGTCGTGGTATAATATTGACCGATCAGTTTTCTATGAAAAAACAAGCAATATTCGACCACCGAATATTGACAAAAACGAACTCTCACGTCATACTGTGCGCCCGGTGCGCGAAACAGAGGTCTTTCCAAATGCTGATCCACCCAGTGGTCAGCCTATGATCATGGATATACTAAACCTCGGGTTTTATCCCAGCATCAGAGGGCCGTATAATTATGACTTATTGCCAACCAATGTTTCCCGAGGGCTAAATCCCAACGGAACATTGCGTGATCCCAAAACCAGATGGGGTGGAATGATGAAAGCCCTTGATAATTCCGACTTCGAGGCAACCAACATCGAATATATTGAGTTTTGGATGATGGACCCGTTTACTGAAGATACGCTTCACCCGGGAGGCTATCTCTATTTTAACCTTGGCGATGTTTCGGAAGATATTTTGCGTGATGGCCGAAAAAGTTTTGAAAACGGCTTACCCCCTGGGGCAGAAATTACAAAGGTTGACACAACCATCTGGGGCCGGGTTCCCAAAATTCAGGCACTGGTGAATGCTTTTGACAACGACCCCAATGCCCGCATTTATCAGGACGTGGGGTATGATGGGCTTACCGATGCCGATGAGCGATCATTTTTTGTTAGCTACCTGCAACAATTAGCACAGCTTTTCGGTGCTGAAAGTGGTGCGTATAAACAAGCCTTTGAAGACCCTTCAGCCGATAATTTTCAATACTTCAGGGGTAATGCCCTTGATACTGACGATCGTTTCAGGAGTATCGCCCGACGTTATCAAAACTTTAACAATCCGCACGGAAACTCGCCGGCATCTCAGCAATATACCGAAGGCTATCCAACACTTTTTAACAGTTTGCCAAATGTCGAAGACATCAACCGCGACAATACTTTGAGCGAAGCTGAGCGATATTATCAATATAAAGTTGAACTCAGGCCCGATAAAATGAAAATCGGACAAAGCTATATTGCTGATATTTTGCATGCCCGAAATATTCCGCTCGAAAATGGAACGCGGGGCGATGTAAAATGGTATCAGTTCAAGGTTCCAGTGCGAAATCCTGACCAGGTGATTGGAAACATCCAGGATTTTCGTTCAATTCGTTTTATGCGCATGTTTTTTAAGGGCTGGGAAAAAGAAGTAATTCTTCGTTTTGCCACCCTCGAGCTGGTTCGAAGTGAATGGAGAAGATATTATAACGAACTATTTGAGCCAGGCGACTGGACACCAAATCAAGCCGACTCAAAATTTGAAATTTCGACAGTAAATATTGAAGCCAATGGATTTCGGCAACCTATTCCCTATGTATTGCCGCCCGGAATTGAACGCGAAATAAATCTTGGCACCATTCAACAGCAACAGAAAAACGAGCAATCAATGGTGCTCAGGGTGTGTAACCTGATTGATGGGGATGCAAGAGGCGCGTATAAAACCGCTGATTTTGATTTCAGGCAGTTCAAACGCCTGAAAATGTATGTTCATGCCGAAAAAATCATCACAAACGATGAACTTAAGCCCGGAGACCTGAGGGCTTTTATTCGAATTGGGTCCGACTTCACTCAAAATTACTATGAGTATGAGGTTCCATTGGAATTTACTCCTTGGGGCACATCTTCTGTAAACGCACAGGCGATATGGCCAGAAGCGAATCAATTTGATATTGAACTCGAAAAATTTATAGAAGCCAAGAAAAAGCGCAACGAATTGCTGAGCGAACCAGGCAGCAATATCACGGCGAACTCTCCTTTCTTTACACTCGATGGAAAAAACAAGATAACTGTGGTTGGAAATCCCAGCCTCAATGATGTAAAAGCCATTATGCTCGGCGTGAAAAACCCCAAAAAGCGCAGTGTTCTGGACAACGACGATGGTCTGCCGAAGTGTGCAGAAATATGGTTTAACGAACTTCGCCTCACCGATTTTAATAACAAAAGCGGCTGGGCCGCAACCACCCGCGCCAACCTGATTCTGGCCGACATAGGAAATGTCATGGTTTCGGGGTTGTACAATACTCCCGGTTTTGGCAGTATTGAAAAACGTGTTTCTGAGCGCACAATCGAAACATTTTCGCAATTTGATGTTGCAACCAACATTGAGTTAGGTAAATTATTGCCAGAAAATCTCGGGTTGAGGATTCCGCTGCACTACGACTATTCCGAAGCCCGCAGTACTCCGCAATATAACCCGCTCGACCCCGATATTCTCTATCGCGACCAGATTAAAGAACTTGACCGAAAAGAACGCGATTCGCTCCGCACCCGAACACAAGACCTGATCCAGCGCCGGAATCTCAATTTTATGAATGTCAGGAAAGACCGCACCGGAAAAAGTGATAAAGTCAGATTATGGGATATTGAAAATATAGACCTTTCCTATGCATACTCCGAAATCAATAGACGGAATATTGATATTCAATACGACATGAAAAAGATGTACCGTGGTGGTATTGGGTATAATTTTTCGCACAATCCGAAAATGGTGCGCCCCTTTGATCGGATTACCAATATCAGGCTTATTAAAGATTTTAACTTCTATTATATGCCCCGGTCTATTTCTTTCCGTACGGATATGAATCGGGAGTATAATGCTCGAACCCTACGCAATAAGAGCACAGCGCTAATTAAAATTGACACAACCTATATTAAACGTTGGGATTGGACGCGCTTATATGACCTAAGGTATGACCTGACCCAAAATCTTAAAATCGAATTCAATGCCAATGCAAGTGCATTTGTTGATGAACCGGCAGGGGCAGTTGATCGCAACAAGCCCGGATACATTGCAATCAGGGATTCTATTCTTGATGAGATTTATTCGATGGGTACCATCAACAATTATGTTCAGAACTTCAATATAAACTATCTCCTGCCGATCAACAAGCTCAAGTTATTTGATTGGGTTTATGTTAACACACGCTATTCGGGCACTTTCCATTGGCAGGCCTCTCCTCGGAGTATTCAAAAAGTTTTAGGCAATACCATTGAGAATAACAACAACATCCAACTCAATGCAAACCTTCGTTTTTCAAGTTTGTATGATAAAGTCGGATTTTTGAAAAAAGTTAATCAGGTCTCTTCGCGCTACGGCCCCATGAGCTGGTCGCCAGCCCGCACCCGCGACAGGCAAACGCAGCAGCAAACCAATCAGAAAGCCGATGCGGATACAATTAAAACGCCTTTCGATTTTTCAAAAGTCTTAAAGACAGCAGGCAATACAGTATTGCGATTGATAATTGGCCTTAAAGATGCCTCTCTTGGCTATAGCGAGAACAATGGCACCCTGCTTCCCGGATTTATGCCAGAGCCCACTTTTGTAGGAAACCGGATGAGAGACAATGCACCTGGTTGGGGATTTGTTTTTGGCGACCAACGCGATATACGACCCACAGCGGTGCAAAATGGATGGCTCTCCACCGATTCAATGCTTAATAGTGCATTTCTTACCCGCTCGTCAAAAACCCTCAATTTTCGCGGAAATTTTGAACCGCTTCCCGATTTGCGCATTGAGCTCAATGCTGACCGAACCGAAGCCATTAACCACCAGGAATATTTTAAGATGGGCAGCAATGGACAATTTAATTCTTTCTCGGCACAGCAAAATGGCAGCTTCAGCGTATCATATATTTTGTGGAAATCGGCATTTATTAAAGATCGCACGGATCACTCTTCGCCAGTATTTCAAAAAATGAAAGAAAATCGTCTGCTCATTGCGCAACGCCTTGCTCAAAGAAATGGTCTTTCGCAAGGCAATGGTGCATCGGGATTTCCTGATGGATATGGCCCTTCGGCGCAAGATGTCCTCATCCCGGCATTTCTTTCGGCCTACTCTGGGCAGGATCCTTCAAAAATCAGCTTAAATATTTTCCCCAAAATACCTCTTCCGGGTTGGCGCGTGATGTACAACGGTTTGATGAACCTTGAGCTTTTTAAGAAATATTTGCGCAATTTTACCATTTCTCACTCCTACCGGGCCAATTATAACATTGGATCATACATTACCAATCTCGAATTTGCTGATGGATTGGGGCTACGAGATGCAGCCGGGAATTTTATTTCCGATAAACGAATAGATGTAGTTACAGTTTCGGAGCAGTTTAGCCCGCTTATCAATTTCGATATGACGTGGAACAACAGCCTGCTCACAAAATTCGAAATGCGCCGAACAAGGAACCTGTCGCTTAGTTTTGTAAACAACCAACTTACAGAGGTACTTAGCAATGAACTGGTACTCGGGCTTGGGTATAGGATTCAAAATGTTAAATTTTTTGTTACTTCGCTTGGCATGGGGGGTAGCGGCCGCCGACAACAGATCAGCAGCGACCTAAACTTAAAGCTCGATTTTTCTTTGCGCGACAACAAGACCGTGCTTCGCCGAATTGATGAGGAGCTCGAAGAACCATCGGCCGGACAGAGTATTGTTTCAATTAATGCTTCGGCTGACTACATGATGAGCCAAAACTTTTCCATACGGGCTTTTCTCGAACATACAGCTACCAATCCTTTTATCTCAAATCAACTTCCTAACTCCAGCACTTTTGGAGGCATCAGCCTGCGATTTACGCTTGCTCAGTAATTTACATCAACTGCCTAAGGTCAACCCTGTCCGGTCTTTAGCAAAAAAAACCATATTGCATCATTTCATGAAGTAAATTGTTATTTTTGAATTCTGAAACTCAAATAAAATTAATCGAATATGGAAATACCTGATAACTTAAAGTACACGAAAGATCACGAGTGGATTAAAATCGAAGCAGATGTTGCCATTGTTGGGGTTACCGATTTTGCCCAACATGAACTCGGCGATATCGTATTTGTTGAAGTTGAGACAGTTGGTGAAAAGCTCGAGAAAGATGATGTTTTTGGCACCATCGAAGCAGTGAAAACGGTTTCTGATATGCTCATGCCTATTTCTGGCGAAGTGCTGGAATTCAACGAAGCATTGCTTGATTCACCTGACCTTGTCAACAAAGACCCCTTTGGCGAAGGTTGGATCATTAAAATTGCACCCGCCAACCTGAATGAAATGAATGGTCTATTGTCGGCAGAGTTATATCAGCAACTCGTTGAGGAAAAGCCTTAGCGCCTGATTTTTTGTTTCTTCGCCACTTTTGTTTTGGGGCACTCCGAGGTTACGATTGGGTGGCGATCTTTATCCTGGGTTTGAAGCCCATTCCCAATCAGCACTTTTCGGAAATATTTTCGCTGCCCGACTTATTGCAACCCGACAAATTTATCCGCCTTTTCTTTCTGGCGGATTTTGTTTCTTGCCAAAAAGCAGTCTCGTAAGGCAATGTGGCTGTCTCTTTTTTCGTTATATTGGTATAATAATTGCATTATAACTGTGTGCCGGGATTGGGGCGAGAATCGAAATATTGTAATTGATTATTCAGCTCAACCGCAGTGGTAATATTTATGATTTTATTGCTAAATTCATCGGTAGTTTTATAGGTTTTGGATTTGATGTGATCATTTATCGAAAAAAGTTGCTGCTTTTGAACGCTGCTTTGAAAAAAAATAATACTTTAGCCCTGTTTTTATAAGACAAGAATTTTATTCCCAATAACCTTCAACAATGGACTCTAAAAAATCATCCAAAGCCGATCTCGAAAATAAGCGTTCGCTGTTTGTTCAGATTGGCCTTATTATTGCCCTGACAATTACGTTGGTGGCCTTTGAGTATAAAACTTACGACAGGATTATGACCGATTTGGGCGATCGCGATCTTGTTGATATGCCTGAAGAAATGGTTGAGATTACAAGGCAGGATCAACCACCTCCGCCCCCTGCTCCACCTCCGCAAACAACGCTGATCAACATCGTTGAGGACAATGTGGATATTGCAGATGACATTACGATTAATGTTGATGTGGATCAAAAAACGCAAATTGAGATCTATGTTCCACCGGTGGCAACCGAGCAAGAGGTTGAAGAACACGAAATATTTATTGTAGTTGAAGAATCCCCATACTTTCCCGGGGGAGAACCGGCAAGAATCAAGTTTCTGCAGGAGAATATAAAATATCCTCAAATGGCAAGAGAAAGTGGGATTCAAGGAACTGTTTACGTGCAATTTGTAGTTGAGCGCGACGGTGGTGTTACTGACGTCAAGGTGCTTCGCGGAATTGGGGGCGGATGCGACGAAGAAGCAATCCGTGTAATTAAAGCCATGCCGAAATGGGTTCCCGGAAAACAAAGAAATCGCCCTGTGCGCGTTCAATTTACGATGCCCATCAGATTTACTTTGCAGTAGGTATAAGTCAGTTCATAAAATATATAGAGGCGGTTATTAGTCATAACCGCCTCTTTTAGTAATGAAAATCTAACGATTTACTTCCCTCCGTTGGCTTGAATTATATAATTTTCGAGCGCCTTGGCCATCGAAGGAAACTCTGGTGTTGGGGCGGGCAAATCGAGCCGGAGCCCGGCATCAACGATCGCCTGGGTGGTGGTGTTGCCAAAACCGCCAATATGAATCTGGCCTTGTTTGAATGTGGGGAAATTCTTAAACAGCGACTTTATTCCCTCGGGGCTAAAAAATACAAGCATATCATAATCAAGATCTTTCACCTCGCTCATATCGTTGGGAACAGTTTTATAAAGAACCGCCTGGGTGAATTTTATTTTGTGTTCCTCAAGCAATTTAGGGACATCCTCCTTGCATACATCAGAGGTTGGAAGAAGAAAACGATCATTCGAATGTTTCCGGATAATTTCAATAAGGTCGCTAAAATCCCGGTTTCCGAAGAAAATTTTGCGTTTCCGGTAAATGATATATTTTTGGGTGTAAAGGGCAATTGCCTCTGTTATGCAGAAGTATTTGAGTGTTTCAGGTGCAGTGTAGCGAAGCTCATCGCACATACGAAAAAATTGATCAACAGAGATTTTACTCGTAAAAATAACTGCACTATAATCCTGGAAATAAACTTTCTGCCTACGAAACTCGGAGGCACTCAGTTGTTCAACCCTGATAAAAGGGTGAAAGTCAATATGCACATTATGTTTGCGTGCTATATCGAGATAAGGAGATTTTTCGGTTTCGGGTTTGGGCTGTGAAATCAGGATTCTTTTTATCTTCATGCACGAATAAGATATAATATGTAGTCTGAAATCTAAATTCGGCGCAAAATTAATTCTTTTTTTTATTTTTCGATTCAATCTGTTTGAATGGAATCTTTATTAGGCCCATCCACTAAGGTCATCATACGAAAAAATTACAAACTCCTAAGATTGTTTGCTCAATTTGTTAAGTATGTCTTCGATCTCATTTTGGGCTGTCATGGTTAATAAACTTCCCCTGATGCTTTTAAAATTTGCAACACCTTTAAAATATCCGGTATAATGCCGCCGCATTTCTAAAATAGCCCTACGTTCGCCTTTTATTTTAATTGATTCACGAAGGTGGTGTAAGCAAATATCTATTCTTTCTCCAAGAGTGATTTGGACCGGGAGCCTGTTGTGTATCAGATAATCTTTAATCTGCCTGAATATCCATGGGTTGCCGATTGCAGCACGGCCTATCATGATGCCATCAACGCCATATCGGTCAAACGCTTCCTTGGCTTTGAGAGCGCTGTCAATGTCTCCGTTTCCGATGATCGGAATGTGCATGCGCGGATTGTTTTTGACTTCTCCTATTAGTGTCCAATCGGCTTTCCCTCCATACAATTGGGCCCTGGTGCGGCCATGGATTGTAATACCTGAAACGCCACAGTCTTGCAAGCGTTCGGCCACCTCAACGATAATTTTGCTGTGTTCATCCCAGCCCAGTCGGGTTTTCACAGTAACAGGCCGGGTTGAGGCACGCACAACCGCTTCGGTGATTTGAATCATTTTTCGAATGTCTCTGAGCAATCCTGCTCCGGCGCCTTTTTCGACCACCTTACGAACCGGGCACCCAAAATTGATATCAATTATGTTGGGGTTTGCTTGTTGTGCCAATAGTGTAGCCTGGTGCATTGCATGGGCGTCATGTCCGAAAACCTGAATTCCAATGGGCCTTTCGCGTTCATCAAAGTTAAGCTTCTGAATGCTCTTTTTAGCATCACGAATCAACCCTTCGCTTGATATAAACTCAGTGTACACCATGTCGGCGCCAAAATTCCGGCATATCAAACGAAACGCCTGGTCGGTTATATCCTCGAGCGGGGCAAGAACCACCGGGCGAAAGCCTAAATCAACGTCACCAATTTTCATAAAATCCTATATGTCAACATTTATCAAACCCTCTTCTATCAAGTACTTTGTTATCAGGCGAGGGAAAGGATATTTTTTTAGTTCATGCTGGCTCGCTTTTAAAAAACCATTACCCCCAATATCATCATTATTATTGAACTGAATTTTAAAGAATCTGGCCTGAATCACCTGGTGAGTCAGAATGTGCCTATAATCCTTAGTTGTGATTTCTTTATCTCCGGAAGCCATCGAAATATATTCTGAAAATTGTAGGTAGTTCTTTAATTTATCCCTGGTTAGCAGTTCATTGGCTTCGATGAGTGGCAAATCGTAAAGATTTATCCAGATATCTTTCCCGGTGCGCTGTTTAATAATAACGGATTTGTCGGGCGCTACAAACAATATATAGTTGAAATAACGGGACGATGGCTTCGGTTTGTTGTTTCGCTTTGGCAATTCTTTTATTCTGTTTTGGCTGAAAGCAAAACATGTTTGCCGAAACGAACAGGCCGAGCAATCCGGATTTATAGGAACACACTGAAGTGCCCCGAACTCCATCATGGCTTGATTAAAAATTCCGGGTTGCGACTTATCCATCAGTCTATTTGCAATCTGGCGAAGGATTTTTATTCCGCTGGCAGTATTAAGGGGTTGGGATATACCAAAATGCCTCGACAGGAGCCTCGACACATTGCCATCAACTACTGCCACCGGTTCATCAAAGGCGATAGAAGCAATGGCCGCAGCGGTATATTGCCCGATGCCTTTTAATTTGCTAAGCTCGTGATGATTTTCGGGAAACCTCCCCTGAAGATGATTGGCAATGAATCTTGCGGTTTCGAGCATGTTTCTGGCACGAGAATAATAACCCAGCCCCTCCCAGGCTTTCATAACCTCATCATCTTTTGCATTTGCCAGGCTGTAAATGTCAGGAAATTGATTAATAAATCGGTCGAAATATCCAATGCCCTGATTCACCCGTGTTTGCTGCAATATAATTTCAGAAACCCAAATTCTGTAGGGGTTTTTTGTTTGGCGCCAAGGCAAATCCCGTAGGTTTTCTAAATACCACCCAATTAAGATTTTAGAAAAATTGTTATTCTCGTCCATGGATTGCAAAGGTAGTATAACTCATTCTGAATAAAAATCTTAAAAATTTTTCAGTTACTTACAAAAAGTTATATCTTTGCAGCCCTCATTAAGAAATTTATTTTCAAATCTTTAAAAACAAACGACTATGACAAAGGCAGAAATTGTAGCAGATATTGCTAACAAGACTGGTATTGAAAAAGTAACAGTTCAAGCAACGGTTGAGGCTTTCATGGAGGCGGTCAAAGACTCATTGTCTGGCGGGAAGAATGTATATCTTCGTGGTTTTGGCAGCTTCATTGTGAAGAAAAGGGCAGAAAAAACCGGCAGAAATATTTCTAAAAACACCACCATTATTATTCCTGCGCACCACATTCCGTCATTTAAACCAGCCAAAACCTTTGTAAATGTGGTTAAAAAAGGTGGCAAATAACAATTTATGATCATTAATTAACTATTTATCATGCCAAGCGGAAAGAAGAGAAAAAGGCACAAGATGGCAACGCACAAGCGCAAAAAACGCTTGAGAAAGAACAG
>JBBIIP010000019.1:0-54228 GCA_037446395.1 Lentimicrobiaceae bacterium
TACCTAGGCTGAGGTAAAAATAGTATTTTAATCGCAACAACATCATCAATTTTTATGTATAAAATGAATTAAGCCTGTGTTGGGCTCTTAGCTTTATTAATGTGGGCGGTAGGCAAGGTTCAAACAGTTTGCTTTAAGAAACTGGCTATTGCCTTTAATGCAAGATTCAATGGTGATGATTCTCAATGAGAATACAGTGCTTCTTAGCCGAATACATGCCGGAAGCAATGCACTCTGCCGGTTTTGGGTTTTCCTTGTTGCCACTCTAACAACCTTAACGATTGACCATGGATAGAACAATCATGAAGTTTTTAACAAACGATATTGACATTCTTGCGCTGGTTCTCTTCGTTTTCAATGAGGCATTTGGCATAGGCCGCAAGTGTTTTTGATTCGAAATATCTGAAAAAGCTCAAAGGCAAAGGCTGGGTAGCACAAAGGATATTCGATACGTTTTAACATATCTTGCAAGTGCGCTGTTTTCCAACGATATAAGTAAATTCAAAGACGTTTGCAAACTTTCGTCATGCGATTATCACAACAATACATTTTATGTGTAAAAATATAAATGCTAAATGCTATAAATCAATGAACTAAATATTTGCCTGTGGGCTTTCTTTCAACTTCCAGGTTCACCGCTAGGTCCGTGGGATGCCCTGGGGGTAAACACCTTTTTATACTCAAAAAAACGCAAAAAAACCACCTAAAAAATGCCTTTTTCGGTGGTTTTCATCAAAAATACCCTAAATCTGTGATCCCGCTGGGATTCGAACCCAGGACCCCATCCTTAAAAGGGATGTGCTCTACCTGCTGAGCTACGGAATCGTAGTTTTTTAGGCCTGCAAAAGTAGGTTAAATTTCCTTACAACCAAACTATATTTTTAAAAAACTGTAAGCTATTAGTAAATAGCATCTTCTGTTGCAAATTTGCCATGTAATGCAAGCCAAAAACAAGCAGGATCGGTGCTTGTTGAAGCTACACGATGCTTCTGGTGGGCTGCTATGAAAAGGTAGTCGCCGGGATTCATTGAAATCAGCAATCTGTTCTCAAACTCAAGGGTGGCTTTTCCTTGCACCAATAATACCCATTCGTCGAGTTCCTGATCATACCATTGCCCAACTGGGGTGGAATGCCCATTTGATATGATCCGCTCCAACCTGCAATCGTTGCCGGTTAGCATGGTTTCAAAAAACTCTTCATCCAATCTGTTAACGGGATTTTCGGTATGAAAAATATTTCCTTTTCGCATTTCTTAATTATGATTGGTACGGTTTAAACATACGTTTTTCATTGTTGGTCAGATCCTTCAACAATATTCTATTACATTTTGATTCAAAAATTAGCACAAACTGGCATTTCAATGGCGAGATCCTTTTTGTTTCTGATTTTTGACCCGGGAGGCCTGAGAGTTTATGAGGGTTATGATTAAAATTATTGCAAAAGCCAGGAAGCCAAAAACCTACCTCCTAGATAGCCAAACAAAACGCAGAAAGCAGGAGTCAAGAAAGTGGTTCTGCGGCACGGTTGCATGTTTTTATGAAGATTAAACTCTGGCCGATTAATAACTTGCTTTCTAACTTACTTCATCACACACGACTACCTTAAAGAGATTTTAGCCTATATTTCCCCTTTTCCCTCACGGATCACGATAGGCTCACCCGTGGTACAGTCAATAATTGTGGAGGGCTTGTTATCGCCGTAGCCACCATCAATCACAATATCAACAAGGCCTTTATATTTTTCGTATATCAATTCCGGATCTGAGGTGTATTCGATGATTTCGTCGTCGTCGTGCACCGAGGTGGTCATGATCGGATTGCCTAAAGCTTGAACGATCGCAGTCGGTATTTTGTTTCCGGGAATACGAATGCCCACGGTGTTTTTTTTACTCTGGAAAATTCGAGGAATGTTGCTGTTTGCCTTCAGAATGAATGTAAACGGCCCCGGAAAGCTGGTTTTCATAAGCCTGAAAACCTCGGTAGTGAATGGTTTGGTGTAGTTGCTTATCTGGCTCAGGTCGTGAAAGATAAAAGTGAAATTGGCTTTTTCTTTCCTAATTCCTTTGAGTTGTGCGATCCGGTCAACTGCCCTGGGTTTGAATATATCACATGCCAGCCCATATACAGTATCGGTAGGATAGATAATAATTCCACCCTCGGCAAGGCACTCAGCTACTCGCTGAATCTGGCGTTCGCTTGGGTTTTCAGGATGTATCTTTAATAACATAGGCAGGGCATCTGTTGATGGTTTCGGAATAAAAAAGGGTAAGTCGAATATATCGCACCGCTGCGACCACCTACCCTTGCTTCCTTCCGGACCTGGGGGAGTTCAGCAGGAGCTGGTCGTATATGACTTACCCGTTGCAAAAATACAAAAATCATCATTACGCAACGAAAACGATTATCAACCTGTTGGTTTCTTTTATAAATTTGCCAATTACCAATTCTTAATTATTATGAACAATCAATCAATGTCCATTAGAAAAAATGCACTGAACACAGCTGTATTGATTGGTGGGGTGCTGATCATCTTATCAATTTTGTTCTATGTTTTTGGTGTAAAACCAGGCAGCCCCCTGAATTATTTGTCATTTGTGGTGTTACTGGCAGGTATGATTTGGGGTACGATTACCTTACGCGACAAATATCGCAATGGAGGTTTATCCTATGGAGATGCATTTCTTTCCGGTTTTCTGATCGCTACATTCAGCGGGATAATCAGCGCTGTTTTTTCATTTGTGTTTTACAAATGGATTGCAACAGAGCAAATTGGTGTGATGTTAAAAAACGCAGAAGAACAAATGCTCGAAAAATATCCGCAACTGACTGATGAACAGATCGAAGCATTCATGCAGATGCAGGAAAAGTTTATGACTCCACTCGGGATTTCTGTCATGGCATTGGTTTCAACAGTTCTTGTGAGCCTGTTACTCGCGCTTATAATTGCCATATTTTTAAAAAAACAAGTGGTAGCAGACCCCTTCGCCAAAATTGAAGAATAATGGATGTTTCGGTCGTCATACCTCTCTACAATGAGCAAGAATCTCTTTGCGATCTGGTGAGTTGGATCGAAAAGGTGATGTTAGAAAACCAATTCGCTTACGAAATTATCCTTGTTGATGATGGCAGCAACGACTCATCATGGGCTACACTTAAAAAGCTCTCAGAAACCAATCGAAATATCCGGGCATTCAAATTTCGCCGCAACTACGGTAAATCTGCTGCCCTGCAGCAAGGATTTGAGGCTGCCCGTGGCAGTGTTGTCATTACGATGGATGCCGACCTGCAAGACAGCCCTGAAGAGATTCCGGCATTGAGGCGAATGATTGTCGAAGACGGCTACGACCTTGTATCTGGATGGAAGAAAAAGCGCCATGACTCAACAATCGCAAAAAATATCCCATCTAAATTTTTTAACTTAATAACGCGCTGGAATTCAGGGATTAAACTACATGATTTCAATTGTGGCCTCAAAGCATACCGGCTCGATGTAGTGAAAAACATTGAGATATATGGTGAGATGCACCGCTATATTCCCGTGATTGCCAAATGGGCAGGCTTTCGAAATATCGGAGAGAGGGTGGTGGCTCATCAGAAACGAAAGTATGGAAAGACAAAATTTGGTATGGAACGCTTTGTCAACGGGTTTCTCGACCTGATTTCTTTATCCTTCGTAACCCGTTTTGGGAAAAAGCCCATGCACCTTTTCGGCCTGCTCGGAACTTTACTTTTTTTGGCCGGATTTATCATTGCCGGATACCTGGCCTATAGCAAGATTTTTTTCGAAGCCTATAAGATGACAGAGCGGCCGTTGTTTTATTTCGGGCTCCTCGCAATGATTCTGGGCACCCAATTATTCTTAACCGGATTTCTTGCCGAATTGGTTGCACGCAATTCCCCCGAACGAAACAAGTATCAGGTCTCTGATACCATTGGAGGGCCGGTCATTGGGCAGCAAGAATAATTAACTATAGCAGACCAATATTACGTGCAAAGCGCAAAACACACATGAATCCCAAAACCCTCAGATATTTTGTGCCCTTCTTTGCACTTTTGCTGCTTTTCGAAAATGGATGCAAAGACCACGATTCTGTTGATGATCTGCCCACTTGTGTTCGCGAAGAAATTTATAACATACTGAGAGCCGAAGTCAGAAACCCTCCGGGCAGTGTTTGGCAATATTCCTATAAAGGAAAAACTGTATTCTACATACCACCCTATTGTTGTGATATCCCAAGCCAATTATTCGATGATCAATGCAATTTTATTTGTAGCCCCGATGGCGGCATAACTGGGGCAGGAGATGGCAGATGCAATGATTTTTTCTGCCTGCGTACCGATGGAATTCTAATTTGGCGAGATACTCGTTGAATTTGTAGTTTAATGAAGAACCCGACAATAGAGGCTGCTATTAGTGCCCAAATGCGATAAGCAACCAGGTGAATATTCATGGAAAGAAAAATAATTATCATCATTGGCCCGGCACACCCTCTCAGGGGAGGGCTGGCAGCATTCAACGAGAGATTGGCCAGGGCTTTCAGTCAAGCCGGTCATGATGTTTCAATTTTTACATTCAGCCTGCAGTATCCCTCATTTCTATTTCCTGGCAAGACTCAATACTCCTCTGATCCGGCACCTTCTGACCTTGCTATTACACCTGTGATAAATTCAATCAATCCGATCAACTGGATAAAATGGGGATTTAGGATACGAAAAATGAATCCCGACCTGGTGATCATGAAATTCTGGATTCCTTTCATGGCACCGTGTTTGGGAACGATTGCCCGCTTAATCAGGAAGAACCTAAAAACTAAAGTAATCGCCATACTCGATAACCTGATTCCTCACGAAAAAAGGCCGTTTGACCATATGTTATCCGGATATTTCGCCCGCAATGTGGATGGATTTGTAGCAATGTCGCGCGAGGTACTCAGCCAGGTTGATCTTTTTAATAAGAAAAGCCCAAGACTGTTTTCTCCGCATCCAATCTACGACCCCTACGGTCCAATCATGACCAAAGCCGAGGCATGCAATCAGCTTGGTTTAGACCCGGATGGAAAATATATTTTGTTTTTTGGATTTATCCGCGACTATAAAGGCCTTGATTTGTTGCTGCAGGCAATGGCTGATAAGCAAATGAAGCATTCTGAAATTAAACTCATTGTAGCAGGTGAGTTTTATTCTGACCCCAAACCCTATTTTCAACTCATCAAGCAACTTGAGGTTGATGACCGGGTTATTATGCACACCGATTACATTCCTGGTTCGAAAGTCGGGCAGTATTTTTGTGCTGCCGACCTGGTGGTGCAACCCTACAAAACAGCTACGCAAAGTGGGGTTACACAAATTGCCTATCATTTCGAAATACCGATGATTATTACAAGGGTAGGAGGCTTGGCTGAATTTGTTCCAGACGGAGTGGCTGGATATGTCGTGAATGTTGATCCTGATGAAATTGCCGATGGCATCTTGAAATACTATGCAAGGAGGAATACCGTTGATTTTATAGCAAATGTACGTCGCGAAAAACATAAATACAGCTGGACAGCGTTTGTTGATAAAATCTTTGAACTTACTGATCAAATTCAGGATCAAGCCTCCGGAAAACTGAACTAAATAAACCAGAGATGATAATACGCAGTAAAGCTCCTTTGCGCATAGGTTTGGCTGGTGGCGGAACCGATGTGGCTCCCTACTCAGATATCTATGGCGGTGCAATCCTGAACGCCACGATAAGCATGTATGCTTATGCCAGCATTATTCCGAGAAACGATGGCAGGATCGTTATTCACAGCATTGATACCGGGCGCATGATTGACCAGGCATGCGATCATTACCTGCAACCCAATGGTGTCCTCGATCTGCCAAAAGGGGTGCACAACCGGATTGTTAAGGACTTTGTAAACAAACCATTATCTTATGAACTCACCACCTATGTTGATGCACCTCCGGGCTCAGGACTCGGAACCTCAAGCACCCTGGTTGTTGCTATTTTGGGCGCATTTGCCGAATGGCTCAAACTTCCACTAGGCGAGTATGATATTGCACGCCTTTCATATGAAATTGAACGCAACGACCTGCAAATGTCTGGTGGTAAGCAAGATCAATACGCTGCAACTTTTGGCGGAGTAAATTTCATGGAGTTCTATAAAGACGAAAAAGTAATCGTAAACCCCCTGCGGATAAAAACCGAATATCTGAACGAACTGGCCTACAACCTGGTGTTATATTATACCGAAACCAGCCGGTACTCATCGAAAATTATTGAAGACCAGTCGAAGAATGTTATCGAAAACAATATGAAGGCAATACAGGCGATGCATCAGCTCAAACAGCAAGCCATTATGATGAAGGAAGCACTATTGAAAGGAGATATTGACGAAGTCGGGCGTATTATTGATTTTGGATGGCAATTTAAGAAACAAATGGCAGCCGACATCTCTAACAACTACCTGGAGGAAATCTATCAGGCTGCCAAAAACAGCGGTGCCACCGGAGGAAAAATTTCAGGTGCCGGCGGGGGTGGATTTATGATTTTTTATTGCCCCAATAACACCCGATCACAAGTGATTGAAGCATTGCAGAAATTTGGAGGACAAGTGAAACGCTATGACTTCACTACTGCCGGCCTTACAACATGGACAATTTAAACCCAATTCTATGAAATTTCTTGAGCTTGCCAAAAAGCGTTTTTCAACCCGGAAATACTCGACACAACCGGTTGAAAAAGAAAAACTTGATTATGTACTGGAAGCTGGACGGGTGGCACCATCAGCTGCAAATTATCAACCCTGGTATTTTGTTGTAATTACAGATTCCGCAGTGCGCGAACAAATGTGGGAGGTTTATCTGCGGCCATGGTTCAAAGATGCCCCTGTTTATATTGTTCTTTGCGCCGACCATCGCACTTCATGGAAGAGGAGTGACGGGAAGGACCATGCCGACGTGGATGTTTCAATCGCTGCCGATCACATGACACTCGCTGCCGCTGATGTAGGCCTGGGCACTTGCTGGATATGTAACTTTGACGCCAAAAAGTGCAGCCAGGTACTGGGTTCACCCGAATCTATTGAGCCGGTGGTGATCCTTTCGCTTGGGTATCCATTGGATGCTGCCAACCCCGAAAGGCACGGCACCCAGCGAAAGTCAATTGCCGACCTCGTGCGCTATAATCGTTTTTAACCAGAATGTAATATCTTTGCCGGAAACCTTCGCAGCCAGTTAATGAATATTCGTGACATTTTACATGAAACTTTGAGGTTGAAAGAGCAATTGCTCATAGACCACTCTCTGATTCCGAAAATTGAGCAGTCTGTTGCTCAGTTAGCATCATGCTTCAGACAGGGAGGGAAGGTGCTGCTTTGCGGAAATGGTGGCAGTGCCGCTGATGCCCAACACCTGGCTGCTGAATTGTCAGGCCGTTTCTATTTTGACAGGCCTCCGCTCGATGCTGAGGCATTGCATGTGAACTCAAGCCACCTCACCGCTGTTGCAAACGATTACTCATTTGATGAGGTGTTTGCCCGGTTGGTAAGAGGGCGCGGCCGCAAAGGCGATATACTGTTGGCTTTTTCTACTTCGGGCAACTCGCCTAATATCATTAGCGCAATAACTGCTGCACAACAGGCAGGTATGCGCATTATCGGTTTCACAGGCAACAGCGGTGGAAGGATGAAAGACCTTTGCGATGTTTTATTTCGGGCTCCGAGCAGCGACACTCCACGAATTCAAGAGATTCATATTTTGCTTGGTCATATCATTTGCCAAGGGGTCGAGGAGAATATGTTTCCAGAATACAAGCCTGGTTCCTAGTATGCACGAAGCAATTATTCTTGCCGGAGGATTTGGCACAAGGCTGCAGCCTGTGCTAAAAGGTATTCCAAAGGCAATGGCTCCTGTAAACGGGACCCCATTTCTTGAATATCTGCTCGATTATCTTCGGGTTAATGAAATTACCCGTGTAGTAATCTCGGTTGGTTACAAAAGTGAGATGATCACCGGCTATTTCGGGAATCGCTTCAAAAATATAGAAGTGAAGTACGCCAAGGAAGAATATCCACTCGGAACTGGCGGAGGCGTTGCCCTTGCCATGCATCAATGCCAGCAGGAAAATGTTTTTGTATTCAACGGTGATACCCTCTTCCTTGTTGATCTGCAGAATTTTATTGATCGGCACCGAATTGCCAAAACCCCTATCAGCATCGCTCTGCGAAAAGTTGAGGATGTTTCCAGATTCGGGAGCATCACCACCGATGAACACCAGATTCTTACCTCTTTTGGAGAGAAATCTATCGAAAAGCAGCCAGGCTGGATCAACGGGGGAATTTATCTGATTAACAAAGCATTTTTTTTATCACAACCGTTCAGCAAACAGTTTTCCATAGAGAAAGACTGTTTTTCAGTATTTTATAAACAAAAATTGATTGCTGGTTTTCCTTATCAGTCATATTTTCTTGATATTGGAATTCCAAATGATTTCAAACGGGCACAAGATGAGTTTGCGCAGCTTAAATATAGATAGTTCCTGGGCATTGTTTCTCGACCGCGATGGCGTGATCAATCACCGCTTTCCAGGGGATTATGTGAAAACGCAGGCTGAACTCAGGCTTTTACCAGGTGTTGCCGAAGCAATTGCCCGGATGAATAGTATATTTGGGCGTATTATTATCGTCAGCAATCAACAAGGCATTGGAAAAGGCATGATGACTGAGGCTGACCTTGAAAAGATTCATGGCAAGCTGATGCACGAAATTACAATGGCAGGTGGTAGGGTTGATGCAATCTTTTATTCACCCCATCTCGAAAGCCAGCGCCACTTCATGCGCAAACCAAATGTAGGCATGGGGCTTGCTGCCCGCAGAAAGTTTCCTGAAATACACTTTAAACGCAGTGTAATGGTTGGCGATTCATTGAGCGATATGCTTTTTGGCAAAAGGCTTGGAATGAAAACTGTGCTTGTTGGCGAAGACAATGCGATTGCTATTACCAAATCTGCACAGGTTGATTACTTTTTTAAAAATTTGGCTTCATTTGCTGATGAGATCATTGCTTTCTCATCCTCGTTCATATGAATTTTAATATGTGTCCCGACCGTCGTTAACTCTCCTTCAATTTCTGATGCATCCACAAACCATCCTGCTCATTTTTTCTGCCTACACAATGATGCTGTTTGTCATTGCCTGGATTACTTCGAGGCGGGGGGGCAATGAAGCATATTTTATCGGAAATAAATCGTCGCCATGGTATGTGGTGGCTTATGGCATGATTGGAGCTTCTCTCTCGGGTGTTACTTTCATATCCATACCAGGTGATGTGGGCAATTCCTACTTTTCATACATGCTAATTGTGCTTGGCTATCTTGTTGGTTATGCGGTGATTGCACAGGTGCTGCTGCCATTGTACTATAGGCTGAATCTGACCTCAATCTATGGCTATCTTGAAAAACGTTTCGGATTCTGGTCTTACAAAACAGGTGCGTTCTTCTTTATCCTGTCGCGCAGTATAGGAGCCTCATTCAGAGTTTACCTGGTGGTAAACGTGTTGCAAATTTTTGTTTTCGATCAATGGAACATTCCTTTTCCGGTGACGGTGCTTCTTTTCATGGGACTGATCATTCTTTATTCATTCAGGGGAGGAATAAAGACCATTGTTTGGACTGATACATTGCAAACCACATTTATGCTGGCCGCCATCGTGGTGAGCATCCTTTATATCTCAAAGAGCATGGACCTGAGCCTGGCCAGACTAATCGCAGCGGTTAATGAAAGCAAATATAGTCAGATGTTTATCTTTGAATGGGCCGACAAGCGATTTTTCTTGAAACAGTTTGTCAGCGGGGCTTTTATTGCGATCGTGATGACCGGTCTCGACCAGGACATGATGCAAAAAAACCTGAGTTGCAGGAACCTGAGAGATGCCAGGAAAAATATTTATCTGATGAGCTGGTCGCTTGTCCCTGTGAATTTGTTGTTCCTTTTTCTCGGAGTTACACTCTATCTTTATGCATCTTCGCACGGCATTGCCATTCCGGCACGTACCGATGATCTGTTTCCGCTCATCGCCCTTCGGCACTCGGCTCCTGCTGCCGGAATAGTTTTTCTGATCGGGTTAATCGCTGCAGCATATAGCAGTGCAGATGGGTCAATCACTTCGCTCACGACTTCATTTTCTATTGATTTTCTGGGAATTAATAAAAACAAAAAATTTAGCGAGAAGCGCAGACTGAACATTCGCTACATGGTGCACTTTTCAATAGCGGCCATGCTTATCTTGCTCATATTGGCATTCAAAGCCATCAGTGATCAGTCGGTGATTCAAAAGCTATTCACGATTGCAGGCTACACTTATGGGCCACTGCTCGGATTATTTGCATTTGGATTATTTACAAAGTATGAAGTAAAAGATCGCTATATTCCGATGGTTGCAGTGTTTTCTCCGGCCTTTTGCTACCTGCTCAGTGCAAACTCGGTTGAATGGCTATGGGGCTATCGCTTTGGTTTCGAACTTTTGCTATTGAACGGCCTGATGACTTTTACCGGTTTATTCCTACTCAGAAAAAAGAAGATTGAAAAGTATACAGTCGTCTAATCAAGACGTTTTTATTAAACAATACCCATTATTTGAAATAAGCTATTCAGGCCTTAAATGGGCGATCTGAGATTTAAAGCACCGGAACATTCTCTCACAGCAGTAAAAAGGAGGTTATGCCACATTTCAGAAGGACTTTTCAGTATTTTGGAACCATTACATTCAACCTCCAGGTGATGCAATACTTTCTACCTAAGGAAGTGAATGCCAAGGTAATTTTCGCCATTAAGCAGGTGTCAATATCGACAAAAATATTTCTGACCAGGTGCCTGCTATTATGAAAGTCTGAGCGATGGGCAAAGGGGCTACCCACTGGGTTCATTGGTTTCGCTCACACACAGAATCAATCGATGAGAAACCTGACCCTTTAACGAAATTAAACCTTATTTTGCCCGGATAGCGGAAACGCGGACGAAGGCTGACTCCATATAAAACAACAAGGAGAAGGTTAAGCCATTAATCAGAGAGTTCTTTCCAGTTTTAGTTTGAAAAGGCAGCATCAAGAATACCCGAATTTTTTATTCAGCACTGCACCTTTGCCAAAGTACCGGGTATTGCCCCATTTTTGTTTAATTTGATCTTAATTTGATTTAAAGAAAATGGGTCTAACTGTAAGCATCACCCATGCCCAATGATTAGGTTCTTTAAGGCTGCCACCTTTTATCAGTTCCATCGCCTCGGTGGCAAACATGGTTGAGTAGCCTATAGAAACATCTGCAACCTGAGTGAAATTGTATTGAAGTATTAGATCAATCTCAGAGCCCAAGTATCCTGAAACTTCCTTGTTTTGGTTGGCAACAACTGTGACTGCTTTGTTCTGAAGTGCAAAGTAATGATAATCAGCTTTGATTTCTATCTTTTCGCTTGCTTTGAAGGTCGCTTTCAGGTAGGGGTTTACCAGTCCTGCACCTGAAGTGTGAAGAGGCATATCGGTAAAATAGTCAAGATGGCCATTAAAAGCATGGGCGGCACCATAGAGGGGAACGAAAACCTTAAATTTATTTTCTGATATCATCATGTTATTACCAGATAAGATTTCGATGCCTGCCGAGCAACTGATAGTGCTGACAGGGGTTGTGCCGGCAGCCAGATGAATATACCAGGCATTAATTGCTTTTCCTGTTTGTGTTTTGCCGCCTTGGGAATACCCGTGAATTTCGAAGGTGCTTTTGCCTGGATTCCATACTAAAATTCCTCCCAATGTACTACGTAAATAAGTAGTATTTACGGTGTTGGCTTTTTGGTATCCGTCGGCAACAGCAAGTGCTGAAAATGTTACCTGTCCTATTTTCTTATTCACCCAAAGGTAGTTAAGCGACTTATATTGATTCATGGTATAGTCAGTTCCAAAAGTTCTTTCTGATTGCTGATTGAACGCAGCGCCCACCTGTACCTTCCATCCATTGCGGTCGAATCTGAGCAGGGCGGCGTCGTGAGTGCGTCCTGCCTGGTTCCAGTTATTGTTGCCAAACAAGCGTTGGTTGTCATACCTCAGCTCTTGCCTTCCGAGGCGCAACGACATGTATTTGTTCATTTTAACATCAATATAACCCTGATGAATGCCCAATCCGGGGGATACATCTGACATTCCTTTATTCCCCCATACCCTCACCTCTTGCATGCTGAAGTAGGCATTGATCTTTTCCGAATCATACGCCATGGCGATCCGGCTACGCTGAGTAACAAATGCTGCCAATTCTGAATCTGGTGCAGGCAAGGTTCGATACCCATGGCGAAGCTCCAACCTGGGGCGAAACTCTCCGGTAAGATTAAACTGTGCAAAAGATATATGGCTCGCAATGAATAAAATAACAATGATAATCAACAATTTTCTCATAAGGATTGATGGTTATTTTTATGAACAAGCGATCTTAATTTTTTGTGGTGGCAAAGTTAATAAAGATAATATTCCACCTATAAATAATGCTTGGTGGAGGCATCCAAGCAAAGGGGGTTCTACAACGCAAACAAAAAGTAATTTATTCGTAATTTAGCCACATAATCAAGCTGGGTTATTTACAATTGTTTCTTATTCGAATATCAACAAACGCGAACATGATCAGATTAAATCACAAGGCAAAATATTTGATTGCCATTGCTTTGATAATAAACTCACTGTCGGCAGGTGCTCAAATTGATGTAGTACCGGTTACTGGCGACAAAGCGCCCGATCAGTTTGAGGGCTTTTACTATGCTCTTCCGAAGACAATTGTCCGCATTGAAGTGTGGGTGGATGAAACCGAGCAGTTACGAGGCCCGTTTACCGACTATGCTGGCAGGATGCTTGGTATCACTGATGTGATAAAGAATAATGGCAGGTCATACGCCATCAAAGGATTTTCGCTGAGCACTTATCAGGAGGCCGACCCGGCAACAATCTATTTTGTTCGTATGCCTTTAAAGGGAAATGTCGCACTCGATTTGGTTTTAAACCAGGATGCAACCCTACGGTCGCTTCAAACTTTTGCAGTTGACCCAAAGAAAAAAAACATGGCAAAACCGGCCTCTTCTCAAAAATTGCAGACCTTTGCCACCATCGCTATGCCCGATATTGTTGAGAAAATTGATACGATCGTTACCCGGATTACAATAGACACCATCACATTCGAGAAAATTACTTTTCCGAAAACCTATATTGATAAATCGCCAGAGCAAAAAGCCCGCCAGGCGGCTGATTTCATTCTTAAGCTTGAAGAAGACCGCCAACGGCTGATCAGCGGGTTTCAGGAGGTGAATTATTCAATGGAGAGTATAAAGTATATGAATGAGCAGATCAAAGAGCTCCAGAACGAATATCTTGCACTTTTTAAAGGCAAAAGCCGCTCTATTGCAAATCGCTACACCTATATCTTTGTTCCGGAACCAGGCTCAGAGAACATTCCTACTGTCTTGTTCAAGTACGATAAAAACAGAGGAATACTTGACAAGAATAGCGCTGATGGCGAGCCGGTTACAATTCAATTTTCAACCTACGGCAAGACTACCGAACTTAAAAAGCACCACACCTCCCGTCAATCAGCCAATCGTGTTGCTTTGGGCGTCCATTACCGTATTCCTGAAAAAGCTTTATTCGAAATTAGAAAAGGCAGCGATCTGGCTGCCGAAAACGAGTTTTTAGTCAGCCAATTGGGTGTGGTTTCTTTTCTACCCTCAAAAGGCGTTTCATTTATTGAGGTTCACCCACAAACCGGGTCACTCTTGAGAATCAAGATGGAGTAGCTTATTCGAGTATTGCCCTTCGGATTTTTAACAACTTGATGAGCAGACCTTCAAGTTTTTGGAGTTCAAGCATATTTTCTCCATCCGACAATGCTTTGGCAGGGTTCGGGTGAGTTTCAATGAAAAGCCCATCAACTCCGGCTGCCACTCCTGCGCTTGCGATGGTTTCGATCAATTCGGGCATTCCCCCGGTAACTCCGCTTGATTGGTTGGGTTGTTGAAGCGAATGTGTAACATCCAGCACAACAGGATATCCAAGTTTTTTCATCAGATAGATATTGCGGAAGTCAACTACAAGATCGTTGTACCCAAACATACTGCCTCTTTCTGTGAGCATGATGTTTGGATTACCCTGGTTTCTTATTTTTTCGGCTGCAAATGCCATTGCCTGCGCCGAAACAAACTGACCCTTTTTGATGTTCACCATCTTGCCCGTAAGTGCTGCTGCCTGAAGAAGCTCGGTTTGTCTGCAAAGAAAAGCCGGTATCTGGAGTATGTCGGCGCAACGTGCAGCCATTGCTGCTTCTGCTTCGCTGTGGATATCGGTGAGAGTCGGAATTTTGAGTAAGGTACTCACCCGCCCAATCACATCAAGCGCCTCGGTATCGCCAATGCCTTTGAATGATTTATCGGTAGTGCGATTCGCCTTTTTGTAGGATGCTTTGAAGATGAAAGGAATCTCGAGCCTGTTGCAAATATTTTTTATCGTAATCGCAATTTCCAGCGGCAGTGTCAGGTTCTCGATTATACATGGCCCCGCAATCAAAAAGAAATTACCGGAGTTTAGGTGTGTAATTCCCGGAAGAGTTTTAAGTTGATTCAACATAAAATTTGGTCTTTATTATATGCTAATTTAGGGCAAAATTTTCAGTAACCATATTTATTTTTCCAAAGTAATTTCAGCCTTGTCCTCATTTCGTTCTCCCGCGGGTTATTCTGTGGATTGTAGAACCTTGATCCACTGATTTTTTGAGGTAAATATTCCTGTGTTGAGAAATTGTCTGTAAAATCATGTGAATATTCGTAGCCTTTTCCATAGCCTATCTCTTTCATGAGCCGGGTTGGAGAATTTCGAAGGTGCAATGGCACTGCCAGATCACCTTCAACCCGTACCGCTTCTTGTGCCTGGCTAATGGCCAGATAGCTTGCATTGCTTTTGGGTGAAGATGCCAGATAGATCGCCGTTTGGGACAAAATCAACCTGCACTCGGGATAGCCTGTGCTGTGAACTGCCTGGAAGCAGCTTTCGGCCAGTAACAAAGCGTTGGGATTGGCGTTGCCAATGTCTTCGGAAGCCAATATCAACATTCGTCTGGCTATGAAAAGCGGGTCCTCTCCGGCGTCAATCATGCGGGCAAGCCAATAGACGGCAGCATTTGGATCGGAGCCACGGATAGATTTAATAAATGCAGAAATAACGTCATAATGCATTTCGCCCCCTTTGTCGTACAAAGCCAGGTTTTGTTGTATGACGTGTATTACCTTATCATTGGTAAGAAAAATTTCGACTGGTGAGCCGGGTTCTGAAGACAACACCAACTCGATGGCATTAAAGAGTTTTCGAGCATCGCCTCCCGAAATTCTAAGCAGGGCTTCGTTTTCTTTCACGATCATTTTCACACCTGTTGTAGCGAAAATATGCTTTATTGCATTATCAATCAAATGAATAAGATCGCTCTTTTCCAACGGTTTGAGAACATACACCTGACATCGAGAGAGCAGTGGAGAAATCACCTCAAAAGATGGATTTTCTGTGGTGGCACCTATCAATGTAACAATCCCTTTTTCGACCGCCCCCAGCAGTGAATCTTGCTGCGATTTGCTGAATCTGTGAATTTCGTCAATAAATAGTATGGCATTTTTTCCTTGTTGTCTGGCAGATGAAATAATATCTCGAACATCCTTCACTCCACTGCTGATGGCACTCAGTGTAAAGAAAGGCCGTTTGAGTTGCTGTGAGACGATGTATGCAAGTGTTGTTTTTCCGACTCCAGGGGGGCCCCACAAAATCATGGAGGGAATAACCCCGTTGTCAATTG
The DNA here is from genome assembly GCA_037446395.1 of Lentimicrobiaceae bacterium. GTDB lineage: Bacteria > Bacteroidota > Bacteroidia > Bacteroidales > JAAYJT01 > JAAYJT01. The sequence continues at coordinate 15,846 of JBBIIP010000019.1, forward strand.
ACCTGCGCAGGATTGCACCACTGCCCACTAAATGTTCCTGCCCTATGTAATCATCTAAAGATGAAGGCCTTAATTGTTCGGCTAACGGAGTTGCTTTGGTACTTTCCATATGTCCAAGAAATATGCTTTTTGCTTGTGCTTTCTCTTTGGCTCTTTAATAAGAATTTATTTCATGGAGCGAATGTTTTCCTCATTTTGAGGAAATAACTCCCATCTTTTGAATTTTGTGAGTTTCATAATTTGTTTTTAAGACACTAAAATTACATTAATTTGAGCCAGGTATGCAGGCCAAAGGCAATATTATTCTTAAACCAAAGAATTGGTGCGATGTTAGGCACAGGTTTTGAAAGGTAGCAGTGATAATAAAAATTTTAGAAATGAAAAAACTGATTACACTATTCACTCTTGCCTCAATGTTTGCTATCGTATCTTGTGGGCCCAGTGCCAAGGAAAGAGCGGCTGCCGAACAGGCTAAACTCGATTCAATTGCGGCTGCTCAAGCACAAGCTTATGCTGATTCAGTTGCTGCTGCTGAGGCAGTAGCCGACACAACGGCAGTTGTTGAATAATTCGCGGGAATTCTCGTCGAATTATCTACTGAAACCCCTTAACCAGGCTAAATTCGACAAAAGGAACGCTCGTGTTTCTTTTGTCGTTTTTGTTTGCTTAGCGATCTATATCTTTGCATAAAATTAGATTCCGGGAGATGGAGCTTCAGATCAAAAACCATTTTTTCGTTGTTTGTGGAGCCGGCAGCGGTTTTGGAAAATCAATTTCTCTACGACTCGTATCCGAAGGGGCTCGCGTGTTGGCTATCGCCCGCAGTGAAGAAACCCTGAAGCGGTTGAAGTCTGCTGCCCCTGGAGACATTGAAATTTTGGCTGGCGATTTAACAGATTTGAGTTTTCACCCCACCATCCAACAAATACTTCAAAATCGGATTCCCAACGGCATTGTGGTGAATGCAGGCGGACCTCCCGCAAAATCATTTCTCGAAACAAATCTAGGCGATTGGGATGATGCCTATCATAACCTGGTTCGTTGGAAAATTGCACTCATCAAACTGCTGCTTCCTGGAATGCAGCAACGAGGATATGGGCGCATTGTGTTTATAGAAAGTATGTCGGTGAAGCAGCCTGTCGAAAACCTTGTGCTTAGCAATTCTCTGCGTATGGCGGCTGTAGGCATGGCCAAGACACTGGCTCAGGAAGTTGCCTCTGAAGGCATTACTGTAAATGTAATGGCTCCCGGATATCACGACACGCCCGCTATGCAACGACTCTTTGTCAAAAGAAGCGAGAAAACAGGTATTTCCCTTGAAGATTCACGAAAGCAATTTGAAAGCGAACTTGCAACAGGCAGAATGGGAAATCCAGATGAATTCGCCATGCTGGCCGCATGGCTACTTTCGCCAACTTCTCGGTACATTACCGGGCAGACTTTTTCTTTAGACGGGGGGCTGGTAAAATTTGTCTTTGGCTAACCTATTTTACATTTATGGAAGGATCGACTTCTCTTGCGTAGTCGTAAATACCTCCCTCAAGCACGTAAATATTTTTGAATTTGTGTTTCTCCTGCAGGTAAATCGCCACCTGATCGCTCTTCATCCCATAGGTACAGTAAACAATCACCTTCTCATTGCGCGAAATCTGTTCGGTACAGGCGGGAATGGCTAATCGCCTTATCAAAATTGCTCCAGGCAAGTGTCCTGCATCATATTCTTCAGGGTCCCGGATGTCAATGATCTGAATGGGTTCGTTTTTGTCAATCAGTGACTTTAGCTCGGCCGGGTAGATACTTTTCATCTTACTGATCATTTTTTTCGTGATAACCAAAAAGTCTTTTTGAGACGATAAACTCGCTCACATACCGAGGCACCATCTCTTTCCATGCAGGGTCGTGCTGCCTGATTTTCTCCAGTACGTCCTGGGAGAAAATGTGCAATCGTTTTTTATTTACAGAGCTAATTTCGATGAAATTATGGTTTTCGTGAAGATGATTTAACAGAAATTTTGTTTTGTCCGGAAGCTGCATTTCTGCCACTGTTTGCAAAGTCCCATCCTTTGCCAGAGAAGGATAAATATACATCTTGACATTTTCTGGAAACAGTTTTCCAAATGCTTCCATGATTCCTCCTTTGAGGTGGAGATAGTACTTTTCTTCAAAGATTTTATTAAAAGTAAGAATGCCTACGACGATCCTCAGCTTGTTTAGGCGGAACTGAGTCAGAAAATCAACGAGTTTATAGAATTCCCTAAAGTTTGAAATCATTACGTTCTGGCCGATGCCATTGAGCAGGTCAACCCTGTCGAGAAAGTCGCGTTCGTCAAAACTGCCCTCGTCGAGCAGGTTGTTTAAAGTTATCTCACACAAAGACAGGGTGTTGTTTTTATCGTAGTCTTCGTCGCGTTTAAATATCCCGTAACTTGTTTTCAACATATCTATGCCGGCATAGGTGATCGGGCGGAAGCTTCCGCGAAATGCCAGCACATTTTTTTTATAAAGCATATCAGCCGGGTCCTTCACGCAACCATGGCGATCGAAAATCGTGGCACTGGTCATACCGTTTTTGACCAGCTGCACACTCAGCAAACGGTTATCAACATAACCCAACTCAGGGCCTTCCATATTTATCATGGTAATATCCAGGCGATCGGACGAGAGATTATCAAACAGCGATTGAAGGAATGCATTGGGCCGCTGCCAAAGATAGAATCCTGCATAGATCAGGTTGACTCCAAGAATTCCCAACGTATTCTGCTGCAGTAAGTTATCATTTTCGTGAAGCTTTATATGTAGGATCACATTGTTGGGCAGGTTGCCGGGGTTAAGTTGAAACCTTAGCCCAATCCAACCGTGGCTGATATTGTCTTTTTTGTAATTAATGGTCGAAACCGTATTGGCAAACACAAAAAACCTGCTGCGATGGCTTAATGTTTCATTCAGTACGCCTACCAACTCATTAAATTCACAATCGAGCATACGTCCGAGTCGCTCCTGCGAAACATAGCGTTTTTCGGAATTGCCATCGGAATAGAGTGTATCGCTATACCGCTTATCATAAGCCGAAATGGTCTTGGCAACTGTGCCTGAGGCACCGCCTGCCTGAAAAAATGACCGCGACACTTCCTGCCCACCGCCTATTTCGGCAAAGCTGCCATAAATAGTAGGGTCGAGGTTGATGGCAAGTGCTTTTTGCTGTGTGGTGAGGTTTTTCCGATTCAAGACAATTCGGGTTGAGATTCATACCTTGAAGCCATTTCAAAAATTTCATCCAGGGCATGGATTCGGGTGCCTGGCTGATAACCGGATGCAGCAACAATCATTGCTTGTGCAACTGTTTCTCCATGAATTGGCCGGTATTTCAACAAAAGCCCAAGTCGGTTCACTGCTGAAATTATTTTAACCCCAAGCTCTTCTGTTCTGCGCGGCTCGCTTCGCTCGCCGCTAAGTGCACCTGGCCTGATGATGCAAATACTTTCAAATGGCAATCGCATAATGGCCTGTTCGAGTTGCCCTTTCATGCCCATATAGAAACTTGGCGATTTCGGGTTTGCGCCTGCCGAAGAAACCAGCACGTAAGTTTTAACTCCATTTGCCACTGCTATTTGAGCAAAACGGTGTTGATAAGTATAATCGACTTTATATTGGGCAACCTTGCTTCCGCTTTTTGCCCGCGTTGTTCCCAATGCCGAAAACAAAACATCGCCTATAACGATCTGCTGCCATGCTTCCGGCCGGTCGAAATCAATGGTGTGTTGTTCTAATTTTCTGTCAGTAAGCGAAATATCCTTCCGCGAGAAAACAACTACTTTTGAAAAAGTTTCGTTTTTCAACAGAAGTTTTACCAGATGCGAACCCACCAGACCGGTTGCTCCGATGACCAAAGCCGTTTTTGTCATAGATATAATTTATTCAGTAAACACAACTTGAGCCTGAAAAGTTTTAAAACCACCCTGATTTATACCTTCCAGATAAAGATGAAGCGGCGATGAATTGGTTTCTGATGAAAAAATCTTCATTGTATCGCCTAATCTCATCTCCTTCAGATAGTTGATCTGAATCGACGCCGGATACAAGGTGTTGAGAATTGTTTGTGGCAGATAGTCAAAAAGCATTTCTGCATACCGGGCATTGTTTACATGATTGTTGACATCAAGATCTGAATAAACAACCTGTCGCTGGGCGATCAATGCCTTGCTTGCCGGTTCATCTATCTTTTCAGGGATATTTTCTATCGCTGCAGGCAAATCGAAGGTGTGGCCTCCAATTCCTGCGTTCATCGGAGAAACAGGCCTTTGTGAGTTTGAGTCAATCAAAAGCCATGCAGTGCTTGCTTTCCCGAGAATTACTCCATCAGGATTACGAAACAGAAAGTCGCGCAAGGCCAATAACTTATACAAAGCTTTTGGCCATGTTTCAATGATGATTTTTTCGTCAAATCGAATTTTGTGGTGCAATTCGACGATCACACGCGAAAGAACCCAGAACTTATTTGTTGGCTTTAGCTGGTCATAACCAAAACCAAGCAGGTTGGCACTGGCGGCAGCAGCTTCCTGCATATAATTAAGCAATGAATTTATTTTTAACCGGTTAAGATGATCGGCCTCGTAAGTGCGGATTATAAACGTAAACCGATGTGGATTGACGGATCGCATGATGGGCTTCAAATTAATAGCTTGAGGCAAAGTTAGGAAACGATTGCATGCTGACTATTTTTTTCCAGGGAAACAATTACAATGATTCGGGATTTTCAAGAAAGCGTACGAAATCATTCGGTTTATAAAAAGACTGGCATTTTGTATCTTAATTTTACAATTAAGTATATTTGTGAGAATAATAACTATAAATTTTGGTGTGGTAAGGATCTTTTTCCTATTCATTTTTAGTTTCTTCGTTTCACTTGGAATCGCACAAGACTATGAATTAACACTCTATACCATTCCCCCCCGCCACGTTATTGACTTTGCTTCGCCAAGAAGCATGTTCTTTTCTGCGGCGCGAAATGTTTTTGTAATGCACCGATCGCTTCCTCGATTCAACATGGGGCATGTTTTTATCGAATTAAAATCGGACGATGAATACTTGATCACAGGGTCATCAAAGGAAAGAACGCTGTTTTTGGGGGGAAAGGAGTTTTTGAAAGGATATGGATTGGGATTGCTTTTTCATCCTTTTCCGGGGCGCCTTGATACAAAAGAAAGGCTGCTTTATAAAATGTCATTCCGTTACCATACAGGCAATATTCGGTTTATAACCTTCAAGCTGCAGAAAACAACATTTCAAAGGCTGGTGAATTACCTGGCTGAATACAAAAGGAAAGGTTATTATCGCATTTATAACGGTTGTAATGAGCCGCGCAAAGGCAATGGGGCGGGTTGTACTGCCTTTGCCATCAGTTTTCTGGAAATCAGCGGCATTTTGCAGCCTGAGTGGGTCAATGCCTGGGCTCAGCGGGTAAATGTGCCGTTGTCGCTTATAGGTGGCCCGTTAACAGGCAAAAAAGTTTCGTGGCTGGATATTCTTGCTGCCAGGCAATGGGCACAAGAAGGGGAGGCTGCAGAATTTTTTGAAATCTACGATCCCACCCTTATATATCAATGGATAGGAAAGACCTGGCTTGAGAAGAACAGCGCCTCATCGGAAGCTTTATCTGAATCGCCTGCCAACAGCTTTGCTCCCATGATCTCAACCAAACGAAACAAAGCCTTGGGGTTAATCATTGATTTTAGCTCAATCCCAACGCCCGAAGACCCGATTCTACTTATTGATGAAGAATGAACTTAATAAGGTTAATTAAATGAGCTTATCCAAAGTTTGCGATTGCAGGTACATTCGAAATTCAGAAGATAAACGATGTACAATGTTGCTCATCAAGCATTTATCAAATGCGCAAACAGGGTAATCCAAGGGGCATTTGTTAATATGAACCGGGCCTTCAATGCTTTCGTAAATTTGAAGAAGGGTGATATCTTCCGGCTTTCCTTTAAGGCTGAAGCCACCGTTAGGCCCCCTGCCAGAGGTGAGAAAATCATCTTTTGCCAACCGTTGTAAAACCTTGGCAACATGGTGCTTTGATGTTCCTGTTGCAGCAGAAATTTTTGATACATTTAGTTTTTCTGTGGCGCGCGCAATAAGAACCAGGCTATGTATCGCTATGGATGAGGCTTCAGAAATTGACACAATTTTTGACATACTTTCGGTAGCATGATTATTCTACAAATATCGTAATAAAACCGCTGGGCGACCTGTAAGTTTTGATACCAAGACGAAATTTACCTGAATTCGTACCTTTGCCTCATGGAACAGAACAACTTTGCGGATTATTTGCAGCATCCTGTTTTTCGACTGATTTCGAATGCAGCTGAATGCTTGGGCATGCCAGCATTTGTGATCGGTGGATTTGTTCGCGATATCTTCCTGAAAAGACCTTGCACTGATATAGATGTCGTGGTAGCAGGCGATGGCATTGCTCTTGCACGCAAAGTAGGTTCCATGATTCACCCAAAACAACAGGTAAGTGTTTTTAAGAACTTCGGAACCGCCATGATTGCCTATCAGGGATATCAAATTGAATTTGTCGGAGCACGCAGAGAGTCATACAGATACGATTCAAGAAAACCCATGGTGGAAGAAGGAACGCTTCAGGACGATCAAAACCGCCGCGATTTTACCATCAATGCAATGGCATTAAGCTTGCAGACGGATGACTTTGGTCAATTAATTGATCCATTCGAAGGGTTGAACGATATGCAGGAGCTGCTCATAAAAACTCCCCTCGACCCGGATAAAACCTTCTCCGATGATCCGCTGCGTATGATGCGCGCTATCAGGTTTGCCACTCAGCTCAATTTTTTCATCGATCCGGATACATTTGATTCAATTGCACGAAATAATGAGCGAATTAAAATTATTTCCGCCGAAAGAATCAGCGAAGAACTCAACAAAATCATTCTGTCGCCAACGCCCTCCAGGGGGTTTATTCTACTTGAGAAATGCGGATTACTGCCTCTTATTTTTCCACAGCTTTCGGCACTTAAAGGTGCAGAATTCATGGATGGACGGGGCCACAAAGATAATTTCTATCACACCCTGAAGGTGCTGGACAACCTTGCTCAAAAGAGCGATAACCTTTGGCTGCGGTGGGCAGCATTGTTGCATGATATCGGCAAACCAAACACAAAACGTTTTGAACCTGGTATTGGATGGACTTTTCATGGACACGACCACCTGGGCTCAAAGATGGTTTATCAAATCTTCAATCAACTGAAATTGCCCCTGAACGAGAAGATGAATTATGTGCAAAAACTTGTTCTGCTTCATCTCAGGCCAATTGTTCTGTCAGAAGATCAGGTAACAGATTCAGCCATCAGGCGCCTGCTTTTTGATGCCGGGGAAGAAATTGACGACTTGATGCTGCTTTGCGAAGCTGACATTACATCGAAGAACCCTGAAAAAGTTAAAAAATACCTTTCAAATTTTCGACTGGTTCGCCAAAAGCTGAAGGAAATTGAAGAGAAAGACCGCATAACAAATTGGCAGCCACCTATATCTGGCGAAATGATCATGGATGTATTTGGTATTCCGCCTGGCAAAACCGTGGGGATAATTAAAACAAATATCAGAGAAGCCATACTTGACGGCATCATTAAGAATGATTTTTCGGAAGCCTACAGCCTGATGTTGAAAGAAGGTGAAAAAATTGGACTTAAACCAGTGAAAGATTTTTTGTAGTTTTGTAGAAAATTTTGATTCATGCACGCATATCGGTTCAGAATAATGGTTGAAGAACCTGAAGAATTTCTCAGGGAGATAGACCTGTTGGCGAATCACACTTTTGAGGATTTTCATAAAATATTGGTTTCCTCTGTCGGAATTGAAGGCAACGAACTTGCCTCATTCTTCATTTGCAATCATCGGTGGCGCAAGTTGAATGAGTTCACCCTGATTGATATGCAGGCAGAGCAAAGTTTCGATATAGATGATGAGGATGCGCGGGAAAGAAAAAATCCGATTCCGGTTCAGCTGATGTCTGCTATAAAAATTAGAGATGTCATAAACGACCCGCATCAGCGCCTTATCTATGAATATGATTTTCTGCGTACAAAAACTTTTTTCATTGATTTAATAAAAATATTTCCATCAGATCCTGAAAAAATATACCCGCTTGTTGCCCGGTCTGTTGGATCCCTCGTATCGAAAGCCACCCAGCCTCTCCTTGATTTGGATGAAAATGATCAAGGCTATTTGCCGGCAGATATTGAATCATTGGATGATGAGCTGCAACTCGACGAGGATGAACTGGGCATCGCACCAGAAGATGAACCAGCCTGGCAATAATTCATAGGTATAAAATGTTAACTCCCCGCACAAAGCTGCTTGTGGTCATTGCCGGCCCAACAGCAGTCGGAAAAACCTCCTTGGCCATTGAATTAGCCACCAAGCTCAAAACACACATCCTCTCCTGCGATTCGAGGCAATTCTACCGAGAACTCAAGATAGGAACAGCAACTCCCTCGGAGATGGAGCTGGCAAAAGCACCGCACCACTTTATTGGCAATTTGTCAGTGACTGATTACTATAATGCCGCACGTTATGAATCGGAAGCCCTGGCTCTTCTAAAAAGACTCTACCAAGAGCATGATGTAGTGATACTTTGTGGGGGATCAGGTCTCTATATCAACGCGTTGTGCAATGGAATTGATGAACTGCCCGATCCCGATCCCGATTTACGCAAAGAAATTAAGGAAAATTATTTAAAATTCGGGGTCGAATATCTTCAAAACGAGCTACAAAAACTTGATCCTATATATTATTCCCGGGTTGATCGCCTGAACCCTAACCGAATTATCAGGGCATTGGAAGTTGCGATGGCCACCGGCAAGCCTTATTCCTCATTGCTCACTCATAGGGCAAAGCCACGCCAGTTCAGAATTATAAAGATTGGGTTGTTTCGCGAACGCGATGAGTTGTTCGAAAGGATTAGCCAGCGAACAACCTGTATGGTTACAAATGGTTTGGTTGACGAGGTGCGCAACCTGCTTTCATTCCGCCACCTGAATGCTTTGAATACGGTTGGATACAAAGAAATCCTTAACTATCTTGACGGGAAGATTTCGCTCGAACAAGCCTTTACTGACATCAGGACAAATACCCGCAGATATGCCAAACGACAACTCACCTGGTTTAGAAAAGATACTGATTATCAGTGGTTTCATCCCGATCAACAGGACGAAATACTGGCGCTGATAGAATCGAGCCTGTAGAAGGAAGATTAGGGGTTATTTGAGCCATTGATTAAGCCACCGAAAAAATTCGCGTTGCCAAAGGATGGCATTTTGAGGTTTTAAAACAAAGTGCGATTCCTCGGGGAAGAATAAAAACCTACTTGGAATTCCTCTCAGCTGGGCCGCATTAAAGGCTTGCATTCCTTCGGAGTAGGTCACCCTAAAATCATTGGCGCCATGAATTACCAGTATAGGAGTGTCCCAGCGTCCGACAAAACGGTGTGGTGAAAAATCATAGCTTTTTGGGCGTGGTTCCTGCCAGTATGGTCCACCGAGGTCATGGTTGGGGAAAAAGTATTCCTCGGTGGTTCCGTATTTGCTTTCGAAATTAAACATTCCACAATGGGCAATAAATGCCTTGAATCGCTTGTTGTGGTTGCCGGCAAGCCAGTAAACCGAAAAACCACCATAACTGGCTCCGACAGCCCCGAGGCGGTCTTTGTCAATCCAGGGCTCCTTTACCAGTGCATCAACGGCTGAAAGGTAGTCTTGCATGTTCTGCCCGCCATAGTCTCCGCTGATCTGATCGTTCCATTCTTGCCCGAAAGTCGGTAAGCCCCGCCTGTTTGGGGCAATCACCACATAATCGTTGGCAGCCATCATCTGAAAATTCCAACGATAAGAGAAAAACTGGCTCACGGCACTTTGGGGTCCTCCCTGGCAATAGAGCAGGGCGGGGTATTTTTTTGTTGCATCGAAACCCGGTGGTAAGATGATCCAAACCAGCATCTTTTTAGCATCCGTGGTTTCGACCCAGCGTTGTTCAACGCGGGCCATCTCAACTTTCTTGAGTAGGTCACTGTTTGTGAATGTCAGTTGTTTTTCAATTCCTTTCAAGTCTATACTGAATATCTCGCTTGGCAAACCCATCGACATCTTCATGCCTGCAAATCCTTTTCCGGCAAGCGCAAAGCTTTGATAGTTATGCCATCCCTGAGTGATCTGATTGATTTTTTTTGTCTTAAGCTCGAGTGAATAGATTTGATACGTTGCATTGATTCCACTGATAAAATAGAGAAAACGGTTGTCTGTGGACCAAATAAAATGCTCGGAACTCTGATCAAAACCATCTGAATAATCTATAGTCTTACCCGATGCGAAGTCATGGATCATGATCCTGTCTTTGTCTGCCTCAAAGCCGGGAGTTTGCATACTTCTCCAAACAATCATTTTTCCATCGTTCGAAAACACCGGGTCCTGATCATAACCCATCAAGCCGGGAGTAATGTCGGTGGTTGTCTTTTGCTCTATGTCATATATATAGATAGCTGAGTTGGTGCTGAGTGTCCAATCCTTCCCAAAGAGTTTCTTACAGGTGTAAGCTATTTTCTTTCCATCCGGACTCCACGCAATCTGCTCCATGCCACCAAAAGGTTTCATGGGGGTATCCCAGCGTTCTCCTTGCATAATATCAGTGGCAGCAAGAATTTTTCCGTTCACGTAAGGAGCAACGAAAATGTGGCTGTAGGTGTAATCGTGCCAGCTGTCCCAATGACGATACATCAGATCGTCTTCAATACGCGCATTGGCTTTTGGTAAGTCAGGATATAGATCATTTGGCGAGAGATCCAGTTTTACCTGCTTGGTAAACAATATATATTTCAGCCCTGGCGCATAAGAGAAACCCGTAATTCCACCTTCAATGTTTGAAATTTGTTCTTTGTTGCTACCTTCCGGATCAGATTCATAAATCTGCATGGAGCCGCCTTCGGCCGAAAGGAAGGCAATCTTTTTACCGTCGGGTCGCCAAATGGCATTGTTGACGCTGGTTTTAGACAAATTTAGGATTTTGGGCTCACCCCCTTCAGTAGCAACCATATATATTTCCCTTTTGCCTTTGTTCTCTTCAATATTGTAGCGTGTAACTCCATACAGAATTTGCCTGCCATCAGGCGAAACCTGTGGATCGCTCACTCTTCCCAGCCTCCAAAGAAGCTCAGGAGTAAAACGTGTTTGCGCCAGCATGCCAAAATTGGCAACAACAGCCAAAATTATAATCAAGGTTAATTTTTTCATAAGCGTTTAAGTTGGAATAGTTTTTATAAACTTTTGTGCGAAAATATTAAAAATCTTCCGGTCGTTTACCAAATTATTAATAAGTATTCAGTTGGTATCATACAATCTTCTTGCTGTCTTTTTGACTGCCTGCCCACCAAAAACAAACAGAATCAAGTGTTGGATGTTGGAACTTTTAACCGCTGGAGAAACGGGTAACAATGATTCAACTTTTTAAGCCTAAAATTTTGAATCCAAGGAACATTATTAGTACTTTTGTTGTTATAATATTGTCTTAAGTTTGTTCTTAATCCTATTTTTAATTTTAAAAATTTCCTCAAGATGGATGAAAAAATGAATAATATCATATTGGTTCCTACCGATTTTTCTGAGGTTTGTACCAATGCCGCCACCAAAGCTGCAGAAGCTGCAGTTTTTTTGAAGTTTAAACTTGTCTTACTGCACGTTATTGATAAAGAAACAAAGGCTTATTTGAAAGACGAAAATATGGATGTGAGCGCCATTGATGAGCGATTGCAATCGTTAGCCAATTCTTTGATTAATCAGCATCACATTCAGGTGGAGCATATTGCCGTTGAAGGAAACATTTTCGACACAATTCCATCAGTTGCCAAAGACCTGGGCGCGAATCTCATTTATTTGGGAACCCATGGTAAAATCGGGATGCAATATCTGACTGGTAGTTTTGCCCTCAGGGTGATCACCTCCTCGCCCTGCCCTGTGATTGTTGTACAGAAACGATCTTTCGATCATGGATACAAAAATGTTGTTTTACCAATCACAAGCGAAGCCGGCCCATGGGAAAAAACGACCTGGGCTGTTTATTTGGCCAAGCAATTCGGCTCAACCATTCATCTTCTGACGGTAAAAGATGCTGACAGTGCAATCAAAAATGCGGCAGGGTTGGTTGCAGATTATTTTGAAAAAAATGGCGTAAAGTACACCCTGAAAATTGCTGAAAAGAGCAGCCAGTTCTCAAAGCAGGTAATTGACTATGCAACCGCAAACAATGCCGACCTGATTATGATTATGACTAATCCGGATAAAGGATTTTCGACTTTCATACTCGGTAGCTACGATGAGGAAATAATTTTCAACACCTCGCAGATTCCGGTATTGTGTATCAACCCAAGAAAATTTAATTACCAAATTTTGGGTTTATAGCCTTGTCTTGACCTGGCAATATTTCCTGATCTGCATAAAACCTGTAGAAAATATTGTTTTTCTCTTACTTCAGGTTAGGAATGAACGTTGATCACTACATCAAGTAAACTCTCAATCGAAAAAGCAGTCACAATTACGATTATGGGCCTTTCTGGCGACAATCTTGTTCAACCACTCTAAAATACTTTAACAGTTAAAATGGATCAGAAAGCAGATCTTGAGGGCGCCCGAAGATACATTCTTGACCGATTGAAAAGCAAATTGGATTCGAACCTTTATTATCATAATACAGACCACACCCTTGATGTTTATCAGGCTTGCCTGAGGTTAATCGAACTCGAAGGAATTGGAGATGCAGATAAATTGTTGGTTGAAACTGCCGCATTGTATCACGATGCCGGAATGCTGCTGGAATATAACAATCACGAAGAAAAATCCGGAGCAATTGTCAGGGAGGTCTTGCCCCGGTTTGGTTATAATTCAGAGCAAATCGAAAGAATTGTCAGGATGATTATATGCACAAAATTGCCTCAGGATGCCTGCTGTTTGAATTCAAAAATTCTGTGCGATGCCGATATGGACTATCTTGGGCGCAACGACTTTTTTATGATTGCGCACCGGTTGAGATATGAGTGGGAGGCAATGAACAACTACATAAACCTACTTAATTGGTACGAATTTCAGTTAAAATTTCTGCAACAACACCGGTTCTACACCGAATCGGCCCGGAGGCTTCGCCAGGAAGGTAAAAACAGAAACCTTTTTGAACTGGAGCGGTTACTAACCAAAAAATAATATTTCTTTTCAAAGAGATACTAAAATGGATTCAGGCAATGCCTTGCAGCGGATAAGGCAACTCACCGCCGAGCTCAATGAGCACAACCATCGTTATTATGTGTTGAATTCCCCATCAATCAGCGATCAGGAATTCGATATGTTATTGAAAGAGTTAGAACAGCTCGAAAAAACCTACCCTCAGTTCATCGAACCCGATTCTCCTACACAGCGTGTCGGCTCAGATCTTACAAACGAATTTGCCAGCATTGTTCACAAATACCCAATGCTTTCATTGTCAAATATCTATAGCGAAGAAGAATTGCGCGACTTCGATAAAAAGGTTCGAAATGGAGTGGGCGACGCAGTGGAATATGTGTGCGAATTGAAATTTGATGGAGTTGCAATCGGAATAACCTACATTAACGGAATACTCAGCCAGGCTGCCACCCGTGGAGATGGCACACAGGGTGACGATGTTACTGCCAATATAAAAACCATCCGATCCATACCCCTTAGAATCAAAGGAGAAGGCTATCCTCACGAATTCGAAATCAGGGGCGAGGTGTATCTTACACATGCACAGTTTGAAAAAATTAACTACCAAAGAATAGAAGAGGGAGAGGAACCATTTGCCAACCCAAGAAATGCAGCAGCCGGAAGCCTTAAACTTCAGGAACCTGCCGAAGTAGCGAAACGTGGCTTGAGTTGCTATCTCTACCATTTGTTGGGAGAGGCCCTGCCCACTGATATTCATTACGACAACCTGATGGCAGCCAGGTCGTGGCGTCTGAGGATTCCTGAATACATCGCACGCTGCAGCTCAATAGAAGATGTAATTGATTTTATTGGAAGCTGGGCTGTTGAAAGGCATCATCTTCCTTTCGATATTGATGGTGTGGTAATTAAGGTGAATTCGCTGCCGCATCAACAACAACTTGGCTTCACAGCCAAGGCGCCTCGTTGGGCCATCGCATATAAATTTGCGGCGGAACAAGCATTCACCAAACTGTTGTCGGTTGATTTTCAGGTAGGACGGACAGGAACCATAACGCCAGTTGCCAATCTTGCTCCGGTACTCCTATCTGGCACAACCGTCAGGAGAGCCTCATTGCATAATGCCGACATTATGATGCAGCTCGATGTGCGGGAAAATGATACGGTGGTAGTGGAAAAAGGCGGTGAAATTATTCCAAAGATTGTCAGGGTAGAGTTGTCGTTGCGCCCGATTGATTCTTTACCGCTTAAGTTTATTGATCATTGCCCTGAATGTGGTACCCCTTTGGTGCGACCCGAAGGCGAAGCTGCGTATTTTTGCCCCAACTCCGATGGGTGTTCACCGCAGATCAAAGGCAAACTTGAGCATTTCATCAGCCGCCGCGCCATGAACATTGACAGCCTGGGCCAGGGGAAGATTGCCTTACTGTTTGACAAAGGTATTGTTTGCAACTCTGCCGATATTTACGATCTGAAGCATGATGACCTGTTCGGCTTAGAAAAACAAATCAATAACCCGGAAACCGGTAAAAACAAAATCATAAGCTTTCGCGAAAAAACCGTCGAAAATATCCTCAAAGGAGTCGAACAATCCAAAACTGCGCCTTTTCACCGGGTTTTGTTTGCCCTCGGAATAAGGCATGTCGGCGAAACTGTGGCAAAAAAATTGACCACCCATTTTCGCGACCTTGATTCATTGACCCACGCCACTATTGATGAAATAACTGCCATCCCGGATATTGGAATAAGTATCGCAAACTCAATAAAGGATTACTTCGCAATACCAGACCATTTACAAATGATTGAGCGCCTGAAGGCCCATGGGTTGAATTTTCAGTCAAGCGATAGCGCCACAATCGCTTTGAGCAGGCTCAGCGGAATGTCATTTGTGGTGAGTGGCGTTTTTAAAGAATATTCGCGAGATGAAATCAAAAAAGCAATTGAAATCAACGGAGGTAAAGTCGTTTCGGCTGTTTCTGCAAAAACCAATTTCGTACTCGCCGGCGAAAACATGGGTCCCGAAAAAAGAAAGAAAGCAGGAGAGTTAGGAATTCAAGTTATTGGAGAAGAAGAATTTAACAAAATGATATCCTAGTGAGAAATCACTCCTGTCAAAGTTTTAACAATCGGGCATAAGTTCTATGTCCCGCAGTACCATTCAACTTAACAAGATAAACCCCCGATTTCAGTTGGGTCAAGTCCAACCTGATTAAACCTCCATCCTTAGAGGCAGATGCTGAATAGCTTTTTCCGGCGAGATCGGTGAGTACGACAGAGAACTGCTCGGGCAGTGAGGCATCGCTGTATTTGATATAGCAAAAATCTTTTGCCGGAGAAGGAAATATTCGTGAAATAGGTGCTTCTTGGCCAAAATTAATTGAGGCTGGATTTCCCCAAATTGCATCAGCAAATTCCGGCCGATCAATAAATGGATTTCGATTGCCCTGGATACCAAAAACAGCATTGTTTCTTTGGATTTCTTTGGTGCTCACCGGATCGTTCAGATGCCACTGACGCATCAGAAGCCAGGCCCAGGGTTTGAGTTGGGAGCGATCGGCCATGGGGCTTCCTGGCCAGGATGTATCTAGGCCATAATAGCGGACTGCCATATAGAACATGGTGCGGGCAAAATCGCCCTTGTATTCGTTGATCGGTTCAAATACCACGCCCGTATATCCTGGTGCTGTGCAGGGTCCCAACTTACTGCCGTTCATTGATGTCCATGAAGGCGAACTCACTGTGCCGAAAGGATAATTTGCCCGCCGGTTATTGACGTAGCCATCGGTAGGGTAGATATGAAACAAATCGGAATACATTGGAAGGATATTGCCACCAAACCAACTTGTTGGAAATGAATGTTCGCGGTTGTAACAATCGCCTTCGCTGTTGTAATTGCCACATTCGTTACCTGAATTGTAGAAATAAACATAAGGCGAAATTCCGCCAGGCACATCCGAATACATATCCCAAACCTGGTTATTTCCCTTATTGTCAGTGATTTGAAAATGCTGGTACAACGATGCATACGTTTGAACAGTGTGATCTTTTATAACATTATGCAGCGCAGATTGTAGTGAAGTGCCACTCAACCCTGTGGCTGGGTCGTAATAGCCTGACGGGGGTTGAGTAAAACCCGGGATGGTATAAAACAGAAAAATAGCAGATAGCCAACGGTTCATTATATCGCAATGTGATGGTAAGTGCAAAATTAATCCATTATTCCCACCCAAGATATAATTGAACCCGATTACATTTCAGTACGTCAGGAGCAGTATAAATCTCAAAAAATGTAATGAAGGTCAGTTGATTTGTTTGATGCTGCCTGCACCAGAAATCTGCGAATATACTTTTGGATTACCCTTGTAGTTCAGACTCCCTGCACCCGAAATGCGTGCGTCAATCTGGTTTTCAGCAGCAGTGATGGCTTTGCCCGCACCGCTGATCTGTGCCTGGAATTTGCTGCAAAGGACTTTTTCGCAATCCAACTCACCGGCACCAGAAATTTCGGCAACTATTCTATCTGCATTACCCTTAAGTATTATTTCGCCTGCACCACTCGCATCAGCATTTAGGCGCTCACATCTAATTTCTAATTGTACTTTTCCTGCCCCGCTCGTTCTGATTGCAAGCCTTTCGGATTTTAGGGGAGTTTCTCCGTTAAGTTTTCCTGCTCCGCTGACTTTAATATCTTCAAGATTTTTTACCTGCACATAGGCTCTGATTGTGATATCGCTTAAGCCAACGCCATGCGTCCCAATTTTCAGTGTGTTTCCTCTGACTTCAACAATAACATACTCCAGGATATTATCGTCTGTTTCGATAAACACATTCTCTGACTCTCCCTGGCTCAAAAAAACCTTAAACGCACCAGAAACATCCAATGCATTGAAAGAACTCACATCACAGGTAGTTTTTATAAGCTTTCCGCTTCCCACCACGAACGAATCGCAGCTGCTAAAAGTCAACAAACCCGTAAAAATTATTACGAGGTGTTTTAGGGATAAAATTGGTTTCATGTTTACTTATTTTAAATGAGTATGACGCACAAATCTGAATCAAGTTACATATTACAAAAACAGCTGGGGTCGTGCCTGTGCTGTATTATTAATACCTTTGCGGCGCACGCATCCTTACTGACAGTGAAGAATAATCGCATGGTTATATATTTTTTTGCCCTGCTTGCCATGCTTTTCTGGGGGTTATCATTCATCTGGTCAACCATTGTTTTTGAATACTACAAGCCAGTCACTACCGTATTTTTGAGACTTGTGATGTCATCAGCAATTTTTTGGATATTGAAAAGTGTATTCCGACATAGGGAAGTCATTCAGCGGCAGCATTATAAGCTTTTTATATTGTCGGCTTTGTTCAACCCATTTCTCTATTTCATCGGTGAGAATTTTGGTTTAAAAATGACTTCTCCAACCCTGAGTGCTGTTATTATTGCCACCATTCCTCTGTTTACCCCGTTTGTAGGTGTTTTATTGCTGAAAGAGAAACTAAGCCCTCTAAATTATGTCGGCATGATCATTTCGTTTGCAGGTATCCTGGTCATGTTGCTGAAATCTGATCTCACTTTGATAGCTCCCCCACTCGGATTGGCGTTTCTTGCATTTGCTGTAGCATCGGCAGTTGCCTATTCCGTTTTTTTAAAAAAGTTGTCTGCACACTACTCTGCCATAACCATCATTGCAACGCAGAATGTGCTAGGGGCTCTGTACTTTATGCCTTTTTTTCTTTTGATAGATTTCAATCATTTTGTGACGGTTATTCCTGATAAAAGATTAGTCATGGCATTGCTTCAATTGGCAGTCTTTGCCTCAAGTCTTGCATATGTATTATACACCATGGTAACTAGACAATTGGGTATCAGCCGGACCAACATTTTCACCAACCTAATACCTGTTTTCACAGCCGTTTTTTCGTATTTTATTCTAAAGGAAATCATTACCGTGAACAAAATACTTGGGATTATTCTGGTTATTTCGGGTGTTGTGCTTTCGCAACGCAATCAGTTGATTGGCATTAAAGGAAGATTATTTGATAACAAACTAAATATTTGACCACATGAATGTAATTGTTCTTGGAGCAGGGCTGGTTGGCAGTCCGATAATACTTGATCTTGCCATAGATTTTGATGTATTGGCAGTTGATTTTAATTCCAAAGCACTTGAAAGGCTGGAGGGAAAACGCAATATAAAAGTAAAAAAGGCTGATTTGTCAAATCCGGCCTCTGTGTCGGAGTTGGTATCAGGTGCCGACTTTGCAGTGAGCGCTGTACCGGGCAGCTTGGGTTATGCCACCCTCGAGGCCATTATCGCCGCAGGTGTACATGCAGTAGACATCGCTTTTATGCCTGAAGATGTTTTACGTCTTGACGGGCTGGCCAAATCATCCGGAGTAACCGTGATCAGCGACATGGGGGTAGCACCAGGCATGAGCAATTTATTGGCCGGATACGCCGGCACACTCCTTGATCGTTATGAGAGCCTTGAAATCTACGTGGGCGGGCTGCCAAAAATCCGCACCTGGCCATGGCAGTACAAAGCTGTTTTTTCGCCTGCAGATGTACTTGAGGAATATACTCGCCCTGCCCGGCTTGTGCGAAATGGTAACGTTGTTGTTCTTCCGGCGTTGTCAGAACCGGAACTGATCGAAATCGAAGGCATAGGCACACTTGAGTGTTTTAACAGCGACGGCCTCCGGTCATTGATTTATACGATGAATGTGCCTGATATGGTCGAAAAAACCATGCGCTATCCAGGTCACTCCGAGCTGATGCGGGTATTGAGCAGTGCCGGATTTTTTGACACGAAACCAGTTGAGGTAGGGGGGCAATTTATTTCGCCATTGGCGATTACTTCCAAACTCTTGTTTTCGCAATGGAAACTCGAGGCAGGTGAGCAAGACCTGACTGCAATGAAAATAATTGCCAGGGGCTCAAAGGAGGGTGTAAGTAAAGTAATTTCGTGGAGCCTGCTCGACATGTATGACCTTGAAACTGGGGTGCATAGTATGGCACGCACAACAGGATATGCTGCTACGGCAGCCTTGCGCCTGATTGCAAGCGGATTATTCAACCAGCCCGGAGTGTTTGTGCCGGAAGCGATTGGGCGCATCCCGGCCTGTGTAGACTTTATGCTCAATGAACAACGAAGCAGGGGGATAATTTATCGCCAGACGGTTGCAGGATGAAACTCAACCAGATTGCAGCAGAATCAAAAAAAAATAGTTAATTTTGCCGCACTGATTTAATGGCGGGGTAGCTCAGGTGGTTAGAGCGTCGGATTCATAACCCGAAGGTCACGAGTTCAACTCTCGTCTCCGCTACAAAGAGAGAGGCTGCCCAGAATGGGCAGCCTCTCTTGTGTTTAAATCAAATGAAGAAATTTATACTAATTCAACCCCCTTACTTTTAAAAGTGGCTCGATCGAAGGCTGGCGTCCACGGAATAAAACATAAAGATTCATTGGGTCATCTGTTCCACCCCGTGCTAAAATATGGTGACGAAAACGAGCTGCAGTTTCTTTATCAAAAATATTGGTTTCCTTGAAAGCATCAAACGCATCGGCATCAAGCACTGCTGCCCAGATATAGCTGTAGTAGCCCGAAGAATATCCGCCGCTGAATATGTGTTGAAAATACGTACTTCTGTGGCGGGGAGCGATTTCCGGAATTAACCCGATTTTTCTCATCGAATTGTTTTCAAAGGATACTGCATCGGTCGAGAGAGGTTGGTTTAGCGTGTGAAAGTCCATGTCAAAGAAAGCGGAAGCTAAAAATTCTCCGGTTGTGAATCCCTGGTTGAATTTGTTTGCTGCCTGCATACGGTTGATCAGTTCATCAGGGATGGCTTCCCCTGTTTCATAATGCTTTGCATAGAGTTTTAGAAACTCAGGTGCAGCTGCCCAGTGCTCCATAATCTGAGAGGGAAGCTCGACAAAATCGCGGGGTACCGAGGTTCCTGAAAGGCTTCTGTAGTTTACGTGCGATAACAATCCATGCAGGCCGTGACCAAATTCGTGAAAGAATGTTTCAACCTCATCGAATGTTAAAAGACTGGGTGTTTCGGCCGTTGGAGGAGAGAAATTGCAGGTGAGGGTTACGACCGGAGAAATCATTTGCCCATCAGGGGTGCACATCTGGTCGCGGTAGCTGCTCATCCAGGCACCTCCACGTTTACTGGCACGCGGGTGAAAATCCATATAAAGGATTCCGATCTCTTTACCATCAGACTCAGTCACTACATAGGAGATTGCATCGGGGTGAAGCTTTGGCAGGTCGGTTCTTAATATAAACTTTAGCCCCCACAGCCGGTCGCACAGATCAAATATCCCGTCGCGAACGTTTTCCAGTTTGAAATAAGGCCTGAGCTGCTCTTCGTCGAGGTCGTACCTTGCCTTGCGAACCTTTTCGCTATAATAACGCCAGTCCCATTGTTCGAGCTTTGCACCGGGTATATCTTTTGCAAGCATTTTCTGAAGCTCTGTGGCATCTTTTCTGGCGATTTTCATTGTCGGCACCCAAAGCTGGTTGAGAAGTGCAAACACATTCGATGGGTTTTTGGCCATGTTTTCTTCTAATATATAAGAAGCATGATCTGGATACCCCAGGAGTTTGGCCCGTTCGATGCGAAGTTCAACAATCTGTTTGATGTTTTCCTTGTTGTCGCGTTCGTCATTGTTATTGCATCGCAAAACATAAGCCTGTTGCATTTTTTTTCTCAGCTCCCGGTTTTCGCTATACTGCAGAAAAGGCATCACACTCGGGTTGTGTAATGTGAAAACCCATTTGCCTTCCTTCCCTTTTTCTTTGGCAGTAGCAGCAGCAACATTGATCAGCGATGCCGGAAGTCCGACAAGATCTTCCTGTTTTTCAACAACAAGTTCGAAACTGTTATTCTCGGCTAACACGTTTTCGCCAAATTTTAACGAAAGTAATGCCAGCTGTTGATTAATTTCACGCAAGCGCACCTGGCTGGCTGAATCCAAATCAGCTCCACTGCGCACAAACCCTTTGTATGTTTCTTCTAGTAACTTCAACGATTCTGCATCCAATCCCAATCCATCCTTTTGAAGGTAAACCTCCTTCACCCTGGCATAAAGTCGAGGATTCATGGTGATATTGTCAGAATGTTGTGAAAGTTTTGGGGAAATTTCGCGGGCAATGGCTTGAATTGTGTCGCTCGTATTGCCCGAATTGGTGTTGAAAAAAACCATGCTCACTTCACCCAGCAGCTTTCCGGAAAGCTCGAGTGCAAGAATTGTGTTCTGAAATGTCGGCGATTCGGTATTGTTCACAATGGCTTCAACTTCAGCATTATGCCTGTTCATTCCTTCTTCAAAGGCGGGTGTAAAATGGTTAGGTTTAATCCTGTCGAATGGTGGAACATTATAAGGAGTATTGTAGTCGGCCAGAAACGGATTTTGCTCGGTCTTTTTGGTGGTGCAAGCAGTGCTCATAAGGATAGCGGTTAAAAAAATAATACTGAGTTTTTTCATGTCAATGATGGTTTTGTGATTTATGGCCGCAAAATTAGTGAATGCCGATGCAATAAAATGCACCTGTTAGAAAGTTTCTGTTGCTAATACCTCAAATGTGGTTATAAATATAGATGTTCTGTCCCAACATTATTTATCCTAAGTTGTTATAATTTTATAAATCATTTTTATCTTTCCAGAAAACTTCTAATAAACAATTTATAGTCATGAAAAGTCAGATTTCACTGAACTGGTTACAACAAATGACATTCGAAACCACAGTAAATGGTCATAAACTTATTCTCGATGCCGATCAAAGCGTTGGAGGAAACGACCAGGGGCCAAGGCCTAAACCACTGTTGCTGGTCGCATTGGCAGGTTGCACCGCCATGGATGTTGTTTCAATTCTCGAAAAAATGCGGGTGAAACCCGAGTCATTCACTGTTGATGTTCAGGGCGATCTAACTGAGGAACATCCCAAAGTATATAAAACACTGCATATTACATACCGCTTCAAAGGTAAATATCTTCCAGCCGATAAGATTGAAAAATCTATTACCCTATCGCAGGAAAAATATTGTGGCGTTTCGGCCATGCTTTCAAAGGCATCACAACTTACTTATGACATTGTTATCGAAGAATAGTGTCGCAACGTCTGCGGTGCTACTCGGTTTAAAAGATCAATTTATCTTATAATGATTGCATAGATGATATAGGCGAAATATAGCCCTATCAAGATAAAGCCTTCAGGCCTGGTGATTCGCCTTAGCGATGATTTATGAAGGCGAATAAACAAAATTATAATCAGGTTTGTGAGGATACACAAGTAAAGATCAGGCAGCATATTGACCTGAAAGGGCAGGGGATGGATGAGTGCACTGATGCCCAGCACAAAAAAGATATTGAAAATGTTAGAGCCCAGTGCATTGCCTATGGCGATGTCTGAGTTTCTTTTGAGTGCTGCCACGGCCGAGGTTATCAATTCCGGCAAGGATGTTGCCACCGCCACTACGGTAACCCCAATCATCTTCTCAGATACCCCTAGCTTCTGTGCAATCTCAATTGCCCCATTCACCGACATGCGCCCCCCGGCATATAAGAACACCAACCCGGTAAGGATGAGCAACACCGATCTCCCCATGCCATATTGCTTAATGTCTTCAAGATCATTGCGTTGATTATTCCGGGCAGAGCGATAGGTATAATAAAGGAAACCAAGAAACAATACAAGGAATATGATTCCGTCTAGTCTTACAATCGAAAGCACTTTGCCTCCGGTCGGAATATAATCTCTGGCCAACAACAAGAGCACGACTGAAGCAAACATGCTCAACGGAAGCTCCCAGCGCAGCGTTTCTTTGCCCACCCGAATAGGATATATTGCGGCAGCCAAACCGATAATTACAAGAGTATTGAAAATATTGCTGCCTACCACGTTGGCAATCGCCAGATCGGTTGCACCTTTGGCGCTGGCAATCACACTCACCACCATTTCGGGTGCCGAGGTGCCAATGGATACAATGGTGAGCCCGATTACGATATCCGGGATATTCAGGCGTTTTCCGAGCGCACTGCCTCCATCAACCAGCCAGTGTGCCCCCAGCATAAGTAGTACAATACCGAGAAGGAATATAATGTAAATCATTTATATTTAATAGATTAATTCCAGTTTTTGGTTCGCTCTCCAAAGATTGAAGTTCCTATTCTAACGATTGTACTTCCAAGTTCGATGGCTTCAAGATAATCATTGCTCATCCCCATCGAAATTTCGGAGAAAGCTTTATCGGCAGAGAAATAAGTGGTTTTCAGTTGAATGAATATATTTTTAAGAAGCCTGAATTCTTCTTTTACCTGCTTCATATCATCTGTAAAGGTTGCCATTCCCATCACTCCACAAACCCTGATGGCCGTTAGCTGACGAAAGTCGGCGTGTTCGATCATCTGCTTCGCTTGGTGGAGGTTGAAACCATACTTTGTTTCTTCGCTTGCAATACGAAATTCGAGCAAACAATCAATCACTCGATTGTTTTTTCTGGCTTCCGCATTAATTTCTTTCATTAATTTGAGACTATCCACACTTTGGATCATTGAAACAAACGGAGTAATATATTTTACTTTGTTGGTTTGAAGATGCCCCACGAAATGCCATTCTATATCTTTTGGCAAGCGAGGTTGTTTTTCGGCAATTTCCTGCGCCCGGTTCTCTCCAAATGCCCTTTGACCGGCCTGATAGGCCATTATAATCTCTTCCACCGTTTGGGTTTTTGATATTGCAATCAATTTTACTCCAGGCGGAATTGAAGATTTAATCGCTTGTAGGTTTGCGGCAATGCTCATACTGTTGATGCCAAAATTTCAGCGCAAAGGTATAAAAGCCTTGTTGATTGAAGAACCTCTTCATAAGAACATACCAACTCAAAATTTATGTTAATCCTTAGCTAGCTAAATAGGGCTTCAAGAACTGAGGTGCTTTGTCAACATTTAAGATGGACCTTGCCCCCGCTTTAGAGATATCGTCTATTATTTTATAATCTCTTAATTAACAAACTCTGACTGCCTTATTTTTGTACAGCCTGAACAATTTTTTACCCGATTATGCATTTGTATTATGTGGTTTATTTTTAAATGTATGCTGCAAAAATCCAGACAAATATTTTGGCTTTTCATTCTTTTAATAATTCAAAGCGAAGCCATTCTCGGGCAATCGGCATTTCCGCAGAATTATTTTCGCATACCAATTAATATCACTCCTTCTTTATCAGGATCGTTTGGCGAAATCAGGACAAATCACTTTCATTCCGGCATTGACTTCAGAACTCAAAGCGTTGAGGGTAAGCCAGTTTTTGCGGCGGCTGATGGGTTTGTCTCGCGCATCCGGGTCTCGCCCATAGGTTTCGGCAAAGCCATATATATTGACCACCCCAATGGTTTTACAACCGTTTATGCACATGTACGAAATTTTAAGGCCTCAATCCAACAATACATTATCAATGAACAATATAAAAGGGAGGAGTTCGACGTGGATTTATATCCCGATAAAGGAAGTATGGCCGTAAAAAAAGGAGAAATTATTGCCTGGTCAGGAAATAGCGGCAGCTCTGGTGGCCCGCATCTGCATTTTGAAATCCGTCGAACAGCAGGTCAGATTCCGGTTAACCCAATATTGTTTGGCATCAAAGTGGCTGATAAAATTTCGCCCATCATCCAAAGGCTGAAAATATATCCTGCAGACGAATTTAGTTCAGTTAACAGAATAGATGCACCCCAGGTTTTTGAAGTCACAGGAGGCAATGGGCAATACAGACTAATTCCCGAAAATTCACTCGTGTTGTCCGGAAGAGCAGCTTTTGGCATACAGTGTTTCGACATGCACAACGACAGTAGCCTGAAGCTGGGGATCGCTAAAATGGAGGTGGTGATAAATTCACAACTTGTTTATTCATATATCATTGATGAATTCTCGTTCGATGAGACCAGATATGTGAATGCAATCATTGATTATGAAGAGCTTATCCGCAATAAACGGAAGTTCATTCAAACCCGTATCCTGCCAAATAATCCTCTTAAAATATACAAGGGTGCGTATCAAAACGGAACTTTTGATTTTTCAAACCCGGTACATTATCAGATTCAAATTGTTGTCACCGACTCGCACAGCAACCAGTCTGTGCTAAATTTTAAAGCTACAGGCGATCCTGCGTCACCTCAACGAATTTCACCTCCCGACACAATGGGTAAAAAAATGTTTCGGTTTAACCAGGCCAACATCATCAGGGAAGAACGCATTGTTATTGAAATGCCTCCACTTGCGCTATATGAAGACAGCTGGATTGCCCTAAGCGAAAAAAATCAGGAGAAAGGAACTTTTTCAAAAGTGTTTGATGTTCATAACCCCACTACACCGGTGCACCGGAGCTACATCCTGCGGTTGAAAACAAACGAAATGCCTGAAAGGCTCAGAGCGAAAGCCCTGATTGCCAGCAAAAATAATGAAAACAACTGGGGCTCGGAGGGCGGAAAGTTTGAAAACGGCTGGGTTGAAGCCACTGTCCGTACTTTTGGAACATTCGCTGTTATGGTCGACACAATTCCCCCTCAAATCACCACTATAAACATTCAAAACGGCAAAGACATCAGCAATCAGAAGGAAATTAGGATAAAAATAAAAGACAACTTATCGGGCATTCGGGCATATCACGGCACACTGAATGGCCAATGGGTGCTGATGGACTATGATCCTAAGAATGAATTATTGGTATATGTGTTTGATGGTAGGCTGAAAAAAGGAGAAAACAGGTTTGTTCTCAAAGTCAGCGACTTTGTCGGAAATATTTCGCACTACGAAGCAAAGTTGTTGAAGCAATAAATTGGTTTACTTTCTATCTTTGCGCCATGGAACAAACCATCTTGATTATTGACTTTGGCTCGCAATACACCCAGTTGATTGCAAGACGCATCCGTGAGCTAAATGTTTACTGCGAAATTCATCCATGCAATCATTTGCCAGCATTGGGGTCTGAGATGAAGGGAGTAATACTGTCAGGCAGCCCGTTTTCAGTAAATGATGTCCACTCACCTGCACCTGATCTTTCGGTTTTTATCGGGAAAGTTCCGATCCTTGGCGTTTGCTATGGGGCCCAATATATCGCCAAGACAAGAGGCGGAAAAATCCTGCCGTCCAGCATCAGGGAATATGGCCGGGCTAACCTTTCATTTATTGATGGCACCAATACACTGCTCAAAGATATGACCACCGGATGCCAGGTTTGGATGTCGCATGGAGATACAATACTTGAAATCCCAGGAAACTTCCAAGTCATTGCAAGCACGACTGAAGTTGGAATTGCAGGATATCATGATGTTGAAAATCAGGTATATGGAATCCAATTTCATCCCGAAGTATATCACACCACAGAAGGAACTACGCTCCTGCGCAATTTCATACTTGATATATGTGGCTGCCAGGGAACCTGGACACCGGCATCATTTATTGAGCACACCATTCAGGAAATAAAGCAAACATTAGGCGAAGACCAGGTGATATTAGGCCTCTCAGGTGGAGTTGATTCATCTGTTGCTGCTATGCTTTTGCACAAGGCCATCGGCCCCCAATTGCATTGCATATTTGTGGACAACGGTTTGTTGCGAAAAAATGAATTTGAAAATGTTTTAAATACATTCAAGGGCAATGGCTTAAACATCAGGGGAATAGATGCGAAAGATCACTTTTACGAAGCATTGCATGGGATAAGTGATCCGGAAACAAAACGCAAAACCATAGGAAAGGTCTTTATTGAGGTATTCGACCGGGCAGCACACGAAATAAAAAATGTTAAATGGCTGGCCCAGGGGACGATATACCCCGATGTGATTGAATCTGTTTCAGTCAATGGACCATCCGCAACTATAAAATCGCACCATAACGTGGGCGGGTTGCCCGATGCGATGAAACTGAAAGTGATTGAGCCCTTGAAGTCGCTCTTTAAAGACGAGGTGCGCAAGGTTGGAATAGAACTTGGGATTGATCCTAACCTGATCAAACGGCATCCTTTTCCCGGCCCTGGTTTAGGAATTAGAATACTCGGCGACATCACCCGCGAAAAGGTCAGAATTGCACAGGAAACCGATTTCATTTTTATTGAAGCACTGAAAAGCAGCGATTTGTATGACAAAGTGTGGCAGGCTGGCGTAATATTACTTCCCATAAAATCCGTAGGGGTGATGGGTGATGAACGTACCTACGAAAACGTGGTGGCATTGCGTGCAGTGGGATCTACAGATGGTATGACTGCCGACTGGATTCATTTGCCCTACGAATTTCTTGCATTGGTATCAAACGAAATCATAAATAGGGTGAAAGGTGTAAACCGTGTGGTCTATGATATAAGTTCGAAGCCTCCGGCAACCATAGAATGGGAATAATGCAATTGCCTCATATGTAATATATTGTGAATAGAACAATATTTCTGGCCATTCTAACCTGTTTGATAACCACCTCCTATGCACAGCAAGGCGCCATTATCAAACGCTCTGAAATCATTGAGACAATCAATGGCCGCAAATTCTACATTCACCTGGTTCAGGAAAACCAGAATCTTCAGACCATCTCGAAATCATATGGCGTGAGTGCGGATGAAATAATCTTGTTCAATCCCTTTGTGAAAGAAGGCTTGCAGGGCAGCCAGGTTCTTCAAATTCCCGTTGTCCAAATTCCACCTGCTGAGGCCGGCACTCAGGTTCCACAAGCAACAAAGGGCCAGGTCGCGGATCAGGTTATTCCAGTTTCAATTCAGGACAAACCTGAAACTCACCTGGTTCAGCCTGGCGAAACGATTTATGCCATCACAAAACGCTATCAGATAAGCAGTGATGAGTTGTTGCGTTTGAACCCTGCACTCAAAGACGGTCTAAAATCTGGACAAATCCTCCGGCTCACAGGTATCCAGGCGTCAACACAGAAACAATACATAATCACCAACGATACCACGATAACATTTGTCTTCCATCGGGTTGGCCGAAAAGAAACCCTTTATGGAATCGGACGAATCTATAATGTCAGCATACAGGACATAAATAAGTTTAATCCGCAGGCTAAGACAGGGATTCGTCCGCGTCAGGTATTAAAGATTCCTGTATATCACATCACGCAGAAACAGGTCGAAAAAATCGTTGACCCACTGCCCGCCAACGAAAAAGAACAAAAAAACACAGGCAACATCATCCTTGCTTCTGAATGCAACAATTTGGCTGCTGCCAGCCAACACTACAAGGTTGCCATCATGCTTCCCCTGTATTTGGATGAAATAAAAAAGACAATAGAATACAGTGAAAATATTTCTGATGCTGATGACCCATCGCGTAGATATGGCTTCATGCAATATTATCTGGGCACACAACTGGCATTGGATAGCCTTGAGAAGGCCGGCCTCAAAGCCAGGATATATTTCTATGATGTAGATCAATCAGCTTCATCTGCCGAAGCAGTGCTTCGAAAACCTGAATTGAAAGAAATGAATCTGATCATTGGGCCGGTATTTAGTCAGAGCTTTAATCGGATTGCCAGGTTTGCATCAGCAAATAAAATTAAAATTGTGAATCCGTTTTCAGGACGCGGGGATTTCTTAAACAATAATCCCTATGCTTTCAAAGTACTGCCAGACCTCAAGTTTGAACCACCGGTACTTGCCGGTTTTATTTCAAGAAATTTCAGCAAGGATAATATTGTAATCGTCAAACAATCATCGGTGGCAGATGACAGGATATTTGAAATTTTGAAGATGAATCTGCCCACCACAAGGATTAATCAGGTAAATTGCCAGGCTGGCTGCATTGCGGCAATAAGACAAAAATTAGTGCCCGGAAAAGACAACATTCTTGTTGTTCTATCTGACGATAAAGTGTTTGTAATTGAATTGATGAGAAATCTCAATGATTTAAAAGACAGCTATTCCTTAAAGTGTATTGGAACCAGTGAATGGGAGTCCTTTGAAATAGAGGCAGCACATAGTGTAAACCTTCAGCTTCATCTGACATCACCAAATTATATTGATTACAATGCCGAGATCACCAAGCGTTTCATCAAGGCATTCAGGCAGAAGTATAATATTGACCCGGTTCCCGAATCCTATGCATTTGCCGCATTCGACATTACATTCTATTTTCTAAGTGCCATGATGAAATATGGTGCTGATTTCGAAACTTGCCTACCTCATCACTCAGCCTCTGGCCTGCAAATACCATTCGATTTCAAACGCACCGATGAAAACGGATGGGAGAATACTGCTCTCAGAATCTACCGGGTTGACAATTATCGTCAAGTACCTGTATATCCTCAATAACTTCTGATGTTTTGGACAAGGGTTTGAATCTCCGAAAAACCAAAATCAAGATTAACAGAATATTGATGATCGTACTCATAAAAAGCAAATTTTTCCAGGTGATAATCCCGGATATTCGATTGGTTGAGAGCAATCTTTGAACAGGGTTTGCCAGATTAGCCAGCTGATTATAAAGCAAAGTATCTAGCCGCATTGAGTCGGCCAGCGCTGAATATTTTTGCAGATACTCATAGGATGTTTCATAATTTGAAAGGGCTATATTGGCATTCATCAAGAGCAAATAATTGTCTTTGATGATTTCTGCGTAATTATATGTTTTTGCTATTTCCTGGCTACGATGTAGGTAATTCAGCGCTTGCGAAGGTTCATTCTTTATCAATAGATTGCTTCCTATCTGTGAAAGTTGTGTAGCCACCCCTCTGTGGTTTCCTAGTTCATAGTCAACTTTAAGTGCTTGCAGAAAATAGTCAATGGCCTTTTCGTGTTGACCACTTCGTTGAAGACAAGTGCCTGCATTGCTCAGACATAACGCAATACCCACATAGTCTTCCAACTCAATTTTTTTTATTAGCGATTCGTTAAAAAGGAACATGGCTTCATCCAGGTTGTTCTGTTCTAATCTTATCCTCCCCATGTTGTATTGAAGTACAGAAACCCTATAGTCATCTCCAAGGACTTGATAAACATGCATGGCTTCCTGATATTTGAGTATCGCCTGTTCATATTGCTTCTGTGTTTCTAACACACTTCCTATATTCATGAGACAATCCGCCTCTACTTCCGGGTCTTTTATGTTACGGCTAATCTGCAACGCTTGCATCATCATTTCGAGCGCCAAGTTTAGATGACCTTCATGAAAATGAAGAATGCTGATGTTGTTCAGGGTTGCGGCAACCCCTGCCAGGTCACCCAATGCCTTGTCCATTTCAAGTGATTTGGCATAATGCCTGCGGGCAAAATCGAAATTGCTCAATTTCTCATACACATAGGCGATGTTATGATTGCAGGCTGATATACCTGTTTGATTTCCCATGGCCTCATAAATATCCAGTGCCTGATTATAATTCGTTAATGCCAGTTCGTAGGAACCCGTCAGGAAGTAAATCGCACCAATATTTTTTAACGAAAGTGCTTTCATTTCCTTGCAATTGCCTGAAGTTGCAATTTGTAACGCTTCTTTTGCATAAGTCATGGCTGCTGCCCTGTCCTGGTTCCTCAATTTTTGCGATGCCTCGTTCAAATGCATTGCTTTCAAACAAATCGTATCAACTTCAGCACCGGAGTTCAGACCTGAACCGTTGAGGGCAATCAACATCGCCAGAGTAGTTATACAAGATGTAATGTAGGCTTTGAGAAACATCCCTGTTATTTTATTCGGTGGTCAGGTATGGAAAAAGTTTTTCATAACGTGATGTATGCATGAAGGCAAACGCTGAGGTTTCCTCAACAGACAATATCCTTCCTTGCTTAATACGTTGATCAACAATAGACTTGGCAAGGTAGAAATCAATATAGGGATGACGGCTCATTTCCTTCACTGTCGCGTGGTTGATGTTGATCTTCCTGAGTTTACTCTGATCAACTACGAATGCTTTTTTGATTGCCCGAAAGCACGCACTGTCGAGGCCATACACCTCGAGAAGTTGATTGTTATTGTAAAATCCTCCCAGAATATCCCGATACCGGATAATGCGGCCTGCAATCACGGGGCTGATACAACCTATCTTGACCAGTTTGGCAGAATCTGCGGTATTAATATGAACGGGAGCAATTGTGTCTTTCCTAGTCATGACATGAATTGCCCTTGGGGGATTTCTGGTTGAGGTTAGATTTTCATCACGAGGCTGAATTTGGATAAATGGTTCAAGAATCTCATATTCGTTGGGCGTTAGAGAGTAAAGTTTCTTAAGGTCCTCTTTTTTTCGAAATAATCCTCCGGCTGCGATGTAGTTCATGATACCTTTAACCTGCTTTTCTGATAAACCAAGCTTCTTCCACTCCGCTGCGGTCATTTGATTTGGATCGAATGGAAAAGGAGTGAGCTTTTGTTTTGCTGCTGAATAGTCGGGGCGATTAAAATCAAAATCAGTCTTCAATTTTAATGTACGCTCATGCTCTTTCATTGCACGCTGCGCTTTCTCGAAAATGAGTATATTTTTTTCTAATTGCGTAAAATCAGCTTCCGGATGTTTGATGAAATATTTTGGAAGCCTACTTACAATGAGCAGCAGGATTAAAATTCCCAGCAGGATATATATGCCACGAATATCGCGGCTCGAAAACGAAAAATAATCCTTTAGGGCATTTCTCATCAGCCAGCATTATTAATCATGTGCATCAAATCAAACCCTGAACAAATGGGTTCAATATAATTCAGATCAATTGATTATTTGAACTTTTTAATCTCTCCCGATTTCACCCGCCTCAGGTAACTGGCCACATCGTTCTTAATTTCTGGAGCCATAATAAGCAACCCAAGAAAATTAGGGAAAGCCATGGCCAAAATCATCATGTCTGAAAAATCAACAACAGCACCCAATTGTGAGGCTGAACCAACCACAATAAATAAAAGAAATAAAACCCGGTAGATGTTATCCGAAACCTTACGGCTGCCTGTAAGTCGTTGAATCGCACCTCCAAACAGGTAATCAAAACCCTTCAGTCCATAATACGACCATGAAATCATTGTGGAGAATGCAAAAAGAAAGATAGCCAACATCAATAAATATGGAAACCAGGGAATTACGCTTTTAAATGCTTCGGATGTAAGTGCCGAGCCGGTAAGACCGAGCGGATTATTGTGCATATCTGTGAAAATCAATACAAGTGCTGTCATTGTACAGATGACCACAGTATCAATAAACGGTTCGAGCAATGCCACAAATCCTTCGGAAACAGGCTCATCAGTCTTTACAGCGGAGTGTGCAATTGCTGCAGATCCGACTCCCGCTTCGTTCGAAAAGGCTGCCCGTTGGAATCCCACAATGAGTACTCCAATAATTCCGCCTTTCAAGGCGCCCGGATTAAATGCTCCATCAAATATCAGTCTGAAAGCCTCGGGTGTATGCCTCCAATTGATGAAGATAATAATCAACGCAGTAGTAACGTATAATACCGCCATAAAAGGAACGATTTTATCAGTAACATTGGCGATGCTTTTCAGTCCGCCAATAATTACTGCACCAACCAATATTGCGAGGATTATTCCATACCAGGCACCAAAGTTTGAAATTGATGGGATGATATATGCAACTTGTGAGAACGATTGGTTGGCCTGAAACATATTGCCGCCACCAAACGATCCTCCGATGACAAGCAAAGCAAAAATGGCTGCCAAAACTTTTCCGAGGCCACCAAGCTTTCTTTTTTTCAAGCCCTTGCTAAGGTAGTACATGGGGCCGCCCGAAACTGTGCCATCTGCATTGATGTTTCTGTACTTAACCCCCATGGTGCATTCAACAAACTTTGAAGACATCCCCAACAATCCAGCGACAATCATCCAAAATGTGGCTCCAGGCCCGCCGAGTGTGATAGCGATAGCTACACCGGCAATATTCCCAAGACCGACAGTGGCAGAGAGTGCTGTGGCCAGGGCCTGAAAATGTGAAACCTCCCCTGCATCTTTCGGATTGTCATATTTACCCCGGACCACAGCAATGGAATGCTTAAATCCGCTGATGTTGACAAATTTCAAGTAGATTGTAAAAAATACAGCCCCCACGATCAACCAGATAACTATGAGAGGGATGTTCGATTTTTTTGGTTGGCCGGTAGCGTCAAGAACCACGTTGTTGTTTTCGTCATGAATCACCGGATCGTGCAATCCGGAGGCTGCAAAGGGGTCAAAGAAAAGTACCTTACTCATAAAATCAACAACCGGAACAAAACGACTGTTAATCCGTTGGCTAAGGGTGAGATCGCCAACTGGTTCTTCTGCAGCAATGCTTTCGGATTTTTGCATTGTCGTGTCGGCACTGATTACCTGTTGCCCATTGCACAGGGCGATCGTGAAGATAAACAGCAATGAAAATGAGAGTTTTTTGATGTACATTCAGAGATTTTTAGGAGTAAAAATGATTATTGGCAACTTTTATTCACTACAAAAGTGAGTAAAATCGTGTAATTAGAAAAATTTGTTTAACGATTTTGAAAAAGAATACCCAAAAAAGATGGGGGAGGGTTATTTTATTTATGTTAATTCTTTACGCAGCAGCTCGTTACCGATGCGGCACGAAAGGCACTTTTTGGAGGAGCAGTACCACTTTTTCAGATGCAGCAAAGCCTGCGAAGTAGCAGCATCAGGCAACTCTATTCCAAGATGTTCCCACTTTTCCGTGATGCTGTTTCGTTCAGTGGGCAATGCTTCCAGAAATTGGATTGAACGATCTTTTAATTCCGGATTCCCATGGTACCTTCCGTAAAGAAAGAGCATCGGGATAATGGCATTTATCATCAAGAGATCAACAGATTGAATGCCAAGTCGTTTTTTGCGACTGATTTTTAAAGGACTTCCAAACTTATAATGGTTATCCCAATACGCATCCAACTCAACATCGAAGATTTCCCTGAGCTGATCAATTGTGTTGGCCTCGATCAATTGCATGAACAAAGTGGGTGATGCCATTAATTTTGCAAGTATGGCAATTCGCAGGGTAGGAAAGGCCGCAGGACGTAGCCTCATAAATTTCCAAAGCGATTTATCAATGGGTTGAAGGTTGTATTTTTTCTGTAAAAACTGATACTCTTTCTTCATGGCAGCCGGATAAGGCTCGACCAGATTTTCGTTCAGGAAACCCGCCTGTCCGAATAGCAGTGCTTCTATTTGAAAAGGATTGTCGCTATGTTTTGCCAGAATCTTCTTCGGAACAGAGCTTGCCAGTAGCTCGAAGGGCAGCGCATTTACCCTTAAACCAAGCGACCTCGCCAAAAATACATAGAGGGCCTCTTCCCAATCGTAGTTGGTGTTTTTTAGCAGCGATTCCATCTCAGTTGCCTTTTGATGCAGGCGCTCGACCATGAGGCTACTCAGCCAGGATTTTACAACAACGTTTGGGCATCTGCCAATTATACGAGCGCAGGGTATCCATAAGCGGCTTTCAATTAGCTGCTTATAGTTATGATATAAATTATGGTTGATGTGTTTTTCGCATACAAAGGTCGGAACCTGTAGGCCGGTTGAATGCCGTGCAAGTCGGTTGTTGTCGAGCACAACATGCAGAATCACAGTGTCATAAGCCGCATCGAGGTGGTGTTGGTGTTCAAACCAAGACGAACCCTGAATGTGGATTTCTACATTTCCGGCCCACAGTGTGTCGCCAATCAGAATCAGGGCATCTATAAAATCGGGGCCCGAGTCGGGATTGTGCAAGCCTGGCTTTTTAACACTGATGGGCAACCCTTCGGTTGTGAGAAGATGTCCTTCAAATAATTGAAATTTCCAGAGGTAGTGAAGGAATTCTTCTTTCATTTTTTTGTTTTTTAATGATCCATGAATCTTTCTATCAAAATATGCTTATCTTTGATGTAGAAAAGTTCGGGTTTGGCTAATATGTGTTTTTTGCAGATCGGAGCTTGCCAAAGGTAAAGATTTCTTAAATTTGCACAACAATTTAGACACCAATGGAGTTTAGTTCTTATGGAAAGTGTGAGTGTGCTGATTTCGGGCATCGAATATAAAATCAGGAAAGTTAATCAGATTTATAAAGATTCAATTAACACAGTTACGCTTTTAAGAAATAAAATTGAAGAACAGGAAATAACTATCAATCAACAAAATATAAAAATCAGGGAATTACAGGAGAAACTCGAAAACATAAATATATCAAAATCAATTGCTACGCGAAATGAAATCGCTGAAGCAAAAACAAAAATCGGAGAACTGGTGCGGGAAATTGACAAGTGTATCGGTTTATTGAATAAATAGGTTCAGACAAAAGACTATAATAAATGGACGAGCTCACAGCAACGGTTTCAATTGCAGGGAGGCCCTACCGCCTGACCATTGATCACAGAGATGAAGAGCTTGTAAGAAAAGCAGCAAAACTGATTGAAAATAAAATGAAAGACTACGCGAATGATTACGCATTCAAAGATCATCAGGATTTATTAGCCATGGTTTGCCTGCAGCTCGCAACTTCAACAATCACACACGAAGAAGCGGCTGACTTCAGGGATAACCAACTCAGTGCAAAACTTGTTGAATTTGATAGTCTTCTGACTGAAACACTAAACTATTGATAGCCTCTACAGTACGTTCTTTGAAAAGAAAAAAAGCTTAAGCCCGCATTAATTCAATTTGTTTGGAAACTCAACATTATTTCCAACAGAGTTGGCTCATGGCCACGTAGGACAGGCCTAACTTCCGGCTTCGCCGGAAGATGCAACACTGCATCATTGGACGTTCGAAAGGCAAGGCGACTCAAAACCTGGTTCTGGGGTTTCCCAAGCCACTGAATTAACTGCGGGCTTTTTTTATTGTTCATGATTAGCCAGACTTTATCCGGCAAAGAATGTACAACTCCGATCAATCCCTCACCCTCTTTTTATACACTCAAAACATCATATAATCAATGAATGCAACAATCATTAGCATCGGAGCGCTGGCAGGATTCGTGCTGGGTATTATCCTGGCCACTACCCTGCTCCGAAACTCACTCAGTAAGAAAAGCCAGCAACTACTAAAAGAAGCCGAAGAGAAGGCTGAAATGTTAAAGAAGGACAAAATACTGCAAGCGAAAGAAAAATTTCTGCAGTTAAAAAGCGAACATGATAAGGTAATTCAGGAAAAAAGCAATGAAATTCAGAAAGCCGAAAACCGTATCAAACAGAAAGAGACGGTAATCTCTCAGAAAATGGAGGAAATTCAGAGAAAGCAAAAAGAAGTCGCGACGATTAAAACCGGCCTCACCACCCAGCTTGAGGTAATAAACAAAAAGCAAAGCGACCTGGAACGTGAACACAAACGCCAGGTTGATCTTCTCGAAACAATTGCAGGGATGTCGGCTGCCGAAGCCAAAAATCAGCTTCTCGAAAATCTGAAGGATCAGGCCAAGGCTGATGCGATGACCCATATAAAAGAAACCATGGACGAGGCACGCATTACCGCCAACAAGGAAGCCAAAAAGATTGTGATCGAGACAATTCAGCGCACTGCTGCGGAGCATACAATCGAAAATACTGTATCAGTGTTCAACATCGAAAACGATGAAATCAAAGGACGGATCATCGGGCGTGAAGGCCGCAACATTCGCACACTCGAATCGCTCACAGGGGTCGAAATAATCATTGACGACAGCCCCGATGCAATCCTGCTTTCAGCCTTTGACCCGGTGCGTCGGGAAATTGCACGCCTTTCGCTGCACAAGCTCGTGACCGACGGCCGCATACATCCTGCACGCATAGAAGAGGTGGTTGCAAAAACAAAAAAACAGATTGAGCAGGAAATCGTTGAAATTGGCAAAAGGGTAACCATAGACCTGGGTATTCATAACATGCACCACGAACTCATCCGCTTGATCGGTAAAATGAAGTATCGCTCATCGTATGGTCAAAACCTGCTCGAACACAGCAAGGAAGTTGCCAACATGTGTGCCACCATGGCTGCCGAACTTGGCCTGAACCCTAAAAAAGCAAAACGCGCCGGCCTTCTGCACGACATTGGCAAAGTACCCGACAACGAATCGGAATTGCCACATGCCATCCTTGGATTGAAGCTGGCCGAGAAATACAAAGAAAAGGAAGATATCTGCAACGCCATCGGTGCCCACCACGATGAAGTTGAAATGGAATCACTTATTGCGCCCATTGTTCAGGTGTGCGATGCCATATCGGGTGCCCGCCCGGGTGCCCGGCGCGAAGTGGTTGAATCGTACATTCAACGTCTCAAAAACCTTGAAGACCTGGCCCTCTCATATCCGGGTGTAGTGAAGACCTATGCCATCCAGGCTGGTCGCGAGCTGAGGGTAATCGTTGGTGCAGAGATGGTTACTGATGCCGATGCATCGCAACTATCCTACGACCTTTCGCGCAAAATCCAGGATGAAATGACCTATCCCGGACAGATCAAAATTACAGTCATCCGCGAAACCAGGGCGATTAGTTTTGCAAAATAGCGCTGCGGCACCGTGATGGTTCATAATAAAAAGGGGCTGTCTTTTTAAGACAGCCCCTTTTTATGCGATAAGCTTTAATAATAATGTGTTTCTACCACCGGCTGCCAAAAACTCCGGTAGGTTTCGTCGTGTTTTCCTTTACAAAGGGTTTCTAGTGCGCAATGCCCATGTATGGGAAACTCGATAAATTCCTCAAAGGTGCAAGGTTGCTTCTCGCATTTTCCTGTTTGACAGCGCAACTTCTCATGGCAACAGCTCCGCCCGATAGACCAGAAAATATCATTGAGCCTGACCACGGCAATTCCTGAAACAGCTGCAATAATCCGGCATGCCTCA
This sequence comes from Lentimicrobiaceae bacterium, assembly GCA_037446395.1. Classification (GTDB taxonomy): domain Bacteria; phylum Bacteroidota; class Bacteroidia; order Bacteroidales; family JAAYJT01; genus JAAYJT01. The sequence continues at coordinate 53,849 of JBBIIP010000019.1, forward strand.
ATACAAGCCCCACGAATAGCCGTGTCATCATGCAACAGTTTCCGAAGGCGAAGCGAGTCTGCAAGATTGGTATTGCAAACCTTCACACATCCGGTTCGAAGCAGCACCCTCTGCATATGATAATCCATAATTGGGACTAGATTTTCAGGATCCTGAATCATCAATAACCCGGCTTCGCTCATTAACTTCACCAAGAATGTAATTTTCTTTTTGAAGGGATCGGAGTAGGCAACAAAAAGCGGCAATAAGTCATAAATTCCTGAGCCATTGTTGAGTAACCGGTTTTTTGTAGCTTCGAAGAAACATTGCAAACGCCCTTTAAATTGAACTCCCAACAGTTGATCGGCTTCGGTCAAAAAAGAAGCACGCCGGACAAGGTC
>JBBIIP010000020.1:0-52534 GCA_037446395.1 Lentimicrobiaceae bacterium
GTAGAAATGCGGCAAAGGCGTTTACGTCTGGGAGAAACCGGTGCTATCAACCAACGCAGAATAATGACCTGGTGAAAGCATAGCACTGGTTTCAACCATTACTTTGCCAGCATTTCAAGTATTTTTCAAGAGCGGGAGGGCGATTGTTTTGGCAAGTGCTTTTGGTTCTTTTGTCACGACAAAAGAACAAAGAAAGATGAACCATGGAGATGAAGATACACCTCGAGTCAAGTTTGATTTAATAATCGTTGCAGTGAATAATCATATAAACAACGCTGCTGCTCGAGAGTATGGAACTACATCGAGTGTTGCAAACTCGCCGCGGAGGAATTTGAAATATCCTGCAATGGCAATCATGGCAGCGTTATCGGTGGTATAGCTAAACTCGGGCACGAATAAATTCCAGCCTCTTTCCCGTTGAATTTCAATCAGTTTTTTTTGCAATCCTGAATTGGCAGAAACACCGCCAGCGATGGCAATTTCTTTTATGCCAGTGATTTCTGAAGCCTGGATAAGCTTATCAATAAGAATATCAACGATTGCCTTCTGTACCGATGCAGCCAGGTCGGCCTGATGCCTGATTATGAAATGGGCATCGGTTTTTAACTGGTCGCGAAGAAAATAAAGTATTGATGTTTTGAGGCCGCTAAAGCTATAATCCAGGCCTGGAATATTTGGTTTTGAAAATTTGAATGCACCTGGATTGCCCTGCTTGGCAAGTTGATCTATGTGTGGCCCGCCGGGGTATGGCAAGCCCATAATCTTGGCAGCCTTGTCAAATGTTTCACCGGCTGCATCATCTATGGTTTGCCCGATGATTTGCATCCTGAAAAAATCGTCAACCCTCACAATTTGTGTATGCCCACCCGAAACAGTCAGGCATAAAAACGGGAATTGAGGCATTTGTATTGGATGTTCGGGTGTTTGCAAATAGTGCGCAAGAATATGTGCTTGCATATGATCTACCTCGACGAGTGGAATTTGCAGCGCCTGGGCAAATGATTTTGCAAAAGAGACACCGACCAATAAAGAACCGAGCAAACCGGGCCCCCGAGTAAAAGCAACCGCCGATAGTTTGCTTTTGTCTATATTTGCTGATTGCAATGCAGCGTGAACCACAGGGATGATTTGCTGTTGATGTGCGCGGCTAGCAAGTTCGGGCACTACACCGCCGAACTGGCTGTGAACGGCCTGGTTGGCAATGAAATTACTCAGGACGGTTGTGTTGCATAAAACAGCAGCCGAAGTTTCGTCGCACGAAGATTCTATGCCCAAAATATAAACCGACATTGCACGTTGAAATTTGAAAACAGGCAAAGGTATCAAAAAAGCGATCAAAATTATTGGCTGGCTAATGCTGTCCCTGATGATGCTGTTCATCGCAGGGTGGCTGCTTTTTAGCCTTGCCCCGGTACAGACTTTCCTGGCCCGGAAAGCAGCCTCTTATCTCAGCAACGAGCTGAATACAAATGTTTTTGTCGAAAAGCTCCGAATCCGCATACCTCATACACTCGAGGCAATCAACTTCGGCATTGACGACCAAAAAGGGCAGCCGATGCTCCGTGCACAAAGTTTCAGGCTTGGCCTTCAAAACCTAAGTTTTAACAAGCATTTAATTCACCTTGGGCGCATCGCCGTAACAAATCCTGAAATAAACCTTGTGCAATATAAAGACGAAAAATCTTTTAATTTTTCATTCTTATCGGATTACTTTTCACCGCAAGATACTACGACCGCTTCCGCAGGGCCCTGGCAATTTAAAATAGATAACCTTACGATTATCAATGGTTCTTTTGCCTTGAATAATCTTAATTGCGACACGCTTCCTTATGGCATTGATAATAATCACCTCTGCCTTCAGCAGCTTGACTTGCAGGCTACTCAGCTTTTATTCACATCTGATACTCTCTCCGTTCAAATCAATCAGTTGAGCACCATTGAGAAAAGCGGATTCACACTTGCCCTCCTGAAAACCGACTTTTTACTCTGTCCTACCTCAGTCGCACTCAACAATACCATTTTGAAAACCGCATCCTCAGACCTTGTGCTGGATCTTGAAATGCACTTCAACAATTACAGGGCTTTTTCACGCCTTTTTGACAGCGTTTATTTTCAGGCATCCATTCTGCCATCAGAATTCAACCTCAACGATCTGTCGTGGTTTATTCCGGAGTTGCGGGGCCTGGATAATCTCATTCGCCTCGAAGGGAAAATTGCAGGAGAACTAAAAAATATTCAGGCAAAAAATTTGCGTTTTTCGTTTGGGCATTCTACCCGGTTTGCCGGAAACATCCTGCTCAACGGACTGCCAAATTTTTCTGAAACCTTCATCCATCTTGATATAAAAGAATTGGTTACTCAAAGCAGGGATTTAGAAAAATTTCGACTGCCATCAGACAACAGTGCAAAATACCTTTCTATACCCGAAACCTTCAGGCAATTGGGATTGGTTCGTGCCAAGGCTGTATTTAGCGGGTTCTATACCGATTTTGTTTCTTATGGGTCATTTTATTCGAGCTTTGGAAAGGTGAACACCGACCTGGCCATTCGGTACGATTTTGATTCAGACAAAATACAATACCAGGGAAGTATGTCAACCAGGGCACTCAATTTAGGGATGCTGCTATCAGACAAGGAGAATTTTGGTTTGATGAACATGTCGGCCACCCTTACAGGCAGCGCGCAGCTGCCATCGAAGATCGCCCTGCAGTTCAGTGCTGTTATTGATTCATTGGAATTCAAAAGAAACATTTACGATCACATTGCGATAAAGGGAGAACTTAAAGATAAGAAATTCGATGGCCAAATGTCAGTCCGCGATGACTTAGTGCAATTTGGTTTTCAGGGTTTGTTCGACATGAACCAGGTTCCGCCTGTGTTCGACTTCTCAGCCTTGCTTGCCGATGCAAAGCTTGGCGCCATGAACCTGGTTGACAGGGATACCTCCTCAAAGCTGAGCTCCCGGCTTACTTTTAATTTTTCCGGATCAACTTTGGATGAGCTTCAAGGCACCATCAGCATAGACGATACGCACTATAGCGAATCGGGCAAGGAGTACCTAATGAAAAAACTTGTCGTCGAGTCGGTGCGCGATTCATCGCAGTATCGGAAAGTTACAATACGGTCAGATTATGCCGATGCTGACTTCAAGGGAATTTTTGAATATACCAAACTATGGCCTGCGGTCGAAAAAATGTTGTACTATTACCTGCCTTCACTTGCCACCCGCCCTGGAGCTGCCCAAACAATCATTGCCGACCAAAAGTTTGATGCAACCATACGGCTGAAAAACACAGATTTGTTTTCTGACCTGTTTTTTCCCGGAATCTATATTGAGCAGGGTGCGGACATTGAAACAAATTTCGATACATGGCAAGAGTGTATGAATTTCAACCTCACTGCACCCTCGGCAAACATTAAAGGCATCAAGATAAAAAACCTGGGCTTCAACCTTCATGCGAAAGACAGGGACTTGGCAATGGAGTCAAGCATAAGCCAACTTTTCATTAAAGAACCAGGCAAAAATGATTCGCTTGAGATCAGCCTTGAAAAACTGGATTTATCGGGTAAATTCTCAGGCGATACCATCTATTGCAATTTTCTGTGGGAGGATGCGCAAAAGCCAAATATTAACTCAGGAGCTGTTTCAGGCTTTCTTTCATTTACGAATCCCAACGGGCAGGAATTCAAAATTACCCAATCCAATCTATCATTTGGTGGAAGCCATTGGTCATTTGATTCGAAAAACAGTGTGATGTTCCGCCGCGATTCAGTCACCATCAACAACCTGTTGCTATCCGGCTCAAACCAAACCATCGGTATAGACGGCATGATATCGCCCAATCCCAATGACAAGCTGAATATCGCATTCAAAGCATTCAATATCGCGAATTTCGATCCCATACTACTTTACTATGGCATCAATGCCCAGGGAACTCTCAACGGCAGCATCGGCCTAAAGAATATTCATGAGAACCCGGGTTTCAATGCCGAAATGCGCCTTGACGGATTTACGCTAAACAAAGAAATGCTGGGCGATCTGATCCTTCATGCCACATGGAATCCGGAAAGCGAATCAATCTGGATAGACTCACGCCTTGCATACACCGGCAATGTTGGCACAATCATCCCGCTTTCGCTTACTGGTAGTTACTACCCTTCCAAAGGCAACAATCAACTCGATCTTCTTCTCAAATTAAACAACTTCAAACTACAACCGTTTCAACCCTATATCGAAGGTGTTCTCTCTAACCTAAAGGGGCTGGCAAGTGGAGAACTGGCTGTTAAGGGGCCTCTTGATGGACCGGTTGTTGAAGGATCAATAAATTTGATGCGCACAGAGTTCAGAATTGATTTCACGAACATCACCTACTCCTTTGCCGATATTTTGCATTTTGAAAAAAACAGGATTTATGGGAAAAATATAAAAGTCTTCGATAATTACGGCAACTTCGGAATTTGCGACGCACAGGTTTTTCATAATTACTTTAAGGATATAAGCCTCGATATAAAAATTAATGCAAGCAATATGGCCGGCCTTGAAACAGGTGCTTATCAAAGCAATATCTTTTACGGAAAGGCTTTTGCAAGCGGAACTGTTTGGCTGAGTGGACCCCTCGAAGACATCACACTCAAGCTAAACCTCCAATCTGAGCCCAAAACCTCAATAGCGATACCCATTAGCTATGCAGTGGATATGGCGGATAATTCTTTCATCATATTTAAGAACCCTACCGATGCACAAAATCCTAAGAACCTAATCCCCGAAACACAATCTGCTTTTCGGATGAATATGGACCTTGATGTTACGCGCGATGCCTCTATCCAGTTATTTCTGCCTTACCAAATGGGAAACATAACCAGTACAGGCGATGGCAACCTCAAGATGCATTATAATACGAGCGGTGATTTTACAATGTATGGCGACTATTTTATGCACCAGGGAGAATTTCTTTTCACACTTCGGAATTTGATCAACCGTCCGTTTAACCTGCAAAAAGGCGGTGTAATCAGGTGGAGCGGAAGTCCCTACAACGCTGAAATTGACCTGAATGCGATTTATAAACTGAAAGTAAACTTAAACAGCTTGCCCAATATCAACGAAGAATATCGCAATCGTCGCTTCCCGGTTGATTGTGTGCTAAAACTTCAGAATAGCCTGATGAATCCTGATATTACCTTCAGCCTGCGCATGCCCAATGTTGATCAGGGCGTTCAACGGCAGGTGTTTAGTGCCATTGACACCAACAACCAAGTAATGCTGAGCAGGCAAGTCATCTCCCTGCTTTTGCTTGGAAATTTTAATTTTTCAATGGAACAGGGAAATATTGCATCAACCCTGGGAACTTCTTCATTCGATCTGATATCGAACCAGCTCAGCAATTGGTTATCACAAATCAGTAAGGACGTAAGCGTTGGAGTCAACTACCGTCCTGGCGATGAACTCTCGCCAGAGGAACTCGAACTGGCACTTTCTACTCAGCTGTTCGAGGATCGTGTTTTGATTGACGGAAATTTTCTCGTGGGCAGTCGCACCAATCGAAACGCCAGCAACGTAGTTGGAGATGTGAACGTTGAATTTTTGCTCACCCGCGATGGGCGTTTCCGGATAAAAGCCTTCAATAAATATAACGACCTGGATATCACCAGGCGAGAAACCCCATATACCCAAGGAGTTGGCGCATTTTATCGGCGCGAATTCAATGGGGTTGGCGATTTACTCCGGCGCCGCCCAAAGACCCCTTTGAAAGGTGAACTTGAAAATGAAAATGACAGATTAGATGTCCAATCTGTTCCAATTGAGAATATTTTATATTAATAATCAAGACGGATATGAAATTTCTATTAAATTTATTGAAAGCACATAGAACGGTTGGGTTCATTTTTCTGATGCTTTTCTCCTTGCAACCTGTCGCTCAAATTGTAGTAAATCAAACAGATATGCCCATTGCAGGCGATACGATCCGATTGAGCACTTCAGCCATTTTGCCCGGTATAATTTTTCAGACGGCGGGCGCAGGGGTGGTTTGGGATTTTCGCATGTTGCAAGCTGCCGTTCAGCGTGTTGATACCTTTAGGGCAGTTTCGTCTGTTCCTTTTATTTATCAGATCATTTTTAATCCGACGGTAGCGACATTGGCCGCTCCTTTGCCTTCGCTTACTTCTGTTCCGGGAATTGAATTAAAGGATAATTACCAGTTCTTCAGAAAGACCTCTACACTCTACGCGCTTGCTGGGTTGGGCGTAACTTTTAACAGCATTCCTCTTCCCATGAAATTCGATAACCCCGATATCTGGTATCGCTTTCCGGTTACATACCTTGCAAAGGATAGCAGCGTTTCAACGTTCAGCATTGGGCTTCCGGGGTTTGGCTTGTGGGAAACCTATCGCAAACGGGTAAATTATATTGATGCATGGGGAACGGTAATGACTCCCTACGGGTCATTTCCGAGTATCAGGGTGAAGTCGTTGCTCACCACCCGCGACAGCATTTTTATAGATTCTCTGTCTGTCGGGCAGGCTGTGACCCGGCGCATTACGGAATATAAGTGGCTGGCCAAAGGCCAGAAAGTGCCTGTAATTCAAATTAATGAGGAAGGATTGATCGTAACAGCCACCTACCGCGACTCATTGCGGGTTCTCGTGGGATTGCCTGAAGTTTCGGGAAGTCAAAATTTTATTAGGATATACCCAAACCCAACCTCTGATTTTACCACAATCTCATTTAATCAAACCCAACGTAGCATGGTGCGCATTGACATATTTGATTTGAACGGGAGGTGCATCTCTAATCTCGTAAATGAGATGTATTCAGTTGGAGATCATTTATTTGTGTTGTACCCTGATCGCTACAAACTTCAAAGAGGTGTATATCTGCTTAGGTTTAATTCATCGCACGGAACTTCCACCACAAAGCTGCTTATTAAGTAAATCGGCAAATGCAGGAGAAATTCAAGGTTTACAAATCTTCAGCAGGTTCGGGCAAGACATTTACCCTGGTTCGCGAATTTGTTGCTCATGTGCTGCTAAACCCTGAGAATTTCAGAAGAATTCTGGCCATCACCTTCACAAACAAGGCTGCAAACGAAATGAAGGAACGGATTGTAGGCGCCCTTGTGGCGCTTTCATCAGAGCCTGAGTTATGGAGTGGCAGCGCCCGCTTGCTGGTGGCGCCAATCACCAATGAACACCAGCTCACCGACATCCAAATTAAGAATCTGGCTGCGCAAGCAATCAGAAAAATACTTCACAACTACACCGATTTTGCTGTTTCGACCATTGACAGCTTTATGCAGCGGGTGATTCGCACGTTTAGTACCGAAATAAATTTGCCTCATAACTACGAAGTTGAACTCGACACCGCCTCCCTCCGATTGCGTGCAGTAGATCGGTTGATTGATAAAGTCGGAATTGATGAAGGTTTGACGGATCTATTGGTGGACTATACTTTGAACAAAGTCGAAGATGATAAAAGTTGGCAGGTTGAACACGAAATCTACAAGGTTGCCAAATCGCTCTTTAAGGATGATGGCCTGGAGCAGCGAGAAATGTTAAAGGATATTCATCTCGAAGATTTTACTTCAACATTCAAAAACCTCCGCGGTTGGGTGAGAAAATATGAGAACCAACTGGCAGAAATTGGAGATAATAGCCTGAATCTTATCGCCAGCCGGCAGCTTGAAATCTCCGATTTTAGCTATGCAGAAAAAGGCATTGCCGGTTATTTTCTGAAACTCAAAACCGGGAAGCTACAGGAAGCAAAAAAAGGCAACACCTATATCCACAAAGCCATTCATGATGATGCCTGGACAAAGAAAAACCAACTTGTGCATATTCTGGAAGCGATAAATGAAATCAAACCGGCACTTATAGCAAACTATAACGAAGCCAACCGGAAACTTGAAGATCAATTTGCTGATTACAAGCTATATAAATTGCTGCTCGAACAACTCTATGCCACGGCAGTACTTGCAAATATTGAGCGAATCATTGATGAAATTAAAGAAGAGGAAAGAATTCTACCCATCTCCGAATTTAATCGAATCGTGGCCGGAGTCACTCTGAGCGAACCCACACCTTACATTTACGAAAAAATCGGTGTCCGCTTCAAACACATCATGATTGACGAGTTTCAGGATACCTCCGTACTACAATGGATGAACCTGCTACCGCTGGTCGAAAACTCCCTGGCCTCGAATAACTTTAGCCTGGTTGTGGGAGACGCAAAACAAGCAATTTATCGTTGGCGAAACGGAGATGTCGAACAATTCATGAACCTGCCAAAACTGACCCGGCATTTTTCTAAAATTGATTCCGAACGAGAACAGACCCTGAGCAGGCATTATCGCAGTGCTACCCTGGCCATGAACTTTCGTTCACATAAGACCATCGTTGAATTTAATAACGCGTTGTTTTCGTTTTTGGCCAACCGACTGCCGCAAAATCTTGCGGGTATCTATGGTGATATCGTTCAGGAATATCGAAGCGACAAACAAGATGGCTATGTGCAGATAGATTTTATCCATAAAAACACTGAAGAAGGCTATGATGAACGCCAGTGTAGCATTTTACTTTCAAACCTGAAATCTGCTGTTGAAGATGGTTACAATTTGGGCGATATTGCAGTACTCTGCCGCGAAAACAAAAATTGCTCTCTCATAGCCCGTTACCTTCTCGAGAACGGAATAAAAGTCATCTCATCCGATTCTCTGCTGCTGGGCAGCTCAAACAAGGTAAACCTGGTCATGGCCTGCATGCGTTTGCTCGTTAATCCATCCGACCAAATGGCTTATGCTGAATGCATTAACTACCTGGTTCAATTAAATCTCATTCCAACCGAAAGTCTCCATGAATGCTTTGTAGGGCTTTTTGGCGAAAAAACAGATAAATGGCAAAATAATTTTTTTGATCCTGAGAAGTTCCATAAATATCTGAATGCCCGTGGCATTGCTCTCGATCGCTGCCTTTTGCCGACAACCAGCCTCTACGACATGGCCGAAGACCTGATTCGGATATTCGGATTTCAAAAAAACGAAGATATTTATTTGCAATTTTTTTGTGAGGAATTGCACCAAAATGCACTGAAAAATAAATTGCAGGCAGACAATCTGAAGTCGTGGTGGAACGAAAAAGGAGCGGAAATCTCAGTCGTTTTTCCTGAAAACATTGATGCGGTGCAGGTGATGAGTATTCACAAGGCTAAGGGTTTGCAGTTCCCTGTCGTGATTTATGCCTTTGCTTCAAGTAAAGTTTCTATGAAAGATTCGTATGGATGGTTTGACCTGGATGACCCAATCGTAGGTAACATTCGTACCGCATATTTGCCCTATGCAAGGCTTGAGGATACCGCTCTTGAGAAATATAAAGTCAGCGAGTCAGAAAAATCACTGCTCGATTTGATAAACATTATGTATGTAGCGTGCACCAGGCCTGAAGACAGGCTTTATATTCTTACCAAGGTCGAGGATGCAGATGATAACAAAGAAAATTCAGTGCACATTTTTCTAAGAGAATTCGTTGGTTCGCAAGTGCGAGATTTTATATTCCGGGATGGGGCAACTTATTCCATTGGAAAGAGAAGCTGCATCACACCTGTAAAAAACGATTTAAAACCTGAGGATGTTGTTATTAATGGCCAGGAACAAACGAGTAATCGCCTTATGGAAATGGCACCAAAACAGATGACTATCCTCAGAAATAAAGTTCCAGAATCCTGGCTCAACAATGAGCTTTGCGATGCGCGTGCTTTTGGCAGTGTAGCACATTATGTGCTTTCAAAAATTTCTTCGTTCGAGAAGGCCAACCAGGTACTCGACGAGTTGCTTATTTCAGGTGCAATTGCACCCGAGTTTGGAGGCCCACTTCAAAATATGCTTGGCAATTTGGCAAAAATTCCAGCCATTCTTGAGGTTTTTAAACCCGGCGGAACCATTCTGACCGAACCTGAAATATTATTGACTGACGGCAAGGTTTATCGCCCCGATCGGATTGTCATGCACGATGATGCTTGCTGGATTTATGAATTTAAAACGGGTGCAAGGCACAATACCCACGAAGAGCAACTGAAGGGGTATATGCAGTTGTTGCATCAAATGAATTACAAAAATATTCGCGGAATGCTCATTTATTTAGATGACACCTGTTCCACGGTCGAAATAAGCCTATAGGGTTCCCGGCTTCTCGATTGTTTTAACGTCCAGGGCATCGCGCAGCCCATTTCCAAGGATCATGAACGCCCATACCATGATCATGATCGCTGCCCCGGGAAAAATAGCCAGATAAGCTTTATCAACGATAATATAAGCATAGTTTTCTTTGATCATCGTGCCCCAGGAGGGCATGGGAGGCTGAACACCCAACCCAAGAAAACTCAAGCCGGCTTCGATGAGTATGGCTGAAGCAAAGTTGGCGGCAGAAATCACGATTACAGGGCCTAACACATTGGGTAATATATGCCTCAGAATGATGCGGGTGTGGCCAAAGCCCAAGGCACGGGCTGCTTTAATATATTCTTTTTCCCGCACCGATAAAATCTGCCCCCTGACCACCCGAGCCACTTCAACCCACATGGTTAGCCCTACGGCCACAAAAACCTGCCAAAAGCCTTTGCCCAAAGCAAATGTGATTGCAATTACCAGCAGCAATGCCGGAATTGACCATACCACATTGATCAGCCAAACAACAAATACATCCAGCCAGCCTCTGAAATAACCACCCAGGGCGCCAAGAAAAATTCCGGCTACCAGGGAAATAAGCACCGAAATCATCCCAACAGATAAGCTAATCCTGGTCCCAATCATCAACTGGCTGAGAACATCCCGGCCATATCTGTCTGATCCAAGTAAAAACCGCTTTGATGTAATATGTTTATCAACCACCACATGCCGGAGGTCGGTTATAGAATAGGCCACGACAACTTGGCCACGCGGTTGAACCCACACACTATCTCCTTCGGCTTTGTAGAAACTGTCCGGTTCGACAGAGAAAATCACATCGGCTATCCGAAAGTGATGGTCTCTTTGGATTTCCCCAGGGAATGGGTCGAACTCGTAGAGTACGATTTCATCGCCTTCAAACTCATAGCTGTTAAATGGGATATATTTATACTGATCGCGACGGCCAAAAATCATGGTTCTGAAAAACGATTGCGAATGCAATTCCTCGTTCTTTCTATATTTGAGCATGTTGGCCCTAAACAAAGGTTTTTGAGCTGAAATTTCAATGTATTGTTCGTTGGCGTAAGGTGTTTTGTCCGGAGTGATCAAATAACCCAACACAGAAATAAGTGATGCAAGGATTAGAATGGCAATCGCGGCCAGTGTGAGTTTATTCCGGCACAAACGCCTGAATACTTCTTTGCCTGGGCTGGAGGAAGGGATATATACTTTCTTGCGGAATAACATGCATACAAAGGTGCTGAAAAATTCCGAAGGATGCCTTTAATTAAAATCCTAAAAAACCCCAACCGACAATAAAAATATTGTTTACTTTTGCTTCCATAAATCAATACGCATCAATCATGGACGAAGGCCCGTGTCATAGTTGTACCAAGTTGTGAACTAGACTGTAGGGAGATTCGTGGTTTCCTTGCAGCCCTAATTGTAAGGAGACATAAAAATGATTAAAATTTTCAAAACATTTGGCGATTATTTCGAAATTGCCGATGCCGAAAAAGGTTGTTGGATAAATGTAACCCAACCTACCCCCGAAGAGGTAAAAAGATTAACTGATGAGTTTCGGCTACCTGCTGACATCATCAACGACATTCTTGATGCTGACGAACGCCCGCGTGTAGAGTTTGAAGACTATTGGTCGGTGGTGATTATGCGCATTCCGGTCGAGAACTCATCCAATGGGGTACCCTATTCAACAATCCCGCTTGGAATTTTCATTACCGAAAATTTTACGCTGACTCTGTGCTTTCAGAATAATGAACTTTTGCCCAACGAACACCCTTCCCCTTTCAGGGAACAATACAAAGAAATCACGGACAGCTATAATTTCATTCTGCGGCTTTTCTTACGCTCAGGCAACCTCTACCTGAAATATCTAAAGCAGATCAATCAGCAAACCTCCGTAATTGAACAAGACCTTGAACGGTCAATAAAGAACAGGGAGTTAAACAAACTGTTGAAAATGGAAAAATGCCTGGTCTATTTCATCACCTCTATCAAAGCCAATGAAATTGTGTTGGCAAGGCTTCGGAACTCGAAAAAGATCACTACCGAAATCAACGAGGATTTGCTCGAAGATGCCATCATCGAAAACAAGCAGGCATTGGAAATGGCCCAAATTTATTCTGATATTCAAAGTGGCATGATGGATGCGTTTGCCTCGGTAATCTCGAACAACCTGAATGTTGTGATGAAACAGCTTACATTGATTTCAATTATTCTGATGATCCCTACTTTAATTGCCAGCCTATTTGGAATGAATGTGCCCAACTTCATGGAAAATTCTTCCTGGGCTTTTGCCTCGATAGTCATCTTCGCATTTCTGCTTTCCTTCTTTGGTGTATTACTTTTCAGAAGAAGGCAATGGTTTTGAGCCAATACCGGCGTATTTCATACTTATACAACCAATCCTAAGCGAATTCTTGTTGTATAATTTAATATTCCATTCAGGAAAAATGGATTGTCATACCAAAGAGAAGCTAAAAACGTTTTCATAGTCTAAAATACGTCACTTATTATCAAATGTGATGAAAGATAAAATTAAAGACAACATTGATGATCCTGAACAGCTTGAGAAAATTTACAGAGATGATAAAAAAGGCTTTGAAAAAGCCTTCTTTGAAATTTATACGGAGATCGCTGAGTTTAGAATCTCTGACTTTTGGAAAGCCAGATTAGAATATGATCGCTTAAACGATTATTCCTTTCAACCCAAAAAGACTGATTTACTGTTTCTGTTTATTTCTTGTGCCATAGCGGGATTTCTTATTGAGATCCCGAAGATTTTCGATATCAACCTTGGGGCTTTCTCTTTCTATGAAAAAAATGCCGGCCTTATCCTGTTGCTTGGAGTATCCATGTTTGCATTTTTTACGAAGGAGAAAATTAACCTTAAGCCGCTGGTAATTGCGTTTTTTGTATTAATCCTCTCGGCCTTATACATAAATTTCCTGCCTTCAAACCCGTATAGCGACTCCGTTTTCCTGGCATATCTGCACTTTCCACTATTTCTCTGGTGCCTCTATGGCCTGATTTATATTGACTTTGACACAAAGGATAAAGTCAAACGAATTGATTATATCAAGCACAACGGTGATTTGGCGATTATCCTGGCAATTTTAATCATCGCAGGTGCTATACTGTCAGGTGTGACCATTGGGCTGTTTGAAGTAATTGAGCTTAAGATTGAACGGTTTTATCAGGAGTATATCATCCTGATCGGATTGGTTTCTGCGCCGATCGTAGCAACTTATATCTTACGCAATTATCCTTTTATCGCAAACAAAATTGCCCCGATCATAGCAAATTTATTCAGCCCGCTCGTACTCATCACGCTGATAGTATACCTGGTTAGCATCATCATTACAGAGAAAAACCCATATAATGACAGAGATTTTTTAATTGCATTCAACCTCATGCTGTTGGGTGTGATGGCGATTATAGTATTTTCGATTACCGAAACTTCGGTAGATAAGAGACAACGTTTCAATGAACGGACACTTTTTGTGCTTTCAATTATTACGCTAATCATTGATCTGGTTGCGTTATCTGCCATCCTTTACAGGCTTGGGGAGTTTGGATTTACCCCGAACAGGACAGCTGCTCTTGGCGCAAACTTATTGATTTTCGGGCATTTGGTATTGATTATGATAGATTTATATCGGGTTAATTTCAGAAACAAAGAAATCAAACAAGTTGAGTTGACCATAGCCCAATACTTGCCCGTGTATGCATTATGGACAATTTTTGTTGTTTTTGGGTTTCCATTCATATTTGGATTGAAATAAAATTTATCAGGGCCGGCTAAATAAAAAGCCAGGAATCCAACAAGGGTTCTCACCAGCAGGTTGATATGAGATGCATCTGGCTGATCGTTGATTTTTTTGTCTTATCTTCTGTGCACAACGAAAATGCGCTGTGTGGAGAATTTTTGGCTTGATCTTCGGGTAACCTGCAGGTCAAAATCTGAAGAAGATCAGAATTTCTATCTTTGCAACTACGGTATTAATGAAGATTCTATTTTTAATGAGTACACCAAAAGTAAATTTTAACAAAATTGAGGAGCCCAAAACCCCGTTATTCTCGATCCTCATTCCTTCGTGGAACAACCTTCCGCTGTTGAAAATCTGTATAAATGCTATTCGAAAAAATTCTTTTTATCACCATCAGGTGATTGTCCACGCAAACGAAGCTAACGATGGCACACTCGGGTGGCTGAAAGAAAACAAGATTAGCCATACGTATTCCGAGAAAAATGTAGGGGTATGTTATGGGTTCAATGCACCTTACCACTTAGCCGAAGCGGATTATATCTGCCTGCTCGATGACGACATGTATGTTTGCCCCGGTTGGGATAAGGAACTATGGGAACAGATTCAGGCCATTGGCCACAATTATTTTTGTTTATCAGGAACCCTTATTCAACCATCAAGCATTAAATATGGCTGCACGATTTCACCTTACAGTTTCGGAAAAAACGCATCAGAATTCGATGAGGCCAGGCTCCTTGAGACCTTTGATAAATTTGAATTCTCTGATTGGAATGGTTGCAACTGGTATCCGATGGTCGTTCATCGCCAGATATGGAACCTGGTGGGTGGCCTCAGCGTGGAATTCACTCCCGGGATGTATTCTGATCCCGATTTCATGATGAAGTTCTGGCATTCGGGAGTTCGTTATTTCAAAGGCCTTTCGCAAAGCCGTGCCTATCACTTCCTTGAAACCACTACGCGGCGGGTGAAAAAGAACAATGGCCGCAAGCAGTTTTTGTTGAAATGGGGAATCAGCAGCTCCACGTTCTTAAAATATTATCTCAGAATCGGAACCCCTTTTGAGGGGGAACTGCACGAGCCTGTGATGACAAAAAAATTTCGGTTTGATCTGCTTAGAAATCGAATAAGCAGAATTTTGGAACTTTAGCCTACCTCCCCTCGCTACCCTACCGGAACCGTGCAAATTTTATTCTAAAAACGAGTTACCAACCGCTTTTTATCACCTGGCCAATATATTCAACATCCTCGAGTGACATCTTTTGGTGAAGCGGAAGCACCAGGTATTTATCTTCAACAGAATTCATATTATGCAAGTCGGGTCTTCGGCCTCCGAATATTGTATAACGATCGTTGCGGTAATGCACCTGCGCCGATTCAATATTATAGCTTCGGAGCTTTTTCATAAAATCTTTTCGGTTTTCAATTAATATTGTACACAACCAGGCTGCGTGCTCGCGGTCGGCAAATTCAGTTCCGATTACTTGCAGGCCATCAATTCCGGAAAGTTGTTTGATATACTCGGCAAACAATTGCTTTCTGTGTTTCAGGGTGTTATCAAATTCGGCCAATGCAGCCAAACCCAGCGCCGCAGCAATGTCGTTCATATGGTATTTGAATCCTACCTCATGGATATCATTCAACCAATGTCCCATCTGCTTGGCTGTTCGGTCAATACCGAACCAACTGATGCGCTTGGCTTTCTCAACCAAATCTTTATTCTTGATGGTCAACATACCGCCGTCTCCTGTTGTGATATGCTTGATGGCCTGAAATGAGAAGATTGAAAAATCAGTGATTTCTCCTATGTTTTGACCCTTGTAGGTGGCTCCCAGGGCATGTGCGGCATCGTCAATGAGCGGGATGTTGAATTCCTTTGCAATCCCAAGAAGTTCATCCAAATCGCAGGGCAGACCGGCATAATGCACGCAAACAATCGCTTTTGTCCGTTCGTTGACCAGCTGCCTGACATGTTGAACATCAATATTCAAGGTATGGGGGTCAATATCGGCAAATATCACTTTTACGTGGTTATAAAGTAATGGAATGTTGGTGGCAGTGCAGGTGAAAACCGGCGTAACCACTTCGTCGCCCGGTTTCAGGCCCGCCAAAACATATCCGAGATGCAAGGCATCAGTGCCTGAGCCGAGAGCCATAGGAGTATTATCCGTAAGGAACTTTTTCTTGAATTCTATTTCGAATTGAGCCACTTTCGGGCCATGCCCAATCCACCTTGACTTCAAAACCTTCGATACTTCATCAATCGCATTCGCAGGAATGTTAGGATAAAACAACACAATACCTTCGTGTTCGTGCATCAAAGGAAATTCATTCATTCCATTTGCTTTCATCATAATTTCAATTACCGGGATGATTACCTTTATTTGATGTTTTCAAAATCTGTCAAAAATAGTAAAAGAATCATATCTGAACACATCATCCACCGGTCGGGCGGCTTACCGAATTTGCGAAAAGCTTATACTGACCCGAGAATCTGATTACTGTGCTCGCATTTTCCGTTTAAATAATTCCGTTTTGTAAGAATGTCATTGCGCTCGCAGGTTTGAATATTTGGAGTTATTATCTTCGCTCTGCTTTTGTCAAAACCTTCTTTTAAAAAGGATCAGAAAAGAAATGTATCTGAATCATGTTATTATGACTTTTATCAGAGAACATATTTCGCAAAGCCCGTGGCGACAATGACCGTGAAAATTTATTCCGACTTTTATCGAACGAATGCGGCTTGGGTAATTCACAGGAAAACCAATCGGTTGTGAGGAAATTTTTATATTCCAATTCGGTTCAGGCCATCACGGCATGTATGCTGTGGTCAACTGCTTTTGCGGTAATTAAAATGGGGTTAAAATATTCTCCTCCCCTGCAATTTGCCGGAGTTCGATTCATTTTAAGCGGACTGATGGTGCTTGTTGTGATAAGACCGGAAATTCTGAAAACGCGCATTTCTGCATCACAAGTCCGGAAGATTCTACTCATTGGGTTCATTCAAACTTTTTTGCAATATGCGCTCTTCTATACCGGCATCATGTATGTTCCAGGTGCAATCAGTGCCCTGGTTATCGGGTCAGGGCCCTTGTTTGTTGCCCTGGTTGCACATTTTTCCATCAGGGATGATTTGCTTACGGGGCGAAAGATAGTGGCGGTGATTCTTGGAATTTTAGGGGTTGCAATCATAAGCATAGGAAGCAGTACCATCGTCAATACCAATCCTTACATTCTGTGGGGCATCCTCATTTTGCTTGCAAATAACTTGCTGGCAGGTATTGGCAATGTTATCGTTTCGCGCCACAGTCAGAACCTGCATCCACTTGTATTGAGTTCATTGAGTATGATTGTTGGGGGAATCATGCTCCTTGTATTGGGTATTATCACCGAGGATTGGCGTGTTGGCCCTTTTCCGTTGGCGTATTATTTATCGCTGGCCTGGTTGAGTTTTCTCTCCGCCGCAGCCATTTCGATTTGGTATTCTCTTCTGAAAAAACCGGGGATTAAGGTTTCGGAGCTCAATATGTGGAAGTTTATAATTCCACTTCTCGGCGCTGTTCTGAGTTGGGTTTTGCTGCCTGACGAATCGCCCAATTTAACTTCACTGTTGGGGATGGTGTTGATAGCGGCCGCTTTGATGACCATGAACCTAAACACAAGCCATCAAAGAAAGCTAAATGCCTTATTCGCTCGGCAGGCCGGCAAGCAGGGCAATAAAAAACCTATTGAATAAGCTTGCGGTTTTGCTGAATTGCCCCGTTGATGGCAGGTTTCAGTGTTTCGATACAGTTATAAATCATTTCCAGGTCGCCCGGGAACGGAATGGCCTGATTTTGAATTTTCTTGTTCGCTTCAGCATCGAGGGCAGCCAGGTCGCCCACAGCACGCGCCGACACATGATTGAAAACATTCTGTGCGCCGATGGGTTCCCTGGCGAGCAATTTTTCTCTTGGCTGGAGTTCAACAAAATCAACCGTTCCTTTAATCTTCACTTCCTTAAACTGTTGCTTTTCAATGAGGGTTGCAACAAGCGATTTATATTTAGGAACCTTGATGTCGTTGCCAAGTGAGTCTTTCCGCACATTTCCCTTGCTGTCGAGCACATAGTTGAATCCATCCTGAATTTCTTTTTTGTAGATCACATCATTTTCTTTCGTTTGATCGGGCGAAACCATTATTTCGTTTAAGGTGATGACGATAAGGTAGTTGTATTTGATATTTTGATCGAGGTGTTTAGTATGCAACTGAACCCATTCGCTGTTGAACCTTCGTGTGTCAATGGCAATTATTTCCTGCTCAAATTCAGGTGAAACTTTCATGCGGGTTTGATTCTCAAACATAGCCAGCACATGAGCCATTCCGCCCTCTTTCGATTTGGTTAATAAATCAAATAAACCCGGAAAAGCACCGCCGGAATAATCACGGGCTTTTATTAATTGACTGTATGCTTCGCGACATGAAAACCGATCGTTATTTTGCATCAGTTTCTGAGCATTTTGAAAGAAATATTGCGAAGCATTGTTCTTGGCTTCAACAATCTGCCTGTCATAATCAACAAACTCATAGTTTACCATTTGCCCGTTGAGCTGAATCGGCAGAACGGTGCGAACCCGTGATTGTCGAGATTTCAGGTTATCATATCGCCGGAATATTTCATCCCAGGTATTCGGATTATTTTCAATTTTCAGAAAACGAATACGGCTCCAGTCCTTTTCGTTGGCCAGTGTGTAGGCTTTATCAAGCATCTGGGAATGCTTTTCATCGCTGGGTTTTTTATGAAGTCTTTTAATACACTTGTCAATTACAGTGTCATAGTTCCCCACCCGCATTTGTTTGCTCACCGAAGTACACGAACCCATGATCATGCCGGCAAGGATGATGTAAAAAAGGAATGTATTCTTCATAGCACTTTGTTTCTTTTTCCTGCGAAAATAAGCAATTAACATCAAGAAATAAAGTCAATGCCTAATTTTCATCTTTCGCCCCAAATTGTCAAGTCTGAAATAACTCACTCCTGCTTTCGGTTTGGGCATGAATTGATTTGCCCTTTCCTTTTCTCCCTCTTTTTAAGGCTGAACCGGCTTAAGCCGAAGTAATTTTCATATTTTTGAAGCCACACTCAGATAATCCATAAAAAATGAAAAAGTTGCTCGAACCTGAACTACAAAAGATATCTTCACAAGTGCGGCGCGATATCCTCCGGATGGTTCATGCGGTGCAATCGGGGCATATCGGTGCGCCGATGGGATGCGCAGATTTTCTTACTGTCTTGTATTTCAATATTCTAAATCACAACCCCAATCCTTTTAGTATGGATGGATTTGGTGAGGATGTTTTCTTCCTATCCAATGGTCATCTGTCGGCTGGCTGGTATAGTGTGCTTGCACGCAGTGGTTATTTTGATGTGAGCGAACTAAGCACTTTTCGCAAAGTTGGCAGCCGACTGCAAGGTCATCCAGCCACAGCCGAACACCTGCCGGGTGTGCGAATGGCCTCCGGATCGTTAGGTCAGGGTCTTTCTGTGGCGATTGGCGCCGCACTGGCCAAGAAACTCAACCACGATCCTGGCCTGGTCTATAGCTTGCATGGAGATGGAGAATTACAGGAAGGGCAGATTTGGGAAGCAGCCATGTTTGCCGCAGCAAAAAAAGTAGATAACCTGGTTGCTACGGTTGATTACAACGGACAGCAGATTGATGGCCCGGTAGATCAGGTTCTCCCACTTGGTGACTTAAAGGCCAAATGGGAAGCCTTTGGTTGGCATGTGATTGAAGCAAACGGAAATGCCATTGGCTCTCTCATCCAATCTATTAATCAAGCAAAAGCCGCTACCGGAAAAGGCAAGCCCATCTTGTTGCTGATGCGAACCATCATGGGCAAAGGAGTTGATTTCATGGAGAATAAGCATCAATGGCACGGAACCCCACCCAATGACGAGCAGCTTGCGAGTGCTCTTGAACAATTGCCTGAAACACTCGGAGATTATTAAAAAATGCCTTTACAAAAATTAAGGATGCTTGTTGTTCTCATGACCTTGTCCACAGTGGTCAGGGGTCAGATTATACAACCTGATAAACAGCAGGCAATCACCCGCATTCTTTTTATTTTCGATGCATCACAGAGTATGTATGGTCGTTGGCAAAGTGATACCAAAATAAATATCGCATCCCGGCTGATGACAAACTGGCTCGACAGCCTTAAAACAGCTGAAAATGTTGAACTTGCACTCAGGGTCTATGGTCACCAGCGTAATTTTCCCCCACAGGATTGCAACGATACAAAGCTTGAAATTCCGTTTGCACGAAATAATATCCATCGCATCAAATCAAAAATCAAAGAACTCGCACCCCGTGGCACAACCCCCATTGCCCAATCGCTGATTGATGCCGCACAAGATTTTCCTCCTTGCACCAACTGCCGAAATATCATCGTACTCATCACGGATGGAATCGAAGAATGTGGCGGTGATCCTTGCCAGGCGTCAAGGCATCTTCAGGAAAGAGGGATTACGCTCAAACCATTTGTTATTGGCATAGGTCGTGATTTTCGCACTGCATTTGAATGTGTCGGCACATACTATGATGCATTGAATGAACAGGAATTTAATGCTGCATTAAATGCGGTCTTCGATCAAGCCCTCAACGTTACCACCTTGCAGGTGAATTTGCTCGATCCGTTTGGCAATCCAACAGAAACCAACATGAATATGGTTTTCTCCGACCGTAAAACCAGCTTGCCCAGATACTCCCTGATTCACACCCTCAATCGAAAAGGGCTACCAGACACCCTCGCATTAGATCCACTGGTGATTTATGACTTAGCTATTCAAACCACACCTGTCATCAAGGTTGATAGCCTTGCCTTGATCCCGGGACGGCACAATGCCATCGAGATACCCGCACCCCAAGGCAGCCTGCTGTTTTCGGTGAAAGGAAAAGATAAACTATTTCAAAATTTATCCGTTATTGTGCGCGAGGCTGGAAAAGCCGAGACCCTTCATGTGCAGGCGATCAGCGAAAACAAAAAATACCTCGTTGGCAAGTATGATATTGAGGTGCTGTCCCTTCCGCGAATATCCATGATGGGTGTTGAAGTCAAGCATCAGCGCACGACTACCCTGGAAATTCCAATGCCGGGAATTATCGTGATCAATAAAGTAGTACTGGGGTTTGGAAGTCTGTATGTTATGAAAAACAATCAGCCTGTTTGGATTCACGACCTGCGCGAAGGAATGCTTCAGGAAACCCTCACACTCATGCCGGGTGAGTATAAAATCTTTTATCGGTCAAAATCAGTGGACCGTTCACGATACACTGTCGAAAAAGAATTCACAGTTTTATCAGGCCAGACAAAAAATGTTAAAATATTTTAAATCAATTGATTAATATGAATGACTTTATTGATTCAGGGAGCAAAGATACCCGGTCGGGTTTTGGCGAAGCCATGACTGAAATCGCCGCTGACGATAACCGGATTGTTGCGCTTTGTGCCGATCTTACAGGTTCGCTCAAACTCGAAAAGTTCGCTGCGCTGTATCCGGATCGCTTTTTTCAGACAGGAATTGCCGAGGCAAACATGATGGGCATTGCAGCCGGTTTAACAATCGGGGGGTATATTCCGTTTGCAACAACATTTGCGAATTTTGCTACCAGCCGGGTTTACGACCAGCTGAGGCAATCCATCGCCTATTCCAATAAAAATGTCAAAATCTGTGCATCGCACGCCGGATTGACACTTGGCGAAGACGGAGCAACCCACCAGGTGCTGGAGGATATTGGCATGATGAAGATGCTACCAAATATGATTGTAGTCAATCCATGCGATTTCAACCAAACCAAGGCAGCCACCCACGCAATTGCCAGATACACCGGGCCTGTTTACCTTCGTTTTGGCAGGCCTAAGGTGCCCAACTTCACTCCAGACAATCAGTTGTTTGAAATTGGAAAAGCCGTCAAACTCACATCCGGAAGCGATGTAAGCATTTTTGCAACTGGCCACCTGGTTTGGAAAGCCATCAAGGCTGTTGAGATACTTAACTCAAGGGGCATTTCTGCGGAACTCATTAATATTCACACAATCAAACCACTCGACCAGCAGGCCATCATTGGGTCGGTGCTTAAAACAGGTTGCGCAGTTTCGGCCGAAGAACACCAGATGAACGGAGGATTGGGCGACAGCATTGCACAACTGCTGGCCCGAAAACGCCCTGTACCACTTGAAATGATTGCTGTGAATGATGTTTTTGGCGAGAGTGGCACCCCCGAAGAATTGATGGTGAAGTACCACCTTGATACACCGGATATTGTTGAAGCTGCGCTGAAAACAATGAGCCGAAAGCAGCTATAAAGGCTGCGTAACCCCCCGCTGACGCAATGCCTCATAAACTATAATGGCAGTACTGGCTGATACATTAAGCGAGTCAACTTTTCCGAGCATTGGGATTTTGATTTGCTCATTTGCTTGTTTCAACCAAAAATCGCTTAAACCGTCTGCTTCAGTGCCCATTATTATTGCCAGGGGTCCTGTTAGGTCGGCATTGTAGTGCCATGAATTTGCTGCCAGGTTTGTGGCCAGTGATCTTATTTGGTTTTGCTTTAGCCAATCGCAGGCTTGTTGGGAGGTGCAAGCCACAACCGGAAGGCTGAATACGCATCCGAGGCTGGAGCGAATCACGTTGGGATTATAGATATCAGTTGTTGGTTCGCATACAATCAGTGCATCTACCATTGCAGCATCGCAGGTGCGAAGAATTGCACCCAAATTACCCGGTTTTTCCACTGCCTCCAGAATCACAATAAGAGGGTTATTTCTGAGTTGAAGGTCTTCCAACTTTCTTGAAATTGGTTTTGCTATGGCCAGCAACCCATCAGTTTGTTCCCGGTAAGTAAGCTTTTCGAACACAGCATCCGAAACTTCAACACA
Organism: Lentimicrobiaceae bacterium; assembly: GCA_037446395.1. Classification (GTDB taxonomy): domain Bacteria; phylum Bacteroidota; class Bacteroidia; order Bacteroidales; family JAAYJT01; genus JAAYJT01. Next base: position 22,868 of record JBBIIP010000020.1, read on the forward strand.
TTCAACCTGGTTAATAATTTGGCGAATTGTTGGGCTTTGGATCAAATCGTTACCCCGGTATGAAACTACCAACACCTCAACCTCTAAACCATGCATAATGGCCATATTGATTTCGCGCAGCCCTTCAATCAGAATCTTATGGGTTTTCCGCCGTTCGCGTGGTTTGTGCAATTTTATCCAATCTTTCACACGTGGGTTTTGGAGGCTCAGTATTTTTGTAACGATAGGCATTTAGCGTAGATTTTAAGTGAACAAAGATAGGCATCATTCCGGCAGGTTGATAGAATCTGTTAATTAGCAGGTTAACGAAATATTTTTGATCTTTGCAATTCATACACACCAGCCCAGATGCAATTGCTTTCGGCCTCGCCATGGCCCGATTATGAACTCATTGACTCCGGCGACTTTGAAAAGCTCGAGCGCTACGGAAAATATGTCCTATGGCGTCCAGAACCACAGGCAGTTTGGAGAAAGAAGATGGCCGTCGAAGAATGGGAGAGACTTTACCACGCGAAATTTTTTCGTAACAAAGATGAAAAAGTTGGAGAAGACGGGCGCTGGAAACTCAAGAAAGATATGCCCGGACAGTGGTTTATTGCGTATAATCCCCCTGGTTTTAACATTCGCTTGCGGCTTGGGCTCACATCATTCAAACATATCGGGGTGTTTCCGGAGCAAAATGCAAATTGGGATTACATTTTCGAAAGCACTTCCCAATTACATCTGCCCGGGTGTAAGGTACTCAACTTGTTCGCTTATACCGGTGGCGCATCCTTGGCTGCAAAAGCTGCAGGTGCTGATGTATTGCATGTTGATTCCGTGAAACCTGTGACGACCTGGGCGCGCGAAAATATGGAAGCCAGTGGGCTGGATGGTATCCGTTGGATCGTTGAAGACGCATTAAAATTTGCTCGCCGCGAAGCAAAGCGGGGAAACACTTATGATGGAATTATCCTCGACCCACCAGCATATGGTCGTGGCCCACAGGGCGAAAAGTGGGTGCTTGAAGAAAATATCGGTGAAATGCTTGCGCTGTGCAGCCGGTTGTTAAAGCCCCATCATTCGTTTTTTGTATTGAACCTTTACTCCATGGGGTTCTCTGCATTGATTGCCAACAACCTCATCAAAGATTTTTTTTCAGAAAAAGTTACGGTAGAATTTGGCGAACTCACCGTAACCGACCGGTTCAACCGCATTCTTCCGCTGGGGTGTTTCGCAAGGTTTCGTAGATAAATACAGGTGGGTTCAGGAAAGATGTTTAAGTCTGAAGATGGCCTCAATAGGGTTTGCGGCTTTGAAGACCGCATTGCCTGCAACCAGGACATCAGCACCGGCTTTGATCAGGTGAGAAGCATTCACAATATCAACGCCGCCATCAACTTCAATGAGGCAATTGCTATTCCTGCTCAGTATCAAATCTTTTAGCCGGCTGATTTTTTCATAGGTGTTTTCAATGAATTTCTGGCCTCCAAAACCTGGGTTAACGCTCATAATCAACACGAGGTCTGTGTCGGTGATTATTTCTGACAGCATGTGCACAGGAGTGTGCGGATTAAGCACAACTCCGGCTTTCATTTCGTAATGCCTGATTGATTGCAGTGTGCGATGCAAGTGAGCGCATGCCTCCAGGTGTACACTGAGTATGTCTGCTCCGGCTTCCTTAAATTCCGGGATATAACGATCTGGGTTGACAATCATCAGGTGCACATCAAGTGGTTTGGTGGCGAGTGCCTTGATGGCTTTGACTACAGGCAATCCAAAGGAGATATTTGGCACAAAAACTCCATCCATGATATCCAGGTGAAACCAATCGGCTGCGCTTTGATTTACCATTTCGATATCGGCACTAAGGTTCAAAAAGTCGGCCGAAAGGATAGAGGGAGCGACCAGGTGGTTCATTAACCCAGATAAGTTTTTAAAATTTTGCTTCTGGAAGTGTGTTTGAGGCGCCGGATTGCTTTTTCCTTTATCTGGCGAACACGCTCTCGTGTGAGGTCGAATTTCTCTCCGATTTCTTCCAGGGTCATCGGGTGGCTTCCATTGAGGCCAAAATAATATCGCACTACATCGGCTTCGCGTTGGGTGAGGGTGCAGATGGCTCTTTCGATTTCTTTTCGCAGCGAATCATACATCAACTCGGTTTCGGGAGTAATTACCTCATCGCTGCGAAGCACATCGTAGAGGGTGTTGTCTTCGTCCTGAATAAGTGGTGCATCCATCGAAACATGGCGGCCCGAATTGCGCAAAGAGTCTTTCACTTCGTTTTCAGAAATCTCGAGCAGCTCGGCAATTTCTTCAGCGTTTGGTTCGCGCTCATGCTTCTGTTCAAGTTTTGCGTAAGCTTTGTTGATCTTGTTAATGGCTCCGATTTTATTGAGCGGAAGCCTGACAATCCTTGACTGCTCAGCAAGTGCCTGCAAGATTGATTGCCGAATCCACCACACAGCATAACTGATGAATTTAAACCCGCGTGTTTCGTCGAAACGCTGGGCTGCTTTAATTAGACCCAGGTTGCCCTCGTTAATCAGATCAGGCAAGCTAAGTCCCTGGTTTTGATATTGTTTCGACACTGAAACAACAAAACGAAGGTTCGATTTAGTTAATTTTTCAAGCGCTACCCGGTCGCCCTGTTTTATCTTTTGTGCGAGTGTCACTTCCTCATCGGCTGTAATCAGTTCAACCCGGCCAATTTCCTGCAGGTATTTGTCAAGTGACGCTGTTTCCCTGTTTGTTACCTGCTTGGTGATTTTGAGTTGCCTCATTGGTATCTCTTATTATTAAAACATAGGTATTAGAATACGAGAGAAAGAAGGAAAAAGTTTCGTTTCAGAAAAAAAAGTTAGAAAATTAGGGTGCAGGTTGTTCCGGCTTGGGAAGCAACACCCGGCGCGAAAGTTTGAGCTTGCCCGTTTTACTGTCTATCTCAATGAGTTTTACATCTATTTGGTCCCCCACTTTGAGAACGCTTTCAACATCTTTAATGCGTGCCCAGTCAATTTCCGAAATGTGCAATAAGCCATCTTTTCCGGGGAGAATTTCAACAAATGCTCCAAATGTGGTAATATTTTTTACGACTCCTTTGTACACTGCATTGAGTTCAGGAATGGCTGTGATTCGCCTGATTTTATTTTTAACCATTTCGATACTCTCCTTGTTGTTCGAAACAATATCAATAATTCCGAACTCTCCTACTTCCTCAATCACGATGGTCGAGTTGGTTTCGCGCTGCATTTCCTGGATGATTTTTCCACCCGGGCCAATAACTGCACCGATGAATTCGCGGGGGATGGTAATTTTTACAATACGCGGCACAAACGGCTTGTAATCTTCACGCGGTTTGTTTATGGTTTTTGACATCTCGCCGAGAATATGCATGCGGCCACGCCTGGCTTGTGCAAGTGCTTCGGATAAAACCTGGAACGAAAGCCCGTCAACTTTTATATCCATTTGGCAGGCAGTGATGCCTTTTTCTGTTCCGGTAACTTTAAAGTCCATATCTCCCAGGTGATCTTCATCGCCGAGAATATCGGACAGGATGGCATAGCGACCGGTCTTGGTATCGCTAATCATGCCCATGGCTATGCCCGATACCGGGCGGATAAGTTTTACTCCGGCATCCAGTAATGCAAGTGTTCCGGCACACACCGTAGCCATCGAAGATGAACCGTTAGACTCCAGAATATCAGATACAACGCGGATGGTATAAGGATTTTCGTCGGATCCGGGTATCATGTTTTTCAACGCACGCAATGCCAGGTTACCATGGCCAATCTCGCGGCGGCCTGTAGTGCGTATGGGTTTGACTTCGCCAGTGCTAAATGGCGGAAAATTATAATGCAGTATAAAATCTACCTTGCCTTCAATTACTGCGCCATCAATCACCTGCTCATCGAGTTTGGTGCCAAGGGTCACGGTTGTGAGCGATTGCGTTTCTCCACGAGTAAAAATCGAGGAGCCATGTACTGCAGGCAAATAATCAACTTCGCACCAGATGGGTCTGATTTCTTCGAGTTTGCGACCGTCAAGACGCATTCGTTCGTTGAGCACAACATCGCGCACTGCGTCCTTGTGAACATCATGAAAATAGCGATCTATCATGAAGGCTTTTTCTTTCCTTACCTCTTCGGGAAGCAAATCAATGAAACCAGTTTTAACTTTATCAAAAGCTTCGTTGCGTTCCTGTTTGCCTGTTCCCGATTTTGCTATTGCATAAAGCTGGTTATATACAGCTTTTCTAAGTTGTTCTTTTAATTCTTCATCGTTTGTTTCATGACAGTATTGCCTTTTGGTGCTGGCTTTGTCAACTTCGGCGGCAAGTTCTTTTTGTATCCGGCATTGTATCTTAATTGCATCGTGAGCAATTTTCAATGCTTCGATCATGTCATCCTCGCTTACTTCTTTCATTTCGCCCTCCACCATCATGATGTTTTCCTCGGTGGCGCCAACCATGATATCCATATCCAGGTCAGTTATTTCTTTCACGGAAGGGTTAATGATATATTTTCCGCTAATTCTGCCTACCCTGACCTCAGAGATAGGTCCGTTAAACGGAATATCAGAAACTGCAATCGCGGCTGATGCAGCTAATCCGGCCAATGCATCGGGCATGACATTATTATCGGATGATATGAGTGTAACCAATACTTGCACTTCGGCATGATAATCGCCGGGGAAGAGCGGTCGCAACACCCTGTCAATCAATCTACTGATAAGCACTTCATAGTCAGAGGGGCGGGTTTCTCTCTTAAAAAACCCACCCGGGAATCTTCCGGCTGCAGCATATTTTTCGCGATACTCTACGCTCAAGGGCATGAAATCAACATTCTCCTGCGCATCCTTTCTTGCCACAACAGTTGCAAGCAGCATCGTGTCGTTCATTTTTACCACAACAGCCCCATCGGCTTGTTTGGCAAGCTTGCCTGTTTCAATACTGATGATCCTTCCATCACCCAAATCGAAGGATTTTGTAATAATTTTCATTTTTTAAACTGATTTTACTGTTTCTGAATTGATCCTCTTTGTCCACATACCTGCTTAGGTAAGTTTTGTATATAAAAAAAGGCAATTGCTCAATTGCCTTTTTCTATTTGGTAGCATGGATGTAGTTACTTCCTGATGCCAAGTTTCTTGATGATCTCGCGATAGCGTAAGATGTCCTTTTCTTTCAAATAATCGAGCAAACGCCTTCTTTTGCCAACAAGTCGCACGAGCGAACGTTCAGTAGCCCTGTCCTTGCGGTTGAGTTTCAAATGTTCGGTTAAGTGTTTGATCCTGTGCGTGAACAGAGCAACTTGCCCTTCTGGAGATCCAGTGTCGAATTCAGATCTGCCAAAGTCTCTAAAAAGTTCTTTTTTGGTCTCTTTTGTAAGGTACATAAATTCTTTACCTCTTTAAATTATGATATTCTTAAAATGGGGTGCAAAAATATTACTTATTTTCGGAATAACAAAGAATTACCGAAATTAAATTATCTAATTGATGAAGTTTTATCAGGATGCCCATTTAACCGGATAAGTTTTTCATTCAACCATTCCTTGCCAATGAAGGTTTTTAGGTTTTGCCATCTGAAAAAATAAAATTTTCTGGCGGGGTCAGGGATTTTATTTAAATGTGGCTGATTTATGTATCGCTGAAAAATATTTCAGATGGGGGAATCTTCTAATTTCTTTCATTCGAGAATTCTGCCACTGATTTCTTTTAATCCGATTTCGACAATCCTTGTCTGGTAGCGTGCTGTGATCAAACGGCTTTCGGCTAACAAGAAATTCTTTTGCGCTTCACGAAGTTCAATTCCAGAGAGTTCGCCCAAGCGGAATCGTTCCATGGCAATTTCGAGATTGGTTGCAGCAACTTTGTGATTTTGTTCCTCGAAATCAGCGAGTTGAATTTTACTCTGCAAGCTCAAAAAAGCAGCCGTAAGGTCTGCCTCGAGCCTGGCGCGATAATCTACGAGTTCAATTTCAGCGTTTTCAGCCGAAATTCGGGCATTTGCAATCTGCCTGTTCAGGTTAAAACCGTTAAAAATGTTTATCCCGGCTGTGATTCCATAGCTAACTCCTGATGTTCGGTTACTTTTTAGAAATCCTGACTCTGATTCGGACTTCACAAAATTATATCCGGTATTAAGATTTAGACGCGGAAACCTTCGTGCAGCCAGCTCACGTATTTGAAGATTTGCCACCCGATGGTCTGAAAGATTAATCAAAAGTCCTGCGTTGGCATGCATCGTATTTTCAAAAAGAACGTTCCACGCAGGCAGAGGGGCTATGGCGATAAAGCCAACCACATCAAACTCGCTGTTGATATTTCTTGCCAGCAGGTTATTCAACCTGATTTTGGCCGTACGGTAATTTTCGAGGTTGGTGAGTTGCTCTGATCGGTCGGCATTGTAATCAACCTGGGCCTGAAGCAACTCCAGGCGGGAGGCAGCGCCCAAGAGAAGTTTTTCGTTGGCCAGACGAACTCTCTCATCCGAAATTGCCAGCGTTTTCTCGATTACTTGCAGTCGTTGCTTCTGGCGAACCAGGTCGTAATAGGATTGCATCACATTGGCAATGGTGCGCTCGATCGTCATGCGGGCTGCCAGTTCGCCCATTTTTTCAAACTCCTTGAGTTTTTCATAGGTCGTAAACATGGCCAAACCATCAAACAATGTCCAGGTTAATGATGTGCCGAGGCTGATGGAATTTGATTTAGCCTTGTCTCGCTCATTGATCTGTCCTGAAAGGTATTCCTGTCTGGAGTTCTGTATATTGTTGTTTTGTGAACCCGTCATATCTAGTGAAGGAAGAAACCCTGCGTTGCCCCAGGTGCTGTTGTTGGCCGAAAGCTCAGCCTGATTTTTTGCGATGCGTATCGAATAGTTATTTTCCAGTGCTAACCTAATTGCCTCTTCGGGAGTTAATAATGTTTGAGCCAAAACTTTCTCTGCAGAGAGTAGGAGCAAACTGAGAATGAGTGTCTTTGCTAATGGTGCAGCGAGCAACCTGACAGGCCTATTGCAATGCAGTGTCGACATTTGTGACATCCTTTCGTTCTTCTGAAATGTATGAATAAATGGCTGGAATAACATATAAGGTAAGAATGGTAGCAAATAGCAGGCCGCCGATAATGGCAGTACCCATCGAAGCCCGGCTTTCTGCTCCCGCACCCAAGGCCAATGCGATCGGAGTTGCTCCAAGAATGGTCGAGAGGCTGGTCATGAGAATAGGCCTGAAGCGTGCAACCGCTGCATCCTGGATGGCATTCATCCGCGCTAAACCTTGCGCCTTGCGCTGGTTGGCAAATTCTACGATCAGGATGCCGTTTTTGGCCACCAGGCCAATCAGCATAATGATGCCTATCTGGCTAAAGATATTTAGTGTGTCTCTGAAATACCAGAGTGTGAGTACCGCACCTGCCAAGGCTAACGGTACGGTGAACATAATAATCAACGGGTCACGAAAACTTTCGAACTGTGCAGCCAACACCAGGTAGATGAGAATCAATGCAAACACAAAAGCAAAAACCAGGCTTGAAGAACTTTCGGCAAAATCTTTTGAGGCACCGGCCAGGGCTGTGCTGTATCGGTCATCAAGTACTCTTTCGGCAATGCGATCCATTTCATCAATCCCCTGCCCTATTGTGATTCCCCTAGCTGGGTTAGCCGAAACAGTGGCTGATACAAAACGATTAAATCGGTATAGTTGTGGCGGGTTTATCTCTTCGCGTAGTGACACCAGGTTATCGAGCTGAATCATTGCCCCGCGGTTGTTTCTTACATATAAGGATTTCAGGTCCAAGGGTTTGTTTCTACTCTCCCGCTCCATCTGACCGATCACCTGATACTGCTTGCTGTTCATCACATAGAATCCGAACCGCTGTCCGCTGAATGCCAACGAAAGTGTTTGGGAAATATCAAGTGCCGAAACACCAAGATTGCGTGCTTTATTTCTGTCAATGCTTACTGAGATTTCGGGTTTATTGAATTTCAGGTTCAGATCTGCAAACTGAAATACAGGGTTTTTATAAACTTCCGCCATGAAGGCAGGGAGAATTTTCCTTAGTGATTCGAAGTTTGGTGCCTGTATTACATATTGAACGGGCAACCCCCCACCTTGCCCACCGATGCTTTGATCTTGGGCAACAAATGCCCGTGCGGCGCTGAGTTGTCTCACTTTGCCCGAGAGGTCATCGGCAATCTCCTGCTGCGAACGCACCCGCTGGTCGGGATTTACCAGCCGCATTCTCACAAAGCCGGAATTCACTCCTCCCCCACCTCCAAAACCGGGGCTTGTAATTGAAACAAGTGTTTTGGTTTCAGGCACCTCTTTCTGAATCAGACTTACGAGTTGATTCATATATTTTTCCATGTAATCATACGACATACCTTCGGGAGCCGTTGCGGTTATTCGCAATCCCGAACGGTCTTCGAGGGGAGCAAGTTCTGAGGGCAGCTGTCGTCCAAAACCAATAATCATCCCCAATGCAATTAGAATGATCACAAATGCAAGCCATCGATATTTCAGAAAACCCTGCAATGAGCTTCGATAGGAATTTGCCATGCCAGCGAAAAACGGCTCCGAAAACTTGTACAACCAGTTTTGCTCTTTTCTTCGTTTGAGAATCCGTGTCGAAAGCATGGGTGTGAGCGTAAGTGCGACAAAACTGGAAATGATGACTGCACCTGACAACACAATACCAAATTCGCGAAAAAGCCTTCCGGTGATCCCCTGAAGAAAGATGACCGGCATAAACACGGCTACCAAGGCCACCGTGGTCGCAACGACTGCAAAAAATATTTCTGAAGAACCTTTTAATCCGGCTTCGATTGGCGAAAGCCCGTTTTCGATTTTTGTATAAATGTTTTCGAGCACTACGATAGCATCGTCAACCACAAGGCCGATGGCCAGCACAATTCCAAGCAGGGTGAGTACATTGATCGAAAAACCGGCAAGATACATGATAAAAAATGCGCCGATCAGGCTTATTGGAATAACAATCACAGGAATGATGGTGGTTCGCCAATCGCGTAGGAACGCAAAAATGATCATTACGACCAGAAAAAAGGCCACAAAAATTGTTTGCATCACTTCCTTGATAGAGTCCCTGATATATTCAGTGGTATCAAACCCCACGCCGGTTTTTATATCTTCGGGAAGGTCTTTTTTGATTTGTTCGAGTCGGCGATAAAATTCATCAGCTATTTCGATATGATTTGAACCCGGCTGAGGGATGATTACATTGCCAACCATCGGAACATTGTTGAGTTTGAGGATCGAGCGCTCGTTTTCGGGGCCCAGTTCTGCACGGCCAACATCGCGAAAGCGGATGAGCGCATTGCCCTGCTCGCGAATGATCAGGTTATTAAAATCTTCGGGTGTGGTCAGGCGGCCGAGGGTGCGAACGGTAAGTTCGGTTGCAGCGCCTTCGATACGGCCTGACGGCAATTCAATATTTTCGCGTGCCAGCGCATTTCTGATATCCATCGGTGTCAATCCATAAGCGGCCAGTTTCGAGGGATTCATCCACAAACGCATGGAGTAGCGTTTGGAGCCCCAGATTGAAATTTCGCTCACTCCCGAAATCGTTTGCAAGCGCTCTTTGAAGATTCTCTCGGCTATGTCGGTCAATTCAAGCAGTGAGCGTTGGTCGCTGCTGATATAAAGGAAAATAATCGGGCTGGCATCAGCATCGGCTTTGGCCACAATCGGCGGGTCAGTGTCGGCCGGCAATCTCATGAGGGTGCGTGATACACGATCGCGCACATCGTTGGCGGCAGCTTCAAGATCCACATCAAGGTCAAACTCAACCCTGATACCACTGCGGCCGTCACGACTTGTTGAAGTCAATGTTCTGATTCCGGCAATGCCGTTGATTGATTCCTCGAGTGGCTCGGTGATTTGCGATTCAATCACATCGGCATTGGCCCCAACATAGCTGGTGCTCACGGTTATTACCGGTGGGTCAACACTTGGATATTCGCGAATTCCCAGGTAAGTGAGGCCGATAATTCCGAAAATCAAAATAACAATTGACATTACCGTTGCAAGAACGGGTCGTTTTATGCTCAATGATGATAGTCCCATTTCTTTGTTGTTCGTGTTAGTCAAAAATATGATTTAGCCGTCAGCAATTACTGGAGGTTGACAATATCAACGGGCATTCCTTTGCGGAGTTGAAGCAGTCCTGTCGTAATGACTGTATCGCCTGCCTGTAGGCCTTGCGTAACCTGAATCTTGTCGCTGCTCCGGATGCCCACTTCTACATTCACCTGCTCGGCTTTTCCGTTTCTGTAAAGAAAGACTTTGAACGCCCCCTGCTCTGGCACGACAGCTTCGGTCGGAATGGTTATCGTATTAAAATAAGTTTCCAAAACCAGTTCGATATTGGCAAAAGTGCCTGGCAGCACTTCCATACGGCTATTTGCAAAAAGAGCCCTGAGTTTAAGGGTTCTGGTGTTTTGATCAATAATAGGCTCAATGGCATAAACTTTGGCATCAAGCATCTGGTTGCTGTTCCCGGTGCTGAAAGTAATGCGATTGCCAACACCAACATGGGTTGCATAGCGCTCAGGAATGGTGAATTCGATCTTTACCGGTTGAATTTTGGTTAGCGTGGCAATGCGGACACTTGGATTAATGTAGCTGCCCTCACTCACATAGCGCAGGCCGATGATGCCATCGAACGGAGCGACCACCCGGGTTTTTGCAATTTGGGCTTCAAGAGCACTTATTTCAGCGCGGTTGGTATTCAGATCGGTGAGGGCTTTGTCGTAAACTTCTCTGCTCACGGCTTCTTTTTCGAGCAGCATACGCTGCCGATACTCCCTGTCTTGAAGCAGAGTGCTTTGATATTTCAATCTTTGCATCTGGGCCTGCAAATCAGCATCGTTTATCGAAAGCAACAGGTCTCCTTTTCTGACGCGAGAACCCTCTTTGAATAAAAGTGATGTGATTTTACCAGCAGTTTCACTCGATAAATCAACCGCTTCATCGGGCAGGATACTTCCGGTGGTAAGAATTTTATTGTCGAGCTCAATAAGATTTACTACCATGCCATTCACCTGAAGTTTTGAGGCTGCAGCAGGGATGCTTTTTTCATGACTGGGGCTTTTTTCAAACCATCCTAACCTTCGCCCAAGGAGATAGAGGAGTACCAAACCAACGAGTGAGAAAAGAAAAATACGTTTCAAAATTCTATTCATAATCAAGGAGTATTTCATTTAACCGGCAGTGAATCAGGCCTTTCAAACCGGTTTAATATTTAATTAACAAATCAAAGGATTAATGACCTATTCCAAACAATTAATTCGTGAATTGGTTTAAACCGATAAACCTACCAATTCAGAAGAAGATGAAACATTTTAGACAATCAAAATCAAAATTTCTTGCACTTTGAGCAACAATATTTTTTAACCAAAACTTTCTCAACGTTTATGGTACAAAATCGACAGAAGGCGCGGAAAATCATTGGGTATTAAGTCGCCAAAAATTCTATATTATAATTATGATAAAAATGTAGCATGTGTGTTTTGAATCTATCCAGGCAACTTCATGGTGCGTAAGTTTGTAGTGTATGTTATTTATGTTTATTTTTATGCCCTTCTGGAAACAATAAGACGAATGCCGATCACACTCACCCTGAATGAATGCGCACGCTTCTAAACTCAACAAAATACGAGCTGCTTAACATGACTTATGTCTGGAATAGGCCCGGAGTAATAAACTAATCGGTAATGGAACAAGTAATCCTGGTTAATGGCAATGATGAACCGGTCGGGGTTGAGGAAAAACTCAAAGTCCATGAATCGGCACTCCTGCATCGGGCGTTTTCGGTTTTCATATTTAACCGGCAAGGCGAGCTGATGTTGCAGCAGCGCGCCTTGCATAAATATCACAGCCCTGGCCTCTGGACCAACACCTGTTGCAGCCACCCGCGTCCCGGGGAGGAAACGTTGGCAGCCGCCCATCGTCGTTTAAAAGAAGAGATGGGGTTCGACTGCGAGCTGCATTGGAAACTTTCTTTTATATATCGAGCAACCTTTGACAATGGATTGACCGAACACGAATTTGATCACGTTTTTTTCGGGACATACAACCACGCCCCTGTGATTGATCTGGCGGAAGTGGCAACCTGGAAATGGATGAATATGGAGGTTTTGGAGGCCGAAATACAAAAAAACCCACACCTCTTCACAGTGTGGTTCAAGATCGCCTTAAAAGAAATCAACAAAAACAACTTTTTATAACCTGGTTTTGGGCAGCCTTATCAGTGGCTTCCATTTCCTACTAATATTGAGTGTTGTGTAAGGCGCAGCCATAAATACATCTTGCACGGCTCTTATCGGAGCCCCCCAAAGGCCATCAAAAACCCTATAACCACCGGAATTAATAAATTCTGGTGAAGCTACTCAGGTATTATCTGGAGTTGTATTTTGATAAAAATTCCGGCATCAAGAAGGCAGCCGTAGCCTAGATTTATGATGTAGTGTCATCGAAGATAAAACCCAATGCCATCACTTGATGTTCCTAAGTTTGTTTTCAACCTCCGAGACTTTGGTCATCTGAGCCCTTATTTCATTGTTCTTAATCTCTTGCTGCTCATTGTTCATGGCAATATCGCGGTTTGCTTTTTGAATATCGGCTTTGAGGGAGATAATTTTGTTGTGCATCGTTTCGATGCGTTTAAGAGTGTTTTTCTTCTCATTCTCAATTTTTTTCAACTCTGATTTTTGCGTCTTTAACAACTCAGGATCGTTTTTATTGGCACTGATTTGGTTTCTTTTGGCAATGATTTCTTCGTTTTTTCGCTCGCGCAATGCGGTTTCCTGTTTGATTTCTTCCTCAATATTCGAGATTCGTTGTTCGTTTTCGGAAACCCTTTTCTGCAATGAGGTATTTTGCTTCATCAACCGATCGAGGTCTGCCTCCAGGTTTTTAAGTGTTTTTTCTTCCTTATTCAGTTCATCCTGCACGGCTACAGTTCGTTGCCCCGAAACAAACTCAAGCAGAAAATTTTTGGCAGCATCAACAACGGGTTTGCGGGTGCTGAACTCATTAATAAAATCCCCCTCCAATTCAAACGCTGCAATTAGTTCAACTCCATCAGGTTGCTGTGCAAGAGCGCTAAAGACATTCATTGGCTGGTCGGAGATTTTATCCAAAATTGTGTTTTCGATAGAGAACTCGTTCGCAGAGGCTTTAATTTTGGATTTGGTATTCTTCTTCAGTACATTTTGCCATGTTTTGGCCACTTTGTCTACCTGAGCCTGCTTGATTTTTACTTTGAACGCCGATACATCTCCTTTGGCGGTTTTCAGTGTGCATAGCTCCACTTCGGTTTTTTCTTGCGAAACAGCAGAAAACCAAATGAAGGAAAGGCCTATGAGGCTCACAATAAATTTCGTTTTCATGAAATAAGGTTTTAGGTGTGAATATGAACTTAAGAACATTTGAACGAATGCCAAAGACAAAGATAATCATTCCGAGGGCTTTTTTTCAACTCTGGTAAAATTTTATATGTTCGGAAGCATTGGCCTCAGTTCCGGGTTTGTCCGGTTTTGAAACACCTCAAGGTCGAACTGGGGAATTACGGCCAGAAAATGATCGAAGATATCGGCCTGTAATTCCTCGAAATTTGCCCAGGTTTTTTCACGGCTGTAAACATATATCTCAAGCGGCATGCCCGTTTCAGTGGGTTGTAGATGCCTGACCATCAAAACCATATCCTGATTCACCCGGGGATCCTGTTTTAGATATTCTTTCATATACATTCTGAAAACACCGAGATTTGTTTGGCGACGTCCATTTACGAGCACTGATTCATCTATATTCAACGATGAATTATAGGTTTGCAATTCTTTCTCTTTTTTATCTATATAATCGCTGATCAGGTGTATTTTTCTGAATTTTTCAAACATCTCGGGTGTGCAAAACTTCACACTATGCATATTAATTCTAACCGATCGCTTTATTCTTCTTCCTGCCGATTCTTCCATTCCCCTCCAGTTTTGAAACGATTCGGCAATCAGGGCATAGGTAGGAATTGTTGTATAACTCATATCCCAGTTGCGCACCTTCACGGTTGTCAAGTTCATGTCAATCACGGTGCCGTCGGCGCCATATTTTGGCATTTCAATCCAATCGCCAGGCCTTACCATATCGAGGGCCGAAAGCTGAATGCTGCCCACAAGGCCAAGAATGGTGTCTTTAAATATCAACAGCAATATTGCTGAGATGGCGCCCATTCCGGTGAGTAATGGCCAGGGAGAGGTTTTAAATACGATTGATATCATTAAAACTGCGCCCACCAGGTACAATACAATCTTCACCACCTGAATGTATCCTTTTATGGGCTTGATTCTTGAAATGTCATAAGTGAGGTAAATGGCATGCAGTGCATTCAGAAAAGAACAGGCAACAAGAATAAACACCGCCACCATGTATATTTTCAATAAAGTCTGGGCGAGGCTTCCCAAATTGGAAATATCTGCCAGAATGTGCGGGGCCAATGCATACAAAATCAAAGCGGGAATAAGGAAAGTGAGCCGTTGAAAGACTTTTTTCTCAATAAAGATATCGTCCCACGTACTTGACGTCTTTTTCGCTATTTTTTTTATTATCCTTATAACTATGTATTTAAGGATGTAATACACGATAACAGTTGCGAGAACTGCTCCCAGGAAAAGTAAAATATTGCTTAAATATGTTGCGACCTCCTCTGATAGCTTCATATCGAGAAGCAGCCTTCGTATCATCGCATCAAAATGCTCAACAAATTTGGATAACAGGTTCATAATTGTAAGGTGTGAATTATGCGTAAAAAACTCCTAAAGAATCTTGCTAAAACGGCAAGGATTTTTTCCACTAAAATTTGTCCGAAGCAAGTCTCAGACAAATATACAATATTAGGGACGATCATCCACCTCTATGGAACAATAACATTCACTGATCTGGGATTTACATTCAGTACCAAATTTTTGGAGAGCTTTATTGTCTCTCCATCGAGGTTAATCCTCCGGTTCTTGTTCCTTTTAACCTCAACATGGCGCCCTTTGATGATGGTAACATATTCTGACTGGTCTATTTTCTTGGTGAACACAAGGTGAGAAATGACCGGAATAACTACCAGGGGGGCTTTCTTAACAATACATACATCCAAAAGCCCATCGTCAACTGATGCTCCAGGAGCAATTACTGTATTGTATCCAAACTGATTGCTGTTGGCAAATGTGATCATAAGGGCGCGGGTACTGATCACCTGGTCATCAATTGTAATGATATATTTCTTTGGTTTATACAACGGGTATAGCTCTGTGACGAGCCTGAAATAGGGCAGGAAACCCCGGCGGCCATACTGGGAGTATTTTTTGGCGATCAAGGCATCAAACCCTACGCCGGCAATGCTGAAAAAGATTTCATCATTGATTTTAACCGAATCAATTTGTTTAACCTTTCTGCGGTTGATAATATTAATTGCTTCCACTGCATTGCCCGGAATTTCAAGATAATGAGCCAACCCATTGCCCGAGCCAGCAGGAATAATGCCCAATATTTTGTCAGTATCCACCAGCGCCCTGGCCACCTGATTTACACTGCCATCGCCACCTATTGCCACCAAAATATCTGTCTGATCCTTCACTGCCTGCTCAGCGAGTTCGGTGGCATGCGCGGCACTTGCCGATTGAACAAACTTGTGATCAAATTGCCCGTGATCCAGATGCTCTTCAATCAGCCTGTTAAACGACCCCTTCTGATGCTGCCTCCCCCCTGAAATGGGGTTCATGATGAATAGAATTTTTTCTTTTGTTTTTTTTATTTCGTTCATATCAATAAGGTTAACATAACCGAACAAGAAGTACTACTCCTTCAACTTATTATGAATCATTCGATAATTATATTGCTGGATGATGGCTTGTGTAAACCTCGTCATGGATTCGGAGAGTGAAGGATGGCTCTCAAGAATATTATTCTTACACATGCTGTCTCTTTTCAAGTCATAGAGGGCAATTGCATTTTTCCCATCGAAATGAAACAAATGGTTGTCCTTGATCAGTTGATATCTTCCGTTGAGGAAAGTGATGCTAAACCCACTCTTATTCTCGCAAAATGCGGATTGACCGAAAGCAATGAAATTCTCCTTCCAGTGGAAAAGATGTAAAATGCTGGGCATGATATCGGCATGTTGAACAATCTTGCTTATTTTTTGAGGATGTTGTATTGCGGGATGATAAAATATCATTGGAATGGCATAAGAACCTGCAAAAGACTTGTAATAGGGAAATACTGGCTCCGAAGTATGATCTGAAGTGATAATGAACAGTGTGTTCTGAAACCAAGGCATCGCGGAAGCAGTCTTGAAAAATTGCTTTAAAGATTGGTCAGCATAATGGATGGCCTGGTGAATCGGAAGCGGGCCAGTTCTTAGTCTTCCTTTGTATTCTGATGGAATGGTGTAGGGATGATGAGAAGAAAGGGTGAAAATCACAGAAAAAAATGGCTTGTCCGATTTATTTATCTCCCCGGCCGCAAACTGAAGAAAAGGTTCATCAAAAATTCCCCAATGGCCATCGTAATGGCTTTCATCGTCAAATTCTTCACGTCCCAGGTATTTGTCGAATCCGGAAGCTTTGGCATAAGTGTCAAATCCCATTGTGCCGTTGGTTCCACCATGAAAAAAATAGCTTATATATCCTTTCTTTTTTAAAATGGAAGCCAGACTGCTCACCTGGTTATTGGAATAAACCGAACTAATGAAGTCATTATTCATCAACGATGGCACACTGCTCAGGATTGCAGGAATAGACTCGATGCTGCGTTTACCGTTCGCAAAACCTTCAAAAACAACACTTTGACAAATGAGCGAATCAAGGAAAGGGGTATATCCCTGGTAGTTAGCCGTGGTGGCCTCCTGGCAAAGTGCCGCGCTGTGTTCAGCAGAAAAACTCTCAAGAAGGATGATGACAATATTTGGATCAGCAATGGAATCAGAAAAATTGATCTTTGGTTCAGGAAGTGTTTTATGCAATGAAGAAAAGACCGCTTCCATTTCCTTCTCGTTTTTGAAATAGGCTGTTTCCTCGAGGTGTGTTTTTCCGATCGTTTTCATGATTGTGAAGGGGGTATTCAGAATCAATGCGCTCTGATTGGTGGACACATACATTCCGGCCTGGGCAATGTCAATTGGTTTTAACTGAAAACCACCACGCATGCCGATAACAGCGAAAAACATCACAATTAAGGCAATCGCAAATTGAGATAAAAAATGCCTCGTGCCGGTTCGGTTAGATTCGGTTGGCTTCAGAAGCCGATTCGCCACCCAAACCAAAATGAAGAAAAAAACAAATCCAACCAATGTAACATACCAGAAATCGCGCAGGAATTGTGGCATAAGGGCGCCCATATCGCCGGCATGTTCAAGGTAGTCAAAAATGTCGGCCGTCATTCTTTTAAGGGTAAAACGATAATAAATAACATCGGCCAAATTGAAACCCAGGGCAATGATATTAGGGATACAGAAAAAAATGATGAAGTTCAAACGCAGTAGTAGCCTGGATTTCGGCAAAAAATTCAGGGCAAGGGCAAAGAAAATAAATATGCCATTGAGGTATAAAACGGCTGAAACGTCAAATCTCAATCCAAGCAAAAAAATGCGCAGGTATTCTTTAAAATTAGTATCGGCAAATAATCCGAGATTAAAGGCATACATTAACGACCTTGACAAAGCCAAAAGTGCAACAACTAACAAAATACTCAGTACCAGCCTGAGGTTTGAAGAAATCATCATTCCAGGTTTTTCTTAACAATAATTTACCAGTCGCACCGTGCCGGATTATACTGCGCGGCAAAGATAGGAATAGGCTGGTGAAACTATGCTAAAAAAATGATTTCCGGATGTTTCATTTCGCAAAGGCGTAGAAGCGCGAAGATGCAAAGTCTTGAAAAAAAGACTTTTTAGCACAATAATATTAGCTTCGAGGTCGCCTGGTAATTTTTTAGCAAATGGTCAGGCAAGCGAGAACTTTGTATGTTACTTTCTATGTCTGGCTGGTAAAGAATGAAAAGCAGTCTTTTGAAGACGCAGGAAAATATCTTCTTTTTTAGTGGTTGGTGTCTGAACAAATTGCTGTATGGCTATTCAATTTTCTGAACAATTATGATTTGGCAATTTTCTCTTGAGAGAAAAGTACCCTAAGAACAAGCTTCTAGAATTCTTCCAGCGCTTTTGAAAAATGCTTTGCCTTATTTGCTTTCTGAGTTTATACCCAACAAAGACTTCACTAATTTTGGGGATCATTTGCACACCTAATCTGGCTACCTTTGTTCATCATTCAAATTCAATTCCTTCACACCATGAGAAACAGATTATTGC
Source organism: Lentimicrobiaceae bacterium (assembly GCA_037446395.1). Lineage (GTDB taxonomy): Bacteria > Bacteroidota > Bacteroidia > Bacteroidales > JAAYJT01 > JAAYJT01. The sequence continues at coordinate 41,219 of JBBIIP010000020.1, forward strand.
TTATACCCTGCACATTCATGTTGCTGGTGCTTTCGGCTTGTCAAAAGCCTGATCAGGTTATTCAGCCTGTGGAATTTGTAAATCCATTTATTGGAACCAATGCCCACGGGCACACCTTCCCGGGAGCGACCATGCCATTTGGGATGGTGCAGCTAAGTCCTCAAACACGCCTCACTGGCTGGGATGGTTGCTCAGGATATCACTATTCCGATTCTGTGATTTATGGATTCGCCCACACCGCATTAAGCGGCACAGGTGCTTCGGATTATGGAGACATCCTCATCATGCCCCTGATTGGCGAACCCGTATTTTCAAATACCCAATATGCATCTTCGTTTCGAAAAGAAAATGAAGCCGCCTGTGCCGGATACTACAGCGTATTCCTTGATAAACCGGGAGTGAAAGCAGAACTAACTGCCACCACCCGTGCAGGATACCACCGCTACACATTCCCTGCGAGTAATTTATCAAAATTCATCATTGACCTTTCACACCGCGACAAAGTGCTTGATTCATGGATCGAGGTTGTGAGCGATACAGAAATAAGGGGCATGAGGCGATCAACGAAATGGGCAAAGGACATGAGGGTTTACTTTTATATACAGTTTTCCAAACCTTTCGCCTGGTACGGGATTGCGATAAACAATGAGTTGACCGGAAATCAAACTATTGCAAACGGAACCAATTTAAAAGCATTTTTGGGTTTTGAAACTGCCAGCAACGAGGTTATTGAAATTAAGGTAGGCATTTCTGCAGTGGATGAGGTAGGTGCTAAAAATAATTTATCCGCCGAAATCCCTGGTTGGAATTTCGACGAAATCAGGCAGCAGGCAAGCGATGCATGGAATAAAAAATTAAAAGTGATAGAAGTGAAAGGTGGAAACTCAGAGCAGTTAACTACTTTTTACACAGCACTTTATCATGTTTTTCTTCAGCCGAACACATATTTTGATGTGGATCGCCGTTATAGGGGAATGGACCAGAACATCCATGAGGCGACCGACTTTGACAACTATACTGTTTTTTCGATTTGGGATACCTACCGCACCTGGCATCCGCTCATGACCATCCTCGATCCGGCACTGGCAAACAATTTTGTGAAAGTCTTTCTCGATATGTATGAGAAGGGTGGACTGTTGCCTGTGTGGGAGTTGGCTGCTAACGAGACATTCTGCATGATCGGTTATCACTCTGTGTCGGTGATCGTGGATGCCTGGATGAAAGGACTAAGGGATTTCGATCCGAATCAGGCCCTTGAGGCGATGATACACAGTGCTAATCAGAATCACTTTGGTCTGAAAAGTTATCGTCAATATGGGTATATCGCAGGAGACAAGGAACACGAAGCTGTTTCAAAAACCCTTGAATATTGCTATGACGATTGGTGCATCGCCCAATTTGCAAAAGATATCGGAAGGCAAGATGTTTATGATGAATTCTTGAAGCGTGCCCAATACTACAAAAATATTTTCGACCCTTCGACCGGCTTTATGCGGCCAAAACTGAACGGAAACTGGCTCACACCCTTTAATCCTACCAAAGTTGACTGGAATTTTACAGAGGCTAATTCGTGGCAGTACAGTTTTTATGTGCCACAGGATGTATCGGGGCTGATTGGGATGCATGGAGGAAAACAAAATCTTGAACGCCTGCTTGACGAACTTTTCGAAACCAGCGACACCATGTCGGGCCGGCACCAGTCTGATATTACAGGGCTAATAGGAATGTATGCGCATGGCAATGAACCGAGCCACCACATGGCCTATTTATACAACTTTGTGAACAAGCCCTGGAAAACCCAAATGCGGGTCCGGCAAATCATGGATAATCTCTACAGCCACCAGCCTGATGGATATTGTGGAAACGAAGATTGCGGGCAAATGTCGGCCTGGCTGGTGATGAGTGCAATGGGCTTCTATCCGGTTACTCCAGGCAATCCTGAATACATTATCGGCACACCCTGGTTTCCTGAAATGATAATCAACCTGGATGATGGCAACTCATTTAAAATCAATGCAAAAGATGTATCAAAAAGAAATTTCTATGTTCAGTCGGTAAAGCTGAATGGGCAAAAGTTTGCCTCATCCTTTATCAGCCATAAAGATATCATGAGTGGCGGCAAACTCGAATTTGTTATGGGTAGCAAGCCCAACCATAAATGGGCCAGTACTGATGAAAATGTTCCTGAAACAGCAATTCGCGACCACCTCATCCTCACTGTGCCGGTGATTAATGCGGCCGACCAGCGATTTAAAGACTCCATGGAAATCAGCATTTCTCATCCGGCCAAACAGGTTCCTATTTTTTATACGACCGATGGTAGTGCGCCCGACAAAAATTCGCCACTGTATGTTACACCATTCATGATTCATGCTTCTGCTACCATCAAAGCCATCGCATGGGATGAGGAGCTTGGTTTCAGCTTTCCGGTCGAAGCAAATTTCTATAAAATAGACCTGGACAGAACAGTTACAGTTGCGTATCCGCCGCGACCAAACTATACTGCCGGTGGCATTAATGCCATCATTGACGGGTTGCGGGGCGCCGAAAACTGGAGGCTCGGGCACTGGCAAGGTTATCAGGGAGTTGATTTCGAGGCTGTCGTTGACCTGGGGTCAAAAAAATCAATTAAGAAAATTTCTGCAGGATTTGTTCAGGATGTGCAGTCGTGGATATTGATGCCTGTGAAAGTGGAGTATTTTATTTCAGAAAACGGAAAAACTTTTCATCGAGTAGCAGAAATCAAGAACATCCATGCAGCCGATGATTATCATATCAGCATCCGCGATTTCGAGGCAAAAATTAATGCCAATGCAAGGTATGTAAAGGTACTGGCACACAAATTTGGCAAATTACCGGCCTGGCACCTTGGAGCAGGAGGAGATGCCTATATTTTTGTTGATGAAATCACCATTGAATAATTTTTAGAAAAAGATGAAAATGGGTTACAGGTTCGTGAAAAGAATTTTGATTGCAACTTTTGCTCTATTGGCTTGTTTGACAGGCCATGCCCAGCGATCGGGGAACATTGTTGAATATTTCGGTAAGGAAAAAATTGAAAATGTTGAAGAAGGAAGTGTCATTCACCAGTTTAAGGTAGGTTTGGCTTTAGAAAGTGCGATGCCTTCGGGTAGCTTGTGGGTGGGTCAGGATATTTTGGCCTGGCAACTTGCCTTTGGTTTATTCAAGGAACCAAATGCAGGGCAAATACATGAAACCAGTTATCCGCGGGCAAAAAAAAACGTGCTTTGGAAGTCTGTACAGGCAGACTCCGTTTCAACCTTCAGAAACCTGGAAAATACATACCTCTATACAACCTTTGAATCGCCGTCAGAAAGTGTTGTTTTGCTCGATGCCACCGGTCACACAAGGGTTTACATCAATGGACTGCCCCACGAAGGCGATCACTATGATTATGGCTATACTCTGATTCCTTTCAAATTAAAGAAAGGGCTGAACGAGTTTATTTTTACCCCCGGACGGTTTGGAAGGGTGAAAGCCAGGCTGGTGCTGCCCAAAAATCATATCATGCTTTGCCGCAGAGACCCTACCCTACCCTCTCTCATACGGAGCGAGAATACCGAAAAATGGGCTGCCATCAGGGTTATCAATGCCACCAATCGTGATTGGGAAAAACTCACCATTGTATGCAAGCTCTCATCGGGCGAAGAATCTCATTTCACAACAGATAAAATTCTGGCGCTCTCCATGAGAAAGTTGAAGTTTCTCGTCCCTGCGCCACTTCAATACGATGATCACAAGCAAATCACTGCCAGTATTTTTTTGCTCGACAGAACTGGCAAAGAAATAGACAGAACCACCATTTTATTAAACCAGATGGACAAAAATAAGCATCATGAACGAACCTTCGTGAGCGAGATTGATGGCAGTGTTCAGTATTATAGCGTGGTTCCATCTCTGAGCTCCGAACCCGGCCAGGCATTCATACTATCGCTTCATGGAGCCTCGGTTGAGGCGATCAACCAAACCCGGGCGTATAAGCAAAAAGACTGGGCATATATTGTGGCGCCTACTAACCGTCGTCCATTTGGCTTTAATTGGGAAGAATGGGGCAGAATTGATGCATTTGAGGTGATGGCTGATGCCAAAAAGATATTAAAAACCTCCCCATCGCAAACCTACCTCACTGGCCATTCGATGGGCGGGCATGGCACCTGGTTTCTTGGTGCCACCTATCCCGGAACCTTCGCTGCCATTGCTCCATGTGCAGGCTACCCAGATATTATAGGCTATCGCAAAGATGTTGATACCGCGAATGCGCATTTTCCTCATTATACTATGATAAAGCGAGGAGCAGCTGCTGGCAGGGTGTATGACCTGAAGCGCAATTTCCTTCAATCGGGTGTGTACGTGCTGCACGGGAGCAACGATCAGGTGGTGCCCGTTAATCAGGCACGCACGATGCGAGAGGAACTGGGAAAGTTTCATGACAACTTCTGTTATTACGAGTACCCTGATGGCTCGCATTGGTATGGCGATCACAGCATGGACTGGCCCCCGCTCTTCGATTTCCTGCGCCAGAACACCATTCCGGTTTCTGATTCCATCAAACATATCGAGTTCCATACCGTATCACCAGGCGTATCGTCAAGAAATCACTGGCTCGAAGTCATACAACAAAAACAAGCATCTCAAGTATCTACCCTGGTTTTCAACAAATCTGCCGACACCATTCGAGGCAAAACAACAAATGTAGCATGCCAAAAGATTTTTATCAGCACACTCGGTTTTATGAATCAGCCCGTGATTGAAATTGACGGCCAGGTTATTCCTGCAATTACAAAGCAGGACATGATTCTGAAATTGAACGAGGGTAAATGGAGCATCATTGACCGGATTGAGCAGGGTGAAAAACATCCGCTGCGTTATGGTGGATTCAAGATGGCCTATACGAACAGGGCAGTGCTGGTTTATGCTACAGCCGGATCGAAACAAGAGAACGAGTGGAATAAGAACCGGGCCCGATTTGATGCCGAAACATTTCTTTATCGCGGAAACGGGTCTTTCGACATTGTTGCCGATAAAGATTTTAACCCTGCCGATTATGCCGACCGCAATGTGATTTTATATGGAAATGCCGATAACAACCTTGCCTGGAAAAAGCTATTGCAACATTGCCCGATTCAGGTTCGAAACAATTCCATTGCGGTCGGAACACGAAACTACTCAGGAAAAGATCTTGGCGCGCTGTTCATTTATCCAAGACCCGATAGCGACTTTGCCTCAGTGGGGGTTGTAGCAGCATCTGGCGTTGAGGGAATGAAAGGCAATGTAGGCAATAACTACTTCTCTGGGGTTACAGGATATCCCGACATATTGATATTCGATGCCGGGATGCTAAAAGATGGCCTTGCCTCTGTGAAAGTATCAGGGTTTTTTGATAACAACTGGGGCCTCAATGAGGCGGGTTTAATTTTTGAATAACAAATGACGGAAAACGAAAACAAGATAAAAATCGAAGTTGCTGTATTTACCCCTGAAGCAGCTTTTCAGGCCGAGCAAGCAGGTGCCGATCGCATCGAGTTGTGTTCGGGATTTACCGAGGGCGGGCTGTCCCCTTCGGCAGGTACATGCAAGCTGGTGGCTAAAGTCATGATTCCCGTTCATGTAATGATACGTCCGCGTATTGGAGATTTCGTTTACACAGCCACAGAGGCAGAAGCCATAAGATATGACATTGAACATTGCTTTGGCTTGGGATTAGATGGGATAGTAATCGGTGCATTAAACACTGATGCTACGATAAATAAGCATCTTACAAGATTATTTGTTGATTGGGCTTTCCCTATGTCTGTCACTTTTCATCGTGCTTTTGACCTCTGTCCAAATCAGGAGCAAGCCCTTGAAGACCTTATTGAATGTAGAGTTACAAGGGTGCTCACTTCCGGCGGGCAACCCACTGCCCTCTTGGGAGGCACGAAAGTAAAAAGGTTGGTCGAACAGGCAGGAAACCGCATCACCGTAATGGCCGGTGGCGGAATAACGGCTGAGAATGCGCCGGAACTGATCGAATTGACGAAGGTTCGGGAAATTCATCTTTCCGCTAAAAAATTGACTTTTAGCACAATGCATTCTATAAATCAACCACTCAGCATAACTTCTTCAGAAAGAGTATCTGACAGCTGCTGGTTTGATTGCGACCAGCAAACCATCAGCAAAATAAGGAAGTTGATATAATATTCCTCATCTTCACCGTTTTCTTCCTTTGCGAAACGTTATTTTTGCCGCAGTTGTATTGGTTGAAATTTAACACCGTTGTTGATTAAGAGAATCCAAGGTATGCCCATGAAAAGAAATTATCTCCTGCTGTATTTTGCTATCGCACTTCCAATCCTGGTTTCAGGTTATAAGCCCAAATTTCGCAAAGTTGCGCACAATCCACAGGAGCAATTTTGGGTGGATTCGGTAATGCAATCGCTTTCTGCCGATGAAAAGATTGCCCAGCTTATTATGATCCGCTCATTTTCGGGTAAAGATCGCCGCTATTACGATTCCATTGCAGGGGTTGTAAGCAAATATAACATTGGCGGAATTTGCTTTTTTAAAGGCACGCCCACCACCCAGGCTCAAGCTGCCAATATCTATCAGCAGGCAGCCAGAACGCCACTCATGGTTGCCATGGACGCTGAATGGGGACCCGGAATGCGACTCGACAGTTGCCTGCTGTTCCCACGACAACTAAGCCTTGGCGCCATCGCTAACGAATCGCTTATCTACGAAATGGGTCAAGAGGTGGGCCGGCAATTAAGACGAATGGGGGTACACATGAACTTTGCCCCGGTGGCCGATGTGAATAATAATGCACTCAATCCGGTGATCAACAGCCGCTCCTTTGGTGAGAGTACCCAAAACGTTACATCCAAATCCCTGGCCTACATGCTGGGCATGCAAGATGCAGGAGTCTTGGCTGTTGCCAAACACTTTCCAGGTCATGGCGACACAGATTCTGATTCGCACTATACACTTCCGTTGATAAAAAAACCTTTGAAAGACTTAGAAAACATTCACTTACCACCTTTCAAAGAACTCATTGATCAAGGGGTGGCAGGGGTTATGGTTGCCCATCTTGCCATCCCTTCCCTCGAATCAGATCCAAAAACCATTTCGAGTCTTTCTGAAAAAGTGATTAACAACCTGCTTGTTTCGAAAATGGAATTTGATGGATTGGTGATAACCGACGGCCTTGAAATGAAAGCCATTACGGATTATGTGCACCGCGACTCTGTTGAAATCAAGGCGTTGCAAGCCGGAAATGATATCCTGTTGCTACCTGTAAGTGTTCCCAGGGCAATTGCGAATATCAGGAAAGCCATCGCATCAGGATTAATACCCGCTGACCTTATCAATCAAAAGTGTCGAAAAGTGCTTTCTTTCAAATACAGGGCCGGATTGTCAAAAACAATGCCGGTCAACGTACTCAATGTGATACAAGACATTAATACCCCTGATGGCAATTTCCTGCAGCGAAAACTAATCGAAGCCTCATTTACCGTTGTAAGGAATGAAGCAAACCTTCTTCCGCTCATGCGCCCCGACACCATGAAAATTGCAACCCTGACATTCGGATACTCCCAGCCCGATATTTTTCACCACCGTTTTGACCAGTATGCCAGGGCTGATCATTATTACATTTCCTCAACCACAGCCAATGAAGTCGCATTAAAACTTGCTGCTACGCTGTCCGGCTATGATCTTGTGGTTGTGGCAGGCCGAAAATCAAACCAGAATGCTGCTAACAATTATGGATTTGGAAGTCAATTTCCGGCCTTTGTGAACAGGCTGGCAGCAAAAACGCAGGTTGTCCTGGCAATTTTTGCTAATCCATACAGCCTTGCATCGTTCAAACCCGCTGAGCAGATCAACACGATTTTATTGGCCTACCAGGATGATGGCCTCACGGCAGACCTTGCGGCTCAAGCTATATTTGGAACTTTTGCTATTTCAGGAACCATTCCGGTATCTATTCCGGGCTTGTGTTCAGCAGGCGAAGGAGTACATATCGAACCAGTGAAACGACTCAAATACACTGTACCGGAAGAGGTGGGTATAAAGCAGGAATGGCTCACCCAAGCCGACTCCTTTGCACTGGCTGGAATCAGCGCAAGAGCCTACCCTGGATGCCGGGTTTTGGTCGCCATTGAAGGAAAAGTTGTTTATGACAAGGCTTTTGGGAATTATACCTATGAGCAGGTTAATCCGGTGCTGCTCGATGCGGTGTATGACCTGGCTTCCATCACCAAAATTGCAGCTACTACCCTCGCAATCATGAAGCTCGTTGGGGAAAGCAAACTGGATATTGACAAAAAAGTGAGTTTTTATTTGCCTGAACTTCATAAAACCAATAAGCAGAACCTGGTAATCAGGGATGTGCTGGCACACCAGGCCAGACTGCAGGCATGGATACCTTTTTATGCTAAAACCCTAAAAAACAGGCAGCCCGATTCGGAATTATACCGACAGACAGGGATAGAAAAATTCAATATCGAAGTGGCCAAAGGGCTCTGGCTGCACAACGATTATTTCAAGACCATGATGGATAGCATTGCCAAATCGCCACTGCGCGACAGGCAGCAATACCTCTACAGCGACCTGGGTTTTTTCTGGTTCAAACAGATTATCGAAAAACAAAGCAATTTGCCGCTTGACCAATTTGTATCACAGAACTTTTATAAGCCTTTGGGGCTTGGAGATACTTTTTATAATGCAAACAAATTTGTTTCTCTTTCGAGGGTAGCTCCCTCAGAAATTGACAATGAATTCAGGATGCAGCTCGTTCACGGATATGTGCATGATCCCGCTGCAGCGATGATGGGAGGGGTGGCAGGGCATGCCGGGCTATTTTCTACCGCACACGACCTGGCGGTGGTGATGCAGATGCTACTGAATGGGGGAAGCTACGGAGGAATGAACTTTTTAAAGCCCGAAATCGTAGAGCAGTTCACGCATACACAGTTTCCTTTAAACAACAACCGGAGAGCACTCGGATTTGATAAACCGGACTTAAGGCCAAACGCCAATTCTGGCACATGCCGCTCAGCGAGTGCTGATAGCTATGGACACACCGGGTTCACCGGCACCTATGCCTGGGTGGATCCTGCATTCAAGATGGTATATATTTTTTTATCGAATCGCGTTTATCCAGGCGCAATTCCTAACCGGTTAAGCCAAATGAACATACGGCAAAATATCCATGAAGTATTCTATGAGGCCTTGCGCCTGCGTGCAAAACAAACCGCGATGAAATAGTTTACTTCCTGAAATCTGAATTTATTTATCTTTGCAGGCAGTTTAAGCGGAAGTGGCGTAATTGGTAGCCGCGCCAGACTTAGGATCTGGTGCCGAAAGGCGTGGGGGTTCGAGTCCCCCCCTCCGCACAAAAAAGAGATATCATTTGCTGGTATCTCTTTTTGCTTTATAAGGATTGGGATGAGAAAAAGCATACCAAGTTTCTTCTTTGAACTCAGAGAAGTTAGAAAGCAATATTTTGGAAGCCAATATTCAATTTCACTTTAAATAAAGCACGGGGCTGGCGAATAGCTCATTACCATAAAGAATATGAGTTTCTATTGTGGAATTTTAAAAATCTTTCGCCATTATTTTAGAGGTCAAAGGATAAGATGAATGATTCAGGCCTAAATGAACAACCAAAAATAAGTCGCCCTATCAGCAAGCATTTTTCCGACCAACTTAAAAGCTGTTTTTACAAAAAAATGGGAATTTGCCGCGCTAATCCTTAATGCATCGAACTGATCTTCCGTACGCCCGGTCGTAGTAGCTCATGCCGGCACCGCTGCTGTAGACGTAGAAGTGCCGTGAGAGTGTCCCATCTACAATGCTTGACCAATAGTAGCCGTAGGAGCCAACATAGAGGAGCGAACCATTGTAGTCGTAGCGGCCGCCGGCAACGGACAATTTCAGCGAGGAGTTGAAAGCGCCGGCGGCGTTGTTGCTGCTCCAACTTGTGCTCTCGGCATTCAGTTCTGCAACTGTAGGCAAGCGGTAACCACTGGGGCAGGTATTGTTGATGCCGGCAGCACCCTTCCACAAATTGTACTTTGAGGGTTACGCCACGCGAAGACTTATTTAGGAGGCAAGGCAATTTTATAAGGTATTTTCTTTATTGTAACAACCAATCAATAAGGTTTAATTTTTTGATACCGTGAATGTTTGTATTATCAAAATCGAGTGTTAAAAGGTATTTAGGATAATTGTCCTTTATATTTTTAAAAGCCGAAATCTCGCTCATGTATGTTTTTTCGTCATTAACAGTAAAGGCTACCTGATAATACTCTCGCTCATTATTTGGTTTTTGTACTACAAAATCAATTTCTTTATCGTTGTGTTTTCCAACATAAACCTTACCTCCGCGTCTAATTAATTCGAAATAAACAACATTTTCGAGTTTATGTCCTAAATCAGTGTCGTATTTATTGGTTGTTACAATATTTCTCAGACCCAAATCCACAACATAATATTTTTCATTTGTTGTAAGCAGTTCCTTCCCTTTTATGTCGTAACGTGGGGCTGAATAAAGAATATAAGCCTGAGTAAAATAATCCAAATACTTAACAACCGTGTTGTGGGATATCTTTTTTTGTGAATTTTTATTTAGTTCGGCTGCAATATTTGTCGGAGAAACGTGTGACCCAACAGAGTCAAATAAAAAACTAACGATACGATGCAGATTGTAAATATTTCTTAGCTTATAGCGTTGTGCAATGTCTTTAATAATTACTGTGTCATATATCGTATGTAGGTACTCTTTTACTAAATCCTCGCTTTTTTTAGAAATTGTAACTGCTTCAGGAAAACAACTATCATTGAGATATTTGCGAAAAAGACGGTCGGTATTTTGTTCACCTGGGTTCGCCAAGGCATATTCTTTAAAAGAATAAGGGTGAATATTAATTGCAATGTATCTGCCTGTTAAAAGTGTAGCTAACTCGCTTGAGAGTACATGAGCATTTGAGCCAGTAATGTATAAATCTAAGTTCTTTTTTACAAATAAACTATTAATGAGTTTTTCAAAATCGGTAACAAGTTGTACTTCATCTAAAAAGATGTAATAGTTATGATTGGGTTTTACATTTTTTATAATTTCATCATATAAGGCTGTCCAGTTTAGTAAGTTGAGGTTTTCTCGCTCCTCAAAATTAAGAAAGACTATATTTGTTGGAGAAAGGCCACTAGATAGCAATTCATCCTTAAAAGCTGCTAAAAGGGTTGATTTCCCGCTCCGTCTTATCCCCGTTATGACTTTTATTACGTGTTGGTCTTTGAGTTGTCGTAACCTGC
>JBBIIP010000021.1:0-52430 GCA_037446395.1 Lentimicrobiaceae bacterium
AGAACGTAGAGGAAATTGTTTAAATCTGGTTGCTTTCCTTCGACGCGATATTTTTTGAAAATGGTGTTTTGGTAGCCTCTCATTAAAATTGAAGCCCAGCTATACTTAGGAAAAATCGGAATTATTTCATCTGTCCTTTCCTGATTAGGAAGGGTCAAATTTTAAAGGAGATTTAACCTTTTCAGAAAGCAAGGCCAAATTTATGACGTCAACCATGTTGTTTACAAAATGTAATTCAAGTCCTTTAAGATATTCTTGCGGGATTTCACTAACATTTTTGCGATTTTCGATAGAGAGGATAACTTTTTTTATGCCTGCCCGTTTGGCAGCAAGAATTTTTTCTTTAATTCCGCCAACTGGCAGAAGCTTACCACGTAAGGTGATCTCTCCTGTCATTGCAACACCGGGAGTGATTTTGCGTTGAGTGAAAGCCGATGCCAATGCAGTAAAGATCGTAATGCCCGCCGATGGTCCGTCTTTGGGTGTTGCTCCTTCGGGCACATGAATATGCACATTCCATTTTTGAAAAGTCTCAGAGTCTATTTCCAGCATCTCGGCATGAGATTTAAGATATTCCAAGGCAATGGTGGCAGATTCTTTCATCACATCGCCCAAATTTCCGGTCAGGTTAATGTTGCCACTTCCCTTGCTCAGGCTAACCTCAACAAAAAGCACTTCGCCACCTGTTGGAGTCCATGCTAGTCCGGTTGCTACACCTGCGACATCCATTGGCAGGTCTTTTTCTAAATTATAAATTTCAGGCCCCAGAATGCCTCTCAACTCTTCAATATTAAGACGAGGATTGTATTTTTCATTCGATACAATAAATCGCGCCCGGTTTCTAATAATTTTAGCTATTGTTCTCTCAAGCGAACGCACACCGGATTCACGCGTATAGTCTTCGATAATGCTTCTCATTATTGCTTTAGAGAATGAAATTTTTTGTTTTGCTACTCCATGCTCTTTGAGTTGTTTTGGCAACAGATGATGCTTAGCAATTTCAACTTTCTCTTCCATCAGGTAACCACTCAACTCAATCACTTCCATACGATCGCGCAGGGCTGGGTGTATCGTACTCATTGTGTTGGCAGTAGCGATGAACATTATCTTTGACAGGTCATAATCCACATCAAGGTAGTTATCATGAAAAGTGGTGTTCTGTTCTGGATCAAGTACCTCGAGCAAAGCAGCAGCTGGGTCACCGTTTATATTCATTCCCAAAACCTTATCAACCTCATCGAGCACAAATACCGGGTTTGAGACTTTTGCTTTTCGAAGGTTCTGAATGATTCTGCCGGGCATTGCACCAATATAAGTTTTACGGTGGCCTCTGATTTCAGCCTCATCGCGCAAGCCACCCAACGACATTCGGATATATTTTCGGCCAATTGCTCTTGCAATTGATTTACCAAGAGAGGTCTTTCCTACTCCCGGAGGGCCAACAAGGCACAAGATTGGCGACTTCATATCGCCTTTCAGCTTAAGCACTGCAATATATTCTATTATTCTTTCCTTGACTTTCTCAAGGCCATAATGGTCGGCGTCGAGAATGCGGGCGGCACGCTTCAAGTCAAATATGTCGCGAGTTGTTTCACCCCATGGAAGGTCAACGAGAATATCAAGGTAGTTCATCTGCATAGAATATTCCATGGCAGAAGGATTCATGCGTTGCAGTTTTGCAAATTCATTATTAAAAATCTCGGCCACCTCACGAGGCCATTTCTTTTTTAAAGAGCGGTTTTGAAGGTCGCTCATTTCTTGCTGATTAGGCGCACCTCCCAGTTCTTCCTGGATTGTTTTTAGCTGCTGATGCAACAAATAGTCGCGTTGTTGCTTATCAATCTCAATTTTTACCCTGTTCTGTATTTGGTTTTTGAGCTCCTGCATCTGTAACTCGCGAGACAGAAAACCAAGCACGCGGCTTGCACGCTCTTCAATATCAATGGTTTCAAGTAATTGTTGTTTTTCTCCAACATCGGAGTTCAGGTTTGATGAGATAAAATTTATAAGAAATGATGGGCTTTCGATGTTGCGGATTGCAAACACGGCATCGGTTGGAAGATTAGGAGACTGCTGAACGATTTTTATTGAAAGATCTCTGAGTGAGGAAACCAAAGCCTTGAATTGTTTACTTTTACTTATGTTCTGTGCTGTCTCATAGGGCTGCACCAGGGCCTTCATATATGGCTCATCCTGAATGAGTTCGATGGTTTTAAAGCAACGGCGGCCCTGTATGATGGCTGTAGTGCTGCCATCAGGCATTTGCAATAGTTTAATAATATATGCAAGCGTACCAACCTTGAAAAGATCTGAAAAAAGAGGTTCCTCCACGAGCGGGTCTTTTTGTGCTACAACGCCAATGATCTTACTGCCCCGATAATAATCTTTTATAAGCCGGATTGATTTATCTCTGCCTACTGTCAGCGGAATGACCACTCCGGGAAATAAAACAGTATTTCTTAATGGCAAAATGGGTAGCGAATCAGGAACCGCTTCTGAGTAAATCAACTCCTCATCTTCGCGTGACAAAAGGGGAATATAGTCCGATCCTTCCTCGAAGGACTCGGAGATATTCATTATTTTGAGAAAACTTGAATCTTTTAGCATAAATGTAGAACATCAAATTTATTGCCAGAATTTAAGTTCGGCCAGAAATTCAGGTTTGGCTGACCGGATGTTGTGTTTATTAAAGGAAGAATTTTATTCACGAGCCAACTGGAATGCTATAATCTTCTGTATTGGAATGTGATATTGAAAACGTTGTGAAAGATATCGCGATCAATGTCAGTGAATTCAAGATTCCTTCTTTTATATACAGCTTCGGCTGCTTTGATTGCTTTATTGATATCATAAGTCATAAAACCATTTGTGCCACCCCAGGCAAAAGAATAAATAAAGTTGCGGAGAAAATTGGTCCCAAAAATATTGGCACTTACGCCAACGACAGTTCCTGTGTTGAACATGGTGTTGATGCCGCATTTTGAGTGGTCGCCCATGATGAGGCCACAAAACTGTAGGCCTGTATCAACAAAGGATTGTTCGGGATAGTTCCAAAGTCTCACTGATTCATAGGTATTTTTAAGGTTTGAGGTGTTGCTGTCGGCTCCAATATTGCACCATTCAGCCAGTACGGAATGACCGAGAAAACCTTCATGGGCCTTGTTTGAGTGGCCGAAAATAACCGACTGGTTCACCTCTCCTCCCACTCGTGAATAGGGCCCAACCGTAGTAGGGCCATAAATTTTTGTTCCCATTTTTACGATAGCACCCTCACACAGCGCAAAAGGACCACGTATCATGGCACCTTCCATAATTTCAGTATCCTTGCCTATATAAATAGGCCCTTTTGATGCATTGAGGAAGGAGGGATTGATGATTGCACCCTTTTCGATAAAAATGTTTTCCGGGGAAATTGCCTGAACGCATGGTGGAACACTGGCAGATTTCCTACCCTCTGTCAATAGTTCGAAGTCGTCCCTGATTGCCTGATCATTCTTGAGAAAAACATCGTAGTTATTCACCAATTCGACATATGAAACATCTGTAAAAAATTCTTCGCCTGATTGTAATTCCTTGTGGCTGGTTTTCTCGATCTCATGCTCTGTTAGATGCATGGCAATCAGGCAATCGTCTTTCATGATCGCCTGGTTTGGTTCAAGTTTATGAATTTCATTGATCAACTGAGGGTTCGGACAAATACTGCCATTGATCAGAATATTATTAGCATCTTTAACGATCGGGTATTTCTGCCGTAAATATTGTTCGGTGAGTGTTGATGTTTTTGTATTAAGGTGCTTTTCCCACTTATCGCGTATGGTAAGGATACCAAAACGGATATCAGCAACCGGGCGCATAAACGTTAGAGGTAATAGGTTTTTACGCCTGCCATCATCAAAAAGAATGTAGTTCATCTTTTTTGCAAGTTAAATGATTACCAGCAACATCAACCGATAAAGATAAAAAAGCCCTCGGTAAAAAGGGCTTTTTTCAAAAAAAGTTATGAACAATTTAATTAGCTATTTTTAGCTTTATTGCGGTTTTCAATGTGTTTTTCGTATTTCGAACGAAATTTATCTACACGGCCGGCAGTATCAACCAATTTCATTTTTCCGGTATAAAACGGATGTGATGTATGCGAAATCTCAAGTTTAACGAGCGGATATTCCTTTCCGTCCTCCCAAACAATGGTTTCTTTGGTCTGCACGGTTGATTTGGTCAAAAATGCATATTCATTCGACATATCTTTAAATACAACCGAACGGTAATCCTTTGGGTGAATGTCTTTTTTCATCTTATTCGTACTCTATTTTTTGAGGGTGCAAATATATAAAAATCTTTAATTCAAAAATTAAAAATTTGCTTTATTATTCAAATCGGAGCAACTACCAGTCAAACCGGTAGCTTTCTTATTATGTTCTTTAATCTGGCAGACTTGATATTGTATTTGCGCAATCTAATTTCCTGCTATGATCCATCAAAAACCTGAAAGTATCCACACCATCAGCAAAATCAACCAACATCGGCACCTGGCTCTTGCCAAAATCCACCGTAGTGAATTCCAATGCAGGTGACCCAACCACGCATTGAATTTTATTCTCGTGCATTTTGAGAAGATTATTCAGCGATTCTGGATTATCATAATATTCGAAATTCAATACCGAAACAGGAGATGCCAGCTCATTGCTTTGTATTAATATCATCGGCCCTTGTCTCACATTCCTGTCAATCATGTTGTAGAATGCTCCAAAATAACGCAGGTTGTTACTATATCCATCATGCTTTGTGATGTATTGAAATGGCTTGCTGGCAATATTGAGTAAATTAAAATCGTATCCTTGCGGCAAAAAAAGTTGTGAAACATTGCGGCAACCCAAACCAAAATGCATAAATAAGTCCACACCCAGGGCTTTGAGTTCGATGTCAGTTTCTTTTCCTGTAAGCACTGCCACGCCATGGCGGTTTTTTCTGAAAATATGTGGTTTCGCCCCGTAAAGATGTTCAAAATACCTGTTCGTGTTATCGCTGCCTGTTGCCAAGATGACGTTTGCCTGAATTTTATCGTCTCGAGTGAAATGGATATATGGAGCAAAACATGGCTCAATCTCCATTAATATTTCAGCAATGGCAGGAAGAAGAAACATATCATCATTCGATAATTTACCGAGAAAGTTATAGTTTGCCATTAAAACACAAAAAAAATCGTGAAAACCTACTACAGGGATATTTCCGGCCATGACTACACCTGCAGTTCTCTGGCTTGAATCTGTATCATTTTCAGAATTATATCTGTAATGCCAATGACGAATATTTTCTTCTGTAAGACTGAGTCCGATGGAATGAAGTGCAAACCAAACATGCTTTTCAATAAACCATTGATTGGCAGCGCATGATTTCGCAACAGCATCAGATAGTATTTTACGATGTTTTTTAGAATAATCGTTCGGTTTTGCGTTACCCGAACTTGTTAGGCAATTCCTTAAAAGCGCTCCAAGGCGAGTAAATGCAATGATTTTTACTTCAGATTTTAGGTGCATCAGGTCTTGTCGGCTCGTTTTATAATCAAGCGCAAGCAGCAAAATTAAACGATAAAAGTGAAGTACACCTCAAATTCTGGGAGTTCCCATGAAGGATATAATGCCTCTGGCTTTGGTTATTGGGATTATTTTATTGCACCTGTCGAAGTTTACACAAAACTCATATCTTTGTTTCATAAATCTATTTGCGAAACTCCTCATTTATTTATCTATAAACCTTTTAAAGCATGAAAAAACATAATTTTAACGCCGGACCTTCTATTCTGCCGCGTATTGCAATCGAAAACACCGCGCAAGCAATACTTGATTTTAATGGCAGTGGCCTATCAATTCTGGAAATATCTCATCGTAGCAAAGACTTCCAGGCTGTGATTGACGAAGCTGTTGCCCTTTTCAAAGAGCTCCTCAACATACCAGATGGATATCAGGTTTTGTTTTTAGGAGGAGGGGCAAGCCTGCAATTCTGCATGGTTCCCTACAACCTTTTTGTTAAAAAAGCTGCCTATCTCGAAACCGGGGTTTGGGCAAAAAAAGCCATCAAAGAAGCCAAACTATTCGGCGAAGTGTGTGTCGTTGCATCATCGGCTGATCAGAATTTTTGCTATGTTCCAAAGGATTTTAACATACCGGCTGATGCCGACTATTTCCACATCACAACAAACAATACCATTTATGGCACCGAATTGCGTTACGATATAGATAGTCCGATACCTTTGATCGCAGATATGTCGTCCGACATACTCAGTCGCCCAATTGATGTATCAAAATATGCCTTGATTTATGGTGGCGCTCAAAAGAATGTCGGCCCGGCGGGTGTAACTTTTGTCATCGTTCGAGAAGATGTGTTGGGCAAAGTTGATCGTACCATACCTACCATGCTCGACTACCGCACTCATATCAAAGAAGGATCAATGTTTAATACCCCTCCCTGCCTTCCTATATTTACACTCAAAGAAACCCTCAAGTGGCTTAAGGTATTGGGCGGAGTGGCAGAAATGGAAAAGCTAAATCTCGCAAAAGCAAAATTGCTTTATGACGCCATAGACAACAGCAAGATGTTTGTAGGCACAGCACAAAGCGATTCCCGCTCGCTGATGAACATCTGCTTTATTATGAAAGAACAATACAAGGAAAAGGAAGCCGATTTCATCAGCTTTGCCCAATCAATGGGTATGGTCGGATTAAAAGGTCACCGTTCAGTTGGGGGCTTCCGCGCTTCAACATATAATGCACTGCCAACCGAAAGTGTTGTTGCGCTGATCGAGGCAATGCACAAGTTTGAAGAATTGCATGTATAGCCCGCAATTTGTGAATCCATGCTATTCTTAGCTCGGACTAATAGAACATTATTTTTGTGTATCTTTTTAGTTCGAATTTTGGCCGCACCCCCTAAAGTGCTCATAAACAAGCACATGAAGCGAATTGATAGATTTATTAAAAATGCTTATCTTTGAAACCTGAAAACATCATTTTTTCACCATTTAACTAATTCAAAATTATGATTAAAGTATTGGTTGCTACAGACAAACCATTTGCTGCTGTTGCTGTATCGGGCATCAGAAAAATTGTGGAAGAGGCAGGTTATGAACTTGTCCTTCTCGAAAAATATACTGATCAAGTAGACTTCGTTAAAGCTGTTTCCGGAGTTGACGCCGTTATCATCCGCAGCGATCTGGCTACAAAAGAGGTCATTGAAGCAGGTAAAAACCTGAAAATCATCGTGCGTGCAGGAGCCGGGTATGATAACATTGATCTTGCATCTGCAACACAACATGGGGTGGTTGCAATGAATACTCCAGGTCAAAATTCAAATGCGGTGGCTGAGCTTGCACTTGGAATGATGGTTTATTTTGCACGCAAACAATTCAACGGTGCCTCAGGCACTGAGCTGATGGGAAAAACACTCGGGATACACGCTTATGGAAATGTTGGCAAATGTGTTGCCCGTATCGCGAAAGGTTTTGGCATGAAAGTGATTGCCTTTGACCCGTTCGTTTCGCAGGAGAATATTGAGAACGATGGAGTTGAGTATATAAAAACTGTTGAGGAGTTGTACAGCCGTAGCCAGTATTTATCCTTGCATATTCCGGCCAATAGCCAAACAAAAAAATCTGTCAATTTTGATTTACTTTCAAAGATGCCGAAAGGTGCTACATTGGTAAATACCGCCCGCAAAGAAGTTATTGATGAAGATGGGTTGAAGAAGATGTTCGCTGAACGAGCCGATTTTGGATACATTTCTGATGTTGAACCCGACTGCAAAGCCGAATTGGAAACAAATTTTCCTGGAAGGTTCTATTTTACACCCAAAAAAATGGGGGCACAAACTTCCGAAGCCAACATCAATGCCGGGTTAGCTGCTGCACATCAAATTGTGAACTTTTTTAAGAAAGGAGATATTACTTACAAAGTAAATTAATTGTTTCGCGAAACTGTATCATGGAAAGGTAATTTCTTTTTCATCCTTCAGAATTATATCGCTTTTCAAACATATATGAACTCTTCTGAAACCATTGTCAAACTAGCAAATAACTAAAAAGATGAATGCCGATTATGATCAGGAAAAGAATATTTCGTTTTTCAGGTTCGAAGATTTAAGGATATACCATAAAGCGCTGGATTATATCATTTGGGTGCATAAGACAACACTTGCATTTCGGGATAAAGACCAGGGGCAATTGTCTGCCAAGTTCTTCCAAACGGCCCAATCTATAGCACTTAATATCGCCGAGGGTTCGGCACGCAATAAAAGCCAGTTTGTTTATTATCTGAAACTTGCCAAAAGTGCAATAAGAGACTGCCTGGTTTATACAAGCCTTGCGCACAGCTTAGGCCACATGAATGACTCAGATGAACACCACTCTCGCGAACAGTTGATGGAAATGACCAAAATGCTTGGCGCCCTCATCGGATCCTTGCAGAAGGCTGCCGGTTTTATCAGTGACGAAGCAGAATGAACAATTTTCACTCATCGAACCAATTTTGAATTGATTTTTTCAACTTTGATAAATCGGGCAAACTGACCCCTAAGGTGGCTTTTAAGATCACCATTCACCCAAAAAACTATTAATATTCGTAAACCTAAATAAATTAAATTATCACTTTTCATGTCTATTCTAAGACCATTCCAAGCACTGAGGCCCCCAAAAGGAATCGCAAAAGACCTGGCATCCAGGCCATATGATGTGTTGAGCTCAGACGAAGCACGCGAAGAAGCTGCCGGTAATGAATTCTCTCTTCTTCATATCATCAAACCTGAGATTGACCTGCCCTACGATATCGATCTGCACTCACAGCCTGTGTATGACAAAGCCCTGGAGAATTTTAAACTGTTTGTTGAAAAGGGTTATCTCATTCAGGATAAGACCAACAACTATTACATTTATGCCCAAACCATGAATGGGAAAACTCAATTTGGTGTTGTGGGATGTGCATCAGTTGACGATTATTTGAACAACATCATTAAAAAACACGAGCTTACTCGCAAGGACAAGGAAGAAGACCGCATGAAGCATGTTGAGATTACAAATGCCAACATGGAGCCGGTTTTCTTTTCCTACCCTGCTGTCAAGGAAATTGATGAAGTTGTCGCAAAAGTTGTTACTACAAAAATGCCTGAATATGATTTTGTTGCTGTTGATGGTGTAGGACACCACCTTTGGGTGGTTGATGACGTAAAAACCATTGACCTTCTGGGCAAATTGTTTGACAGAGTTCCTGCTTTCTACGTTGCCGATGGGCACCATCGCACCGCCGCAGCCGCCCTTGTTGGGAACATAAAACGCTTGAAGAATCCGGCACATCGGGGAGATGAGGAATATAATTTCTTTCTGGCGGTTCTTTTTCCCGACAATCAACTCACAATTATAGACTACAATCGGGTTGTAAAAGACCTGAATGGGCTGAGCGATAGCGAGTTTATTGCAAAACTCGAGAAAGTATTCGTAATAGAATCGCAGGGAAGCAAACTCTATAAACCCACTTCGCTCCATAACTTTTCAATGTATCTTGATGGGCAATGGTATTCCTTGCGTGCAAAACCTGAAACTTATGACGATAATGATCCGATTGGAGTATTGGATGTAACCATCCTTTCGAAGCTGGTGCTGGATGAAATTCTCGACATTAAGGATCTGAGAACCAGCACCCGAATAGATTTTGTAGGAGGAATAAGGGGTTTAGGCGAACTCAAAAAACGCGTGGATAGCGGTGAAATGAAAGTGGCTTTCGCATTGTTCCCTGTTTCGATGAAACAATTGATTGCGATTGCCGATACCGGAAATATTATGCCCCCTAAAACTACCTGGTTTGAGCCCAAGCTGCGCAGTGGGCTTGTTGTTCATGTTTTGGATTAGATCTCACCACTTATAAAAATAAAATATTATGGAAATTACTGAAGTTGTACTGAAAACCCTTCATGAGGCAGGCAAGCCCATGAAAGCCGGAGAAATTGCACTAGCAGCCGGAATAGACAAGGCAGATGTTGACAACGCCATCAAAAAACTGAAGAAAGAAGATAAAATATTTGCCCCAAAAGTTTGCTATTATTCTCCAAAAGGATAAGTTCTGCTTTCTTCTTAAACTTCTGATGAGTGCCTCTGGCACTGCGGGACAAGACTGGCATAATGATGTTTAATGCTGGTCTGTGTGATATTGTATTGCTGAAGGCTCTTGTGCATATCCTTCGACAATAAACATATCCATAGCATCCTTGTTTTTGGACATTATTTTTCCGCGATAGGTACAATTGAACTTGTCTTTGATGAGTTCATATGTTTCGCCAGAAATATTGACCTTGCCCGGGATGCCTGCTGATTCCATGCAAGAGGCAATATTGACAGTGTCGCCCCAAATATCATAAGCAAACTTGTTTTTGCCAATGATGCCCGCAATGACTTTTCCGGTATGAATCCCGATTCTAAGTTCCCAGCAGTCTTCACCATTCCTAAGTCGTTGGAAATTTAATTCTTCGGCATATTTATTAATTTCAAGCCCGGCTTTCACAGCATCGAAGGCATGATGTAAATTGTCAAGTGGTATCCCACCGGCGCACATATAGCCATCACCAATGGTTTTTATTTTTTCAAGTCCGTTTCGATCAATTATCTTATCGAATTCATAAAAATATTTATTCAACTCAGACACAAGTTTTTCGGGAGTAAGTTTTTCAGCAATTCTTGTAAACCCAACAAAATCGGTGAAGAGAATCGAGACTTTTTCAAACGACTTTGGCAATGCATATCCTTTTTCTTTAAGCTCTTTTGCCGTTTCGAACGGCAGAATATTCAACAAAAGTTTTTCTGAACGTGCCATTTCATCCTCAATGATTCGTTTTGTCTTTCGCACATATCTATATCGGTTGTATAAGCCGATAGCCAGCAAAAGAATCAGGAAGCCTGTGATGGCAGTTGCATGTGAAATTATTTTTTGCCGTTGAATTTCGAGTTCTTTTAGCTTCGAGTCCTCGGTGAGTAAATCAATTCGAGCTTGTTGTTTCTTAAGATCAAGGCTAAACCAAGGCAATTGTGGTTTCCGTGTAATTTCATCAGAAACGTGTGCACTGCCAGTATTTGTAATAGCCGTTCGAATCGAAAAATTCACTTTCATACTAATTACCTCATCGTTCAATTGATCAGCATTCCGTAGAAATACCAAAAATGGGTTCTCGGATTCGGATAAAATAGTCCATTGGTTTGGAGAGAAAGCCATCAAATTCTTAGCGCGTGTCGTTGAACCGAGTGCAATGCACGCAGGGTGTCTGATTGCGCTTTCAATGGACTGCGCTTCTGAAGTTGCAGAGATGACCAACAGCAGGATGGTGGGTAGGCATAATCTCAAACCAGCACTTCTAATAGAGATATTCATTTTGAGCATGTGGGGCCCAAAGATAATATATGCAATTGCCCATTACATTAAAAATGCATTTATTAACATATATTTAACAGTAAATATCAAGCAAATTGAAAGGAATTTATATCTTCAGAATATAGCGAAAGCCCAATTACCTAAAACCATGTTGATTTGGTCAGGCTCATGATCGCCATTATCGAAAATTGTAAATCAAATGATTCTGAGCACACCGGATTGAACCCAACCGGTGCTGCCGCTGGCAATACGCACTTCCTGCCACTCACCCACTTGATCAATAATATGTACTTTGGTCCCTTCGTGAATGAGAAAAAGATCTGTACTTCCTTCAGCCGGTGCACTTTTCACGGCTACTGCCGGTTCGAAAATAATTGCATCTTTCTGACTGGTGATATTTTGATAGGATCCGTAGGCCAATAGCAAAGTTGTGATTGAAAGAAAAACCATTAGCAGGGCAGTGTAAAAAGTTGTTTTTCTCATCCATGGGTTTTTCGATGCCAGGCCAATGGCGGCCAGGCTAAATAAACCAAAAATGAATATAATGGATAACTTCGCCCAAAAATCAGCTGGCCGAAATGAAAGCAGTGCTTTCAGCCAACGCATATAAAATAGTTCAGGAAGCACTTCGATTCGATCAACGATGCGTGTGTTGGCCATGCGCAGGTTGAATTGAATATTTTCATCGCCGGGTAAAAGTTTGAGGGCCTTTTCGTAGTAGAGTATTGCCTCAGGTATGCGGTTGAGTTTAAAATATGTATTGCCGATATTGTAATACAATTCTGGCGAAACATATTCAGATTCAATCACTTGAAAGTACAATTCGAGCGCATGATCAAAAAAACCTTGGGAATATTGGTGATTGGCATTTTCAATTGCTGCCATTTGATCGCTCTTAGAATTGGCCTTTGTATCACTAATTTTTAGGAATAAGCAAATCATAAAAAGAAAAGCCAGCCTGCCCGTTTTCATTTCTATATACATTACTTTAATTCTTTTTCTGTTTTTGTGATCAGTTCCAATGCTTGTTGATAAAGGTTTTCCATAACATCATCTTTGCTCCCCGGTGCGAATCGTGCAAATTCACAATTATTCAGTGTGGCAATAAAATCGTTGATGATATTTTCATTCACATGAAGCATTCCCAATCTTTCTTTGACGGCCTCAAGCGACAGGTCTGAGCGTTTGATGTTAAATTTATCGCTTAGATATCCCCAAAGTGCCAATGAAAGTTCGGTATAATATTTTTCATCGTTTTTGTCGCGCAAATAAGTTTGAGCTTTCTTGAGGCGCAGTTGAGCCACCCTGGTAGCTTTGCGATTACGAACTTTTGAAAGGTCGCTGTTGCGTTTAATGTATTGCCTGAGTAGAATTATAAAAACAAGAAATAGCAGCATCGGCAATGCAAGCAGCAGCCAGAAGAGAGTTGAATTAAAAAAATAGGTCCCGGCTTTTGTAATGCTGAAAGGTAGCTGACGAATATATCTGATATCACTGCCAACATGTTGTATTGCCTGCTGGTCTGTAGGATCATATGCTGCAACCTGGTTGGCGCCGGTACCTCGTTCGACTCTAAGGTTAAATTCCGGAGAAGTTAGAGTAACAAACTTAGCAGAAGATGGGTTGAAATAAACAAAAGAAATAGGCTTGATGCTATAATTTCCAGAAGATCGGGGAATAGCAAGGTATTCAATTACTTTTGTGCCGCTTACACCTGAGGGTGTTGCCTGAATGTTGTCATTAGATTTTGGATCGAAAGTTTCGAACGAGGCTGGAAACCCGGGATCTAATTTTTCTATCAAACGCAAATTGCCTTTCCCGCTAATCACCATCTTAAGGGTGACCCCTTCATTGGCAGCCAATTCGGTGCGATCAACAGTTGCCTTGAATGTAAAATCACCAACAGCGCCTGTAAATCCAGCCGGTTTGTTGTTGATAGGTAATTGCTGGACTTCAAGATTGATTCCATTAGAAACTAAAGTTTTCTGCACATTCTGATATCCAGATTGAAAAAACGAATCGTTAAAGAAGCTATCAAATAATGGATCGCCGGTGCGGCGTTGTTGTACCAGCACCTGCGCGACCACATCCATTTTCATGGGTTCGACCCTTAGCTTTCCCGATCGTTGCGCAAACAAAGCCACCTTTCTTACCTCGGCCACTGTGTACTCTACACCTTCAACAACCTCCTTGTACTGAGTAACTTTGCTTCGGTCTTTAATGAGTTCTTCAGCCCAAAATCCTGGATGCGCAGGCGATTGTTCTATCGTATAATTCGCAATCGGCACCCGTGTATAGATTTTATATGTGACAATAATTTCTTCGCCCTGATAGGGGTTGGTTTTGTTTGCAGTAACCCTTAAAAACACATCCTTGTCGCCAACGCTGGTACTCTGCTGTTGCCGTGGTTGTTGTTGCGAGCCCTGCGGAGGAGCGCTTCCCTGGTTAGCTGCAATTACTTTAATCGGGATGGGCTGCGAGGCTACTTGTTTTCCTCCTGCCCTGACGCGGGCTTCGGGTATTATGTAAGAACCTTCCTTGGATGCCACAAGAATAAATGAGAAAGAACTTGTGGTTGACCGGCTTACCTGTCCGTTGATAAATTGGATGTTTGAACTGGTTGATTGGTTTGGTCCCGAAAGCAGATTGAAATCCCGAAAGGTGGGTGCAGTAAACCCCTCGGCTTCGGCATTGACGCTGAAAACAACACTGAATTGCTGTCCGACAAAAACCTGTTGTGGAGCTGATACTGAAACTACCGGTTCATCGGCTATCAACGCACCACCCGTAAGCAGGAAACTAATTATGAAAAACACCCTTAACATCACAGCAAATTTGTATTTATACAACTACATTTTCATCTGATTATTATTGACCATGAATTTACATAAAAACAATTACCAGTCCTTGGAGATAATCACCCGTTGTCCTTTCAGCCGATCTTGCTTAACCTTTTCGAGGGTTTTTTGTTCCTGATCTTTTAGGGCTTGCAGCATGCGCTCTGCTTCTTGTTTTGAAAGCTGGCGTGCCTGTTGGGCATCTTGTGGCTGTTGTTCAGATTGATTTTGTTGCTTATCTTGCTGGTCTTGTTTTTCCTGTTGCTTCTTATCGTCCTTCTGATTGTCTTTATTATCTTGCTTTTGATTATTGTCATCGCCTTTGTTTTGCTCCTGCTTTTGCTGCTGTTCAAGCATTTTCATTGCATACGCAAGGTTGTAGCGTGTGTCCTCGTCTGTGGGATCTAATCGCAGCGATTTTTTATAGGCATCAATACTTTCAGGTAGTTTCTGTGATTTTAACAAGGCATTCCCAAAGTTGTGATAGGTTTTAGCCAGCGATTTATCGTCGGCTTTTTGGACCGAGGCGTGCAAATAGGAATTGGCTGCTTCTTCATAATTTTCCTGACGATACAAACTGTTGCCAAGGTTATAATTTCCCCTCAAGGATCTTTGATTTTTTTCAATCGCCTTTCGGTAGGCGATCTCCGAGTCTTGATATTTTTCCTTGTCATAAAGCCTATTTCCATCTCGAATATGTGAAGATTCAGACTGAGAAAAAACTATACTTGGTGCAAAAAGTATTAATAGCGGAAGTAAAAACTTTATTCTTTTAAACCACCGACTGCTACGCTCCGTGATGAGCTGTTCGACAACCAGCAATATGAGAGCAAGCATAAGAAAATAATAATACCGGCTATCATAGTCAGAAAAAACCTGATTGTTAAATTCTGTTTTTTTCATTTTCTGAATTTCTTCATAAATTCGTTGTAGTCCAGCCTGCGAGTTGGTAGCGCGAACATAAATGCCTTGTCCCTCATTTGCAATCTGTTGCAAAATACTCTCATTCAATCTTGTAATAATGGTCTGGCCATCTTTCGATTTACGGAATCCTACCTTATTGGCTCCAACAAAAAGAGGTATGGGTGAACCTTGCGGGGATCCCATCCCAATGGCATGTATTACTATTCCCTTCGAAACTGCTTCTTTCACTTTATCAATCACTTCTCCCTCGTGGTCTTCGCCATCGGTTATGACAACAAGGGCTTTGCCATATTCACCTTCAGGAAAAGATTTCAGTGCCAGATCAATGGCATCGGCAATGGAGGTGCCTTGGGTTGGAACGATATCTGTATTGATGTTGGATAAAAACATTTTAGCTGCAACATGATCGTGTGTAATCGGCAACATCGGATAGGCTTTTCCGGCAAACACAATGATGCCGATGCGATCATTATCAAGCCTGTCAATCATCCGGCTGATGCTTTGCCTGGCCTGTTCGAGCCTGTTGGGTTTAATATCTTCTGAAAGCATGCTATTCGACACATCGAGTGCGATGATAATGTCAACCCCTTTGCGCTCACCCTTTTCGAGCTTTGAACCGATTTGAGGGTTTGCCAGGCCCAATATCAATGAGGCAAAACCGGTTAGGAGCAAAAATAACTTGAGCCAACGTTTTCCGCTTGAAACATTGGGCATAAGCCTGGCAATGATCTCTGTATCGCCAAATTTTCGCAGGCTCTCCTTCTTCATTCTTATAAGGAAAAAATATAAAAGCAGAACCAGGGGAATAACCCATAAAAACTGAAGATCGTTGATGTGCTGGAATCTAAACATATTTCTGAATATTATGGCACCGACCGAAATACAATAAATCGTAACAAAACTTCTAATAAAAGCAGTATCAGGGCTGTTAGGGCCAATGGGCGAAACTCATCAACCTGCCTTTTGTATTCTGTCACATCAATTTTAGATTTTTCTAATTGATCAATTTCCGTATAAATCTCCTTCAATTTTTGATTGTTGGTTGCACGGTAATACTTTCCATTGGTTAGGGTTGCCATTTGCTGAAGCAATTGATCATCAATTTTCACATCAACCATCTGGTATTGCTTACCGAATGGCGTTTGCACCGGGTAGGGTGCCTGACCCATGCTACCCACTCCAATCGTATAGATTCTGATTCCGAACAATTTTGCCATTTCTGCTGCTGTAAGGGGATCAACCGACCCCATGTTGTTGATGCCATCGGTTAGCAAAATAATTACTTTGCTCAGGGTTTGGCTGTCTTTAATCCGGTTGACTGCATTTGCCAACCCATCTCCGATAGCAGTTCCATCCGTGATTATTCCACTTTTAATATCTCTGAACAGATTTATCAGCACTGCATGGTCGGTTGTGATAGGGCATTGCGTAAAACTTTCACCGCTAAATACAACGAGTCCCATGCGATCAGTGGGACGCCCCTTAATAAATTCAATGGCTACATCTTTGGCCGCCTCCATCCTGTTTGGTTTAAAATCCTCGGCAAGCATACTGCCCGAAATGTCGAGTGCGAGCATAATATCAATTCCTTCGACAGAGATATTTTGGCGACGAAAGTTTGACTGAGGCCGCGCCAGAGCGAGAATAATCAGGCTGAGTGCGATCAATCGCAACAGAATCAAGCCATGATAATACCACTGCTTGAATGATTTTCGGAGGCTTCTGAATGGTTCTGTTGACGAAAGTTGAATTGTTGGGCGACTGCTTTGGTGTTTATAAACATACCATCCCAGCAGCAGCGGGATGGCGAGGAGAGCATAAAAAAACTCTGGCCTGACAAAGTCGACTGAAGGCAAATTATCCATAAAAGTCCTCATTCTGCGCCTCCCTCTTTCGATTGAACAGGATCCGAAACGGGTTCAACAACCGAAACCGCTTCGGGCAAAACGGGTATGGTTGTTTTAACAAAATCAAGCGCTTCGCTGAAGCTCCTTTCATGCTCATCGGGAAGTGGTTGGCTTTTAGCAAATTTTACCAGGTCAGCACGGACTAACATATCTTCAAGCAGCGAAGCAGCTTTGGATTCAATATTTATCTGGGCTGCTTTTGCAAGAATCTCTGTCGTAGTCATTTCAAGAGCTAAAAATTGAAACCGGTTTTCAATGTATTTTCGAACAATATCTGTTAACTCACTATGATATTCTTTCACCCTTCCATTCTGCCACAAGCGTTTGGTTCTCAAATCTTCAAGCTCATCGAATGCAATGCGGTGCGGTGGAATCGCAGGTTTCTTCGGAAGTCGCACCAATGGTTTATTTTGCTTCCGTTTTTTCATATAATACCAGATTCCAAACGTTGCAAGTCCGAGAAGCAAGAATGGTATGACCCATTTTATTATTTCAAGAAAAGTATAAGGTGCGGACATTAGATTCTTAATGTCTTTGATCGGCTGATCTGGATCCACTTCAACACCACTTACATGGAGCAGCAACGGACTGCTCTCAAAATTTTGCCATGGATCATCATTCGAATTACGCAGTTTGAAAAGCAGGGGAGGAATGACATGATAGCCAGTATCGAATGAGGTGATTGTAATGTGTTGTGTAAGTAAGATTTTTGAATTATCTTTCGACACAATAGAATCAATACCGGTTTGGTTTACGATTTCTATAGAAGAACCGATCGTATCAGCAATCACAGGCCATAGGAAATGTTGGCCTCGATTAATTTCAAGGCGCAGTGTTAGTTTTGTTTGCCCACCGATTGCGATGGCGTTTGTATCAATTGCAACCTGGGGTTCAATATGCTTTGAAAATGCGTATAGATTGGTGGAAAAAGCTATCGCAAACAAGTAAAAGTGAACTAACCTTCTTGAAAAAGTCCTCATAAAATCATTTCCTCTAGCATCATTTCTTTCTAATTATCTTCTTCTTTCTCTCGATCGAAACAAAAACATCAACGCCTTGACATAATTTTGGTCAGTTTGAATCTGGGCCGCATCAATTCCTGATTTGGTGAATGCGTTGTTGATGTAATCGTTTGTATTTTGCCACCATTTGGAATACGCTTTTCTTGCCTCCCGACTCGAAGCATCAACCCATACAGGCCTATTGGTTTCTTTACTTATAAAATCAACCAGTCCCACAGCTGGAAGCACAGTTTCGCGAATGTCATAAATGCGAAGAGCAACCAAGTCGTGTTTGCGGGAAGATATACGCAAGGCTTCTTCAAAATTGGGGTCCAGAAAATCAGAAAGTAAAAAAACAATGGAGCGTTTTTTCAACGCATTATTCAGAAATCGTAAGGCTTCTGAGATATTTGTTTGCTGACTCCGGGGTTTAAAATCAAGGAGTTCTCGAATAATCCTTAGAATGTGTGTAGTTCCTTTTTTGGGTGGAATGAATTTTTCGATGATATCGCTGAAAAAGATCACTCCTACCCTATCGTTGTTTTGTATCGCTGAAAATGCAAGAACTGCTGCAATTTCGGTCATCAGTTCCTCTTTGAACTGCTTTCGGGTTCCGAATTCATTCGAACCGCTGACATCGATAAGCAGCATTACTGTTAGCTCACGTTCCTCATCGAAAACTTTGACATATGGATGGTTGAATCGCGCCGTTACATTCCAGTCAATCGAGCGAATATCATCCCCGTAGTGATATTCTCTGACCTCACTGAAAGCCATTCCTTTTCCTTTGAAGGCACTGTGATACTGCCCGGAAAAGATTTGGTTGGTCAGTCCGCGCGTTTTTATCTCTATCTGCCTTACCTTTTTTAGTATGTCCGATGTCTCAAACTGCATCCGGATGGGATTAGGGTACTTCGATTGTGTTCAACACATCATTGATGATATCCGTTGTTTGAATGTTTTCGGCTTCGGCTTCGTACGTCAATCCGATGCGATGCCTCAAAATATCATGTGCTACTGCCCGGATATCCTCTGGAATTACATAGCCTCTTCTTTTAATGAAGGCAAAGGATTTTGCAGCGAGTGCCATAAAAATAGATGCTCTTGGAGAAGCGCCATAGCTAATCATCCCTGAATACTTACCTAATTTATACTCGGCCGGATAGCGTGTAGCAAAAACAATATCAGTGATATAGTTTTCAATTTTCTCGTCAATGTACACCTCCCTTACCAGGGTTCTGGCATGCATAATCTCTTTCGGCGAAAGCACGGCCATATTTGTTGGAAGTTCATTTGTGATGCGCTGTCGAAGAATTTGTTTTTCTTCCTCTTTGCTTGGGTACGAAATCACCACTTTGAGCATGAATCTGTCAACCTGTGCTTCGGGCAAAGGATATGTTCCTTCTTGTTCGATGGGGTTTTGGGTGGCCAGCACCAGAAAAGGTTCTTCCAATGCATAGGTCTGGTCTCCGATGGTCACTTGGCGTTCCTGCATGGCTTCGAGCAATGCACTCTGAACCTTGGCTGGGGCACGATTAATTTCGTCGGCAAGGATAAAGTTGGCAAAAATAGGGCCCTTGCGAACTACAAACTCCTCTTTCTTCTGGCTATAAATCATGGTTCCAATTAAGTCGGCGGGCAAGAGATCCGGAGTAAATTGTATCCGGCTGAACTTTGCCTTGATGGTGTTTGCCAAAGATGTAATAGCCAACGTTTTGGCAAGCCCTGGAACTCCCTCGAGCAGGATATGACCATTGGAGAGTAGTCCGATCATCAGCCTCTCAACCATATGTTTCTGGCCAACAATTACTTTTTGCATTTCAAAGTTGATCAAGTCAACTATTGCACTTTCCTGCCTAATGCGTTCATTTAGTACTTTAATATCAATGTCTGGCATGGCTAAAATTTTATTTTTTGGCAAAAATAGCCAACACATCGTGTTCGGGCCTACCTAAGGCTGTTAAAAATTGTTAAACGCTTCGACAGGAAACCTGTTGGAGGAGAGGTTTGCTTGGTGAGAAAGGAATGGGTGATAACATAAAAATTGCGGCTGCAGGAATCTGCAGCCGCAATATGAAAACACTTAAATTATCTTACGCTGAGTAGTTTCCAGGAGATAATTGGCATGTGCATACAAGGTTCCGATCGCCAAAAGCATCATCAATTCTTGTTACCGGTGGCCAGTACTTATCTTGCTTCAGGTAAGGCGCTGGAAATGCTGCTGTCTCCCGGGAATAAGAATAAGAAAGAGAATACTCGTTTTCAACAACCATCGCGCAGGTATGCGGTGCATTTGCCAGCGGGCTGTTTATCTTCTGGGTCTTTCCTTCTTCAATATCCCTGATTTCCTGTCGGATAATCCTCATGGCATCAATGAAGCGGTCAAGTTCAGATAAGGGTTCGCTTTCGGTCGGTTCGACCATGAGAGTACCTGCAACCGGAAAGGCCACGGTTGGTGCATGGAATCCAAAATCCATGAGGCGCTTTGCGATATCAAGTACTGAGATATCAGCCGATTTGCTGAACATGTTACAATCAAGGATCATTTCGTGCGCGATTCTTCCTTGTTGGCCGACGTAAAGAATCTTATAATCATCCTCCAATTTGGTTTTCAAATAATTAGCATTTAGTATTGCGTATTTCGTAGCTTCGGTTAACCCACATCCTCCAAGAAGTTTTATATAGGCATACGAAATAGTGAGCACCATGGCACTGCCAAAGGGGGCCGAAGCCACTGTCAGGTTACTTTTCTCGCCACCGGTTTTCACAAGTGGGTGATTCGGAAGAAATGGTACCAGATGGCTTGCAACACAAATCGGACCTACGCCTGGCCCGCCCCCACCATGAGGAATGGCAAAGGTTTTATGAAGATTGAGATGGCACACATCGGCACCAAGGAGGCCAGGATTGGTGAAACCTACCTGTGCATTCATATTGGCACCATCCATGTAAACCTGCCCACCGTGATTGTGTACGGTCTGAATAACCTCAAGGATGGTTTCTTCAAAAACACCATGGGTAGACGGATATGTAACCATCAGTGCAGCCAGCTCATGGCTGTATTGTTCAGCTTTTTGGCGTAGGTCTGCTACATCAACATTTCCGAATGAATCAGTCTTGACGACCACTACCTCCATGCCAGCCATTGCGCTGCTGGCAGGATTTGTTCCATGAGCCGAGGCAGGTATCAAACAAATATTACGATTACCCTGGCCGATGCTCTTTAAATAGGCCCTGATGGCAAGCAGACCGGCATACTCGCCCGATGCTCCGGAATTCGGCTGAAATGATACGGCTGCAAAGCCGGTTATCTCGCAAAGGTCTTTTTCAAGTTGTTGAATCAGTTCATAATATCCGGCTGCTTGCTCCTGTGGAACAAAGGGATGTATGCAGCCAAACTCAGGCCAGCTCATGGCAAACATCTCAGAAGCAGCACTTAGCTTCATTGTGCAAGAACCCAATGGAATCATTGTGCGATTGAGCGCAAGGTCACGGTTTTCAAGCTTTTTCAGAAACCTCATCATTTCAGTTTCATTGTGATAGCGATTAAAAACCGGATCGTTAAGAAACTTGCTATGACGTTGCAGGGAGGCATCGAAAGTTGTGAGTAAACCACAAACTTCAGGATCGCAAACAAATTCTGACCAGTTTTTATGATTTGCTTCGGCAAAAATTTTGAGAACGATATTTACATCCTCCAAGGTTGTGATTTCGTCAATACTAATTCCAATATGCCGGTCATCAATTTTTCTGAAATTAATTCTGTGCTCCTGTGCTTTTTCGTGTATGGCCTGAGCATCAGAACCGGTAGGTAGTTCGATATTCAGGGTATCGAAAAATTGTTCATTTAGTTGTTTATAGCCATATTTTGCAATCTCCTGGGCAAGAACCGCCGTCAGAATATTAATATGTCGGGCGATTTTGTATAAACCATTCGGTCCATGATAAACGGCATACATGCCTGATAAGATTGCCAATAAGGCCTGTGCCGTACAGATGTTGGAAGTGGCTCGTTCGCGTTTAATATGTTGTTCGCGTGTCTGCAAGGCCATCCGCAGGGCGCGGTTTCCTTTGGAATCAACTGAAACACCAATAATTCGACCTGGAATAAAGCGTTTGTATTCTTCTTTTGTAGCAAAGAACCCAGCATGCGGCCCGCCGAACCCCATAGGTAGCCCAAAGCGCTGAGTGGATCCGACAACAACATCAGCTCCCCATTCGCCGGGAGGCGTAAGCAAAGTGAGGCTTAGAAGGTCGGCTGCAATAGCAACGGCAACATTTTTTTCTTTGGCTTTGCCAACAAGCTCCCGATAATCCCGAACAGTGCCTCGCTCATCAGGAAACTGGAGCAACATGCCAAAAACCTTTTCCGAAAAATCGAAGTGGCTGCATGCCTCTTCTACAATTTCTATACCCAGGGGTTCAGCACGGGTTTGCAAAACAGCCATGGTCTGAGGAAAAACATATTTACTGACGACAAACTGGTTGGCGTTGCTTTTGATTTTATCCCTCGATCTGGCATTATGCAGCATAATCATGGCCTCTGCCGCTGCGGTGCCTTCATCGAGCAAAGATGCATTTGAAAGTGCCAGGCCGGTCAGGTCAGAGATCATTGTCTGATAAATAAGAAGGGCTTCAAGTCGTCCTTGAGAAATTTCTGCCTGATAAGGAGTGTAGCTTGTATACCAACCCGGATTTTCAAGAATATTGCGTTGAATAACCCCTGGCATGATGGTATTATAGTAACCAAGCCCAATCATAGACTTGAAAACCTTGTTTCTAGAACCTAAGGTTTTAAGGTGGGTAATCAGTTCAAATTCATTGAGTCCGGGAGGTAATTTCAATGCATTTTTGAGACGAATGGCTGATGGGATGGTTTGTTGAATAAGTTCATCAAATGAATCAGAACCAATGGCTTGAAGCATTTGTTTCGCCTCGTCAACAGTTGGGCCGTTGTGACGTGAAATAAAATTATCCGTAATCATTTGAAGAGATTATGCAATTTTCAGGTCATCAGAATCCAAACAGATTCTGAAGTAATTCAACGATCATACGGTTCAAACCGATTGTGGTTCCGACAAAAACAATGCTTACCATACTCATAAGTTTGATGAGTATATTGATGCTGGGGCCGGAAGTATCTTTGAATGGGTCGCCAACTGTATCTCCAACCACGGCCGCTTTGTGTGGATCTTTTCCTTTTCCGCCAAGATATCCCGACTCAATGAATTTCTTTGCATTGTCCCAGGCTCCACCCGAATTGGCCATCATAATTGCCAGAATGAATCCCGTGGTCAAAGTTCCGGCGAGTAGTGCTACAACCGAGGCAGGGCCAAACAAGATTCCAACTACAATCGGAGTGATAATAGCAAGAAGCGAAGGAGCGATCATTTCTCGTTGTGCGCCCACTGTGCTAATCTGGACACAACGGGCATAGTCTGGTTTTTCTGTTCCTTCAAGAATGCCGGGTTTTTCTTTGAATTGCCTGCGGACTTCTTCGACCATTGCTTTTGCAGCACGGCCAACGGCTCCCATTGACATGGACGAAAACACAAATGGTAGCACCGCACCCAAAAATAACCCGATAAGAACCATTGGGTTCAAAATATTAATGCTCAATCCATAGAGGCCTTGTTCAAGAACCAGAAATGAGTCATACCCTACTTTTTCAGCTGAGCCATATGCCGTAATCCACCCTGCTTCATTGATTTTATCAAGATGGAGGGCTTCTAGAATTTTGTGTCCATATTCGGCCAGCAATGCCAATGCGGTAAGCGCTGCACTGCCTATTGCAAATCCTTTCCCGGTAGCAGCCGTTGTATTTCCCAGCGAGTCAAGGGCATCGGTGCGGCGTCTGACTTTTGGATCGAGGTGGGCCATTTCAGCAATTCCGCCAGCGTTATCGGCCACCGGTCCGTAAGCATCCGTTGCGAGCGTGATGCCAAGTGTGCTAAGCATACCCACGGCAGCCAGCCCAACACCATAAAGCCCGAACATGCCTCCTCCTGCGAAGAAATATGCTCCAAGAGTAGCGATAACTATAGTAACCACAGGGATAGCAGTAGATTTCATCCCAAGAGAAAGTCCACCAATGATCACTGTTGCCGGACCGGTGGTAGCAGTATCGGCCAACTTTTTTGTTGGACTATAATTGTCGGATGTGTAGTATTCAGTAAAATAGCCAATAATGTTCCCTGCAAGCAGGCCGACCATCATCGAGGCCCACAGCCCTATTTTTTCCAGCCCTAATAAGCCCCATACAATGAAGAATGAGGCAACTGCAATCATGGCTGTACTGGAGTAGATTCCGGTGCGCAATGCCTGGAGCAGGGTTTTCTGGGTTGCGTCTTCTTTCGTACGAACCAGGAATGTACCAATAATGGATGCTAGAACAGCTACTACCGCAACCAAAGCTGGTAGCTCTATATAACGGATTACCTGGGCTTCTTGCCCGAGTCCGTATGCTCCAACAGCACCTAAGGCCATGGTTGCAACAATCGAACCGACATAGCTTTCATAGAGGTCAGCGCCCATACCGGCCACATCGCCAACATTATCGCCAACATTATCGGCGATGGTTGCAGGATTGCGTGGATCATCTTCCGGGATTCCGGCCTCAACCTTACCAACCAAGTCAGCGCCCACATCAGCAGCTTTTGTATAGATTCCACCTCCAAGACGAGCAAATAGAGCCATCGAAGAGGCACCCATTCCGAAGGTGATCATGATGGGAGGTATTTCATAAACAGGCACTTCAAACACATAGCGAAGCAAAATATACCAGATGGCCAGGTCAAGCAGACCCAGTCCGACAACTGTCATTCCCATCACGGTGCCTGAATTAAAAGCGACCCGAAGGCCGGAGTTTAGGTTAGTGGTAGCGGCTTGTGCTGTGCGACAATTCGCCTTTGTAGCAATCCACATGCCGATATAGCCAGCCAACCCTGAAAAGAAGCCACCAGTAATGAAAGCAACCGGAACAAAAGGAGATAGCCAGCGTTCACCTGTAATTCCTGGTAATACCCAGGAGATCAATCCAAGAAGAAGAAACAGTACAACAAAAAAGATTCCAACAACTTTGTATTGTTGGCGTAGGTAAGCCATTGCACCTTCCTGAATATATTTCGAAATTTCTCGCATCCTCTCATTCCCTGCATTACTTTTCAACACTTTTTTGGCAAGGAACCAGGCAAATAATAATGCAGCTGTTGAGCCAAGCGCAATTAAATACATCAGGTCGAATCCGCCTTCACCGCCGGATTGTTGTGCCATCAAAGCAAAAGGGACGACCATCAAAAACATAAACAGAACAAGATGTTTCATTTTCATAGAGCAATAATTTAGATTAATATAAAGTAATAAAATGGATTAACTACACATACGGTATTGATATTGCACTCCATGCATGTAGAATGCTGGGAGCGAAAAGTAAAGCGGTGCAAATTTAGAAAAGTATTTTTGATCTTTGAGCACTTTGTTGCAATCACTTATAATAGGATTTCAACATATATCCTAAAACCTCTCTGCACAATATTTGTAATGATTTTACCTGGAGGATAAAATAAGTTTAACGAATCAATCTCGCGAATGATTAAAAATATAATTTTACATTTCTGAAAATTGTACCACACATCCAAAAATGTGTCGTTGTTGTTTGCACCATCATGAAGAAAATCTTGCTTGATATTAAGGGACTTACGCTCAGCCAAACCCAAAGTGGTGCGTTTGCCCTTCTTCTCGAAGAAGTTGGAAGCAACAGGCGTTTACCTATAATTATAGGTACTTTCGAAGCCCATGCAATCGCCATCGAGATAGAAAAAATCAAACCAACAAGGCCGCTTACCCATGACCTATTTAAGAGCTTTGCCCTTGCATTTGACATCGAGTTGCGTGAGGTTGTCATTAACAAGTTTCAGGCTGGAGTTTTCTATGCAATGTTGGTTTGCCACGACGGTAAGCGTGAAGTAGAGATTGATTCTCGCACATCTGATGCAATCGCCCTTGCGCTTCGGTTTGGTTGTCAGATATTTACTTATGAACACATCATGTCAGAGGCAAGCATCCTCATTGAAGACGACAATGTAGAATCTACTTCAGATACCACAGAAGGTGACCCTGACGTGATGCAGGAATTCACAGATGCTAATCTCTCCGTCCTTGAGGATTTGCTTCAAAAAGCCATCGAAGAAGAAGATTATGAGAAAGCCAGCCAAATTCGTGATGAAATAAAAAAAATGAAAAGAAATTATTCTTAAGAATAAATTCACAAAGCATCATATCCAATTCAGCTCCTATTTCTTGAATTATGAAACACTACTACAAAACAATTTTCATGTTGCTGGTACTGTTGGCGGCTTCATGGTCAACTTATGCTCAGATGCAACCCGATAGCTCCTTTCTCGACTCTATTGCAAACGATACTTTGGACTCAGTTTCACAAACTGAAGCCAGTGAAAGCGGTTCAACTTTATTGCTTAGCCAGGCAGAGACCGGATCAGGATTTAGTTTAATAGCAATCTTGCGGGGGATTCTTGGGTTGTTTGTATTGCTTTTGCTAGCCTATCTGCTCAGTTCGAACCGAAAAGCAATTTCGTGGCGGGTTGTCGGAATCGGTTTGCTGCTGCAGGTTGCATTGGCCATCGGAGTGCTGAAAGTGCCATTTATCATGGCTTTCTTCGAGTTTGTAGGCAAACTATTTGTAAAAGTACTCGATTTCACTAAAGTTGGCAGTGAGTTTCTTCTCGGAGGCCTAATGAATGTGGAGTCTTATGGTTTTATTTTCGCATTTCAGGTGCTCCCTACAATTATCTTTTTCTCAGCCCTTACAAGCTTGCTTTTTTATCTGGGCATCATTCAAAAAGTAGTGCATGCGCTTGCCTGGGTGATGATTAAGGCGATGCGCTTGTCGGGTGCAGAAAGCTTGTCAGTTGCTGGAAACATTTTCCTTGGTCAAACCGAATCGCCGCTTTTGGTGAAAGCATATTTGCCCAAGATGAATAGAAGCGAAATGTTACTGGTTATGATGGGCGGTATGGCCACCATGGCCGGGGGTGTGCTGGCAGCATATATTAGTTTTTTAGGCGGAACGGACCCGGTGCAAAGATTGTTGTTTGCCAAACACCTGATTACCGCTTCGGTAATGGCAGCGCCAGGAGCAGTAATCATTGCAAAAATCCTTTTGCCCCAAACTGAAAAAATTGAAAAATCCATCGAAATATCGCTAGATAAAATCGGCAGCAATGTTCTCGATGCCATTTCGAATGGCACAAGCGAAGGCCTGAAACTGGCCGTAAATGTAGCCGCCATGTTACTGGTCTTTCTGGCCTTTATTGCCATGACCAACTTTATCCTGCTTAAAATAGGCAGTTGGACTGAACTAAACACAACAATCATGTCGTTTACAAACGGGCAATATAAAGTGCTATCCCTGCAATTTATTCTTGGATATGCATTTGCCCCACTCATGTGGCTGCTCGGAATTTCAACGCCCGATATCACTCTGGTGGGGAGGCTCTTGGGCGAAAAGGTAATTATGACAGAGTTCATTGGCTATGTCAGCCTTGCGGAATTGAAAGAAGCCGGTGCTTTTGTATCAAGCAAGTCTATTATCATGGCCACCTATATTTTGTGTGGGTTCGCTAACTTTGCTTCGATCGGAATTCAAATCGGAGGAATCGGCTCTCTTGCTCCTAATCAAAGGGTTCTGCTCTCAAGATTTGGGATGAAAGCATTAATCGGCGGAACGATGGCCTCCCTTCTATCAGCAACAATCATTGGTGTTATTTTGGGATAGCCAACAACAAAAAACTCACACCTGTATGCCATGCGTCAATACCTTGATTTGCTTGACCATATTTTAACCACGGGCACTGAAAAAAGCGATCGAACAGGAACGGGCACATTGAGTGTTTTCGGCTACCAAATGCGGTTTGATCTCTCCCATGGGTTTCCAGCTTTGACAACAAAGAAACTCCATCTTAAATCAATTATTCACGAATTATTGTGGTTCTTATCAGGCGATACAAATGTTAAATACCTGAATGATAACGGAGTTACGATCTGGAATGAATGGGCCGATAAGGATGGAAATTTAGGCCCGATCTATGGCAAACAATGGCGCAGTTGGAATGCAGGCAACGAAACGCGAGATCAGATCAGCCTGGCGATTGACCTCATCAGGCATAAACCAGATTCGCGCCGCATCATTGTCAGTGCATGGAATGTGAGCGAATTGAATAAAATGGCTTTGCTTCCCTGCCATGTTTTGTTTCAATTTTATGTGGTAAATGGCAAGCTATCCTGCCAACTCTATCAAAGAAGTGCAGATGTTTTTCTTGGAGTTCCGTTCAATACTGCAAGCTATGCCTTGCTGACATTGATGATCGCTCAAATAACAAATCTCGAACCGGGAGAGTTTATTCACACATTTGGCGATGCACATTTATACCTGAATCACATCGAGCAAGCCAAGCTGCAACTCACACGCACTCCCAGGCCGCTGCCAACCATGTGGATAAATCCTGAAATAAAAGACCTTTTCGCATTCCGGTTCGAAGACTTCAGGCTCGAGGGTTACGATCCTTATCCGCATATTAAAGCACCAGTTGCAGTATGAATGATACTTTTATTGTGTCACCTATTTGAAGCTCAATAAGATGATTATTTCTATAATTGCGGCAATTGCACAAAATGGTGTAATCGGAAAAGACAACCGCCTGGTTTGGCATCTCCCCGCCGATATGCGATTTTTTAAGAAAACCACAATGGGCCATACGCTAATTATGGGCAGAAAAACATTTGAATCATTCGGGAAACCTCTCCCTGGTAGAAAATCTATTGTTGTAACAAGGCAAAAGCATTACAAACATCAAGATATTAGCGTGGCACATTCGTTCAGCCAAGCTTTGGCCTTGTGTTCGGAGGAAGAGGAGATTTTTGTAATCGGCGGTGCAGAAATATATATTCAGGCACTCCCAATGGCTAAACGGTTGTACCTTACTTTCATTCACCATGCCTTTAATGGAGACACCCTTTTCCCTCCGATTGACCTCAATGAATGGGTGCTGCTCAAAGAAGAACACCACCCCGCGGACGAAAAAAACGAATTTTCAATGAGTTTTCGCCTGTATGAGCGAATTTGAGTTTAAAGTAAAGTGCATCCAAACTCTCTCAAACAGGTTGTACAACCAGTGTTCTAAGTTTTTTGTTTCTTCTTTTTAGCAGCCGGAAAAAGCACGTTATTTAATATTAACCTGTATCCGGGCGAATTTTGATATAGGTTAAGGTTCGTTGGAGGATCGCCTACAAAATGCTGGTAGTCTTCCGGATCATGGCCTCCATAAAAAGTAAAAGTGCCATTGCCGTATGCGCCATGAATGTATCGCGCTTCACCCATTGCCTTGCTCTCACCCATAATCGTAACAGTAGGTTTGACCACGCTGCTATTGAACGCTGTTGACTGCCCCATAAAACCTTTTATAACTGAAGCATGATTTTGACAAAGCATGGTAGGCACCTGATCCCACTTTGCCGAAAATTCGAAAAGCGTAAATAAATCGTTTACCTGATTTCTGTTGGTCTTTGATACATCAATATTTGATTTGGCATATTCATAAGGATTTGTCACGATTTGAAAATTTGTAAATGCAAACGTACGGTTAAAATCAAGTTTCTGTTGAGCATTTACATCCATAGGGTCTCCATCAAACATGGCATCGCAAATGTCAACCCCTTCGGCGGCCAGTGCAATATCCAAGCTTTCAGGTGCAGAGCACATGGCAAAAAGATAGCCACCTCCTGCCACAAATTCTTGAATTTTCTTTGCTACTGCCAGTTTTAATTGCGAAACCTTAGAAAATCCATTGCGCCTGGCAATACTTTCGAGCGTACGCACTTCTTCCTGGTACCACGCAACATTTCGGTATGCGAACCAGAATTTACCGTATTGTCCGGTAAAATCTTCATGGTGCAAATGCAACCAATCGTAGAGCGGTAATGACCGGTCAAGTATTTCCTGGTCATAAATGGCATCATAAGGAATCTCGGCATAGGTGAGCGCCAGGGTTACCGCATCGTCCCATGGTTGGCTCATGGGTGGTGTATATACGGCAATCCTTGGGGCTTTATGTAATTTTATCACTTCCATGTTCACAAGCGGATCTGCAATTTCATTTATTATGGCAGCAGCTTGAACATCGGCTATCATTTGATAGGTAACATCACGAATAATGCATTCATTTTCGAAAATTCGATTGTACTGAAACATAAAACTGCCTCCACGATAGTTGAGTAACCAGCTTATTTCTGTATCTTTTGTCAGTACCCAATAGGCAATGCCATAGGCTTTTAAATGATTTCGTTGGGTATTATCCATCGGAATAAGCATATAGGCAGAAAACGCTTTCGCTGAAATCAACAAAGCAATTATCAGTGTCAAAACAGATCGTTTCATACTCCGAATATAATTACATCTTAGGTAAATAACGCTTATGCTGGCAAGATAGTTTAACCATGATTAAACTCACACTCAAAAAATCAGGCAGATTAAATATTACTGCAAATTCACTTCTGATTGCTAACAGGAAGCGCGAGCAGGGCAACCCGCAACCCTTGCCACAGGAGCACCAGCCCAACCATCTGAACCAGGTGAAAGATACCATTGAAATCGAATTGCCAGATAAGGTTAATAAAAACTGCGCCAGATGCCTGAATGGCTGCGGCAATAATGGTTACAAAAATACCGGCAGCCATCAACCAGGCACCTTTTAATTTTTTATTGACTGCAAGTATTATATAGATGCTCAGAGAAAAAAGCATTGCAATGGATTCGTAGATGATGAATACATAAAAAGAACCCGGCTTTAAGATCGTAAAAAGATAAAATGCTACTGCAATGCCAATGATCGTTGGTGAGAGCCATCTTGGCGTATTGTTTCCACGATAGTCGTATATCACACCAATCACAAAGAACGCTATGGCCAAGCCCAGTGAAAGATTCAGAGGCTGCCATAAAATTCGGTTCAATTGTGCCGACATTTGAAATCCGTGCGCCAAAAAACCCATAAAAGCGGCAAATGCAAGAAAGCCGAATGCCCTGACCCAAATATTGGTTTTCAGTTTATCAAGGCTCCTGCCTGTTTTGTACAAATTCACAATCATCGCAATGGCCAGAATGGTGAGGACGAGATCCGTGATTGCTGTGGTTTGTTCCGTAGGAATATCAATAAATTTTATCATGATAAATACTTTTTAGAAATCAAATCTGGTCTAAACTGCCTGAAATTCAAATCAATAATCAGGATCGACATCCGAATCGAATGATTCATCCATATCATTCAGTTTCGATGGGTAAGTAACAACATGAGGTGTTTCGGAAAACTCCGGATTGAGTCTGTAGGCAGATTCACCTGTATATGTAATATCCTCCTCATCAGAGAATAATGCAAACTGTTCTATAAACTTCAATTTGATTTCTTTCAATGGGCCGTTTCGGTGTTTGGCGATGCTTAACTCAGCTATTCCTTTGGTTGAATTTCCGTCGTTGTCTTGAAAAATTTTATAATACTCAGGCCTATATAAAAACAGGACCAAGTCAGCATCTTGCTCAATGGCCCCTGATTCCCGGAGGTCGCTTAAAATAGGCTTTTTCGATCCCCCGCGGGTTTCAACCGCTCGACTAAGTTGTGAGATGGCGATAATTGGTATATTAAGCTCTTTGGCTAAATTTTTAAGCGATCGTGAAATGTTGCTGATTTCCTGTTCGCGATTTCCGCGATTGTCGCCACCTGCCGACATCAGTTGCAGGTAATCAACAATGGCAATTTGAATTTTA
This sequence comes from Lentimicrobiaceae bacterium, assembly GCA_037446395.1. Classification (GTDB taxonomy): domain Bacteria; phylum Bacteroidota; class Bacteroidia; order Bacteroidales; family JAAYJT01; genus JAAYJT01. The sequence continues at coordinate 31,900 of JBBIIP010000021.1, forward strand.
TGTTGTGATACTAAGCGCCGGCATTTAGCCCGTAGCTCAAAAATTGTCAATGCCGGGGTATCATCAATGTAAATGAGGGCTTTCTCAAGGTCTTTTATTTTACTGTTCAATTGCTGCCACTCATGGCTCTCGAGGGTACCTTTTTTTAGTTTTTCGGCAGGCAGCAACGACTCTGAAGAAATCAACCTGGTTACAAGCTGGATAGCCGACATTTCGAGTGAAAAGAATGCAATAGGTCTTTTGTAATCAACGCCTATATTTCGTGCCATTGTGAGCACAAACGCAGTTTTTCCCATCCCTGGCCTGGCGGCAATAATAATGAGATCGGATTTCTGCCAGCCTGCTGTAGCACTATCAAGCATTGAAAAACCTGAAGGAACTCCGCTAAGGTGGCCTTGGGCGCCTTTTGCCTTCTCAATGTTGTCTATTGCCTCTTTTATCAGCGTTGGCATATCAAGCACGTTACGCCGAAGATTTGATTCGCTGATCGAAAAAAGATTCTGCTCTGCTTTATCAAGCATATCAAACACATCGGATGTATCTTCAAATGCATCTGTAATTATTTCACTAGAAATGCGTATCAATTCGCGCTGAATAAACTTTTGAATGATGATGTGTGCGTGATACTCGACATTGGCTGCCGAAGATACCCGGTTGGTGAGTTGAGCAATGAAATAAGCACCGCCAACAATTTCCAGTTTTCCCTGTGATTTTAGTTCATTTGTCACAGTCAAAATATCTACCGGTTCGCTTCGGCGAAAAAGTTCAAGAATTGCCCTGTAAATCATCTGATTCACATCCCGATAGAAAATTTCAGGCTTCAGCTTATCAATTACAGCTGCCAGTGCGTCTTTCTCGAGCATGATGGCACCCAGCACAGCCTCTTCGAGTTCAGGAGCCTGTGGTGGAAGCTTGCCGTGCTCCATAATGTTCTGTATAGCAAGTGGTTTGGTTGCCCGCTTGCGGGTTTTTTCTGTCAGGATATTGCTTAATTCATTCATGTTTCAAAAGTATAAATTAAAGCAGCGCTCTCGATATAATGTCAAAGCAAAATTTATTAACAGTTCGGGCCTGGCATTAATTTCGAAATTGTGCTTTAAAAGCAGAACCGGATGGAATGATAACTTATCGAAATAGTTTGAACAGGGCTTGCATCATTTGCAAATGATAAGCGGCAGATTTCTCAGCCTTCGCCCGATAATATTGAAAATCAGTTTCATCATTTGTGATGTTCGCGTGTTCTATAGCTGCATACCTATCCTTCGAAAAAACCTCAGGAGTGTCCGGCTGAACTTTTTGAAACACATTTCGCCATTGCATGAGGTCAATCTCTCCGTTGGTGGAAGGGTGATAATAGCACCCTTGTAGGATGAGTACTGAAAGGTCTATGATTGAGTTTTTTTTTGGGTTGGAATCGGAAGCCTGGCTCTCTTCAAATAAATGCATCAAATTCAAATCATTATAGATATAGATTGTATTTGCTGCCTTATCTAAAATGTGCTTAATGATTTCTGATATTTTTTCTTTTGGTTCAAAAAAACCAAAATGGTAATGTGTGATTTTGAATTCAGAATTTATTCCATTGCTCATTTCGGCAACAGACGACTGAATCGGGATAGGTGAATAAGGTGAAGTTCCATCAATAACCGGAACTGCCGGGTGGGAATAATATGCCTTACAAAACACCAATGGAAAAACCGGCTGGCCTAATAACTCCTGACCCTTTTCGAAATCAATAATTTGTTGGTTTTGTTTATGAGCATGCAATTTTCTTCGTTTTACCGGGTCATCAAAATGCGTTTCCGGAATACTTTCTGCCACAAGCATCTTCCGCCTAACAAGATCATATCTTTCCTCGATCTTTAACCACTGCCAGTTTAGAACCGAGTTAGCCGGAAATTTCTTATGACAATGCCCGTAAAAATCACAGAAATATGGGTTGTGGCAATGCAACCCGGGCTCGATGACCGGTGCGCCTGGAAGTTGAGCTATTTTCAGTTGCTCCTGAATCTCTTTCCTTATATATTCCAGCTTATTCTTGGCATATTCAGTTACATCCTCAATCTTAAAAAGTTGGTTTAAGTCAATATCACCCGATTTAATATAATTATTATTCATCGTAATGATCGAAAATGACGCTACTTCGAGGCCACTACCAATTATCACATAATATTGCAGTGCGGCATCCAAAAGGTAGGTTTCGCTGACCGAAACAGAACTCTTGACCTCATAGGCATGCCAACGATTGTCCCTTTGCACGAGGATATCTGTTGCAATCAAAACCCTATCATGATTAAAGGCTGCCTCATAGATTACCGGGGCATTCCTCTCAATGAGTGCAGTAGTTTGCATTACTGAGTGGGAATACTGAAAAGGCGTTGGAGGTGAGCAATCAATCCCACCCGGGAAAAGTTGGCGTGCCAATATGCCAATATTTGTTCCACGCTTAAATGTTGCCAGTTGTTCGGGGGGAAGCGGATCTCTGAGAAAGTAGCGATTTTTATAGAGATAGAGAGATTTATAACACTGTGTGCCTCTTATGAATGACGATTTTGACAAAATATTTCTGCTCATCGGTTTTGGTGTCTAATAGCCAAATATAGGTAAATATATCAATTGAAAGAGATCAACCCGATTAGTTCCTTCCAGTCAATGAATTATCAATAATAATTTTGCCTGTAACCAATTGAGAAGAAACAAACGTTTCCTGACTGTGTTTATACTATTCGAGCTACCGGCAGATTATTTTGAGCCAACAAAGCGATGCTAAATAAGATAAAACCAGCGATCACTCTAGCCACATTTGTATTTTTTACTATGCAATCCTGTAGCCAAATATCGTTCAAAGAACATGCAGAAATGGATTATTTAACTGAAAATCATGAGGTTGCAACCATAGGTGGCGGTTGCTTTTGGTGTATTGAAGCCATCTATCTCGATATCAAGGGAATAATTTCGGTTACTAGCGGATACAGCGGTGGCACAACACAAAACCCAACCTACCGCGAAGTTTCTTCAGGAATGAGCGGCCATGCAGAAGTTATACAGTTAATTTTTGATCCAAAGATCATTTCCTACGGCGATATCCTGAAGATTTTCTTTCAAATACATGATCCAACCACACGCAATCGCCAGGGAGCTGATGTTGGTACCCAATATCGCTCGGTTATTTTTTATCATCATGAAGTCCAGAAAGGTATTGCCGAAAAAGTAATGATAGAAATAGGGAAATCAGCGTTATGGAAGAATCCGCTGGTAACTGAACTATTGCCATATACAATGTTCTATCCTGCCGAAAGCTATCATCAGGATTACTACGCAAATAACCCCAATCAGCCGTATTGCAGTATCGTGATTGCTCCTAAGCTGAAAAAATTCAGAAAAAGTTTTGGGCAATTTCTTAAAGATGTAAATTAGCGCCAAACTACGGTTATATGAGAACAGACAAAAAAGCAGCTCGTTATCAACGCATATTCGCTCAATTGAAAATATTGCTGGCAAAACCAGGCAATAACCTATCAAAGCTGTCTACCATTGTGGCTTTACTTCATCATAAGTTTGATTATTTTTATTGGACAGGCTTTTACCTTCTCGATGAGGGCGAGTTGATTGTCGGTCCCTATCAGGGAACTGTTGCCTGCCAGTTACTGGCAAAGAACACAGGTGTTTGCTGGGCAGGAATTCAATCGGGCCAGAGCGTGATCGTACAAAATGTTCATGAATTTCCAGGACATATTGCGTGCGATAGCCTGTCAAACAGCGAGATTGTGGTTCCCTTGAGAAACTCTGAAGGACAAGTCATTGGAGTGCTCGACGTGGACAGCACCAAACTTGCTGCATTTGACTTGACCGACAAGGAAGGTTTGGAAAATATTTTGAGCCTGTTACACTCAGGCAAATAAGTCAGAAATTAAAATTCTGATCTTTTCTGGCAATGATACCTGCCTGTATCTAAATTGGTTCTATAATCTTTCCATCCGGATTTTATATCCTAGTGAATCAACCATGAGCAAAAACCTGGAAAATTCCTTATCGCGGACAATAAGTTCATATTTGGTTGTTTCAGAGGTATACACTGCGATACAGTTCATAATTTCATAATGCTCGTCAACACCTGAACTGATTATTGGAGGAATGTCATCGGGAGTAATGTTAATTCTGTATTCGACGAGCCTTCCGGTTCGATCAATCTTGGCTGTTTTTTCAATATCTTCATCGAAAAAAATGGCTTCCCACAGATCATCTACACAATTCCATTCAACATTTCGTGCGTGAGAAAAATGCATATTAAAGCACTCCTTCACATAGGCTGGAGGGTTTGAACCGCTGGTTCGAAATATTTTATTAAAGAAATCCACGTGCTATATGCTTGCATAATGTTGACGCAATATTTTTAAAAAGTAACAGATTACAGCGCTAGTAATCGCCATAAAGATCGCTATACATATAGAGGAGCCTTGCTTTTGATCTTTTTATCCTCATCTTCACCGCTCCTTCTGACAATCTCATGGCAGTTGCGATATCTTTAATTGATAAATCGTCCTGGTACTTCATCAGCAACATTGCTCTTTCTTCGGCGTGCATCAGGTTCATTAGTTTTTGAAGGCGTGTAAGGTGTATTTCGGTCATATCCTCCTCAATGATTTCATCAATGATCTCCGGAATTTCATTCTGTATATTCCAATTCGGATAGTGGAGCTTCTTTTTCGCCCGCAAATAATCTATACAATAATTATATGTAATGGAATAGAGCCACGAACCAAATGATGAGTTCCCTTTAAAACCCCTTAGCTTTTCGAATGCCTTTGAAAAAATGTCTTTTGCAAAGTCTTCGGCTAAATCTTTATTTCTCAGCAAGCTATTGCACTTTTCCAATACCTTTTTATAGTATCTTTCATAAAGAATGCTATACAAATGGTTTAATCCTTCACTGGTAATTTTCTCTACCAGCTGCTCATCAGTGAGACTGTCGAATTGGTTCTCGGTCATCAATTAATAGAATCAACAGCTAAATTATAAAAACGAAAACAATTTTCCATCATATTGTTACTTTTTAGTTGAAAATCGTCTAAATAGTATCAAAAAAGAACTCTTTTTGTGATTACTAGATTTGATTGACTCTGCCAAACTTTCGGAAATCATTAGAAGAAACAATGTTAAACTATTAACCAATTATTGAAAAGAAAATGAAAAACAGAATTTTAATGGGTCTTGCAGCCTTCGCTATGGTTGCATTTCTGACAAGTTGCGGTAAGGTTCCACAGGAACAGATTGATGCAGCAAAAGTTGCCATCGAAGCCGCAAAAACAGCTGAGGCTGATGTTTACGTACCTGCTGAATTTACAGCACTTCAGGATTCACTTACTGCCACTATGGCTGCTATTGAAGTACAAAATTCGAAGTTGTTTAAGAAATTTGGCCCAGCCAAATTACAACTTGAAGCCATTACTGCAAAAGCCGCAGAGGTTGCTGCCAATGCAGGTATTATGAAAGAACAAGTGAAAGTTGAAACTGAAACCCTGATTGCCGAGCTGAATACCCTGTTGGCTCTGAACAAAGAATTGATGCTGAAAGCTCCAAAAGGAAAAGAAGGTAAGGCAGTTCTCGATGAAATGAAAAATGAAATTACTGTAATTGAAAGTTCTTTTGCCGAAGCTAACACCCTTTTTGCCAATGGAAGTTTTATGGCAGCAAAAGATAAGATTGTAGCTGCAAAAGAAAATGTGATTAAAATTAATACTGAACTCACCGATGCAATTGCTAAAGTGAAGGGTAGAAAATAATAATTCGTATTTTTGCATAATCAAAAAAGAACCCCGACTTAGGCCGGGGTTTTTTTTGTTATACATCCATAAATTCCTGAAAGTTCCAAGTATTTTTGATTAAAATCACTTGGCCGGAATAATATAAGCGTGATTTTGTAGTTTTCGGAGGGTAATACTAAATCTATATAAAGTAATGAAAAAGGGTTGGAAAATAGCGTTGGCAATAATAATACTTACCCTGGTTTTGTGCCTTCTTTCGTTTTTATTTATACGGTCCATTCCTCAACCTCCACATCTTGAAATAGAGATCGCACGACAACACATCGCTGAAGCAAGGAAAAACAATGCTCACATTTATGCTAAACAACTATTCGAAGATGCCCTGAGTGATTTTGACTCCGCAATGGCAGCCTGGAAGCGCGAAAATGAGCGCTTTATTATTTTGCGCGAGTACGAAAAAACTATCACGTGGGCCAATAAATCTGGGGAACTGGCTAAAAAGGCCTTGTTGCAAAGCAACGCACAAGCTGCAACATTAGCGACAGAGTTGGTCAAAAAAATCAACGATCTGGATAGCTTAGTCAAAGAATACAACACAGTTTTTACCAGAATTCCGCTTTCAGCCGAAATCAGGACTAAAATATCAAAGGGAAAACTATTGCTATCGGAAGCACAGGTGGCCTATAAAAAAATGCTATACTTGCCTGCATACGATAAAATTGAGCAAGCCAGGAAAATGATCGAGAGTTCAAACAAAAATGCACATGATTTTATTCGTGACTATTTCCAGGATTTTAATCTTTGGAAGCAATGGCAGACTGAAACTATTGCAGAATCAAGGCAGAAAAGCATTACCGTGGTGGTTGTTGATAAGTTTGCTGCAAAATGTTTTGTCTACAAAAATGGTAGCCTCGTTCATGAGTTTGATGCAGAACTTGGAAAAAACTGGATTGGAGATAAGCAACACCGGGGCGATTTTGCTACACCTGAAGGAAAATACAACATCGTGGCAAAGAAAGAAGGCAGGCAAACAAAATATTATAAGGCATTGCTTATTAACTATCCGAATGATGATGACAAGGAAAGATTTCGCAGAAATGTTTCGAACGGTGCATTACCAAAATCATCGCATATCGGCGGATTGATTGAAATTCACGGAGACGGTGGCAAGGGGGCCGACTGGACTGAAGGTTGTGTTGCGCTTACGAACTCAGATATGGATAAAATTTATAAAGTTGTGAAAGTTGGAACCCCCGTAACAATAATTGGTTCTGCCGCAAGCCTTAACACCATATTTAGAAAATAGAAAGCATTCATCGCAATTAAAATAAAAAGTTATTTTCGTTAAAATTTATTGAGATTTCTGATCGGAAAAATAATAAATTTGTTTTTCTGATTTTTAGGTGAAGGAGAAACATAACGTCATTTCCTCATTATTATATAATTAAGTTAAAAATCATGAATAACTTCATTCAATACTTGGGCATCTCTATTGAAAACTTGAAGCAATGGTTTCGCAAGGTTTGGCGTAGGCTGATGGATAATAAAAGGACCCGAATTGTTCTTCAGTCAATCTTAATTGCATTTGGAATTATTTCTTTTATGGTTCTGGTGGCGGGTTATTTTTTGTTTTTCGTCCCTGCAACCAGCGGATCATTTATAAAGAGGCCCCCAACAGCCTCAGTTTCATCCCAATCGAATGAAGACCCCTCCCACACCAAAGTGCTCATGGCCAGTGAGAAAGAGCTTCAGCAACTTAGAAAAAAATATGATCAACTGACCCCAACCCAGAACTTCCTTGTAATCAACACCACTTATAATTTATTCTACTTCTATAGTAATAAAGAATTGGTAAGGGAAGGATTTTGCAGCTCGGGGAGTTATGTACAACTGAAATCGCACGACGAAAGAGAATGGACCTTTAAGACACCAAAAGGCAGGCATAGGATTCAAGGTAAAATTACAAGTCCTGTTTGGCGAAGGCCAGATTGGGCCTTTATCGAAGAAGGGCTTCCAGTACCTTCGGGGGATCATCCCAGCCGTTACGAAGCCGGGGTTCTCGGCGATTATGCACTCAGCCTTGGCGATGGTTATCTTATTCATGGTACGATCTACAAAAGGTTTCTGGGTATGCCGGTTACGCATGGCTGCATCCGGCTGGCCGACGATGACCTTGAATTCATCTACAACTCACTGCAAATTGGATCAAGGGTTTATATCTATTGATGAAAAAAATAACTTTTAAATTTTTGCCGTGAAAAATTCAGACAAAGATTCCGGCTATATGCCAAAATGGATCTACGTTTCCGTTGCTATCGTCTTTGCTTCTTTCTTAATTTATTATTTCTTGCTTTCTGCGCTGGCCTCTTTGCGGTGGGTCGAGAATGCAAATCAAGTTTATGCTTCAAACATATCAAGCAAAACTCCTGCAGACCCCAGCCTATTCTTCGATTCTGCTTTCATTTCGATGCAAAAACAAATTTCAAATATTAAAGCCAAGCTAAAGATGGCCGAGGATGATTCCATTGGCTTGAGCATAAATCTTGCCGACAGCTCTGCAAATCTTGAAATCACTGGGGTTAGAGTTCATACCGCCAGGATAAATTCTTTTAAGGTCAGTCGGGCCATACGTGGAATGGAGCACCAAGCCCTTGCTAATTTACTATCGCAACCTTTCATAATCTCAGAATCCGTGTCAACCATCGCCAAAGAGCCCATACTGGTAAAAAAAGCTCCAAGAGATTCAATCGAAGCTGCCCAAACTGACATCATCCCTGATTCCTCAACAATTGTTCCGGTATTTTATTCACTGAATTTCAGCAATGGCATCAGGTTAGTGGTTCTGCAAGATATTGACCAGTCAAACACAGGCAGCCTCAACCGTTTTTGGTTTTTGCTGAAATACAGGTATGCTCAAACCACCAATGCGCTAAAAGATGTAATCAGGTTCCGGGTTCCAGCATATTTTCCCACCATCAGAATTACTATTTCCGAAGCGGATGCGAAAATTATTTATCGTGCATTACCTGTTAAAGGAAATGTCGTAATATTTCTTTAGAGCAATATCTCATCTCGCATTCAATAGATTTTTATACAACATCGCATGAAAAGATTTTTACTTTTGATTTTGTTATTACATGCTTTAAAGGTAAGTTATTCCCAAACCTTACATTCGCCAAACCTACGCCTGACCATGCAATTTGAGATGATGCCCGGCGGCATTCCGGCCTACTCGCTCAAATATGACAACAAACCGATTATTCTGCTCAGCAGGTTGGGAATTGAATTAAAAGACCAGCCAACATTTGACAAAGGATTGACTATTGCAGGGTTCACAACAAACACTATGGAAGAAGTCTGGGAGCCTGTTTGGGGTGAAGAAAAATTTATTAGAAACTATTATCACGAATTGGCGATTACCGTACAGCAATCAGTTGAACCCAAAAGAAAGATGATCATCCGGTTCAGGCTATTTGATGATGGCCTCGGGTTTCGCTATGAGTTTCCCGCACAACCTCAACTGCTGCATTTCCTGGTATCGAATGAACTCACAGAATTCAGTCTTTCGGGTGATCACAAGACCTTTTGGATTCCTGGCGACTACGATAGCAACGAATATTATTACTATACAACCCTTCTGAGCCAAATTGATGCAAGTGCGGGAAAGGAAATCACTGAAATTTCTACTCGTTCTCTTTTTTCACCCGATGCTGTGCAAACTCCGCTCATGATGAAATCGGCAGATGGAATTTACATTAACATTCATGAAGCAAACCTCAATAGTTATCCGGTCATACAACTGAAGGTTGACAAACAAAATTATCGGCTATCTGCGCACCTTGTACCCGATGCGGTGGGAAACAAAGCCTATTTACAAACACCGGCATCAACACCCTGGCGTACTATTTTGGCGAGCAATAAAGCGACTGAGATTCTTGCCTCGCGGATGATTCTGAACTTGAATGACCCCTGTGCCATCCAGGATGTTGGCTGGATAAAGCCTCAAAAATATATGGGAATCTGGTGGGAGATGCATGTGGGAATTTCATCCTGGAATTATGCTGATTCATTCAATTTAAAACTTACTGAAACCGATTGGAACAGAATTAAGCCAAACGGAAAGCATGGTGCAACAACTGAGCGAACCATGCAGTACATTGATTTTGCGTCAAAACATGGCTTTGATGGAGTATTGGTTGAAGGCTGGAATATTGGCTGGGAGGATTGGTTTGGACAATGGAAAGAAGAAGTATTTGATTTTGTTACACCTTATCCTGATTATGATGTTTCAAAGCTCACTAAATATGCAGCAGAAAGGGGGGTGAAACTTATTATGCATCACGAAACATCGGCTTCAGTGACCAACTATGAACGCCGCCTTGACACTGCATTCCGGTTTATGAAACACTTTGGATATGATGCAGTTAAAACCGGTTATGTCGGCTGGATTATTCCAAGGGGCGAGCATCATGACGGGCAATGGATGGTACAGCATTTTCATCGAGTTGCTAAGAAAGCAGCCGTCTACAAAATAATGGTAAACATGCATGAGTCGCACCGGCCAACCGGGCAACATCGCACATGGCCCAATTGGCTCGCCAATGAAGCTGCCAGAGGAAATGAATTTAATGGATGGAGCAGGGGCAACCCTCCAAACCATGAAACTATTCTTCCGTTTACACGGTTGATGGGTGGCCCAATGGATTATACGCCAGGTATATTTCAGATTAAACTCGATTATTTTTCTCCGGGTAAGAAAGAACAAGTGCATACAACCCTTGCAAAGCAACTGGCTTTGTATGTTACCATGTTTAGTCCCTTACAAATGGCTGCTGACCTTCCAGAAAACTACGAGCGCTTTATGGATGCCTTTCAGTTTATCAAAGATGTTGCAGTAGATTGGGACAAATCTCGATACATCGAAGCAGAGCCCGGGCAATATATTACAATCGCCCGCAAAGCAAAAAATAAAGATGAATGGTATATTGGTGCCATTACAAATGAAAATAATCGCCTGGCACTGATTCCTTTGGATTTCCTTGATGATGGGCAAAATTACGTAGCAACCATATATTCAGATGATCCAACGTCACATTACCTTAGAAATCCAATGGCCTATAAAATAGATCAATATCGAGTCACAAAAAACACAACCCTAAAAATCCCTTTGGTTGAAGGTGGAGGTTGCGCCATCAGTCTTAAAAAAATTGATGAAAAATTGTTGAAAACATTTAAAAAGTATCGGTAAGCAGGATAAAATTTTGTCTATGGCTTTCTTATTTTTACAGGCCGTAATTTGCCCTATGCTCCTGTACGAACAAATATCCACACCCATCGGTCCCCTGCTGGCGTATGCTACAACAGAGGGCACCAGTTTGATTGAGTTCATTGATAATCAATGCATAAGGCAGAAAATTTCTGCAACCGAGCATAGGTTGGGGTTCAGGGCTATCAAAGGAAAGAACATACACATCTTAAAACTAAACGAGGCATTAATATCATATTTTAATCGTCAACCTGAATCATTGGATGTTGAGTTGAAGTTCTTCGGAACTGATTTCCAGATTAGTATCTGGGAAGCACTTCGCCACATCCCCTTTGGTCGCACTTTTACTTATGCTGAATTTTCTGAAATTCTTGGCATTCCAAAAGGAATCAGAGCGGTTGCCGCTGCTATTGCACAAAATCCAATCCCCATTTTAGTGCCTTGCCATCGTGTTGTTGGGGCTTCCAACAAACTCGTTGGGTATAGTGGTGGTTTATGGCGCAAACATTGGTTGCTCAAACACGAAACTGGCCGTTCGACAGGCACCGGCGAAATACCCTTTAACTACGACGACCTGGTTTCCGTGTCAGTAGGTGTTCTTTAGTTATAGATCGAAGTATATTGTCGAGATGTTCAAACGCAGGCTTGCTCGCAGAAAACATTCCATGCCTGAGTCACAACACATTCTTAGTGTAATAGGATTATTTTTTGTTGAGCGGTCCCTATATTAGTAACGAGAGTTACAAGGTAGATACCAGGTTCAAGTCTGTTATTCCTTCTACCCAACCCATTCCAGCTGAATTGATGGACACCTCCGGACAACCCTCCTGAATGCAGTGTAATAATTTGTTTTCCGGCCAAGTTCAGCACCTCTAACTTTCCATTGCAATCTTCAGCCAGGTAACATTCGATTTCGATATTTGACGCTAGCCTTCCGGGTTTAAATGGGTTCGGCGAAACCGGTCGCAAAAAGACACCACGGCTGCCAGGGGTGTTCAACTGCTCTTCAATCGAGGTTAGGTTTCCCAAGTTAAGTTTGTAGGCTGAGCACCCATACGTTCCGATTATCAGCGATCGCGTCGGGTGATGAATTTTCATGGAGGTTACCGGCACATTTGGAATTCCGTTCGAAAGTCCACTCCAGAATTGGCCTCCATTTTCGGTATAAAATATTCCGGCATCGGTTCCCACAAAAATTCTGTTTTGTTTTCCCGGGTCAACCACTATCGCATTTACTGGCAACTGGGGTAGATTTCCGCTTATTGATTGCCAGTTGCCGCCTGAGTTTTCAGATTTAAAAACATGAGGATGGGGTTCATCCCAGCGAAACCCTGATACTGTAACGTAAACAGTATTGGGCTGAAAAGGATCAAACGCAACGCGTGTAATCCATCGCAACGGAAGGCCAACGGAAATATCACTCCAGGTTGCACCGCCAGTTGTGGTTAAATGTACACGGCCATCATCGGTTCCGGCGATGATTCGGTTTGGATTGAGTGCAGATATATCAATGGTAGTGATGGTGCTGAATCCTGAAGTAGCAAGATTACGCGTCAGGTCGTTGCTGATGGGTGTCCAGCTGTCTCCACGATTTGTGGTTCTCCAGATTCGATAGGTTCCAAAATAAAGTATTGTAGGGTCGGTGGGATGCATGACAAAGGGCGATGACCAATTGGTACGTGCATCGAAGGCGCCGCCAATATACTGGAAAGTGTTACCGCCATTCATAGATCGGTTCAGTCCTCCCCACTGTGATTCCGCAAAGATGATATTTGAATTGGTATAATCGACCGCGCAATAAAATCCATCTCCTCCCAAAATCCTTTGCCAATCATTTGTTGCCCCAGTAGGGGTTCTGACAGTGTTGTTATCCTGCGTCCCACCATAAACTCTTTGGGGGTTCAGATGGTCAACTTCGATTGCATAAAATTGCGTGAGCGGGAGGTTGTTTATTTTAGACCAGTTAGTTCCATGATTATTACTGGTGTATAATCCTCCATCGTTCCCTAGTACAATAAAATTTGTATTTGGATCAATAAACATTGCATGCTGATCAACGTATACAGTGTTAATATTTGCATACCCGGCCAGTTCGGTATATGAATTACCACCGTTTTCGGAGCGAAACAATTCTACGCCAAGCACCCAAAATCGGTTTTCGTTATTCGGGTCAACCCTGATTTGTCCGAAATACCATCCAAAATTTCGGTTCATATTGGTCAGGGCCGCATCGTTGGTTTGTACCCAGTTTGCGCCATGATTATTGCTGCGATACACACTTGCAACGTTGCTGCTTCCTACAAGGCGATCAACAAATGCATATAAGACTGCCGGATTTGACCTTGAAATTGCAATGCCTATTCTGCCCGTTTGTGATGCCACTGGTAAACCATTGCTCAGCTGCGACCAGGTATTGCCTCCATCGGTGGTTTTGAAAATTCCGGAGGTAGGGCCGTGCGAACGCCGGTAAGTCAATCCACGCATTCGTTCCCACATAGCAGCATAGAGTGTACTTGGCTCGGTTGGGTGTTGAACGATATCTACACCTGCAGTTGAGTCTGAAACGAACAATATTCTTGTCCAGGTGCTTCCCCCGTCTGAGCTGCGAAATATGCCTCGCTGTTCGTTTTTGGAAAAAAGAGTGCCACAAGCAGCAACATAAACACGTTGGCTATTGCTGTAATCTACAATGATTCGGCCGAAATAAGCAGCGTTTTGTAATCCGGTGTGCTGCCAGGTGTTGCCTCCATCCGCAGATTTATAAATTCCATTCCCAATGAAGCTGTAGCTCGAAGCATTTGCTTCGCCGGTGCCTGCGTATAACACATTTGGATTGTTGGGATCAATGGCAAGTGCGCCGATTGAAATCACGGGCGATTGTGTAAATACGTTTTCCCAGGTAGCACCCGAGTTTGTAGTCTTGAAAATCCCACCCGATGCAGCTCCTATGAACCATGTTGCCGGTTGCCCCGGATGAATGGCTAGATCCGTGATTCTTCCGCCAATGTTATAGGGTCCTAGCGGCTCCCAGGAGGTTTTCAGGGTCGGTGAATTCCGATGCAACATTTCGGCTTGGGCAAGTGCGTGCAAATAGTGGCCGTGATCGAACTTTCCGTGGGGATAAAGCTTTTGTTTTGCCAGCCAGTCATTTGGGATAGCTTTAGGTCCGCTTAATTGTGTCAAGGCGAAGAAAGCATCTTGAGAATCCGGCTTCAAAGGGTGATTAAAAACTATTAGTGCCGCGAAGGCCAGATAGATGCAAACCAGTATAATAAAGACCCTATTCAGATTCATGACTATAAAATTAATCAATTAATCGCAATCCATCGGGTATTATCAGATTTTCCTATTAATTAAGTCCGTAAGACTAATATTGTTCTTCAGGGGGCTTGTTTCATTTATCCTATAATTTAGACACCTCAGTCGTCTCATTAAATTGCTCGTTTATGCCTTCAGAGAGTTCAAATATTTGCCTGAATGAGCGAATCTCTAGTTTTTCGGTCGAATAGAAAAGTGTGTTTGCACGCGAAATAAAATCTTTTGTAATCGAGAAACGTAAAAATTCAGTTTTCAAATTTTCTTCGCCTAGTCTTATTCTATCCAATGCGTCCGCGTCCTTCAGCAATGCAGTTGTTTTCCAGAAAGGGTTGGATTTGGGTATTTCAAAACCCTCAGAGTGGTTTTTTACGGCGGCTCCGATTTCTTCGATTTCGTATGCATTAATTCCTTGCAGGCAAAAAAATTCTTTAAATGTCGGCAGTTTTTCTTCGGCTGCCCACTGCCCGTGATGATGACACAGTCCATCGTGCTTACGCGACATATCGTGAATAAATGCAGCGCAAAACGCAAGTCTTTTTTCACGTTCAAACCTGAGTTCGTTTCCAAGTTGAAGTACGTGACACATCACCCTATAGGTATGATTAATTCCGTGCAGGCTGCTTTGGTTGTCAAAATATCCGGCATTGAGGTTGAACTTAAAGACATCGAAATCCTTGAAAATCATGTTTTGATTTTTGAGTTTACGATAGTTAGGATTTCTTTTTCAAGTTCTACGGCCTGTGATTCTATACTCGCACCACCTGAAAGAACTCCTTCAATAAATGATTTGTCATCCAATCCGCCGGCATTAATTTTAACATTTAAATAGGCACCCATCACCGCGGTTCGGGCGCACAAAGCACCAACGCCTGCATCTGAAACCGAATTTGGGTTCCCGATCTCTGCCATGGATTTTAATATTTCCATTGATTCAAGGCACTTCTGCATTACCTTGTATGGAACCTCAATGGCATGACGTGTAGCTGACTGGATGGTGTCATGGCGGTAAGTTTTTTCTTCGGTTGTTCCTTTTGGCAATGCAAATGCATCCATAATTTTATTGAAAGCCCGGGTGTCTTCATCAACTAAAAATAGCAATTCATCCTTTATCATCTGTCCTCGTTCGGCCCAGTCAGAAAAAAGTTCCCAGCGTTCGTCCCATCCGGCTTTGTGCGACGAAAGATTTGCCACCATGGTTCCAAGCGACACTCCGAGTGCTCCAACATAGGCTGAAATGGAACCACCTCCCGGAGCCGGTGACTCAGAGGCTGTTTCGTTTGCAAATTCCTTGCAAGTAGAGTCAACAAGGTATCTTTGTTGAGACTGGCGCAAAATGTATTCAATAATTTTTTCTTCGGGTTTGAAAGGCTTCAAGTCATCCAGTCCAAGCGATTTTACCGCTATTTTGATGAGTTCTTCTTCCGAAACGCCCACAGATCGTTGTTGTTTTCGTAAAAAGTATTTCCCGGCATCAATCATTGCTTTTAGCGGAATCAGGCCTACCAACTCCGAGCCTGTAACACGAATTCCGCGGTCTGCTGCCTTTTTGCACGCTTCTTCGAAAGCAATATGAACCGGAGTGATTGAAATATTCGTCAGGTTGATGGAAATTTGTGCAATGCCATATTCTTCAATAAACCAGCCGATTGCCTTGCATGCTTTGAGGCTGCCCGGAATATATATTGGCTCTCCATGGGTATCAGTTTTAATTTTTCCTGTGATTGGATTGCCTTCGCGCACAGGACGTCCTTTTTCGCGTATATCAAAAGCAATGGCATTTGCCCGGCGTGTTGAGGTGGTATTTAGGTTTACGTTATAGGCTACTAAAAAGTCGCGTGCTCCCACTGCAATCGCCCCTGACTTTTCGTTGAAGGTGGCGGGTCCGAAATCGGGTTTCCATTCGGGTTTTGCCAATTTCTCAGGCAAACCTTCATATTCTCCTGCACGGCAGTTGGCCAGGTTTTTCCGTTCGGGTGTGAACGCGGCATTTTCATAACAGTAAACCGGAATCTGCAATTCATTCCCAATGCGTTCGGCCAGTTTGTGTGCATAAGCAGCTGTTTCTTGCATTGTGATGCCAGAAATTGGCACCAAAGGGCAAACGTCAGTGGCACCAAACCGTGGATGCTCTCCTTTGTGCTTACGCATATCAATTAATTCACTGGCTTTTTTCGCAGCACGAAAGGCAGCTTCAATCACCGACCCAGGGGTTCCAACAAAGGTTACAACTGTTCGGTTCGTGGCTGATCCCGGGTCCACATCGAGCAATTTTACGCCTTCAACCGCTTGTATCTGATCAGTGATTTGTTTAATGATTGTCATGTCGCGGCCTTCGCTGAAATTCGGAACGCATTCAATGAGTTGATTCATAGATTATTATTTTATTTGTGTGTTAGTATTCTTGATAAGTAGAAAATTGTTTTTGATAATAATTCCGATTTTTGAATGAATGGCAACCCGTCACTTCTGTTTTCTAAACAATTTTTCCATTGAGGATTGTTGTTTCAACCTTGTTACTTCCGTAAGCATACGGCATGTATGCATATGATGGTATCTTTTTGGTAATAAACAAATTAGCTTTTTTGCCGATGGAAATACTTCCAAGTTCCTCGCTTAAACCCATGGCATATGCACCGTTAAGGGTGGTTGCATTGATTGCTTCTTCCGGCGTCATGCGATACTTGATACAACCCATAGAGAGAATCAATTGCATATTGCCCGAAGGAGAAGATCCAGGATTGAAGTCACTAGCCAGGGCAATGGGTAACCCTGCATCTATCATTTTTCTGACAGGTGCCCATGGCATACCCAGGAAAAAACTTGCCCCCGGTAATGCGGTAGGCATGGTTTCTGAAGCCAGTAAAAGTTCAATTTCCTCGTTGCCCGTGAATTCAAGATGATCAACTGAGAGGGCATTATATTTGACTCCAACCTGAATGCCTCCTGAAAAATCGAGTTCGTTGGCATGAATCTTAGGGCGAAGTCCATATTTTATTCCCGCCATAAGCATGCGCTCAGTTTCTTCAACAGTGAAAAAACCCCGATCACAGAATACATCAATAAAATCGGCGAGGCCTTCAGAGGCAATCATTGGAATCATTTCATTGATTACCAGGTCGACATATTCTTGCTGCCTTGTTTTGAATTCGGCCGGTACTGCATGCGCACCAAGAAAAGTTGCAACGATGGTGATAGGCTGAGTTTCTTTGAGTTTACGTATCACCCGAAGCAATTTAATTTCATCCTGGGTGTTCAGTCCATATCCGCTTTTTATTTCAACCGCTCCTGTTCCATAGCTTATGATTTCTTGAATGCGCTCAAGCGACTGATCGAAAAGTTGTTGCTCACTTGTTTGGTGCAAGAGTTTGGCTGAATTCAGGATGCCTCCTCCCCTTTTGGCTATTTCTTCATAAGTCAGGCCTTTAATCTTGTCAACATATTCTATTTCCCTGCTGCCTGCAAAGACGAGGTGGGTGTGCGAATCGCAAAAACACGGAAATAGCATTTTTCCTGTGGCATCGAGGGTAATGTTAATGTGTTGGCCTGAAATATTTTGATCATCGGCAAGGTCGTTCATTTTGCCAAAAGACTGTATAAATCCATCTCTGATAAAAAGGTAGCTGTCTGAAAGATTGAAAAGTATATTCATTTTTTTGCCGCGCACCAGTTGCCTGGGGGCTTCATCAACATTTACCAGTTCGCGAATGTTTTCGACTAAAATATTCATATCTATGAGTTTGCACGAAAAGCACCCTGCGAAATTAATAAATATAGCCATTGCATCTACTGCTGCTCACTTTTCGGATGACAAAAACCAGGCAGATTTGGTTTATTTAAGTATTAATTACTTACTTTTGTATCTTCACTTTTATACAAAATCATAGACATAAACCCATGAGTATTAAACAAGTACTTCTTATTGTGCTATTATTGGCAGTACTCGGGCCAAAAGCTTTTTCGGCTAAGGTAGAACGAGCAGATGCCAAACGTGCTGCCCAACACTTCATGGCTGGGCGCCAGCTTGCATTTTCATCGCACAAAATGGCAAGCACCGAGGTTGATGAAATCATTGAACATTACCATAGTGGTGTATTGGCATTTTACGTGATAAATTTCGAACTTGGAGGTTTCGTAATACTTTCGGCTGATGATATCCTGAAACCTGTAATCGGTTATGCCTATGAGGGCCGCTACAGTAATTCGAACCAGCCATGTTGCTTCAAAGATTTTATCAATTACCGCGCCGAAGAAGCTGCCTATGCAATTTGTTCAGAACTGACTGCTTCGCCTGACATCAAACAAGAATGGAGTCAGTTATTGAACGGAGAAATTACCAATCCTGTACCGAAAAATGTAATGGCGGAGGTTTTGCCACTGTTGACCACAAAATGGAATCAGGATTATCCTTACAATGCACTCTGCCCAGTCGATGCTGCAGGGCCTGGCGGGCGAGTATATGCAGGTTGCGTGGCAACAGCGATGGCTATTATCATGCACTATTGGCGATATCCTGTTCGTGGCCAGGGAGAGAAGACACACTATACATCGTACGGTCCTTTGTACGCAAATTTCGGAACTACCTTTTATAACTTTGATGGGATGTTAAATTCCATCAATGCATTCAGCGGCGATGCAATTCTTCCAATGGCATTGATTCAATATCATTGCGGTATTGCTGTAAATATGAGTTATAGTCCAAGCGGGTCGGGGGCACAGAGCACATCGGTACCTGCGGTGATAAAGTCTTTTTTTGGCTATCGGTCATCTGCATCGTTGGTTAATCGCTCAGGCTATAGTTATGATGTTTGGAAAAACCTGCTAAAAAGCCAGCATAATTCGGGATTTCCGGTATATTACTCAGGATTCCCGTCATCGGGTGCAGGGCATGCGTGGGTAACAGATGGTTTCCAGGACGGAACCGAAGATACCTTCTTTCACCAAAATTGGGGTTGGGGAGGTGCATATAACGGGTTTTTTCTACTTACGAATCTTAATCCGGGGAATGATCCTCCTTTCAATATGGGACAACAAGCAATTATAAATTTTGCTCCACCCACCGATGTATATCCATATAATTGTCCACCCGGCACAAAAATTATTACCGGCCAGCGTGGCTCGTTGGAAGATGGCAGCGGGCCTGTTCAAAATTATCTGAACAATTCTACCTGCAGCTATTTAATTGCACCTGCTGATTCGGTAAATACGATCACCCTTAGCTTTGTGCGATTCAATACCACTCCAAATGATATATTAACTATCTATGATGGTTCCAACGCAAGCGCACCGGTCTTAGGGACCTTTTCGGGATCAACCTTGCCTTCAACTGTTACCAGCAGCGGAAACAGAATGTATATCACTTTTAATACGGATGCTTCAGAAAACGCCAACGGTTTTTTGGCTGAGTACAGCTGCTCCTTGCCTGTTTTCTGTAGCGGTACTGTCAACCTCACAGCGCCTTCAGGCACATTCAGTGACGGTAGTGGAAGCAAAAATTATAACAATCGCATCCTATGCCGCTGGTGGATAAAGCCTCCAAATGCAAGCACACTCACCTTAAATTTCACTTCCCTTGACACTGAAACTGGTGCTGACATTGTTCGCGTGATGCAGACTCCCGGCAATGCGATACTTGGAGACTTCTCAGGCAACACACTACCGGGGCCAATTTTCTCTAGCACCGGGCAGGTAATGATCATTTTCTCCTCAAATGATTTTAATACTGCACAAGGTTTCACTGCTCAATATACTACTACTACTGTTGGGGTGAGTGAAATTGAAAACTTTGAAAACTTTTACCTTGGACCAAACCCAGCCCATGACTTGTTTAACCTTGCTTTTTCGGTCAGAGAGCAACAAAATGTAAGAATTACGATCTCCACTATTGACGCTAAAACTGTATATCTTGAGAAAATAGATAACTTGCAAGGCACCCTACATCGAGTGATAGACGTTTCAGCCTACACTCCTGGAATATATATCGTGAACCTCTCCAGCGAAAAAGGCCATACAACCCAAAAACTAGTTGTCAATTAGGTAGAGAATCGTATTGGTTTAACCGTTAAAAGACATATTGAACACCAAATAAAGCGGCTGCCCTTTTAGGGCAGCCGCTTTATTACAGATTTTGTGGCAATGTGCTGAAAAATGGTTGGTAGGATTTTCTAAATTTTTACGTATATTTC
>JBBIIP010000022.1:0-52023 GCA_037446395.1 Lentimicrobiaceae bacterium
CTATGTCTTCGAGGGCTATTTTTTTATCAATATTCTGAATGATATAGACTTTCAGACCACTTTTATTAATCACCGATTTAACGACCATATCCAGTGGCCTGATGATTTCATTTTCTTCAACATATTGCGCGATCAGAGCAAGAAAAGGCTTGCCATATTTTTGGGCTTTGCCAACCCCCACTCCGGTAATGTGCTTCAACTCATCGAATGTGATTGGGTATTGAATGGCCATATCTTCGAGCGAAGGGTCTTGAAAAATCACAAACGGGGGCAATCCTTCCTTACGCGAAATGTCCTTACGCAGGTCTTTAAGCAGCGCAAAAAGTGTTTTGTCGGTGGTGCTTGTTTTAACCCCGCCACCTGCAAAGAAATCATCCTCTTCAACGCTGTCATAATCATGATCCATCGTAAGCATGATTGAAGCAGGCTTCTTCAGGAATTTCATGCCTTCGGGACTAATTTTCAGCAGGCCATAATTGTCTATGTCCTTGATCAGCAATCGCTCGATCAGCATTTGGCGAATCACGGCGTTCCAGAACTTTTCATCTTTCTCCATTCCCTTGCCAAACACATCCAATTTGTTGTGCTTGAATTGTTTGAGGGTGGCCGAATTTTTCCCTGTAAGAATATTGATAATGTGCTTTGCCTTGAAAATTTGTTTAACTGCCAGGATTGCTTCAAGTGCAAGTAAAACATATTCTTTCCCTTCGAATTTGGTTTTCGGATGAAGGCAGTTATCGCAGTTCTGGCAGCTCTCGTGTTTGTATATTTCGCCGAAATAGTGCAGAAGTTGTTTGCGGCGGCATACCGATGACTCTGCATAGGCCACAGTTTCGAGCAACAGCTGGGTTGCAATTTCCTGCTCTGCTACTGGTTTGCTTTTGAGAAATTTCTCCAATTTCTGTATGTCATCATAGTGATAGAACGCAACGCAATTGCCCTCACCATCATCGCGGCCCGCACGGCCAGTTTCCTGGTAATAGCCTTCGAGGCTCTTCGGAATATCATAGTGTATCACAAAACGCACGTCAGGTTTATCAATGCCCATACCAAAAGCAATGGTGGCAACGATAATATCCACTTCTTCCATCAGGAATTTATCCTGGTTGATCACGCGGGTTGTTGAATCAAGTCCTGCGTGATATGGGAGGGCTTTGATTCCATTCACCTGAAGATTTTCGGCAAGTTCCTCAACTTTCTTCCTGCTGAGACAATAGACGATTCCTGATTTTCCGGTGTTGGCTTTTATGTATTTTATCACTTCTTTCGTAACATCTTCGTTTTTAGCTCTGACCTCGTAATAAAGGTTGGGCCGATCAAAAGACGATTTGAAGATATTTGCATCCAGCATGTTAAGATTTTTCTGGATGTCTTGCTGCACCTTGGGTGTGGCGGTTGCGGTCAGTGCAATAATTGGTACTTTTTTCCCAATTGCTTCAATTATTGGACGCAACCTCCGATATTCAGGTCTGAAATCGTGCCCCCACTCAGAAATACAGTGTGCTTCGTCAATGGCATAGAAAGAAATGTCAATATCCTGGAAGAATCTAATGTTTTCTTCTTTGGTAAGTGATTCAGGAGCAACATATAATAGTTTTGTCTTTTGAGATATCAAGTCTTGTCGCACCTGGGCAATTTCAACTTTCGTCAGGGATGAATTGAGTACATGGGCTATCCCCTGTTCTGCGCCAAAGTTCCGGATTGCGTCAACCTGATTTTTCATCAGGGCAATAAGTGGCGATATAATAATTGCTGTGCCATCATACATAAGTGCCGGCAACTGGTAACACATTGACTTGCCACCGCCGGTTGGCATAATCACAAAGGTATCTTTGCCATCAAGTAAACTTTTGATTATGGCCTCCTGATTTCCTTTAAAAAATTCGAAGCCAAAAATCTTCTTTAATAAGTCATGTAATGGATAATCCTTGAAATGCTTCATTCTAAACGAAAAATTAGTTTTCCCGAGGCTTAAAATTTTGTAAATGATGGAACGGGACAAAAAAGCAAAACATTATAAATCAAATATTTAAGATATATTTCTCGATTATTCGATTGGTTTAATACAAATTTAATAGTTTTTTAACAGCCACATTGCAAATTTTTTACAAAATATTTTTTTGCTTCATTAAAATTTTACCTGAAAGATGGTTTTCGTCACCTGTCAGCCTTTAAATTCCTGGATAATCCTTCCCGAATCGGGGTGCAAATTTCAAACTAATTAATTTCTTCGCCAACCAGATTTATAAACTCTTTTTATAAATAATTGTAAAATTCAACCGATTGTTTTACAATATCTTATGTGAGCACCTTTTTAACAGGATAATTGTATCTTTGCGTGGTTCAAATGCCAAAATCAACTTCATTTTTATTATGAAAAGGCCTGAGGAAATAAAAAATATAGCAATCAAAACCATAATCAATGAAGCAGACGCTGTAAGGGGGTTGATAGAATCAATAAATGATGATTTTGTCAAAATTGTTGATTTAATTTATCACGCGAAGGGTCGGGTGATTGCCACCGGAATTGGCAAAAGCGCAATCATTGCTTCTAAGATTGTTGCTACATTAAATTCGACCGGGACCCCGGCAATTTTTATGCACGCAGCTGATGCCGTTCATGGCGATCTGGGCACCATCGGAAAAGATGATATTGTGCTCTGTCTTTCAAAGAGTGGAAATACTCCTGAAATTAAGGTTTTGGCTCCCCTGCTCAAATTGGGAGGGAATGTTTTGATTGCGATGGTTGGTTGCATTGACAGCTACCTTGCAAAACAAGCCGATTACATTCTAAATGTTACTGTGCCAAACGAAGCATCTGCCAATAATTTGTCTCCAACCTCGAGTACCACTGCCCAGCTGGCAATGGGCGATGCATTGGCTGTGGCTCTCCTCGAGTGCCGGGGTTTTACCAGCAATGATTTTGCCCGCTATCATCCTGGTGGAACCCTGGGAAAGCAGTTGTATTTGAAAGTACAGGATTTATTTCTCAATAATGAGGTTCCATCAGTTCAAGCTTCTGATGATCTGCGCAGGGTGATTGTTGAGATCACCACAAAACGCTTAGGGGCTACTGCGGTCATGAAAGAAGGCGAACTTTATGGTATTATTACTGATGGAGATATTCGCCGGATGCTTCATCGGAATACTCCGATTGATCTATTGAAAGCGAGTGATATTATGTCGGACAATCCCAAAACCATTGAAAAAGACGCATTGGTATCGGATGCCCTCAACCTGATGAGGCAAAGCAATATCACCCAGTTGTTGGTCGTTGATAAAGGAGCCTATGTAGGTGTGATACACTTGCATGATATTTTGAAGGAAGGAATTATTTAGCCAGCACAAAATCATATGAGCAGCAAGGTTGATGATTTCAACAACTACAGGGAGCGGATGAATGATAGGATTTTATCTGCAAACAACCTGGTAATCAAGCGAATTTATAATATCGACACCAATGCCTATCAGGAAGGTGCCTTGCCAGTGAAAACCAAAGAAATGCTTGGGTTGGTTGCCTCGCTCGTTTTACGCTGCGATGATTGCGTGAAATATCACCTGATCAAATGTTGTGAAGCAGGGATATCGCAGGATGAATTATTTGAAGTTCTGGCTATTGGAAACTTGGTTGGTGGAACCATTGTGATCCCTCATACCCGCAGAGCCGTAGAATTTTGGGATGAGCTGGGTGGTAATCAATCTATCAATCAGCATGTTTAATGCATTAATTTTGCAGATAAACATTCGCTATGATTCTTAGGACAGATAAAATATTAAAAAAGTATCGAAACCGCACTGTTGTTAATGACGTAAGCATTGAGGTTAATCAAGGTGAGATTGTAGGCCTTTTGGGCCCGAACGGAGCTGGCAAAACCACTTCATTTTATATCATTGTCGGCCTGATTAAACCATTGGCCGGTAAAGTTTTTCTTGAAGACAAGGACATTACAAACGAACCCATGTATCGCCGGGCACAGCAGGGCATCGGATACTTATCCCAGGAAGCGTCAATATTCAGACGGCTGAGTGTTGAAGACAATCTAAAAGCTGTGCTCGAATTCACAGGAATATCGAAAGAGCAGCAGCATGATCGCCTCGAATCGTTGCTTGAGGAATTTGGACTTAATCATGTTCGGAAAAATAAGGGCATTCTATTGTCAGGTGGCGAAAGGCGGCGAACCGAAATCGCACGTGCGCTGGCCGTAAACCCAAAATTTATGTTATTGGATGAACCATTTGCCGGAGTTGATCCAATAGCTGTCGAAGACATACAAAATATCGTATCGAAACTAAAGACAAAGAACATCGGCATCCTGATCACAGATCATAACGTCCACGAAACGCTCAGCATTACAGACAGGGCTTACCTGCTGTTTGAAGGTTCAGTACTAAAATCAGGGACTTCGATAGAACTGGCCGAAGATGAACAAGTGAGAAGGGTTTATCTTGGGAAGAATTTTGAACTGAGAAGATAATCTCTTTTTCAGATGGGTTTATCGAGTGGATCGTTGGTATAAGCCAGGTCCACGATCTCCAAAAATTCAAGCACCCTGTTTGATTGCGTGAAATGCCTTTCTTTGCTCAATCCTAAAGCAACATCTTCAAGAATCCTTATATCGGGTCGAACAATGAGCCCACCCGCTTTCATCCTTTCAAATGTCTTGAGCGAAGGAATCAGTCCCGATTCAACAATTACCCGGGCTAGTATTTGTGTTGAGTTTGGCTCGAAAGGAGCCATAATGATTGGTTCTATATTTTCGATTATCTCATGGTTGAGGCGCTGATTCGTGTTGTTCAGAATGATAATGGTATTGCCATTGGCAAGATAGCGCATAAAACTGGTTCGATAGCCTTGCCAGGTGCCATGATGATAAACCAATTTTTCCGGGCTACGCTCATCCAGCCGAAATCCAAATCCATAATCAACAGTTTTGCCATTTGCCAAAGTGGTCGGAGAAAATGCATCGGCCAATAATTTGGCACTGATGAGCGATTCAGAGTAAAGCGCCTGGTCCCATTTGAACAAATCGCCAGCATTGGAAAAAATTCCTTTATCGCCAAGAATTCTGTCGTGGATGGTTGGGAAAGGAAGGGTGTAGCGATTGCGAAAGCCCCGGTGACCAGAGGTTATGGTTGCTACGGAGGTCTGCTGATTGATTTTCTCGACACTTGTGAAAGTATAATTCATTTGCAGTGGGTCAAAAATCTGCGAGCGAAGAAACCCTGAAAACGAATCGCCTGTCACTTTTTCAACCACAGAAGCAAGTATGGCATAACCGGTATTGGAATAGCTGAACCTCCTTCCTGGGGTAAAATAGCAGGGAAGATTTCGATCAGAGAGCAGTTTAATCAGGTGGTCATTGGTCGGCAACTTTTCAAGCGTACATTCATCTTCGATGAGTTTCAGATAGTCAGGTACGCCGGCGGTGTGGTTGAGCAGGTTCCTGATGGTAACTCCCGGATAAGGAAGCTCTGGCAGATATTTGCTGAGTGGGTCATCTATACTGAGCATGTTGCGCTGGTGAAGCAAAAGGATTGCAATTGCGGTGAATTGCTTGCTGACCGAAGCCAACTGGAATGAATGCTGTTTCGTGAGTTTGGATTTGTCGAAATAATTCGCCATACCAATAGAGCTTTCATAAATGAGCACTCCTCCGGCAGCTACCAAAACGCTTCCGTTAAAATGCGCGCGTTCAACATAAGCCTGCACCAATGAGTCAATTTTATGAACACGGTTTTGCATAAAAAACCTATTCACACTGGGTGCTCCGCTATCTTCCCCAAAATTACCTCTTAGGGGATGTGCGCTGCTGGAAAAATTTTCCGGAACAAGAAACAGTAAACCCGACAAGGCTATAAAAAGGCTTTTAAAAGCCCAACATCTCCTGAACGAAAAAATCATGAATGGAGGCTTGTCGTTATAATGAGGGTGCAAATATAATGAAAGAAATAAAAAAACCAGCTTTCAAATTTTGGAGTATGAAAGCCGGCTTTCGTTTTAGAAAGAAAGATGTAATCAATACCTCTTCACTTCGAGGTTTGAGGCTGCCACATCACATCTGATATATATCTTGATGTTGCTGGTGTTGAAGTTTTCGGTTTCGAAAAGATTGCCCTCAAGTTTTTTGAAGTTTTTGAGCGACTTTCCTGATAATATGCTGCTTGCTTTCACCTGGCAGCCGGCATCGAAGGGAACTTCAATTGTAACAGAGCTAGCCCCAGCATCAATTTCGACATTTGTAGCAGGTTGTTTATCGCCAAGGCGAAGCGAGATAGATGATGCGCCCCCGTCAATGTCAATAAGATTGGCCTTGAAATTGCTGAGATCCATTTCGACTTTTGCAGCACCGATGTTGAATTTGAAATCCCATACCGGATTTTTGTGCAACTTAATATCAACATTGTGCTTCAGGCTTTTACCACTTATGATGCCTCCATCATTCAAAGTAAGGCGCACAATGTGCATGTCACCTTCCTCGATTGCAGTCAGGCTATAATTTCCTATATCCCCTTCTTTCATCATATCAACCAAATTCTCATCCGAAAAATCCTTTAGTCTAAAAACGCCTGCTGCGGCATCGAGTTTGAGAGTGGCTTTTTGTATATCGGCGTTATAAGGAAAAACCAAGTGTTGGCTTTCCCAGTTTTCTAACCTGCTTTTTTTCTCATTTTCCTCTTCTCCTTTGTTGCTTCTCTTCCAGTCGTTATCATACCTGAACCGAAAAGGCCTT
Organism: Lentimicrobiaceae bacterium; assembly: GCA_037446395.1. GTDB lineage: Bacteria > Bacteroidota > Bacteroidia > Bacteroidales > JAAYJT01 > JAAYJT01. The sequence continues at coordinate 6,732 of JBBIIP010000022.1, forward strand.
TCGAAAATGATTCCCTTGCCGGTATCGTATTTATTCACAAGAAAAACTCCGCCGACAATCGCTAAAGCTGAAATTATTAGTTTAATGCCTCCGTGAATAGGGAGCATGGCTATGCCCCACAAAATAAAGATTAACGGCCAAAGTTGCCATAAATGCCTCCACTCGAATGTAATGATATCGAGATTTCTTAGTACGATTATTCCGCCGATCAGAATTAAAAAGGCACCCCAAAAAAATTTCTTATAGTCCATGATTTGGTTTTTTTGAAATGAATACTATAATATTTTACCTTCACTCGATTGGTTCCTTGGGCCGCCCTCTCTTTATGGCTGTGATGATCAGCACCAGTCCGGCGGCTATAAGTACGGTGGGCCAGATATCATGAAACGATAAGTAAGGAATGTAACGTGCACTCAACGCCAGCACACCTATGCAAATAAGTATTACCCCACCAAGAAGGCTACCACTTTTGCGGCGGTTTTTGGCATCAGCAATTGGATTATAGACCGGGCTTTCCCATTCCGGAGAACCTTCTAAATGTGGTGAAGGTGGCGGATCAGTAAACATTTGGGCTGTGATTGGCCGTTCCGGAATTGCAATCCATAAGATAATATATATCAACAGTCCCCCTCCTTTGAATAGTAGTAATAAAATAAAAAGGATTCGAATGATGACGGGGTCAATATCAAAAAATTCGGCGATGCCCCCTGCAACTCCCCCGATGGCCCGTTGCTTGGTACTGCGATATAACCTTGTTTCTTTCATTGTTTTGTTTTGTTGACAATTTAATACGCTGATTAGGTTTGGTATTTTAGACGTGAATCAGCAAAAAAGGTTACAGTTTCATATAGCTTCACTAACCTCCGGATCGGGGTTGACCCGCTTGGCGATTGAAATGCTGAGTTCATATAATAGCAGCAATGGAATACTCACAAGAACCTGACTGAATATGTCAGGCGGGGTAATGATGGCCGCAATTGTAAGAATGATCACCAACATATATTTTCGATTGCGCTTCATAAAACCGGGTGTAATCAGGCCAATGCGGGCCAAAAAATACACCACCACCGGCAATTCAAACACTACACCCACACCCAAAACTACCGAAATCACAGTACTGATATAAGAGTTTAGCGAAATTTGATTGGCTACGGACCCGCTGACCTGGTAGGTTCCAAGAAAGTTGACTGTTAGCGGAACAATGATGAAATAGCTGAAAATTACCCCCAAAAAAAACAAAATGGATATTACAAAAACTGCCCTTCGGGAATGCTTTCGTTCTTGCGGTTTGAGGGCCGGCACCACGAAATGCCAAAACTGGTATACGACAAATGGAAATGCCAGCACCAGGCCTACGGCACAACTCACAGAAAAGTGCATCATAAACTGCCCCGACATCTGAATATTGATAATCTGCAACGAAAGTTCCTCGATGCAAAGCGAATCAAGAGAAAGCCATTTTCCAAGCTGACAAAGTAGTTGGTTGGTAATAAATTCCGAATCTTTGGGGGCAAGCATGATTTTGTCGAATACAATCGCGCGATTCAGAAAGGCAACAATCGCCATGAGTAAAACGCCAACCAAAGATCGCACGATTGTGCCCCGCAACTCTTCGAGATGCGCCCAGAAAGACATTTCTCCTGTTGCAGATTTAGATTTTTTTTCCTGAAGCTTCCTCATATCGCAAAGTTAGCAAAAGCCATTCGATTAAAAATACCGGGCTAATTACGCTTGTTTTCTTTTCCCATTAAAAATTGCCATTCGCTTGCCATTGATAGCATATGGGCAACAGATGAGATTGGACTTCTGAAGAATGCTGAGGGTTTTGGAGCAGCCTCGAGCATAGCGGGCATGGCCTGAAATGCCAAAGATACTGCCTGGTAGAGATGAATAAACCCTTTATTAAACAAGAACTTACGCACTTTCGGGCTGCGCAGTTCATGCGATATTGCTGTGAATGCAGAAATAATCAAAAGCGCCCTGAAACACATTTCTATGCCCGCCATCAGGCCCTTAACTGAAATGATGGCTCTTTCATCCGATGAGATTTCAAAGAAAAATCCAGAAAGCAGTACAAGTACTAACAGTTGTATCCAGAGCACTGGTTTTGATAGCCGTCGTCGCATGGATGGATATAAAAGCAGAACAGTTCCAATATAAATTGTAATACTCCCAAGCGAAAGCCATGTGGGCATTCGGTTTAAAATTAAGATCCCTGCCGGAATTATCAGGATGTTAAAAAACAGCAGGGTGAGAGAAAATGACTGATGAGGAAGCACTGCGTCAATCCTCCGTTCCTGATCAAGTTTTAAGTCGGGCTTCAGTGTTGAACTGTTGGGATTTATTTTTCTTCCTATTAAGAAACCGATCAAAGCTGCTGTGATGCCAAGTCCAAAATATACAGCAAAAAGCACAATGATCAGCGACCAGGGATTTGGTGCGGTATATCCCAGTTGGCGCGAAACAAAATCAAGGAGGTTCAGATAAATCTTTACCAGGTTCATCCCGTAAATGATCAGTATGTTGAAGAGTTTCTGTGTAAAAGCTACCATCACAGCAAACCCACCGGCAATCATCAATGCGGGCAAGCTTTTTCCCAGCATGGCGATTCCTGTATTTAGCACTAATGATTCGGCAAAAATGCCAACCATAGGCCCCAAAATGTTAGCACTGGGCGAGATGGACTTCATCAGCGCACAAACCAATCCAGCCCTCCAGATCAATCCCCGCTCGGGCCACATTCTGTGGAATGCAACCATCAGCATCACACCGATTGAAGCCAACACCCCTCCTGCAAAAGGCACACGCATATTATGCAAAAAACTACCGATAATGATTTCTACTGCCGCCCACAACCCGCCTGCAACGGCAGCCTTTAGCCACAGGGTGCTCAACACTTCGGCTTTTATTCTTGTGCTATCGTTGACCATCAAAATAAAGTGTTTTAATCCAATTCAATACCTCTTTCGGAGCGTGGGCAGTTATATCAAAAATACTAACACAATCCATTTTCCATTTTTTAATAACCTTTTCGACATGATTTGTTCGCACCGATAGCAGGATTCCTTTGGGTGGATTTTTAGAGAGAATATCCAGGACTTCAGCCCATCCGTTTCCCTCCAGTTCTAATAAACCAACTTCATCAATCACTACAATGGACTGCGAATTTGCGGCTTCAACAAGAAGCTGTGTGCCATAAATTAGCGCCTGTGGCTTAAAATAATACCTTCGAAAGGGTACATCCCCTTCTTCTTCTTTGGTATTACAGAGGCAAAGTTGTTTTGCGCCGTTGATCTCCAATAAATCGAATCCGGTTCTTTCATTGTTTTCCCAATACCCAGGTGCACAGAAACCTGCAGCCGGCATGCCTGCCTCTCTGATTAAACTGGCCAGCTGACGGATGAAGGTGGTTTTTCCTTTTCCCTGATCGCCGGTTATGATGACAACAAATGTATTCATTCGGCAGGGTTTAAGAAAAGGCAGGCATCGCCATAGCTCAGAAATCGGAACTGATGATCGAGGGCGAATTGATAAGCTTTTTTCCAGTCGGATCCAACCAGGGCAGCTACCAATAACAATAGTGTGCTTTTTGGCATGTGGAAATTCGTAATTAGTCCGTTGCAGATACGAAATTTGTATCCGGGCGCAATGAGCAAACTGGTTGTGCAGTGGAGGGTATTTGATTTTTCAAAATCCAACAAATTCAGCAACGCCTGCAGGGCTGCTTTTTTATCCACCGCAGGAGTATTATTTTCATATGGCTCCCATTGTGAGGTACTGAGGGCAACGCTTGCACCGTAGCGTAGAATTTTTGCGCCAACCCAATAGAGGCTTTCGAGTGTCCGCATGGAGGTGGTTCCAACCGGAATGATTGTTAAATCATCTGAACAGATAGCTTCAATCATATCGCGGGTCACGAAATATGATTCCTGGTGCATTTCATGATTGCGCACGCCCCCTTCTCCGACCGGTTTAAAAGTTCCGGCACCTACATGCAGGGTGATCCATTGTTGTGAAATATTTTTTTTTGCAAGTGCGCCAAGCAATCCGGTGGTGAAATGCAAACCTGCTGTGGGGGCAGCAACTGACCCATGTTCGGTCGCAAAAATGGTTTGATACCTTTCTTTATCCAACTCGTCATCTGAGCGATGAATATATGGAGGCAATGGAACATGGCCGGCTGCTTCCATGATTTCTCCAAAGCAAACACTTGTATCGCTCCATGTGAATTTTACAAACACGATGTCATGCCTGATACCGGTTTTTTGAGCCCATAAACTCACAATGGTGTTCTGAATCGGCACTTGCATTTCAAGTAATTCGTGCTTCCATTTTTTTAGATTCCCCACATACGTCTTCCAATGGCTTTCCGTTCTTGAGGCAAAGGCTTGGTGTAGGTCGGTGGTTGGAAAATCAGGTTCAAGACAGAATACTTCGATGCGGGCGCCAGAACGTTTTTTGAATACAAGCCTTGCCCTGATTACCCTGGAGTTATTGAAAACCAGCATCGCATTGTTTGGCAGGTGCTGTGGCAGGTGATTAAAAGTGGATTCGCTTATCAAACCTGCCTTATATACCAATAACCTGGATTCATCTCTTTGGGCAAGCGGATATTGGGCTATCCTCTCATCAGGCAGCAGGTAGTCATATTCATTGATGTCAATAATTTTCGGATCGGCCATATATATTTCTTTGCTGGCCGCAAAAGTATAGAAATATCAATTAAGCAAAATGGACTGCATCAGGAGGGTTTGCCAGGTCAGCAATTACAATAGAGATCGTTGATATCAATAATTCCTTCATAATACGGAATTACCTCCTCCAGTTCAACGACATCCAGTTTGTCTATTTTATTTCCGTTTTGCCTGTACCAAAGTTCAACATAGAAATCTTCGATCTGGTATAGCTTTATTAAATAGTTTGCATTGCAACGGTCGATTAGTGAGCACCCATGTTCAAGGACGATGGCAGCACGCTCAAATAAAGATAGCTGTGAGAACTGGTTTGCGGTAATCATTGGGTTGTATGCAATAAACTCTCAGGGTAATAGGCGGGAAATTCAAAACAGATTAATAATTATGGAAGCCGGTCAGTTTCTTTCCGATATTTATTGCCCAGCTCTTTAAGTACTTCCAGATTTGTGTGGCGATCATATATTCTAACCAGATCAACAACTCCATTTTTATTATATACGGAAGCCATTGCCGCATCATAAACTTTATGGGTCATGTTGTTTTTAACTTCTTTAGAAATGTGTTCAAAAGTATTCCAATCCATCCCTTTTGGAATTTCGATATAATACATATCAGCCATATCATTATCGCGATAAATATTTTCAGACAATGGGTTCAGGTCGAAGTACTTTACAATTTTGATCAGGCTGACAAAATCGTTGACTTTTCGGTTGGCTGCAAATTCGATCCGGTGTTTCTCATAATGCTTTATAAGTTCAGGGAGTTGCATTGAATCATTGAGTTGAAACCGAATGCATGGCACCCATTCGTTATTTAAGGTTAATTGCCCGGCCACGGCATCGAATGGTTCCTCGCAACTTTTTCTGATTTTTTGTGTTGCCCGAATAAAATAATCGTCTTCGCAACTTTTAAAACTCTTCAGAACAGCAAATACCCAGTTGGGAACCAGGTCTTTTTCTTGCGATGGAATTTGAAAATGGTCGTAATAGCCTGGCAATGGGTCTTTATCTTCGAGAAGTAGCTCCGAAAGGAGCATTTCTGACTCAAAATTTCCGAGCTTTTCTTTTTTCCAAAGCGTTCCGATTGATTGAATTTTTTCGCTCATAGCTTAAATGGTTAGATTGTAGCCATAGTAATAACAATTTTGTCTGGCGAGTGTTTGCACCCACCCCAAAAAAGAAAAGGATTATAAGAATGGTTCAAAAATTAGCTACATCCACCGGCTATCTTTTGCTTTTTCCCTGCAGGTTTTGGTTTGGGAGCCGAGCCGGTTGAGGTTCCTGTTTTTTGCGAGGTTTCGACGCTACCCCCTCCAAGCGCATTGTTGGCTCCACGCCTGAAGTCGTATTTTGCCAATTCATCATCCGAACTTGTGCTGGATGGTGCTTGTGGGTTCATGATGGTTTCTGCCCAGTAGTTTAGCCCACCCTGGAGCACATAAATATTGTCAACCCCCAACTGGCGTAAAAGCATCCACGCTTCGTTGGCCTTCGTGCTTCCATTTGCATAAAGTACGTTCATCATCACATTTTGATTGAATACATCGGCAAATTCCAGGGCCAGGAGGTTATCGAGCGGGATATTGATTGCCCCGGGAAGGCTGAATTTTTCGAATTCATCCTTAGGCCTAACATCAATTAACTGCAGCGAAGGGTCTTTTTCGACAACCATTTGGGCCACCTCATCAGGGCCAAGATATTGTGTGCCGGCTTTAATTTCTTCTAAAATTTGAACAGCCGTGAGTTTATAAGGGGTAGTCGTGTTTTTTGGCACGAACGCAAGTAGAACACCCAACAGTAGAATGACTGACGAAAGCAGTAAACGTGGTGTAAACTCAATTTTTTTCATATTCCAATAAGTTTAAAATCAATATTCTTTAGTATTCCTGGCGGGGAAATTTCTTTTCTGCCCATTCGCCCACCCAAAACATCAACACTGCGGCAACAATCACGATTAGTGCGAAGATTCCCTCGCTTACGCTGAAAAATTCCGAGATGCGCGGATCGCCGATGTATTTGGCCAGGTAAAGTTTTTCGGTCAAGGGTAGTGTTTCTCCAAAAATAAAGACGCCGATAAACAACCCGATGATAAATATAAATGCATCAATTTTGCCGATGGCTGCTCCGCAAAAACTGGTTCCGGGACAGAAGCCTCCGGTTATAAAGCCTGCTCCCATGATCACGCCTCCGATAATTGCCGACCAAAGGTAGGTTTCATTTACATATACCAGGCTTAGGTCAATCCAACCAAACAGGCTGAATAACAATAACCCGAGCATCGCGGTAATGGCTCCGGTAAAAAATACTTTTAAAACTACGGTATCGTAGCCATAAAAGACTCCTGCCAACTTGCGGCTCGACGAAAAACCGGCTTGTTCAAGCACAAAACCAAATCCAATGCCAATGAAGAACGCCAATAGCAAATTGGTGTTTTCGGATATTATTTCGTTTGCAATTAATGGTCCCATTATATATTTTTTTTATTGTTTACAATTAAACTAAATCCAGAGTTTCCGAAAGAAATAGGCCAGCATGAAGGCTGTTCCAAAAATGGCAGCCATGGTTATGAATCCTCCGAGCGAAAGAACTGCCATGCCGCTCAATGCAGCCCCACTGGTGCAGCCTCGCCCGAACTGTGAGCCAAGGCCGAATAACACTCCGCCAATCAGGGCAAATATCAGTCGCCTTCGGGAGGTAATGCGAGGGTTATGCTCCACCTTCCACGTGAGGCGCCTTGAAACAACTCCGGAAACAAAGCCACCTACGATGACCCCTAGCATTTGATATACCAACCATGAGTTCAGGGGTTTACCCTGATGGGCCTCGCTAAATGAATTGTAGAATTTTGATGATTCAGCGTGTTTTGGGGCAATTGTTTCAACCCCTGCAACAATGGCGCTTTTCACGGCACCGCTTGCACCCACACCCCTGCCGGCAATAAAATTTGCTGCCAGCACCACCAGGCCAAGTAAGATGCCTGCCAGGTAAGGGTTCATATACTTTGTCCTTTTTACTTTATCCATTTCTGTGATTTTATTTTTTGTTTAATAAACATGCTGCATTAATATAACCAACGGCTCTCCTGCCCTGCATAGGCAATAATAAACCTGAAAATTATACCACCCATGATGACGAGGATGGGAGCAATTATATAAGGTACTTTATACTTTCTGAGTTCCAACGCCTCGAGCAGGGCCGGCAAAACCAGGCCGAGTGTGACGACAAAAAGCCAAAATGGTGTTGTATATGGCCCGCCAAGAAAAAGCCCGGCAGCTTCGATATGCACTTGTGTACTGGCCAGGAATCCCATAAACATATGAATAATCAGGAAAATTTCTATTCCTATCAGCATAAGGTCAATCCTTGCAAATGCATGCCGTTCATGAGGCGATTTGCTCATTAAAACGATTGCTGCTGCAGCAGTCGAAAGGCCAGAAGTCAGAAAAAGTGGCCCAAGTATCGAAGTATTCCACAACGGGCGGGCATTGAACGCTGAAAACAGGATTCCTGTATAAATTCCAAGGATTAACGAAAAGATGAGTAATATCCAGGAAATGATGAGGATGTGTTTTCTGAAAAAATTGTCCAGATCCTTAAAAAAATTGAATTTCCAATCCCATCTCGGAAAAATTTCTTTGATATTTAGGGCACACCAGATTACCGATAGTGGTGTAACAACCATCAACGTCCATGCCCCCCACGACATGGGTGATTCGAGCCGAATGGTGGTGTAGAGTCGCCAGAAAAAAAGCTTATGATTCAGATCAAGAAATAGAGCCAGCAAACCAAGGATTAAAAGGAACGGTGTGATAAATGGGGCTAACTTAACGACAGTAGGGTATTCTTTTTCCTTGCCCATGATGGTATAAAGGGCAGCAAAGAAAAGAATTCCGGCTGCCAATCCTCCCAAAAAGAGATAAAGCGGAATATGCCAGTGCCAGATGTGCAACTGTGGGTCAATCATAGGGTTCATGCGCCCACTGATGATGATTTCTTCTCTCATGACATGGTGTTTATTGCTGACATTAAATTAGGAAATATAAATGCGGGTGGGTTCCGGCTTCAGGAATCAAGGTTTTAGATTTTCTCTTTTTCAGCACTTTCGATACTGGGCTGTTGAGATCATCCAGATCGCCAAAGTACATACATTTGGTTGGGCAAACACTCACGCAGGCCGGATTTAGTCCTTTCTTCACCCTGTTTTCAAGACAAAATGTGCATTTGTCCACGTATCCATCCGGATGAGGAAATCTCGCATCATAGGGGCAGGAAACAATGCAGGCCCCGCATCCTATACATTTATTGGCTTTAACCAGAACCGTGCCCCCCTCAGCATAGTGGCTGGCTCCGGTTGGGCAACATCTCACACATGGCGCATTCTCGCAATGATTGCACCGCTCCGAGCGTATTTCGATCTCAAGTTGCGGATAGGTTCCATCCATAACCTCAACAACCCAATCGCGACAATACCCAATCGGAACATTATTCTCGGTTTGGCAGCCTACAACGCAATCGCTGCAGCCAACACATTTTTTTGTATCCACAGCCATGGCGTATCTCATACTTCAGCTTCCTTTCCATTCAGTGCGTAATCGGTAATAAAAGTCACAAAATTGCTGCGCATGCCTGTACCTCCCATCAAAGGATCAATTTTAACATTGGTTATCAGCTCTGTATCGTTCACTCCCCTGCCGTGTGCCCTGGTTAGTTTTTTATTGTTATGACCAAATCCGTGAACCATGTAAACGCTATCCCATCGAATGCGTTCAGTAATACGAACCTTGATCGAGAATGTCGAAACTTTTCCATCCTGGTTTTTGAGTTTCACATATTGGTCATTTTTTAAATCCCAAAATCTGGCGACTTTTGGATTCACCCATAAGGTATTTTCATCCATCAAATCTGTGAGGTTCGGGTTGTTTGCTGTCCGGCTAAAGGTGTGCATGGGTGCCCTGCCATAAATCAGGCGGTAGAAGCCTTCGGGTGGTTCTTCATGTGCGGTGTAAACCGGTAGAGGGTCAAATCCTTCGGCTTCCATATCCGTCGAATAGAGTTCTATCTTTCCTGTTGTCGTATTAAAAGTAATTTCCTCACCAGGCGCAAAATAGAGGTCGTCAAAGGGGCGTTTGAATTTTTTCACACCAATGCGTTTCATTTCTTCGAGCGATGAACCAACCTGTTGCAGTTGCCAGTCAAGCATTTCTTCGATTGTTTTCCACGGAAACCAAGCTTCAAGGCCGAGACGTTTTGCCAATTGCATGGCCATCCAGTCGGCTGGTTTTGAGTCATATTTAGGTTCAACAGCTGGCATGCGTAATGCTAAGTTTGGTTCGCGATGTGGTGATTTGCGGATCATATCATACCTTTCGAGATAGGTGCATTCGGGTAGTATAACATCAGCATACCCGGTAATTTCAACAGGCATTGTATCAACCACAACCAATAAATCAAGGTTGTTGATGGCCTCGATCGTCTGCTTCTGATCGGGTAGAGCGGCCATCAGGTTGGTGCCGTTCACAATCCACATCTTAAAATTAAAAGGCCTGTCTGGTGAAGGGATGGTGGCTTCGCATATCCCATTGCTGACAACCTCGTTGGCTAATCTGTATTTTCCTTCATATGCTTTCTGCGGCATCCGTTTGGGTGTCGGAAAGTCGGGGACCGGAAAGTCGGGTAGATGTACCCGTTCAGGTTTGTAGAAGCCACCTCTTCGTCCCCAGGAACCCAATAAAGCGTTCAAAATCGCAATCGCCCTTAACCGCTGCGTATCATCTCCATACCAGGTAACATGCCTTCCGGGATGAACAATTACTGCCGGGGAGGCATCGTGCATTTCTTTGGCAGTGTTGCGGATCAGATTAGGATCTATGGTGGTGATTCCATATGCCCATTCGGGGGTATATTTTTTGACATGCGCTTTCAGCTGATCAAATCCATAAGCATACCTCTGAATATAATCCTTATCATACCATTCGTTTTCGACAATTACATTTATCCAGGCCAACAGCAAAGCCAGATCGGTAGATGGTTTGATTGGCAGCCAGAATTTCGATTTGCTTGCAGCAGTTGAGAACCGGGGATCAACAGTAATGATAGTGGCGCCTTTATCAATGGCATCGCTCATTTCCTGGATTTGCCCGTTGTGCATATTCTCTCCAATATGTGATCCTATCAGTACAAGGCATCGTGTGTCGCGTATATCTGTACGCTCAGGAGAGTAGATAATATCTCCAAAAGTAGATATGAAGGCGGCTTCACGAGGACCACGGCATTGTGCATATGATGGGGCTGTAACCGACTGAGAACCAAAAACTTTTAAAAGATGTCCGAAATGTGCGCCTCCTGAACCATGTGTAAATAAAGCAATGCATTCAGGGCCATGCTGTTGGGAAATGCTTTTCATCTTAGCTGCAATCAGATCGAACGCATCTTCCCAACTTGCTTCTCTAAATGTTTCAACACCATCCACATTAGTTCTGATCAGTGGGGTTTTCAACCTATCTTCATCATGATATTGCCCCACTCCACCTGTTCCGCGCGGGCAGAATCGTCCGTTGCAATGCGGATCTTCATCGTTTCCTATGATCTTCTGAATGCTTCCTTTTTCATCTTTATAAACCCATCCGGCACATTGCCAAAAACAAACTTCGCAATAGGTGGGCGTACGCAATGGAATGCCTTCGTTACCGCTTAATTTATTCAGCAGTGCTGAAGCCGAGGTCCATTTGAATGCCGAGCCAGCCATTGCGAGCCCCCCTGCGCCTAAAGTGGTGACTCTGATAAATTGCCTGCGTGATGTTATCATGGGAAGAATTTATTTGCCTGGCTATAGTATAGAAATATCTATTTGTTTACATTACAACAAAAGTACACTTTTCTGGATAATGATAACCAATGGCAATATTAATTAAAAATTTATTTCAACTCTAAAAAGCTAAAAAAGCAAAATAAATCCTTTCTATAAACCACAAATTGCACTTTTTCAGCATTTTATTTGCCCTCCATAATCAGCATATTGATTAAAAAGAGAAGTTTAAACCATTATTTTAAGTAGGCAACTGGTTCATGGTTGCCACAAACCTTCTAAATCAGCCAATGTGTTTATATTCCTCAGTTTTTCCCGGTTAACAGCATCTTTAATCTCAAGTTCTGCTGTCTTAAGCTGATGAAGAAGGAGTTTCATTTTGTATAAGCCTTTGGCAATTTCTTTTTCAATTAAATCAAGTGCAGATTTATGGTAGTAGGCGCAAACAGGTATGCTCTGTCCATCAATTACAGGAACTACGGACTGGAACCCTGTACTACGTTTGAGGAGCATTCTGATAATTTCTTCATCAACAAAAGGCATATCGCACGAAAGAACGATATTGTGATCGGTTTGCGTTGCTTTCAGTCCGGCATGCAAGCCGCCCATAGGGCCAATATCTTTAAATTCATCCTTCACAAGATTGTGGCCAAAAGAACAATATGCCTCGTTGTTGGTACTTATTATGACTTCGCTACAGAAAGGAACCATTGCCTGCAGGGAATACTCCACCAGGCGTTTGCCCTGCCATTCGATTAAACCCTTATCAACACCCATACGGCTGGATCTCCCTCCGGCTAATACGATACCTGTATAAGTTAATTCTGAGCCTCCAGTCATTTATGCAAATTTTGACAAAGATATACTCAATGCGAATCACTCACGAGTTGCCTTAAATTAGAAAAGCTTCGGTTCTTTCGACCTTGGATCTAATCCCATGGTTTGATGCGTTTCATGTTTCTTCCAATGCAAAATTAAAATTCCAAAGAGCAGTTATTTTATTTCGGAAAAAGATAGCTTTGTTAAATAATTCCAGCCTTATGAAGCTCCTGATCAAAAACATCCCCAACACCCTCACCTTGTTGAATTTACTTTTCGGCTGCCTTGCTGTTTTCATGGCTTTTAAGGGTGCATATACACATGCAGCCTGGCTGATTATGATTGCTGTGGTTTTTGATTTTTTGGATGGGACTGCAGCGCGGTTGCTTCGTGCATACAGTGATCTGGGCAAGCAACTCGATTCGCTTGCCGATGTGGTTTCTTTTGGATTGGCGCCTGCAGCAATTATGTATTCTATGCTGGCCGAAACAATGCTAATTCCTTCTTCGCAAAAATTGTTTTTTGAACCGGCTGCCTTACCCGCTTTTCTTATTGCGCTTTGCTCTGCCCTACGGCTGGCAAAATTCAACATTGATCCGCTGCAAACCGATTCATTCAGGGGGTTGTCAACTCCTGCCAATGCTTTATTTATTGTTTCCCTGCCTTTGATTCGACTGCAAGGCGCTGAGGGGCAAGGCATGGTTGCATTATTTGGAAACTGGCTTGGAAGCTTCTATGTGTTGATTGGCCTCACGCTGCTTCTAAGCATGCTGCTGGTATCGAATATCCCTTTGATGGGTTTTAAAATTAAATCTCTCGACCTAGGAATTCACAAATACAAAATTGTTTTTCTTGTTTTAGCAATAATTCTGATATTGTTTTTAGGTTTTGGGGCTTCACCCTTTGTTTTGGCTTTGTATTTTGTTTTATCGGCATTCGACCACAAAAAGAAAACTTCGGTCAAGGCATGAACTCACAGGCTCTTCCTAGGAAACTGCTGAGCAGTTTACAGAGTGTTCCCGGAGCATCGGCATGCACCCAGTGGCCTGCCCCTTCAATGGTTTCGATAAATGCGTTTGGAAAATATTCGAGAATTAATGTTTCATCCTGCGGGGTAATGTAGTCGGAATCGGCTCCCTTGATAAAAAGTGTTGGCCCGGGATATACGCCTTCATATACCAATCCTGCAGAAATATCCTCAATGTTATTCGTGATGCTGCTGATGTTTATGCGCCAATCGAGCACGCCCTTTTCTTTTCGGTAAAGATTTTTCAGCACAAATAACCTGACCCTTTCGTTAGCAATGTAATTTTTTAGAATTGCTTCAATTTCAGCGCGGGCATTCACACGGTTGAGGTTGATGGAATTAATTGCCGTAAGGATGCTTTGGTGCGTATTTTTTAATTGGTAAGCCCTTGGGCTGATATCAATGACTACCAGCTTTTGCACCCTGTGGGGATATTCAATTGCAAAATTCATTGCCACCTTGCCACCCATGGAGTGTCCGATTAAAATAGCTTTTTCAAGCTGATGTTGATTCATGAACTCCAGCAAATCGTTGGTGAGGGCAAAGTAATTGAATTCTGGAAGGTTTGGCGAATGGCCATGATTGCGCTGGTCGGGAATAAAAACTTCATATTTCTCACCCAGGCGCTTGGCATGTGTTACCCAATTATCAGAAATGCCGAAAAGTCCGTGCAGGATTATGACTGGTTGGCCGGATCCGTATTTTCTGTAGAAGAGTTCCATTTACAAAAGGCATTAGATGAGTTGATAAAGAGCCAATCAGGGCAATTGAACATTTGAAATCAGCACCATTAAAACCGCAGGCGTTCAAGATACATTTGCACAGTGTTTTCGAGGCCGAAATAAAGAGCATCGCAGACCAGGGCATGACCTATTGATACTTCGAGTAACCCGGGGATGTTTTGAGCAAAATAACGTAGATTTTCGAGGCTCAGGTCATGGCCGGCATTCAGCCCCACTCCCGATTCACGTGCCGCATTGGCGGCCTTGATAAACGATTTGATGGCTTTTTCGCAATCAATGGAATATTGTTGTGCATACGGCTCGGTATAAAGTTCTACCCTGTCAGCCCCAATTTCGGCAGCTTTATATATCATCGCAACATTGGTGTCAACAAATAATGATGTGCGGATGCCAGCGTCCTTAAACTCTCGAAGCACTTCTTTAAGAAAGTTTGCCTTTTGAATAGTGTTCCATCCGGCATTCGATGTAAGGGCATGGGGTGGGTCGGGCACCAGGGTTACCTGGTTTGGTTTTACACTTAAAACCATATCAATGAACTCCTTTGAAGGATAACCCTCGATATTGAATTCAGTGGTTACTACTTTCTTAAGCTCAAATACATCACTACGGCGTATATGTCGCTCATCGGGGCGCGGATGTACGGTTATCCCGTCGGCACCAAATCGTTGGATATCAATGGCAGCCCTAACCACATCAGGGTTGTTACCGCCCCTGGCATTGCGCAGGGTTGCGATTTTGTTTATATTTACACTCAGGTTTGTCATGTGCATACATGATTGTTCTGATGGCAAAGTTAGGTATTTAAGATACAAGCAACCTTATTTTTTGGCCTTAAGACCCACAGCTTGTGTATCTTTGCCGGGCTTTTTGAAATTTATAGTTAATCAACATATCTTTGCTCAATGATCGCCAGAAACCTCCTTTCAACCGCCATTGTTCCTTTAAAGACGTCCGATACCGGCCTTGAAGCCCTGAACTGGATGGATGAATACAGGGTGAGCCATATGCCCATTGTAAACAATGATGAATTTCTGGGGTTGATCAGCGAAGAAGATATCTATTCATCAAACATCTACGAAGAACCCATTGGATCGCACCCACTTTCACTCGCAAAACCTTATGTAAATGAGTCGCAGCATGTTTTCGACATATTCAAGCTACTTTCGGGTATGCAGCTAACGCTCGTGCCCGTACTCGACAACAAAAAGCACTACCTGGGAGTCATCACACTCGAAGACCTGCTTAAAGGATTTGCTACCATTGCCTCTCTTCAAAACCCCGGTGGAGTGATTGTGCTCGAACGCAGTATCAACGATTATTCGCTGGCAGAGATTGCCCAGATCATTGAATCGAACGGGGCCAAGGTGTTGGGAGTTTTTATCACATCCAACTCCGACAGCACACTTCTTGAGATTTCGATCAAAGTAAGCAGCATTGATCTTGGTCAAATTATAAAAACTTTCAATCGCTACAACTACATTATCAAAGCATCTTTTGGCGAAGAAACCTATCACGATATTCTTAAAGAACGCTATGATCTGTTGATGACATACCTGAACATTTAACTATAGATTTTAGCAGTTGAAGATTGCAAAACATTTCCACCTGATAAATCAATCGCACGGATGAGAGTCGCCATTTACGGAAAAACCATACTCCCGGAAGCGGCAGGCGCTGTAATGGAAATACTCGACAAGCTTGTCGGAGGAGGCGCAACCGTTATGTTTTGGGAACCTTTTTTCAGGTCCTTGGATCAACAGATTCCATTGCCCCCGGAATCAAAGACATTCTCTAATGCTGAGGCGCTTTCGGGCAATGCCGACCTGTTTGTTTCGCTCGGCGGCGATGGCACCCTGCTCGACACTTTAACCCTTGTCAGGGATTCAGGAATTCCAATCATGGGTATTAACCTCGGAAGAATGGGGTTTTTGTCGAGTATTTCAAAAACAGGCTTATCTGCAGCCATTAATCAGGTGCTTAGTGGAGATTATATGATTGACGCGCGTTCGTTGCTCAGCCTCGAAACTCCGCAGCATATTTTTGGGGACCTAAATTTTGCACTCAACGAGCTCGCAATCAATAAAAAGGACAATGCCAGCATGATTCTTGTTCATGTTTGGGTTGATGATAAGTTTCTTCACTCCTACTGGGCCGATGGGTTAATCGTCGCCACTCCGACAGGGTCAACTGCTTACTCTCTCTCTTGCAACGGCCCCATCATTACACCCGATTCTGCTAACTTTATTATTACGCCCATTGCTACACACAATTTAACGGTTCGTCCGGTCGTTATTCCCGATAACAGTATCATTCGCATTAGGGTCGAAGGCAAGGAAAGTCAATATTTTGTCAGTCTCGATTCGCGCTCGGCCGTTCTTTCGCCAGACACCGACCTGGTGATTAAGAAAGCTGCATTCCAGGTGAATCTGCTGCAATTGGGAGACCAGTATTTTTTTCGCACCATGCGGGAAAAACTAAGCTGGGGCAAGGACATCCGAAATTGAGGTTCATCACGCAGGCCCGATGTAATGATTAAATTACTAATTTTGCGGGCTAAATTCATGAAAAAGACAGTAGTAATATTTTTTCTTCTCATCGCATGGTCGTGTGCCGTGCTCGCGCAGCGTTCAGAGCTTGGCGCATTTGGAGGTGTTTCTTACTATCATGGAGAGCTAAACCCTTCGCAGCCATTTTTGTTGTCAAAATCAGCTTTTGGCGTTGTTTATCGCTACAATCTGCATACCCGGCTGGCGGTTAAATCAAGCCTGATTCATGGAACACTTCACGGAACAGGCCCCAACGCCAGCATCCCCACTCTTTATACCAATCCGGGCTTTGATACCAGAATCAATGAATTATCAGGCCAGGTAGAGTTCAATTATTTCAATTATTTCACCGGAAGTAAAAAAACGTATATAACTCCATACATTTTCAGTGGAATTTCGCTATATGTTTATGATACTACCCAGGTTCTTAAAAGTGTAGATCCAGGCGCTGTAGAGAAGTTTTTACATGATGCCGGACTCGGCAAAAACTCTGAAATTGCGATTGCACTGCCTTTTGGAGTCGGAGTAAAATATAGTTTGACAAGAATTGTCGGCCTGAGCCTTGAATGGGGAATGCGTAAGACGGTGAATGATCTGCTCGACGGATTGAACAGCTCCGGCAATGACCAGCAGACTACCAATAGCAAAGACAACGACTGGTATAGCTTTGCAGGATTGATTGTAACAGTGAAACTAAATGCAAACAAACGGGCCAATTGTCGCGAAACACATAACGTAAGGTTTTAACAATAGTTAACAATAATATGCTCAGCTAATTCGGGTTTTCTCCGTTATTTTGAATGTCAATAAATAAAATGGATTTTCAAGAAAAAATAGACCTCGAAAAACTACCACAACACGTGGCCATCATTATGGATGGTAATGGCCGGTGGGCAAGGATGCGTGGAAAACACCGGGTTTTTGGCCATGAGCAGGGAGTGGTGGCTGTGCGAGAAACTGTTACGGCTGCCGCCGAGTTAGGCATCAAGCACCTGACTTTATATGCTTTTTCGACCGAAAACTGGAATCGCCCGATACAGGAAGTTGAATCGCTTATGGAATTGTTGGTTCAAACCATAAACATTGAAACCAAAACCTTGATGGACAACAACATCAGGTTGCTGACCATAGGCGACACCCAGCGACTAAGCAAAAGATGTTCTGATGAGCTGCAAGAGGCTATAAAAAAGACAGCCGCAAATACCCGCACCAATGTTGTGCTGGCACTTAGCTATAGTAGTCGTTGGGAAATTACTCAAGCGATGAAAAAAATCGCAACCAAAATTCAAAATGAACAACTCTCTCCTGAAGAAATCAACGAAGAATTGATATCAGCGCATCTTGCAACTGTCGGTATGCCCGATCCGGAGTTGCTCATCCGAACCAGTGGTGAATACAGAATTAGTAATTTTTTGTTGTGGCAGAGTGCCTACACCGAAATGTATTTTACGCCTACCCTCTGGCCTGATTTCAGGAAAAACGATTTTTATCAAGCCATCGTGGAGTATCAGCAACGCGAAAGGCGCTTTGGCAGACTCAACGAACAACTAAACAAGTGCAAAAAGTAATGAGAACCGGATTTCTATTGTGGATTTTTAGCGCGATAATTTATTTGATGCCATCGGCTATCACGGCCCAAACACTTATTGGATCAGAACTTCCGGATATTAATTATGCAAAGCCACGTTCCTATATAATTGGAGGGATAACGACACAAGGCACTGAGTATCTGGACCCCGGAATTATCATTGTCCTATCCGGCCTGTCTGTTGGCGACAGAATTGATATACCGGGTGATAAAATTCGCAACGCCATCGAAAAGCTATGGGATCAAGGCCTTTTCGAAAACATCCGCATCATGGCAACCCGCGTGGAGGGCGATTACATTTTTATGGAAATATCTCTCAGGGAGAGGCCACGACTTGCCAGGTTTTCTTTTCGTGGTTTGCGTAAAGCAGAAGCGGATGATATCCGGGAAAAAATTAAAATTGTTGTCGGTGATGTTGTCACCGATAACCTTGTGATGCGAACAAGTAATATCATTACAAAGCATTTCAACGACAAAGGCTTTCTGAACACGCAGGTGAACATAATTCCAAAACGCGATACCGCCTCTATTAATAATGTAGCGCTTATTATTGAGGTTCAGAAAAATAACCGGGTCAGGATTGAAGAAATACAAATAGAAGGGAATTCAGCCCTGAGTGACCAAAAAATTAAGAGGCAACTGAAGAAAACCAAAGAGAAGGGAGTATTGAAGCCTTTTGATAGTATGGACTCACTCCTTATTAATTCAGCCAGGGCAATGTTGCAGCTTGATATTTACAAAGTGGGCCAGGCTGTTGCCGACGCAATAACAAATGATTTCAATACCAGAATTTTTAAGTCCTCGAAGCTGATTGATAAAGATTATAAAGAAGACAAAGAAAAACTAATACAAAAATACAATGAGTTGGGCTATCGCGATGCCCGTATCCTTAGCGACTCTGTTTATGCAAGCAGCCCTGATAATGTTTCGATTAAATTAAAAATTGAGGAAGGGCCGCAATACTATTTCAGGAACATAAATTGGGTGGGTAATACAAAATTTACTTCCGATGATTTGAATTTAGTCCTTGGCATTCGCAAGGGCGATGTCTTTAATCAGAAAATCCTCGACACCCATTTGTCTTACAATCCTAATGGACTAGATGTCAGCTCTTTATATCTCGACGACGGGTATCTTTTTTTTCGGGTAACCCCAGTTGAGGTTCTGATCGAAAATGACTCAATTGACCTGGAGTTGAGAATTTATGAGGGAAAACAAGCCACCATTAACCGGGTGAACATCAAAGGGAATACCCGCACCAGCGATCATGTCGTGATCCGTGAACTGCGCACGCAACCGGGTCAGCTATTTAGCCGTTCGGATATTATCCGTTCCACACGCGACCTCGCCCAGCTCAGGTATTTCAACGCGGAGAAAATCAACCCCTTGCCCACTCCAAATGCAAATGACGGAACCGTTGATATTACTTACGAAGTTGAAGAAACCTCTTCCGATCAGATAGAGCTATCCGGCGGATGGGGTTATGGCCGAGTAATCGGTACGCTTGGTGTATCATTCAACAATTTTTCGACCCGCAACCTTTTCAAGAAAGGCTCCTGGCGGCCTGTACCGACCGGTGATGGCCAAAAACTCAGCATTCGCCTGCAATCGTATGGAGCTGGTTATGTGAGCTATAGCGCTTCATTTACCGAACCATGGCTGGGGGGCAAAAAACCCAATTCGTTCAGCGCATCGTTTTTCCACTCCATGTTTAGTAATGGCCTGACCAAGAAATCAGTGGGCTATGGCGACTTTAAAATTGATGGCATTTCGTTCATGCTTGGAAAACGCCTGTCACGGCCTGACGATTTTTTTGTACTCATTCAGAACCTGAGCCTGCAACGCTACTCGCTCAATAACTGGGACCGGATTTTTTCGTTTGGAACCGGCAGCGGAGTGTATAACAGCATTTCCTATGGAGTCACATTCGGGCGAAAATCGGTTGACCAGCCTATCTATCCACGCAGTGGTTCTGATTTCACCTTGGGGTTGAACCTCACGCCACCATATAGCGCCTTCACAGGAAAAAATTACAAAAATTTAGGCGCAGACCAAAAATACAAATGGATAGAGTATCATAAATGGAACTTCAACGCAGCATATTATCAATCCATCGTTGGCAACCTGGTTTTTAGTGTTAGATCGCGTTATGGTTTTCTTGGTTTATACAACCATGATATTGGAGTAACTCCTTTTGGCAGATATTTTTTAGGGGGCGACGGGCTCTCGGGAGGATATAATTATGATGGCCGCGAATTGATTGCTTTCCGCGGTTATACAAACGAATCAATGACCCCTGAGTATCATCGCGACAAAAGCCTCGGAGGGACCATTTTCAACAAAAATACCATTGAGCTGCGCTATCCGCTTTCGCTCAACCCAAGCGCAACGATTTATGTCATGGGATTTGCCGAAGCAGGTGGAGCATGGCTTAAATTCAAAGACTTTAATCCATTCGACCTGAAAAGATCAGCAGGCGTTGGCGTGCGGGTATTTCTGCCCATGTTTGGATTACTCGGTCTTGATTGGGGCTATGGATTTGATCCTATCCCAGGTATCCCAGGCGCAAACAAAGGTCAATTCCATTTCTCAATTAACCAATCAATTGACTAAAAGCAGTTTAGCTACCATAGAATTTCTTGGCAAGAAATTTGCTTATGAAATTGTGATTATAAAATTTCACTAATAAACCAAGGAGGAAACATCATGAAATCATATTCCAAAATCAATCCGGCTTTTGCAACCAGGAGCGTCCTGATCTTCTGTATTCTGTTGCTCACTGCGTTTACGGCTAAATCGCAGAAGTTTGCCTATGTTGACTCAGATTATATCCTCGAGCACATCCCGGAATACAACAGTGCCCAAACAACACTCGACAACCTGACCCTGCAATGGCAAAAAGAAATCGAGACAAAGTTTGCCGAGATAGACAAAATGTATAAAACTTATCAAACCGAGTCGGTATTGCTTCCCGAAGAAATGAAGCGCAAAAGGGAAGACGATATTATCGCAAAAGAAAAAGAAGTGAAAAATCTTCAGCAGAAACGCTTTGGCAAGGATGGCGACCTCACGAAAAAACGCGAAGAACTTATTAAACCTATTCAGGAAAAAATCTACACCGCCCTGCAGGAGATTGCATCACAGGGAAACTATGCCGTCATCTTTGATAAAGCCGGAAGCATTTCGATGGTATTCACCAACCCAAAGTTCGATATCAGCGAAGAAGTTCTGACCAAAATGGGCTATAGTTATTAAGGCTTTACTTAATTTAGTATAATTGCACTTTCAAAAAGAAAAGGTAAACTAATCATTAATATTTATTCTAAAACATGAAAAAAACATCTATCTTCATCCTGATACTCGCATTGGGATTAACCACGCTCAACCTGTCGGCTCAATCAAAGGGAAAATTCGGACATCTTGATTTTGCAAAATTATATGCCGAAATGCCCGGACAGGATTCCATTAAGAAAGTTTTTGAAGGCCATGCAAAATCTCTGCAGGAAACTTTTACGCAAATGCAGACTGAATACCAAAACAAACTGCAGGAGTATCAAGCCAATATGGCTTCCATGTCGAACCTGATCCGCCAAAACAAAGAGCGTGAAATCATGGATATCCAAACCCGTATGGAAAATTTTCGCACCCAGGCCGAAGAAGATTTGCAGGAAAAAGAAGCCGAATTAACTAAACCAATTCTAGAACGTGCACGCAATGCCGTGAAAGAAGTAGCAAAAGAAAATGGCTACTCATATGTTTTCAACAGTGCCGAAGGCTTGCTGCTCTATTCCGACCCGGGCGATGACATCACTGCGTTAGTGAAAAAGAAACTTGGCATCAAATAGCATTACCCAAATCAATACTCAAAAAAAAAGAAGCTGCCCGATTATTTGGACAGCTTCTTTTTTTATGGCCTGGCAGTTGCTTATTGTCTTCTCCCCATGAAAATATAAATGTAATAAATCAGTGTGGCCAACGACGACAAAGCAGCCACTACGTAGGTATAGGCCGCCCATCTGAGTGCTTCCTGTGCTTGGGGATGGGTTACATTATTTGTAATCCCGGCGCCATTTAACCAAACCAGCGCCCTTCGGCTTGCATCAATTTCGACCGGCAGGGTGATGAAGCTAAAAAGTGTCATGATGGCAAACATAATAATTCCGACCAGCAATATTGCAGGAAAAGATTGAACCAGGATAACGCCTGCAAGTAGCACCCACTGCACCCATTTAGAGGTCAGGCTAACCACAGGAACAAGTTTTGACCGAAGCTGAAGGAAACTATAAGCATGGGCGTGCTGAATGGCATGACCACACTCGTGGGCAGCTACGGCAGCGGCTGCAACACTGCGACCACCATAAACTTCAGTGCTGAGATTAACAGTTTTATTCAAAGGATTGTAGTGATCAGTTAATTGCCCTGCAACCGAAACAACTTTTACGTCGTTTACACCATTTTGCATCAACATGCGCTCTGCCACATCTCTCCCGCTCAATCCTCCGTTGATTGGAATTTTGGAATATGCATTAAACTTTCTCTTTAATTGCATTCCGACAAGCCAGCTCAGGCCGGCAAAAACAATAAAAATAATCCAGATAGGTGCCATAATTTATTAATTAGAAATAGGTGATATGATACAACGCTTAAAATCAAATTCTTTGCCAGTTTGAATAATATTCACTTTTAACGACAAAATGGCATAAAAAGTTTACCCTCGAAAAGTATTATCTACGTGTTATACCATGAGGAATACATGATGTAACTATTGGCAATGCGCTCCACCTGCCCCTCAAGCAGTTCTTTATCTATGGTTTTTATCTTTCTTGCCGGTATGCCAGCATATACACTTCCGCTTTCAACACGAGTGTTTTCGAGTACAACAGAACCGGCAGCAATCACCGAATTGCTTTCAATGATTGCATGATCCATGATAATCGCCCCCATCCCGACCAGTACATTATCGTGAATTGTACACCCGTGTATGATGGCCCTGTGTGCAATTGAAACGTTGTTGCCAATATTTACGGGTGCCTTCTCGTAGGTGCAATGGATGATGGCACCATCCTGGATGTTGACTTTATTTCCAATTCGAATAAAATGAACATCACCCCGAATCACAGCGTTAAACCAAACACTGCAACTATTGCCCATCACCACATTACCGATCACTGTTGCGTTATCGGCCAGAAAGCAATGATCGCCAAAAACAGGTGTGAATCCGCAGACTGATTTGATTAGCGCCATGAGGGGTTTTAAAAAAGCTTATAGAGCAAGCAATATTTTCATTGGGTCGTTTCCTTCGAACAGCATTTTTACCGGATTTTCGATCATTTCTTTCACCTTCAACAGGAAGCCGACTGATTCGCGGCCATCAATCACCCGATGGTCATAAGACAAAGCCACATACATCATCGGGCGTATTTCAACCCTGCCTTCCACGGCAACCGGCCGGTCAACAATGTTGTGCATTCCCAGGATCGCACTCTGCGGTGGGTTAATGATGGGCGTTGAAAACAGCGAGCCAAAAACTCCGCCATTTGTTATGGTGAAAGTGCCGCCGGTCATCTCCTCAAGAGTGATTTTATTTTCTCTTGCCCGAACAGCCAGTTCTTTGATTTTTTGCTCTATCTGTGCCAATCCAAGAGATTCAACATTGCGAATGATGGGAACAACCAACCCTTTTGGGGCACTCACTGCGATACCAATATCAACATATTTATGAAAAACCATCTCATCGCCATCAATCATGCTGTTCACCTGAGGGAAGTGCTTGGCAGCATTGGCTACTGCATACGCAAAAAAGGAAACAAAGCCAATTCCAACCCCGTGTTTTTTCTTGAACAACTCGTTGTACTGCTTTTTCAGATCCATCACGCCGCTCATGTCTATTTCGTTAAAGGTGGTGAGCATGGCAGTTTCCTGTTTTACTGCAACAAGTCGCTGTGCCAGCTTCAAGCGCAAAGTCGTAAGTTTTTTACGTTCTATGTCGCGGCTACCTGTAAACAACAGTTGTGACGTTTTAGCTGCAGGCATTTCTTTCTTTAATGAATAGCCTTCAACATCAGCGCGAGAAATGCGCAGATTGCGAAAATAGTTTACGATTTCTCCTTCCTGGATGTTCTTTTCTACCATCAGTTTGCGGGCAAGCGGAGAGATGTTCAATTGCAGGTCTTCGGTCATTTCAACTGCCTCAACAGGAGGATTACCTGCGGAAGCAACGTCAGTTGCAGGTGCGACTGCTGCAGGCGCAATTGCGCTAACATTCTGAATCATCGGTTGATGTTTGGCCTGGTTTGTTCCTGGCATTTTGGAACTGACTTCGATGATTGCCACCACAGATCCAACTTTGATGGTTTCGCCCTGCTGCACCTTTTGTTTTAGTACACCGGAGGCTGGGGCACTCAGCGTCAGGGTTGCTTTATCTGAATCTATTTCGGCAATGTCGCTGTCTTTATCTACAAAGCTGCCGTCACCAACAAGCCACGAGGCCAGTTGTACTTCGGTAATGGATTCGCCGGGGCTGGGAACTTTGATTTCGACAATCATAATTTGTATTTTATTTTCAAACGTAAAGGTTTTTACTCTATGAATATTTGGCAATTATTTTTCCTGAACGAGGCCAGCTTCCTCGCCAATACTTATTGCCGGCCTCCATTCTTTTGGTGCGCACAGCATTTTGCAAATGGCATTTGCGCGCGGGCACGAACATTCGCCGAATGCTTTTTCGATGATCTTGCGTTGCCTGAGGTTGTGCAGGTAAACAGATCCGGTGGCCGGACTACCACTCTCCGGTCTGGCTACCAGAAGCAGGTCAATATGATGAAGCCTGCGCGACATAAATGTCCAGGCACCCATATTCGCAGGCTCTTCCTGCACCCAAACATACACTTCGGCTTTTGGATAGCGTTTTATTATGGAATTAATCTGTTTTTCCGGAAAGGGGAAAAGCTGCTCGATGCGAATAATTGCTGTTTCCCATTTGTTGCGCTGGCGACGTTCTTCAATCAAATCATAATATACTTTGCCGGAACAAAACAGTAGCCGCAGTATTTTAGCGGGATCGGCTTCCTCATCTGCAATTACTTCTTTGAACCCTTCTGTAGTAAAATCTTTTAATTTGGAAACGCAACCTGGATGCCTCAGCAGGCTTTTGGGTGTAAAAACTACCAGCGGTTTACGAAATTTGCGATGATACTGGCGACGGAGAACATGGAAAAAATTGGCTGGCGTGGTGCAATTCACCACCTGAATATTGTTGTCCGCACAAAGCGATAAAAAGCGTTCGAGGCGGGCGCTGCTGTGTTCCGGGCCTTGCCCCTCATAGCCATGTGGCAAGAGCATTACCAGGTCGTTCATTACCCTCCACTTCTCTTCAGCACTGCATAGATACTGGTCAATTATTATCTGTGCACCATTGTTAAAATCGCCAAATTGTGCTTCCCATAAAGTTAATGTTTTAGGGGTGGCCAATGCATATCCATATTCAAATCCCAACACCCCATATTCTGAAAGGGGTGAATTGTACACTTCGAACCTTGCCTGATCGGGTGCCAAATGACAAAGAGGAATATATTTTTCTTCTGAATCCTCTATGGTAAGCACTGCATGTCGGTGCGAAAATGTTCCGCGTTCCACATCCTGTCCGCTCAACCGGATCGGAACTCCTTCGAGGAGCAAGGTGCCATAGGCCAGCAATTCGCCCATCGCCCAATCGAGTTTGCCAGGGTCGTTAAGCATGGCCCTGCGTTCTTCGAGCAAACGAATTATTTTTCTGTTTAGGTTTAAATTGGAAGGTGGTTCAGTTATTTTTTGACCGATTTCAAGAAGTAGGTTTTTTTCAACGGCAGTTGAAGGAGAATCATGAAAGTCATTATCAGCTGCGGGCCTGATAGACTGCCAGATATGCCTAAAAAACGGAGTAACCCGGGCTTTTTCAAGATGATACGATCGGGTTAGAGCCGATTCGAGTTCTTCATTGATCACTTTCTCTAAGTCAACTACCTCTGCCTGCGTGAGTTCCTGTTGCCCGATGAGTTTATCGCAGTATATCCTAAGAGGGTCTGGATGTTTTTCGATGATCTTGTACAGCACCGGTTGAGTAAAGCGGGGTTCATCCCCCTCATTGTGGCCGTGGCGGCGATAACAGAGAATATCTACAAAAATGTCCTGTTGAAACCTGGCCCTGAATTCCATGGCCAGCATGATGGTATAAACAACCGATTCAACATCATCTCCATTGACATGAAATACGGGAGACTGAACTGTTTTGGCCACATCCGTGCAATATACACTGGTGCGGGCATCCAGGTAGTTTGTCGTAAATCCGATCTGGTTGTTGATTACAAGGTGAATGGTACCGCCAGTCTTATACCCTGGCAACCCAGACATTTGTAGAACCTCATAGATTATTCCTTGTCCGGCTATAGAAGCATCGCCATGGATCAGGATAGGAGTGACCTTATTAAAATCGCCGTTATAATTCTGATCAATGAGCGAACGGGTTATTCCTTCAACCACCGGATTCACAGCTTCGAGATGTGAAGGGTTAGGGCAGAGGGATAGTGTCAGGGTTTTATTGTTTATCTGCCGTTGTGAGGTAAAGCCCTGATGATACTTCACATCGCCCAATAGGGCTTCATCTTCGTATTCTTTGTTTTGAAATTCATTGAAAATATCGTGCATAGGTTTTTGCATGATATTGGCCAGCACATTGAGTCTGCCACGGTGTGCCATTCCGATAACGAACTCCCCGGATCCAAGCTCGGCGCCTTTTTCAATGATTGCTCCTAGGGCGGGAATAAGAGATTCTGCTCCCTCGAGTGAAAATCGTTTTTGCCCGGTAAATTTCCGATGAATAAACTTTTCAAATAAGACTGCCCTTGCAAGTTGATGCAAGATATTCTTTTTTTCGGGCAGACTAAAATTTGGTGTGTTTTGGGTTGGTTCTATTTTTTCGCGGAGCCAGGCGCTGACGGCTTTGTTTCGAATAAACATATATTCGGCACCGATGCTCTGGCAATACGTTTGCTCGAGGTGGGAGATGATTTCGCGAAGCGAAGCCTTTCCCAAACCAATTTCTGCACCAGCATGAAACATCAGGTCGAGGTCGGTTTTTTGAAGCCCGAAATTTTCGATTTCAAGGGTAGGCGTATATTTACGTCTATGCCTGACCGGATTGGTTTTGGTAAAAAGATGTCCCCGCGAGCGATAATCATTTATCAGGTTTATTACCTTGAACTCGTTGGGCATGAGTTGCTTGTCCTGCCCGGCTTGCGGGTAGTTCTTTAATGCAAACTCGAACCCCTCGAAAAATTGTCGCCAACCTATATCTATCGAGCCTGGATCAGTTTTATACTGCAGATAAATTTGCTCTACAGCACTTTGGTCGGCATTTGTTAGATAGGAGTGTTTATTCATGATTGACAGGCATAAGCACTATGACTAAGCAAGTTTTATTTACCTCCGGGCGTAGCAAATTTCAAGAACTATGGAGGAGGTTTTCAACTAATACAAAAATACAATGTTCAGTCAGATGTTTGAATAAATGCTAAACAAAGCAGGCAAGGCAAAGTTTGTGCAGTTAAACAAAAAAAGCCCATTTTGGCGATGGGCTTAGTTCAAGTAGAAGAAAAATTTTATACGGGGTGTATTGCCTCAACCGGGCACACATCGGCGCATGCACCACAATCCGTGCATACATCGGGATCAATTTTATAGATATCTCCCTCAGAAATTGCATCAACCGGGCATTCATCAATACAGGTTCCGCAAGCCGTGCAGTCGTCATTAATTACATAAGCCATGGTAATAGATTTTATGTTTGTAAATAAATCTTCGTAACTTTTGCAAAGATAAAACTAATTTTTTAGCTCGATAAAATATAAATATTTTAGAATGATTCTAAATTACTTTTTCATCTGCAATTAATTCGTTGTTTTTAGGCGGAAAGGAGCTTCATAAATGGGAATTTTATAGGTATTTGACGGTTATTTTGTAAAAATGTTATTTTTTTAAGCTACCTGACGCGTTATTATTGAATAAATGCAGCGGGTGCCCGATGATTTTCGGGGTAAAAAGTCTTCGATCCGGAAGCTCGATTGCGTTAAAACCTTTACCTTTGCCACAAAATATAATATATTTCTCCCTATGAGTAAGAAAAAAGACAATAAACCAAGCCACAAAGAGGATGTGGTGATAAAATTTGTGGGCGATTCTGGGGACGGGATGCAGTTGATTGGAACCTTATTCTCTGATGCAGCTGCCATAGCAGGCTATGATCTGGCCACTTTTCCCGATTATCCAGCCGAAATAAGGGCGCCCCAAAACACAATTGCCGGTGTATCCGGTTTCCAGGTGCATCTGGGCGAAAAAAAGATTCATACTTCGGGCGACCTTTGCGATGTGCTGGTGGCCATGAACCCTGCCTCGTTGCGTTCGAACCTTAAATGGGTAAAAGACGGTGCCACGATTATTGTTGATTCTGACAGCTTTGACGAAAAGGCCATAGAAAAAGCAGGTTATATTAATAATCCATTGACTGACGGAAGCCTTGGTAAGTATAACCTGATCAAGGCCCCTATAACGAAGATTACCAAAGATAGTTTGGCTGAGGTAGAGATTGGGGCCAAAGCAGTTGAAAAAACACGGAATATGTTTGCCCTCGGAATGGTATTCTTTATTTTCAACCAGAAGCTTGACCCAACAATCCACTATATCGAAGATAAGTTTAAGAAAAACCCGCTGGTAGTTCAGTCGAACAAAATTGCACTACAAGCAGGATACAATTTTGCTGAAACAATCGAGGCACTTGAATCGCGTATTGAAATATCCCCTGCAGATATGCCAAAAGGGTGCTATCGCAACATCACCGGGAATGTGGCCACTGCCTGGGGATTGCTCGCTGCAAGTGAGCGTTCCGGAAGGCCGCTTTTTTTGGGTTCTTATCCGATCACCCCGGCAACTGAGATTCTTATTGAGCTGGCTCGCCATAAATCTCTTGGCGCCAAGGTATTTCAGGCCGAAGACGAGATTTCCGGCATCTGTTCGGCCATTGGAGCTGCATACACTGGCGCTCTTGCCGTAACCACCACCTCGGGCCCTGGCCTTTCGCTCAAGAGCGAAGCCCTCGGACTGGCAGTCATCACCGAACTTCCGATTGTTATTGTTGATGTGCAGCGTGGGGGCCCCTCGACAGGTTTACCAACAAAATCTGAGCAATCAGACCTATTGCAGGCACTTTACGGGCGAAACGGAGAAGCACCTTTGATTGTAATGGCAGCCTCCTCGCCGGCCAACTGCTTCGATTATGCATACTTCGCTGCGAAATTATCGTTAGAACACATGACCCCTGTCATCTTGCTCACGGATGGAAATTTGGGAAATGGATCACAACTACTCCGAATACCGAAAGTGGCAGACTTGCCTTCGATCAACCCTCCGATTGCCAAACCAAATACCGAATACAAACCTTATCGTCGCAATCCCGAAACGCATGTGCGCGAATGGGCCTTGCCCGGTACAGAAGGCCTGCGGCACAGGGTTGGCGGACTTGAAAAGGAAAACATTCACGGCACCGTTACTACCGATCCCATGAACCATCAACTGATGGTCAACCTCAGGCAGCAAAAAGTTGATAAAGTAGCAGATTTTATTCCCGAACAAACCCTTGTAGGAGAGCCGGAAGGCGATTTGCTGGCAGTTAGCTGGGGGAGCACCGAAGGGGCAATGTTGACGGCAGTGCAGGAGCTCCAGCAAGAAGGGAAGAGCATTAGCCTGGCGCATTTCCATTACATTATGCCGTTACCTAAAAATACCAGGGAGTTGTTTGCCCGATTCAAGAAAATTATTGTCTGCGAATTGAATATGGGGCAATTTGTAGGATATCTACGCATGCAGCATCCGGAGTTCAACTACTTGCAATACAACAAAGTGCAGTGCCTGCCTTTTATGGTAAACGAACTTAAAGCAAAATTCAATCAAATGTTGGAGGTGAAATGAAAATCGAGAATACAACGATAGAACGATCACGTGTTGAGCTAACAAAAGAAGACTTTGTGAGCGACCAGATGGTGAAATGGTGTCCCGGTTGTGGGTCATATACCATCCTTTCCGCCGTAGCCAATGTGTTTCCAAAAATCGGCTACCGAAAAGAAAATTTCATGGTTGTTTCCGGAATTGGTTGCTCTTCGAGATTTCCGTATTACGTGAACACTTATGGTTTTCATGGCATACACGGAAGGGCTTTTGCAATTGCATCCGGGGTGAAGATTGCCAATCCGCACCTGAGTGTGTGGGTAGCCACCGGAGATGGAGATTCTATGGCCATTGGAGGTAATCACTTCATTCACACCATCCGAAGAAATATTGACATCAATGTGTTGTTGTTCAACAACCAGATTTATGGGTTGACTAAAGGCCAGTTTTCGCCAACTACTCCAATGGGGGCCATTACCAAAACATCCCCACAGGGGACCATTGAACATCCTTTCAACCCCGGTGAGTTGGTTTTGGGGGCACAAGGCACATTTTTTGCCAGGGCCGTTGATAACAACTTAAAACTTTTAACCGATGTTATGTTCGAAGCCGCACGCCACGATGGAACATCCATCATAGAAATTCTGCAGAATTGCCCGATTTTCAACGACAAAACCCATCAGCTTATCACCGCCAAGGAGACCCGCGACGAAAATCAGTTGGTGCTGAAAAATGGCGAACCCATGATCTTTGGAAGCCAGAAAAATAGAGGAATCATGCTGAGCGGAACGCACCTTAAAGTGGTTACAATCGGAGAGAATGGTATCACCGAAAATGATTTGCTAGTGCATGACCAATACGAAAAGGACCCAGGCATTCACCTGATGCTTTCTAAAATGATGCCGCCCCACTTTCCGGTCGCTCTTGGGGTTATTCGGTCAGCCATGTATCCTACCTATGATGACCTGGTTGAAGACCAGATTATTTATGCGAAAGCCAACTCCCCGATTAAAAATGTTGACAACCTGCTGCATAGCGGAGATACATGGGAAATTAAATAAGTTTCTGAGATTTGAAAAAAGGCCTATCCGGAAGTTTTCAGGTAGGCCTTTTTTGTTTTACTACAGTGGGTTTTCTCCTTTATAATTTCCTGATGCAATTTCTTTTGCCACAAGCATACCCAAGCGTGTAATAGTTGTAAAAAGTTGGGGGTTAAGGCTCTGGGGAGTATCGGTAACGGAGTGCAGTTGGCCATAACTGTTTGTGCTCACAAAATAAAGCGCAGGGATGTCGGCTTGATGAAATGGGGTGGCATCGGCTCCACCCCCACTCCAGGTGCGATTCACTAACATATTTTGGTGCTCGAGACCACTCGCCAGCTTCCAGAGCATTGGCGCACTCTTTCCGTTTCCGAGCTGAATGCTGTCGCCGTAGGCAATGCAATCGAAATTCAGCATGGCAATAATGCTTTCTTTCTCAACCGGGCAATTGTTTACAAAATATTCGGCGCCTTGCAAGCCTTGCTCTTCGCTGGCAAACAAAACAAAAAGCACAGAATGAGCCGGGCGGAATCCGGAACGCTGAAATTCCCTGGCTATTTCAAGCACGGCAGCACATCCTGATGCATTATCATTAGCTCCCGGAAAATAGATTTCATCGCACTGCGACCCCACATGATCGAGGTGTGCACCTAAAACAAGATATTGATTTTTTCTGATCGGATCATGCCCCGGCAGCAGGCCGACAACATTGACAGTGCTTGCTTTTTGCTGATATTTGGACTTTACATTTATTTTGACCTTGCTTAGAAGTTCTAAAGATACAGGTTTTTGACCGGATTCGATTTCGGATTGCAACATGCTAACCGACTTACCGCTTTCTTTCAAAATCAGGTCGGCAACCTGGCGGCTGATTACCAGTTGAGGAAAATGTTGTAGTTGCTCGCCCTTGCCGTCCATCACACTGCCAATCACCTGTGGCACATTTTCCCGGTCGCCGGGAGGAGCTACCAAAAGAACTCCAATAGCCCCATTCATATAAGCCATCAACGCTTTCTGGCGGGGAGTGGCTTCTGGCCAATCTCCTTCCGGTAGATTAAATCCGGGATTGGTTCTGAATACCATGGCGACTTTTCCCTTTAAATCGAGGTTAGCATAGTCGTTATACATAAGCTTGTCAGATGAAATGCCATAACCTGCAAACACAGCAGATGCAGTAAAATTTCCTGCTCCGCTGAAGCCCCTGTAGGTGTAATCTTTGCCCAGCTCCGGATAAACCCTTGTTCCGTCGCCCAGGATTATATCGAATGCACACGGTGGAAGAATTTCGTTATATTCTACTTCCAGGTCTTGAAAATAATTCTCCTTAGCGACCGGAATTAGCCCTGCCAACCTGAATTCATCGGCCATCAGGCGGGCGGCTTTGTCATATCCGGTGTGCCCAGGTAATCTGCCAGCCAAGGAAGGATCTGTAAGCATGAAAACCGTTTTCATTAAATTCTCTGTAATTAAACGGTATTCAGGTTTTAGCACCTGGGAATTGACTGCCTCGAACATGAAGCACAAGCAAACAAGAAGTAATGATAATCTCATATGGTCAGGCTAAAAGAAGCAGTTTGTTGTAGAAGTTTTGATCGGGATGAAAGCAAACAAGTGCAAGAAGTATTCGGCCCGTTCCTGGGAATTGTTGCACTTTTTATCTTTATAGAGCTTTTCATTGGTTAACTTTGGCAAGGCAAAATAATGAATGATTTCCGGGCGACACCAAAAACCAGCTACATTTGAGCTATTTATTGAATACCGGGATTTAGCAGTGCCAAAGATAAGTATTTTAGAGCGAACGCTTTTATGGATGTTGCCATGAAAATTACCAGACCCACGTTGCTACTTGATGCTCAGAAATGCAAACAAAACATCTCTTTAATGGCCCAAAAGGCAATGATGAATAACCTAATTTTTCGTCCTCATTTTAAAACCCATCAGTGTGCAGCCATCGGAAACTGGTTTAAAGAATCCGGCGTAAACTCGATCACAGTGAGTTCGGTGAAAATGGCTACTTATTTTGCATCAAATGGCTGGAAAAACATTACCATTGCTTTTCCGGTTAACCTGCTTGAAATAGATGAATTAAACCTACTTGCTAAAGATATTAAACTGCAACTGATTGTAAGCGATTTGGTTACACTTCGCAAACTACAACAATACCTACTGAATGATGCAGGGGTGTTTATTGAAATTGATACCGGAGCCCACCGCAGTGGCGTTGACCCGTCTGATCTTGCTCTATTAGATGAAATGATTGATTCAGTTCAAACTCAAGGACCGGTTGAGTTTTGTGGGTTTCTCAGCCACGCCGGCCACTCATATCTTGTTAATGAAATCGAACAAATTTGTGATATCCACCGCCAGGAACGGCGGATGGTGGCTGGATTGGGTGCAAGGTATCGAAATGTATTTCCCGGGTTGATTCTCAGCACTGGCGATACTCCTACATGTAGCATCTGCAACGATTTTATCGGGGTTGACGAAATTAGGCCGGGAAATTTTGTGTTTTATGATGTGATGCAGGCTGCCATAGGCAGTTGTGCGTTGGATAATGTCGCTGTGGCATTGGCTTGCCCGGTAGTTGCGGTTTATCCATCGAGGAACGAGGCGGTTCTCTATGGGGGAGCCATTCATTTATCCAAGGACTTTATCCCGATACCCGATGGCAGGCCCATGTTTGGTTATCTTGCCAGGCTCTGTGGGAATGGTTGGGAGATTTTGCCTGACGACAATTTTGTGAAGTCGCTTTCGCAGGAACATGGCTTAGTGAAACTCTCGGAAAAAGAGATCAGCAACGTTCGCCCCGGAGACATACTCCTTGTTTTGCCGGTTCATGCCTGCCTGACTGCACATCAGATGAGACATTATTATACTTTAAATGGGCAGGTGCTTCAAATGATGGAAATCTAAAAAGGGCAACCCTCGCTCAAAAAAGGGAGCCTCAGGCTGAAAACATCAAGCTTATTTCACCATCCGTATATATGCCTTCCTTAAAGTTTTCCGCATCATGGTCAGGTATTGTGCATATTTGGTTTGAAAACGGCCCCAATGTTTTTCTTTCCATCAATATAAACTGCCAATGACTGATCGAGTCTTATGTGCCTTAGAAAGTTATCCTCGTAGAATGCGGGTATTTGTGAGAGGAAGCCCACATCGTAATATCCTTCGTTGATGTAGGGATTGATTGTAAAATATCCAACCCTGAACGAAGTAAGATTGTGAAAGAAATGTGTGCCTTGGCTTGGGTCAATGCGGTAGGTTTCGAGGCCCGACTCGACGATAAGCCGTGCATTCGAAATTTGTGGCCATTTTACAGGGATTCCGAGCCACGGATCGCTTGAGCCCCAACGCCCGGGGCCAATAAGAATATAATTCCTTTTTTCTTGTACGAGTAATTCATTTATCTTTCCGATGTCTCCTGCAATTTCAAAGTTTTTTGCTGCATTAAAGGAATCGGGTTTCACATACACCACATCATAAATATCTTTTATAATGCCATTGCCCATCGCCGATTTAGAATAAAGTAAGGTTTTAGCCAGATCAAGGTTTTCGAGATCTGTTTTGATTATCTCTTTGTTTTCAACGATAGGCCTGATTTGCAGCAGGTTAAAAACCTGCATTTGGCCTTTGGAAGGATCGAGGTTTGCGGCAAATTCTATTTCTACCGGTTTATTCATTGCACGATGCCCCATTTCGAGGGCTTCCCAGATAATTTCGGGGAGCGGAAAAACGCCATGCGTGAGGATGTTGTTGAAAGTGATGATCCGTCTGCCTTCATAAAACATACCATCTCGCAAATGGTTAGAATCCACATCAAGAGTAGAGGCCACATAGCTGAGTGCATTATGATTTTCTGCTTCTGAGATACGTTTTTTAAGAATATTCACTCCATCGTCAATACTGGGAAAGAAACTTTGGGGGCGAAGATCAAGCGCATAGAAACTCCTTTGTGTTTCTTTGAGGGCCATTTCGGGACTGCTGAGCTGCAGAATCTTTTTCGGATATTTTGGAGAGAACCGGAGTGTAAGGCCTCCGTCAACAATGTATTTTCCCAATCCGAAAGCGATGTTTGCAATGCCATCGTTGGGTTTTTCGGGATGAATCGGATAAAAGTTAATGGATCGCGCTACCCCCGAGATGGTTGGATAGTAGATGTCGCCATATTGTGTACCACAAACCTCCTGCAGTACGATTGCCATTTTTTCCTCACCTACTACATTGAGTGTTGCACTCATATAAGATTTGCTGTCCTTATAAAACGCGGATGCATATACACTTTTAATGGCTGTTGTAAGCATTTCGATCATCAACCGTTCGTCGTCAGGTATGTTTGGAACCATATAGGTGCTGTAGATACCGGCAAAAGGTTGATAATATGAGTCTTCGAGCAAACTCGACGAACGAATGGCGATAGGGCTTTTCACAACCGAGATGAAGGTGTATAAGTCTTCATGTATGCGAAACGGAAGGCGTGCACTCACGAAGTGCCTCAGGATTTCTTCGTCGTTGCTGTCAGATAGGGCTATTTTATGCAGGCGGTTTTCTTCCATGAACTCATCGAAAACGTCGGTGCAAAGCACTACCGTTCGAGGGATCGTGATTAAGGTGTTTGTGTACTTTTCAAAAGTTCTGTTTTGTTTAATCAGGTTGTCGAGAAAAGCCAGACCGCGTGCTTTCCCACCAATCGAACCATCGCCGATGCGTGTAAAATTCAGATATTCATCGAAACTCTCGCGATTGAATTTGGCAATAATCCCGCGCGACTTATTCAACCTGTAAACGGCGATGGCATCAAACATGAAGCGGCGCATGTCGTCAATATCAGTAAAATCTGCTGGTTTAAGCTCCCTGAAAAGATCGGCCAGGGGAAACAGGGCCCTTGCGCGTAGCCATTTTGAAAAATGATTCCTGGATACATGGTATTCGAGGGTGCGGTCGGGAATCTCAAAAATGCGTTGTTGCAAAGCTTTTAAATCGGCAGCACGGCACACTTCCTCACCTGTGTCGGGGTCTTTGAAAATAAAAGCCCCGAAAGCGAGATACTCGATGATGAATTTCCGAAGTTCAATGGAAAGCGTTTTAGAGTGTTTATGAATAAAGCCCACCCTAAGCTCCTTGGCAAATTGTTGATTTTCAATATCTGACGATTGAAGCAGCATGGGCATAAACTCATCATCGTTCTTAACCTGCTTCAACAACCTGATGCCGGCATATTTGTCGAGCACTCCCTTGCGATTATAGCTCATATCAGAGATGATTCCCAGCAGGTTATGTTTATATTTTTCATAAAGCCCAATGGCATCTTCATAGTTTGTTGCTAACAATACCTTAGGCCTGCCGCGCATTCGAAGCATCATCTGATGCTCATTCAGGCCCTCGGTCATAAATGCAGTGCTTTGTTTAAAAATGATCTTAAAAATATGTGGCAGGTAAGCAGAGTAGAAACTAATATTGTCTTCGACAAGCAGGATGGCCTGAACCCCTACCTCGTTCACATCGTGCTCGCTATTCATCTTGTCTTCGATCAACTTGATGATGGCCAACAGGATATCGGAATTGCCAAGCCAGCAAAAGATGTAATCAATCACACTCATATCCTCCCGGCTAATCTTAAGCGACACCTCTCGGGAGAAAGCTGTGAGCACAACGATAGGAATATTTGGCCTGAACTTCTTAAGTTTCTTTGCCAATTCGAACGTATCAACACCTTCATCGCTAAACATGGTAATAATCAGGTCAATGTGTTCTTCGGCTAAAGTTTTAAATGCATCCTCAGGGGTATTAACAATCACAAATTGTGGGGGGTAGCGCAGGCTCAGGGCAGTATATTCGTTGAAGATTTGCTCGTCCACCCGTCCATCGCCTTCAAGAATAAATGTATCGTAGTCGCTTGCTATGAGCAAAACATTATAGATACGCTTTTTCATCAGGCTTATAAAAGCAGTATCCTTAAAATAATATTTTTGGGCCAGCAGTCGTCGGGTTTTGTCCATTGCGCTCAAGAAATAAAATACAAACCTAATAGAAAATCAGTCGTTATCAGCAACAGTTGGGCATAATCTTTGTACCTTTGCCGTTGCATATCTTTCCGGGGCTGACCGGTTTTGACAGCAAGGAAGTGGTATTGTAAGCATGCCGGGCGTTGTGTGTTTGCCCGTAAAACTCAATGCGCACGCCACGATAAATGGCAACAATTACAATTACGCGTTGGCTGCTTAATCAGTTAGATTAATCGGCCTTCTGTTTCCCGCAAAACCTTTCTGAACGGTGTTGCGGTCGAAGCATCGAAAAAGTTCGGATAGGAAAAGTAGTGTTCCGTGGCTTTTCTGAAATAACAGGAGCTAAGGATGAAGCAGGTTGGCCTTTCGCCATCTTTCATCCCTACAAAATAAGAGAGGCTAAGCATGTAGAAAGCAGTATTGCTGCTTGTTTGGACGAGGGTTCGACTCCCTCCAGCTCCACTTCATATCGTGATGGCTTCATTTTAGCCGGGCGATTGTGGCTTCAGATCCTTCCTTTTTTCCTAATTATTCCACAATTAATTGCCTTCTAAATTTGCCCGATTTAGGGTCTGCGTTTTAATTTTCTTCTCAATTCAATCCACATTTCCGATTCTATTGCTCTACTTCTTCGAATTGAGGAATCTGAGGTTTTTCAGGCTTTTTCCTGATCCCGAAATTATAGCGAATGTTAATGCCAACCCGCCGGTTATCGGCATAACGTTCGCCGGTCATGGCCATGGAACCCTGGTTCAGGGTGAACCTCGTGGACATGGTTCGTAGCACGTCTCTTGCACTCAGGGTGATGTTCAGTTTTTTATCAAAAAAAGTCTGGTTAAGGCCAAAGTTAAGTTGGCCGAAAGTATTCAGTTCATAGAAATTCTGCTGGCCTTTGAGCATCATAAATCCCATCATAGTGATCCGGGTTTGCTTAGTGATTGAGTAATTATGAAAAGTAAAGAACCGCCAACTGCCCTTTGTAAATGTCAAAGGGTTATTTTCGTAAATGCCCTCATACTCATTGAGATTATATTGTGCGCCAGCCACAAAGAAGTACTTATTGACGGGTGGAAGGGCGCCGGTGATTCTGAAATAAGTTTCTTTGCTTTGACCAACATTGTCATAGGTTCTCACGGCCACATTTTCTAATTTCTGATCCTGGTATACAACCGCACTAAATATGTCGCGGGTATTATTTCGTCCTATGGCAAAAATCGGCATGTCATTCAAGCTGATATTCGCTTCGATGTTTTCGGTGAATTGAGGTTGGAGGGCCGGGTTTCCTGTTTCGTAAAGATATTGATCAATGTATCGGATATAGGGATTGAGGCTTTGATATCCCGGACGGCCAATGGTTCGGCGATAAATCAGAAATCCACGCAGCTCATAGCCGGCAACCTCAGCAACTTTGCGACTCAGATAAACATAAGGAAACCAGTCGGTACGGTTCACAATAAAACTCGTATCTGCAGGAATGGTTTGGTTGCCCTTCATATACGTGTGTTCAAGACGCACGCCTGTCTTTAACAACAATTTCCCCGGAAGTGGAGTTGAGGCCTGCGCGTAGGCAGCACTGATGGTTTCTGAATAGTTGAAAGAATTGGTGCGCGAGGGATCAGGAATCATTTGGCCGGTCAAATTAATGAGGTAATCCGATGCGCTTTCGTAGTTTTGGAAAGTTGCCTTGAGGCCTGTTTCTATCTTAATTTTTGATGGAAAAACATAGGTCAGGTCCGACTGGGCGAGCAGATATTGGCGTGACTGCTGGTTATCTCCATTGCCAAGAATTGTTCGGGCAACAGGGACGAGAATGTCGTTTTGGTAATCCTGCAACGTGTTGTTATCGTTAAAGTTCACGCCTATTTTTGTTTCCCATTCCGAACCGAGTGTGTCAATTTTTATAGTAATACCCAGGTCTTGCTGGATGCTTAAAAAGTAAGACCGGTTATCTATCTGATTGAAACTCTCAGTTAATCGTTGCATTTCGGGCGAGGCAAGGTATGTAAAATTGCCGGCGTCAGACCTTCTCTGGTTTCCATTCAACCGGCCGTCATAGCTGATGTTCAGTTTCGGTGTGGCATCATAACTGAGCCCAAACCCGAGATAACCCTGCCTGCTTTTCGAAGTGGTTTCGGCAGATTGGTGCAGTGTGTTATTTTGTGCGAGAAAACGGGTGGAACTCAGCTCGTCGAACTGGCCATCAAGGCTCAGGTTCGAGTTCAGATAGCTGGTGGTTTTATCGCTACTGCCATTGATGGTGAAACCTGCAAAACGATTGCCATAGATTCCCTGGTTCATTCCCATGCTTGCCGAGCCAAATCGCCCGATCTTCACTCCTTTTTTTAATACAATATTTACAATTCCTCCTGAGCTGGCTGCATCATATTTGGTCGAAGGAGTGCGCATTACTTCGATGCGCAGCACGCTTCCGGCAGGCAGGCTGCGAAGAATGGTTGTAATATCCTGATTGCTCATCTTCTGTTCCCTTCCATTGATATATACTGCTGCCGGAGTGGTGCTGTTCAGAAAGATGCCCCCTTCCTGATCAACAAATAATCCGGGAGTTTTTTCCAGTACTTCCAGGGTATTGGTGCTGGTATTAGCCAAAGGTTCGGGATCAATGATTGTTTTATCATCTTCCTGCCTGATGAGCGGGCGTCTCGCAACCACTTGTACCTCGCTAAGGGCTATTACTTCTTCCTGCAACTGAAATTCAAAATTTCTCTGACCGGGCTTCACCGAAATGGTTTTCTCGAGGGGAATAAAGCCCAAGAATCGAATATTGACCGAATAGAGAGTGTTGTCAACTTTTTCGAACCTTGCGATTCCACTCGAATTGGTTGTTGTGAAAAGTAAGGTTGAATCGGCCACTTTGAGCAACTGTATTGTTGCTCCGGCAAGGGTTTCTTTTTTCGAATCTTTTACTGTGATGGTCATAGATTGGCCCGTTGCAAATTTTGAACCAGCAAATAAAAGAATCCATAAAGCGATAATGTGCTTGTTGATCAGGAGTTTGAAATATCTATTCATTAAAATAAGATTCGTTATCATTTCTCTTGAAAACAAACTGATTTGAAAGGGTTTTGTTGCTTGCTGGTGCAAATTTTTAACAAAAATCCTCTTCCGGGTTTCCATGCGAATTGTTCAATCGCCCCTTGAAGCCTATTCCATAAAGAATTAATACCTTATTTTGCACCCATAAAAATTTTTGAGCATAGATTGGCAGAATGAATATTCTTTCGGTTGAAAACCTTTCAAAATCCTGGGGCGAAAAGTTGTTGTTTGAAAACATCAGTTTTGGCATCGAGGCAGGTCAGAAGATTGCCCTTATTGCGCGGAACGGAGCAGGCAAAAGCACCCTTATAAGGATCTTGGCCGGCCAGGAAATGCCTGACTCGGGCAAGGTGGTCATCGGAAATAATATACGTGTCAGCTATCTGCCTCAAAACCCCGAAATGCATCCTGGTACCACAATCATCAACTACCTCTTTGATGCCGACAGCGAAGTGATGAAATTGGTAAGGCAATATGAAGCGCTCAGCCACAGTCATATTCAGGATCGCAAAATGCTTGAAGAGGTGATTGCACGAATGGATGAGTTGCAGGCATGGAATATGGAAGCAAAAATCAGGGAGGTACTCGGAAGGTTCGATATAAACAACCTCGATCAGGTCATCAGTACATTGTCAGGTGGGATGCGCAAGAAGGTTGCCCTTGCAAAAGCCCTTATCGAAGAAGCCAATCTTATCATTCTTGATGAACCCACCAACCACCTGGATGTAAACATGATAGAGTGGCTCGAAAATTATCTCAATAAGCAAAATCTCAGCATTTTTATCGTAACACACGATAGGTATTTTCTTGATAAGGTTTGCGATACAATCATCGAGCTCGATAACCAAACATTACACCGCTATAAAGGCAACTATGTCTATTTCCTTGAAAAAAAAGCCGAGCGCCTCGCCATCGAGCAAACAGGATTAGAAAAAGCGCGGTCAATCTATTCGGTTGAACTTGAGTGGATGCGGCGCCAACCTCAGGCCCGAACCACCAAAGCAAAAGCACGTGAGGAATCTTTTTATTTGCTGGAAGAAAAAGTGAGCAGGAAAAGATCAGAAGACCCAAAAGATTTTAATGTGCAAATGCAGCGACTTGGAGGGAAAATCCTTGAGCTGAACTATATTTCAAAACGCTACAATAACCATAAAATTCTGGAGGATTTCAGCTACACCTTCAAGCGTGGCGACCGCATTGGTATCATCGGAAAAAATGGTTCGGGCAAGTCAACCCTGCTGCGGATCATTATGAGCGAAACCAAACCCGACAAAGGCAAAATTGTGAAAGGTACAACAGTTGAATTTGGATACTTTCAGCAGGATGGC
Organism: Lentimicrobiaceae bacterium; assembly: GCA_037446395.1. Classification (GTDB taxonomy): domain Bacteria; phylum Bacteroidota; class Bacteroidia; order Bacteroidales; family JAAYJT01; genus JAAYJT01. The sequence goes on from JBBIIP010000022.1 coordinate 48,350, forward strand.
CTTCCAATCGGCGGCGACAAGCGTGTGATTGAGATCGTAAAGGACATTGCCGAGGATGTGGTGTTTAAGAAAGGGAGCATGACCCCTACACAGTTTCTGATCTATTTTGGCTTTCATGCCGATGTGCATTATAATTATTTTTCGTCGCTCAGTGGCGGCGAAAAACGCAAACTCTACCTGCTAACGGTGCTGCTTCGAAATCCAAATTTCCTCATCCTCGACGAACCCACAAACGACCTCGACATCGAAACCCTGAACAAACTCGAAGAGTTTCTGCAAAATTATGAAGGGTGCCTGATGATTGTTTCGCACGACCGCTATTTTATGGATCACATGGTTGATCATATTTTTGTTTTCGAAGGCGAGGGCAATATCAAAGATTATTATGGAAACTATTCAGATTATTTTCGCCAGAAAAAGCTGGCCGAAAAAACCAACCGGAATCTGCTCAAAGCCCCACCAACGAAGCCTGCCCTAAAAACGAGGAATCCGTCAGGCAAATCAGCCTACAAGCAATTAAAAGAATACCGCGAGTTGACAGCAGAAATCGAGCACCTCGAGCAACAAAAGGAAGCATTGCTTCTGAAAATGAACAGCAGCCAAGGCTCACCAGATGATCTCAGGCAATGGGCGATTCAAATCACGGAACTCATCAAAACCATTGATATAAAAACCGACCTGTGGCTTAGCCTGAGCGAGTTGGTGGAGGGATAACCTGGTGGTTCATCCACTATCGCCAGACTACCCATTGCCATTGAGCGGATTGTTTGTTTGCATTCCCTATCCATTCATGTTCTGCGATTATTCGCAGGCCAGGGAATTTACTCGATTTGAACCGATTTTATAACGGGTATCTCTCCCAGCCAAATTCTTCCATCGGTTTGAAATAATTCGGATTTTTTCACTTGATAACTCAGTCCCGGAAAGCGAAAAATTGCTGTCAAAAGCCCGGAGGAAATTGGTTCGAAGCGATCGTACAGGATTGAAATCGTCTTGCGTTCTTTGCTCTTTATGATGGATAACCAATTACTTTTCCATGCATTCCATGGCACAGGTTGAACAACTGTCATTTGGTGAGTATAAGTAAAATTTGATGCGTCAACCAAAGTCAAACCATTTGTAAAATAATGGAAAAGCCCCAATCCCATTTTGTCGGGATCGAGGTATAAAATATTAAAAGAGTCGTTGTTTGTCAATTCCAGGTCAATTTTTATTTTATTTGCCGATACTCTTTGAACCGTAAGAATCTGGCATGTTAATCCTTCCCTGAATAAGTTATGCTTTTTCAAGGATTCAATAATTCTTACATCATTTCGCGGGTCGGTGTTTGAATTACCATCAGGGTAAGAAAATTCATAAAATTCGATAGGTATGATATAGTCGCCGTAGAGTGTTGGTGCGCAGGGAATTACCGGACCATTACGCAGGGTTGAAGAAAACAATGGGTGGATTTGGCCTGGATAGATGAGGACCTTATCAACAAATACGGCAAAAGCGCCGCTTTTCGAGTATGAAAACGTGTTTTCGTTTTTGAGATATATCAGGTGCGAAGAAATATCATAAAAGTCAATTTTGTCGCATCCGTAAACTGCCTCATTATTTATATCGAGGCTGAAGCAACCTGGTGTATTGATGTTAAAATCATCAGCCCTATCGCAGCTTATCAAAAATAAAAAAGAAAGTAGGCTTAGCAGGATATGAGTTCGCATGGGATGCTTTTACTTCAATGATGCATAACCTGTAACTATGGTTGCATCAGGTTGGTTATTACCTGGCGATATGCGACATAGGGATTTCCGAACAGTGTTCGTTTCACCCGTAAAAAATCTTGATGCGAGCTGAAACGCTTGATTTACCACTAAAACCCCTATGGCGTATGACCGCTTGTTATTAGGCACTGGCGATTTTTGCCTTTTTATCTCATTATCAATCAATTTTGCTGCAATGTTTTGTCTGCCGTGCGTTCGGACAGACACACTCTTTGACAAGTTTTGGTCGTGCGGTTGGCTTTTTGAGCGACTTGGCAATGTGTGTGGTTGTGAAGCGTGGGCTTACTTGATAAATAGTTTTTCAATTTTGTCTGCTGTTTTAATTACAATTTCGTAACTGAATGACAATAAATCTTCATCGCTTTTTATATATCCTGCAATATATTCAGCCGATTGAGTTGTTAAATTAAGTTTATGACAAATTAAATAGCTTACAGTTTCTGCTTCTAATTCCTCAGTTGTTCGTGCCATTTTTCTTTGAAATAGTTCAGTTGGCTTTTCCTTTCCGTAGTAATGAATTTGTTTTTGACCTGTATGCCCCAAAAACAAATGAGCTAACTCATGAATTAATACTGAAAAATTCGCTTCATCGCTTGCGCCCTCTTTCAAGCAAATTTCAAGGTAACCTGCAAAAATTGTAGTTACATGACCACCTTTGAAATAGTCAAATGGCTTAAATGAAATTTTAATTCCCCATTCTTTTGCTTCTTCAATGGCTTTCTGATAGGTTTTTGGTTCTATTTTGCCAATTACTTCGTTTGGTTTTCGACCTAACCCCTTTTCCATAAATTCTTCGGGGTTTTCTTTTCCTTCGGTTTCGAACACATCGTAAACCAACATCACAGGACCATTTGGTGCAAGAATTATATATGGTCGAGCATCTTCTTTTATGGTTCTGCTAAATTTTTTTTCCAAAACGAAACACCGCCAAAAAATGTGACAGCCTGGTTTTGAATATAAACCAGCATGGTGTTGTATCTGGAATAATGATGAAACCGATTAATAAAATTGAAAAATTTTGTAAACTCACCTGAATTGCGAAAACGCCAACTTCTACGAAGTAGCTCGTCTATCTTGAATTTATCATCCGCATAATTGTTTTGTTCAAATAGCATATTTTTACCCTTTTTTATATTCAACACTCGGCTCTGCTGCCATACTCAACTTTTCTTCCGCTTCTTTTACTGTTACCTGCCCATTCATTAACATTGGCAACAACCAATCCCGGAGTGCGGATAGTTGTTGGTTTTGTTTTAGATTATTTTCCACTTGTTTGAATAAAGGTTCAACAAGTATATTAAATTCTTCTTTTATTTTCGATTTTGAATTAAGTATTAGAATATCAGAAAACTCAGCTTTATTCATATTTGATAGAACAGCACCTTTCTTTGCTGCTACATTAAAGTCAAAATAATTTTTTAGGGCATTTAATAAAAAGTACCTATTGTGAGACTTTTGAATTGAAATTGTATTTATTTGCTGATTAGTTTGGGAAATTTGGTTTACAATACCAATTACACCAATAGTTCCAATACATGAAACACAAACATCACCTTTTTTTAAATATTTTGCAGGTTGACTATCTGCACCCATTTTAGAGAGAGTACGTTTTGCTGATAAAATAAACAGTTGACCTCTTATGTCATCAATTGTAATAAAAGGAATATTACCACCAAAATTTTCATGTATTGTAGTTGAAGGAGTTTTTCCCGTAATTATATTCGATTCAATTTCTACCAACTTTTTCACTTCCCACCCCTCAGGAATTTCTCTTTTCAATTCTTTATTATACACCATTTTACCGCCCGAAGATTTGTACCCTTCGACAGGCTCAGGGTACGATTTTTCGGTGGCTGAGCCTGTCGAAGCCACAGGAAAATCGAACTGCACAAACCAATAATCGTA
>JBBIIP010000023.1:0-50940 GCA_037446395.1 Lentimicrobiaceae bacterium
GAAGGTGTTCCGTTGCGATTTACTTTTACCTCCTTTGAAACAGAAAACATCTATGATAAATTGTTTGTTTATAACGGGCCATCCACATCTTCTCCGGAGTTTGCCGGAAGTCCGTTTGCAGGAATTAATAGTCCGGGCACCATTACCTCTACACATGCATCAGGAGCTATTACCTTCAGGTTTACAACCGACCAGGCCATCAATAAACCCGGCTGGGTTGCCTCGTTCCTGATGGCAGGAGCCCTGTCTGCCAGTCCAGCCGTTACTCCACCCCAAATTTGCAGGGGTGATTTTTCGGTGTTGCGCGCAAATGTTATGGGAGGCAGTGGCATTTACACCTATACCTGGAGCCCCACTCAAGGACTCAGTAACCCCAATATTGCCAACCCGGTGGCATCGCCTGAAAAAACGGTTACATACACCCTCACAGTCAGCGATGGAACCACACAGACATCCGGCGAAGTAGCGCTAGTGGTCAATCAACCTCCGCAAATCAGCCTGGGTGCAGATACCACCATTTGCATCAATAATTCAATCGTACTCAACGCAACTGTACCAAACGCTGCAAGCTACCTGTGGAGCCCGGGTGGACAAACCACCCCAATGATAAATGTAAACTCAACAGGTATTGGCATAGGATCTCGTACTTATACAGTGCTGGTTACGGATATAAACGGCTGTCAAACCCAGGTGTCGCGAAGGATAACCTTCGACGCATGCACCTATGTTGAGGATTTGGCGAAATCGTTAAGCATTGAAGTTTATCCGAACCCGTCGAGAGGGATTGTAAATGTTCAAATAAGCGGGCAAGCCCAAGACCTAGCCTATACATTACTTAATCACCACGGACAGGAAATATACAAAGGAATTCTAAGTAATGTAACCGGGGCACTCAGTACACAAATTGATTTGAGCACGCATGCCCGGGGTGTTTATTATTTGAGATTCAACACCCGCAATGAGGTGATTGTTAGAAAAGTGATGGTTCATTAATTTTTAAACGAGACTGTAGGCCGAGGAATCATTCTTTTCCTACGTTAATAGTTTCTTTAACTACAGAATATGAAAAAACATTCAGTATTATTTATTTTCTTGTTGCTATGTACTGTGTGGCTTTCCGCCCAAACATGGACGGGCATCAGCTCTCAGCAACCTGTTGCAGTGCATCATGAACTGATTTCTTCGAATCAGGGGTCAACAATCGTTCGGTTTGAAATTCCCGGGTTCTTTCTGAATCCTGTTTCGACGCCGCGCGGAAAGGCTTACATTATTAGTGTTCCAAAAATGGTTTCGATGCTCGAAACCGGATTTCCTGATATTCCGCAATATGGTGTTTCGGCAATCATCCCCGATCTTGCGCTGATGAAAGTGCGCGTGCTGGAGTCTTCGTTTACAGATTTCAGCAACATTGAAGTGGCTCCATCAAAAGGAAACTTCTCGCGTCAGATTGATCCTGAATCAGTTCCATATACTTATGGAGAAATTTATAGTAAAAATGCTTTATATCCGGATGTTCGTGCTGACCTCCGAGAACCGTTCATACTAAGAGATTACCGCGGCCAAACAGTTATGATCTACCCTTTCAGCTATAATGCAGTTACCAAGGTCCTTCGAGTTTATCATGAACTCGTCGTTGAAATATATGGTGATGGGTTGGGCGGAGAGAATCAATTTGTGCGTAATGGTTTTCCGGATAAAATGGATAGCGAATTCAAATATTTATATCAAAGCCAGTTTATCAACGCAAATCAAACCCGCTATCCGGCCCTAAGCGAAGAGGGCAATTTATTGATAATTTGTCATGGGCCGTTCATGCAGGCCATGCAACCGTTTGTGCAATGGAAAAAGACTATCGGGCGGCCAACAGAAATTGTTGATGTAGCAACAATTGGAACTACGACAACGGCAATTAAAGCATTTGTAACAACATATTACAACAATAAGGGGCTGACCCATTTGTTGCTCGTTGGAGATCATCAGCATGTTCCCAGCCAGGCGATGTCTGGCGGATATTCTGATTATTTTTATGGATATCTGACAGGGAATGACTCCTATAATGAAGTTTTTGTGGGCAGATTTTCAGCCGAAACAGTGGCACATGTCGAAACACAAGTGCAAAAGGTGATATACTATGAAAGAGATATTGATGCCTCTGCTACCTGGCTGAATGTAGGGCTTGGCATGGCACGCAACGAAGGTGCAGGTGGAGGCCACAATGGAGGAGAAGCTGACTATGTGCACATGGATTTTATCCGCGACAGCCTATTGCATTATACCTATGCTACCGTGCATCGCGAGTATGATGGCGGAGTGCCCAACACGCCCAATACCACTGCAGCCATGGTTTCGCAAAGAATAAACGAAGGGGTTAGCATTCTCAACTATTGCAACCATGGATCAATTTCAGGCTGGAGTGTTGCAGGTTTTAGCAATTCCCATGTAAACGCACTTGCCAACTCAAACAAACTTCCTGTTGTTTGGTCAGTAGCATGCGATGTTGGAAATTTCACAGGCAGCACTATTTGTTTTGCCGAACATTGGATGCGGGCAAAAAACGCGACAACCGGGGCTCCAACCGGAGCACTTGGGGGTAAGTTTTCCTGGATATCGCAACCCTGGCAGCCGCCGATGACAGGACAAGACGAAATGGTGACCATTCTTGTAGAAGGATATCTGAACAACCGAAAACGCACCCTTGGAGGCAATTCAACCAATGGCAGTATGAAAATGATTGACCTGCACGGCTCTTCGGGAAGGACAACCCACGACACATGGATTCTTTTTGGCGACCCCTCCTTGACCATGCGTACGGCCAATCCAACAGCTATGACTGTTTCGCACCTGCCTGCGGCATTTCTTGGCTCTACCAGTTTCACAGTGAATGCCAATGCAGAAAATGCGATTGTTTCTCTTACGAAGGATGGCGAAATTCTTGGTACAGGATATGTTACCGGTGGTAGTGCAACAGTTAATTTCTCTGCCCTTAATCAACCCGGCGTCATGACGGTGGCGGTGTTTGCCTACAACAGGGTTACTTATTTGCAGAACATTGATATTATTCCCATGATTGGGCCCTATATCTTGCTCAGCGATTATTCTATCAACGATGCAGGTGGCAATAACAATGGCCTAGCCGATTATGGTGAAAATATCAGCCTTAATATCAACCTTAAAAATGTCGGTACAACTCCATCGGCACCGGTCGTGGGTATAATTAGCGGAACAGATCCATACGTTTCATTCACAGGACCACCTGCACAAAATTTTGGCATTATCGCAAACGGTCAAACCATTACAATGACCAGTGCCTACTCCTTTTCCATAGCCAACATTGCACCCAATCAACACAGAGCCTCTTTTACTTTATCGCTCTCGGATGGCTCGGACACATGGAATTCATTCCTGCGGATTACAGTACAGGCACCTGTGATGAGTATTCCTGCCGGATATTTGGTTGATGACTCGCAGGGTGGAAATAATAACGGCATTCTTGATCCCGGTGAAACAGGCCTGATAAAAGTGAATATAACAAATACAGGAAATAGCGCCGTATCAAATATTTTGCTCAACATCTCGGCAAACAATCCAATGCTTACAATTAATACGCCGGTGGTAAATGTTGCCAACCTTGGGGCTGGCCAAACCAGAGAGGCTTCGTTTAGCGCCAGTGCCAGTGCCAATTCAACCATTGGAAATCCCGTAAATGTTGGACTCAGTGTGGCAGCAGGCAGCAATGGGCAATATACAGCCACGCAATCAATCGTGGTAGTAATTGGCCAGATTCCAGATTACACCATGGCCAATGCCACCATTACAACTTGTGTTGGAACATTTTATGACTCAGGTGGGCCAAGTGCCAACTACAGCAGTAACGAAAACCTTACGCTGACTTTTCTTCCTCACACAAATGGAGCCATGATCAGGGCAAAATTCCTAAGTTTCGATGTTGAAACCAATAACGATAAACTCTTTGTCTACAACGGCCCAAACACATCTGCTCCTCAAATTGCAGGCAGTCCTTTTTCGGGAACCATCAGCCCTGGTACCATAACGGCCCAAAATGCTCTTGGTGCGATAACTTTCAGGTTTACTTCAGATGCATCAATCACACGGGTAGGTTGGAAAGCTGAAGTCAGCTGCCATACTCTCACTGTTCCCCCTGCCTGTGCTACCAACCCATCGCCAGCTAACGGAGCCGTCAATGTAAGTTTAATTGCTCCACTGAGTTGGGCAGCAAATGAAGCCCATGAGGTTGATTTATATTTTGGCCCGACTCCCAATCCGCCGCTATTAATAACAACCGTAAACACATCCTTTAGCCCACCCAAAGAGCCCAATACAACGTATTACTGGAAAATTGTTCCCAAAAACACCATTGGAGCAGCCACTACTTGCCAATTATGGTCGTTTACAACAGGGGGGCCCAGTTATCTGATGTCGAACAGCCTGGTGCAGGCATCATCGGGTATGTTCTACGATTCGGGCGGGCCCAGTAGCAATTATGGAAATAGTGAAAATTTCACGATGACTTTCAAACCCTTGATTGAAGGAGTTCCTTTAAGGTTTGCTTTTTCTGCCTTCGACACAGAAAACATCTACGATAAATTGTTTGTGTATAATGGTCCGGATGCTACGGCGCCTGAGTTTACCGGAAGCCCCTTTGCCGGTATAAACAGCCCTGGTGTCATCACTTCTACACATGCATCAGGCGCCATCACTTTCCGGTTTATTTCTGATATTGCCATCAACAAACCAGGTTGGGTAGCCTCATTTCAAATGGCCGGTAATCTTTCGGCAACTCCAGCTGCCACACCGGCAAAAATTTGCAAGGGTGATTTTTCGTTGCTCAGAGCCAATGTGATCGGAGGAAGCGGAAATTATACTTATTCATGGACCCCACCAGCAGGCTTGAGCAACCCCAACATTGCAAACCCGATAGCTTCGCCCGAAAAAACTGTTTCTTATACTCTAACTGTGAGTGATGGCAGTACGCAAGTGTCTGGGCAGCTTCAACTCGTTGTGAATCAGCCTCCACAAGTTAACCTTGGGGCAGATACCACAATATGCGTAAACAACACCATTGTGCTTGATGCCACCGTTCCAAATGCGGCAAGTTATCTCTGGAGCCCGGGTGGGCAAACAACTCCTATGATTTCGGTGAACTCTGCAGGAATCGGTATAGGCTCGCGCACCTACTCAGTTTTAGTGACAGATATTAACGGATGCCAAACACAAGTATCGCGCAAAGTAACTTTTGATGCATGCACTTATATTGAGGACGTAGCCAGAGAGTTAAGCATATCCGTGTATCCTAACCCGACTGGCAAGCTGCTGAATTTGCAGATAAACGGTAAAGCACAAGCACTTGATTATACCTTGCTTAATCATCATGGCCAGGTATTCTTAAGGCAACAAATCGGAAGCGTCCAAGGAAATTTGACTCAAAAGATTGATTTGGGCAGCTATGCCAGGGGAATATATTATTTACGGATAAACACAGACAAAGAGGTGTTTGTAAAGAAAATCGTTCTTCAATAATCCGCCTTAAATGAATCAGAGACCTCAAATGCTTTAACAAAAAAGATCAGGTACAGTCAGAGTGTATTTGTTATTGAAAGCCTCATCGAAATAAATTTGTACGAAAAGCAATACCGAACTATGATATTCACCAAATCGGCTCTAAACAAAAATAAGCAAGTATTGCAATCGTATATATGTGATTAATTAGCAAACACATATATCGAATACGATTAAATTTTTTATAAGATTTTTTGTTTTGATTGATTAAATCTTTTCCTTTGCACGTCTAATTTAAAAAAGGAGAAAAAATGTCAGACATTGCAGCAAAAGTTAAAGCTATCATTGTTGATAAGCTTGGAGTTGATGAAAGTGAAGTGACACCCGAAGCCAGCTTCACAAATGATCTTGGTGCTGATTCTCTCGACACCGTTGAGCTTATCATGGAATTCGAAAAAGAATTCAACATGGCTATTCCTGATGATCAGGCTGAAAAGATCGCCACAGTTGGTGAAGCAATAGCCTACATCGAAAATCTTGTTAAATAATTTTATTATTTGATGAAGTTTAAACGAGTAGTCATTACTGGTTTAGGCGCACTGACTCCCATTGGCAACAACATCACTGACTATTGGAATGCGTTGCTGAATGGAGTCAGTGGCGCTAAAGCCATTACGCGTTTCGATTCCTCCAAGTGTAAGACCCAGTTTGCTTGTGAACTCAAAAACTTCGACGCAACAAACTTTTTCGAACGCAAGGAAGCGCGCAAATATGATCGTTTTGCCCAATATGGAATTGTGTCCAGCGATCAGGCAATTAATGACGCCGGCTTCGATCTTGCAAAAATAAATCTTGATCGGGTTGGAGTTATTTGGGCTAGCGGGATTGGAGGAATAGAGACCCTTGCCGAAGAAATTAGCAATTTCGCATTGGGAGATGGTACCCCCCGATTCAATCCGTTTCTTGTGCCTAAAATGATCGCAGACATTACGGCCGGGCATATTTCAATCAAGTATGGATTCAGAGGGCTTAATTTTGCCACTGTTTCGGCATGTGCTTCATCGGCCAATGCCATTGCGGATGCATTCTATTACATTGTTCTTAGCAAAGCCGATATAATCATTTGCGGAGGAAGCGAAGCCGGGATCAGCGTCACCGCCTTGGGAGGATTTAATGCAATGCATGCACTTTCTACCAGAAACAACGATCCGGAAACAGCGAGCCGTCCGTTTGATAAAGACCGCGATGGTTTTGTGATTGGCGAAGGTGGTGGTGCCCTGATTTTAGAGGATTATGATCACGCCATTCGGCGTGGAGCCAAAATCTATGCCGAAATAGTCGGCGCCGGGCTGACTGCAGATGCCCATCACATCACCTCTCCCCATCCCGATGGACTGGGTGCATACAATTCAATGAAAGAAGCAATCAGAGAAGCGGGTATAACGCCTGAAAGCATTGACCACATCAATACACACGGTACAAGCACACCTCAAGGCGACATTGCCGAGCCCAAAGCCATTGTTAATCTTTTTGGCGAACACGCCCCGAAAATTAGCATAAACTCAACAAAATCCATGACCGGTCATCTTTTAGGGGCCGCTGGAGCGGTTGAGGCCATTGCTACCATTATGGCCACAAAAAACAACATTATTCCGCCAACCATCAACCATTTTACCGACGATCCGGATATAGACAACAGCCTGGACTTTACCTTCCACCAACCAACAAAAAGGATTGTAAACTACGCCCTCTCAAATACCTTTGGTTTTGGTGGCCATAATGTGAGTATCATTTTTAAAAAGTATTCCGGATAATCCGACTCCGCAAATATGTTCCTCTTTTTTAAGGCCCTCCTTTCGCCCGATCGAAAACGCATTTTTCAAATCCGGAATATCTTTGGGTTCTATCCAGGAAATATATCATTATATACCCTCGCCCTGAAACACAAATCAGCTGCACAGAAAAATGGCAATGGGATCAAGTTAAGCAACGAACGTCTTGAGTTTTTAGGTGATGCAATACTCGATGCCATCGTAGCCGATTACCTTTTTAAGCGATTTCCATACAAAGACGAAGGTTTTCTTACTCAAATGCGTTCGAAAATCGTAAGCCGCAGCCATCTAAATAAACTTGCAATGAAGCTTGGCCTGAATCGCCTGATTAATAGCACCCCGGATCAGACTGTTCATAATAAGTCAATTCATGGAGATGCTTTTGAAGCCTTCGTCGGTGCGCTCTATCTCGACAAAGGCTACTCCAGAACCGAAGACCTGATCGTTAACCGAATCCTTAGGCTGCATGTGAATGTTGAGGAACTCTTGAATCAGGACACCAACCATAAAAGCAGGTTAATAGAATGGGCGCAACACTACAAGAAAACGATCGAATTTAACGTAGTTGAAGAAATCGGTACGGGGTACAACAAACAATATATCGTTGAGGTTTCAATTGAAGGAGAGCCCAAAGGACGGGGCCGCGACCATTCTATAAAAGGCGCCGAACAACATGCCGCCGGGAAAGTATGCGAAACCCTAGCCTCGAACGATACGAACGAGCAATAACGGTTGGCCCGGGTTGCCAGAAAAATAACCGCTGGCTGATATGTGAGTTTAGTACTTTCATCTTATTAATCCATTATGCCAAAAAAGCACTCCCTGATTTTAAGCCAGGATCACGAGTTTAAAATTATCGGGGTGGTATCGCCATTGGTTGCATACAGGCTGTGCTATTTTTTGAACAAAGCCTTACTCCTCAGGCTCGCCAGAATAATGGATTTGCCCGCCAGAGAGTCCATTGATGATGGATATCAGCTTTTTAAATACACCGACCATAAAAGGCAAAACAACTGGTATTTAATTTCAAACAAGCTTGAAAGCCAACTATTGGTGCCTGATCTAAAGCACATTGACTATTTTCTGCTCGCTGATGGCTTGCCCCATAGCCTCACACTGGAAAAGGTAGCAGCAACAATAAGAAAAATCTCTTTGGTTCAAACAGCACAAACCATTCATCCGAATCAGGTAAAAGGAGTAACTAACTTATTCGATGATCTTGAAATGCACCTTATTTTCATCGAAAAGGGAAAAAAGCATTTACGGCTGTTGAAATTCCCCTCTCTCTCCGAAAAAAATCAAACCTGAACGATCCATTTTCAATTTTGGTTTGTTTTAATATTGCTTTCATGTTGTGTGTAGCCCGATTATCCATGAAAGTTAAATTAGTATTTTTGTGCGCTTATTTGAATTTAATCTAAATAAGCTAAGATTTAAGGATTTCAAATGGAAAATGATCAGAACGACATTCTGGATGAAGTTACCCGGCAGGATTATAAATATGGGTTTTATACTGACATCGCCCTCGATATCATCCCGAAAGGACTGAGCGAGGATACGATTCGGATTATTTCGTCAAGGAAGAACGAGCCGGATTTTATGCTTGAATTCCGGCTCAAAGCTTATCATAGATGGAAGCAGATGACAGAACCCCGATGGGCACATATTCAATATCCACCGATAGATTACCAGGATATTATTTACTATGCCGCTCCAAAACAGCCCAAGGTGGTTGGCAGCCTCGACGAAATAGACCCCGAACTCATCGAAACGTTTAATAAGCTTGGTATCTCGCTCGAAGAACAGAAAAGGCTGACCGGTGTTGCTGTTGATGCTGTTATTGACAGTATATCGGTGAAGACCACCTTGAGTGAAACCCTGGCAGAACTTGGAATTATATTTTGTTCGTTCAGCGAGGCTGTACAAAAGCACCCCGAACTTGTGCAGCAGTATATGGCATCGGTAGTTCCGGTCGAAGATAACTTTTTTGCCGCACTGAATTCTGCCGTTTTTAGTGATGGGTCGTTTTGCTATGTGCCAAAAGGAGTGAAGTGCCCCATTGAGCTCAGCACCTATTTTCGAATCAATGCAGCCAATACCGGGCAGTTTGAGCGAACGCTCATTGTTGCCGACGAAGGAAGTTATGTTAGCTACATGGAGGGTTGCACGGCTCCCAGGCGCGACGAAAACCAGTTGCATGCCGCGGTCGTCGAAATTATTGCTCTCAAAGATGCTGAAGTGAAATATTCTACGGTTCAAAATTGGTACCCTGGAAATAAAGACGGTGTTGGAGGGGTGTATAATTTTGTAACCAAACGGGGAATTTGCAAAGGAAATAATAGCAGGATTTCATGGACTCAGGTAGAAACCGGATCGGCAATCACCTGGAAATATCCAAGTGTGGTTTTGATGGGCGATAACACAGTAGGCGAATTTTATTCGGTTGCGGTGACCAATCACCGGCAGCAGGCTGATACCGGAACCAAAATGATCCATCTGGGAAAAAATTCGAAAAGCACCATCATCTCAAAGGGAATTTCGGCCGGGCAGAGCAACAACAGCTATCGCGGCCTGGTTAAAATCATCAAGCGCGCCGAAAATGCAAGAAACTTCACACAATGCGATTCGCTGCTACTGGGCGACCAATGCGGGGCACACACTTTCCCTTACATTCACAACGAAAATAAATCCTCAATAATAGAACACGAAGCCACCACATCGAAGATATCAGAAGACCAGTTGTTTTATTGTAAGCAGCGTGGCATAAACTCTGAAAATGCTGTCGGGCTGATCGTCAATGGATATGCCCGGGAGGTTCTCAAGCACCTCCCTATGGAATTTGCCATAGAAGCTCAAAAATTATTGGCTATCAGCCTCGAAGGCAGTGTTGGGTAGCACAACTGATATAAATCAAAGTCATCGAATTGAAAAAAATGAAATATCATGCTGTCAATTAAAAACCTGAAAGTCGAAATATCTGGCAAAGAAATTCTCAGGGGGATTAATTTAGAAGTCAGGACCGGAGAAGTCCACGCCATTATGGGGCCAAACGGCACCGGAAAAAGCACCCTTGCATCTGTCATTGCCGGACGCGAAGTATTTGATGTTACCGGTGGGGAGATTCTATACAATGGCAAAAATTTGTCCGAATTAAATATCGAAGAGCGGGCGTGCGAAGGTATATTTTTAGGGTTTCAATATCCGGTTGAAATTCCCGGAGTGAGCATGGTTAATTTTATGAAAACAGCCATCAACGAACAGCGCAAATACAAGGGCCTGGATCCAATTCCCGCAAAAGATTTTCTTCAAAAAATGGAAGAAATCAAAAAACTGCTCGAAATGCACACCAGCCTCACAAGCCGCTCGGTGAATGAAGGTTTTTCGGGTGGAGAGAAAAAAAAGAATGAGATTTTCCAGCTTGCCATGCTACAGCCCACACTGGCCATACTCGACGAAACCGATTCAGGCCTCGATATTGACGCTTTACGCATCGTGGCTACCGGTGTTAACAAGCTCAGGTCAAATGAAAACGCATTTATTGTGATTACACACTATCAGCGTTTGCTCGAGTACATCATTCCGGACTTTGTGCATGTGCTTTTTGATGGGCGAATCGTCAAATCAGGTGGACGGGAACTTGCACTTGAACTGGAAGAAAAAGGATATGAAGGGATGAAGCAACGGTAGTAGCAACCAGGTTACCTTGAGTATAAAAACAAATATCCAAAAATATTACCATGGCCACCATCCTTACTGAATATACTTTTAAGGAAAAGATATTGCAGATATTCGACGAGAATTTGCAAAACAATTTCTCGTCTGACAGCGAATACATTCGCGAAATTCGCCAAAAAGCCATCGGTGATTTTTCAAAAATCGGACTGCCTGATGCAAAAACCGAAGGTTGGCGTAGCACCAACCTTGCCAAGCCGCTTATGCTCGAATACAAACAGCATTTCGAACCGGTTGAAAAAGTTGCGGATATTGAAAAAATATTTATGTGCGAAGTGCACGAACTCGAGTCTTACCTTTTTACCCAACTCAACGGATGGCTTGTCAATACGAATGAAGAATTAACAGTGCTCCCCGGAGGAATTGTTGTGGGAAGCTTGTCCACGGCTTTTAAAAGCATGCCCGAAATTATCGAAAAAAATTATGGGCATTATGCCCCCGGTAGCGATAATGGATTCGTTGCCCTCAATACCGCGTTTGCTCAAGATGGCCTCTTTATTTATGTTCCTGATAATGTCGTGGCCGATAAACCTGTTCAGGTTATCAACATCATCAACCTCACAGAAAATCTTTTCATCCAACCGCGCAACCTGGTGATTCTTGGCAAAAACAGTAAACTTCAACTACTTTACTGCGAGCACAGCCTGTTGCACAAACAAAGCCTCATCAATTCGGTTACCGAAATTTCAATATCCGAAAAAGCCGGGCTGGAGTATTATATGCTTCAAAACAAAGACAGCGACTCCACCTTGATTACCAATGCTTGGATTGAGCAAAAAGACGGAAGTCGTTTTTTAAGCAACATCCTTACGCTCAATGCCGGAATTATACGAAACAATCTGAATGTATTACTCAAGGGCCAAGGCTGCGAAACCAATCTATATGGCCTGTATCTGGTTGACAAAGAACAGCATATTGATAACAACATCAGGGTTGACCATCTGCAACCACACAATATGAGCAATCAACTATTTAAAGGAATTCTTGATGATCAGGCAAAGGCCGTATTTAACGGGCACATCCTCGTGCGCAAAGACGCACAAAAAACCAATGCCTATCAGAGAAACCGAAATATCCTGCTCACCGACAAAGCCACCGTTGACTCAAACCCACAGCTCGAAATATATGCTGATGATGTGAAATGCAGCCATGGCAGCACCGTAGGCCAGCTTGACCCTGACGCCATGTACTATCTTAGATCGCGCGGCATTTCACAGGATGTGGCACGCATGGCACTCATGAATGCTTTTGCCTCAGAGATTATTCACAAAATCAACATTTTGCCTTTGCGAAACCGCATTGATGAAATGGTGACCAAGCGCCTGCGTGGAGAGTTATCAATCTGCGACCAATGTATTCTCGACTGCAACGAAAGACGAAAATATTCATTCGATATTGATTTAAGCAGGATAAATATTAAACAATAATCTGCGTTAGCACGTATTCAGTTATGAAAAACATTGAACAAATTCGCAGTGAATTTCCCCTGCTCAACCAAAAAGTTTATGGGCAGCCCCTGGTTTATTTCGACAATGCCGCCACCACCCAAAAACCGCTGAGTGTCATTCAGGCCATCAGCGATTATTATACAACAATCAATTCAAATGTGCATCGTGGGGTACATTTTTTGAGCAATGCAGCATCCGAATCCTATGAGAATGTTCGCAAACAAACCAGGCGTTTTTTAAATGCGGCCAGTACATGCGAAATAATTTTTACGCGTGGCACCACAGAATCAATCAACCTGGTTGCGGCCACATTCGGGAGAAAATATGTTGGAGATGGAGATGAGATCGTCGTTTCCCATATCGAACACCATTCAAATATTGTTCCCTGGCAAATGTTGTGTGAGGAGAAGAATGCCATAATAAATGTGATCCCCGTTTTCGATAACGGAGAACTCGATTTTAATGCCTTTCTTAAAATGCTCAACCCCCGCACGCGGCTTGTGGCGCTTACACATGTTTCGAATACTCTCGGAACCATTGTTCCGGTTGAGGACTATATCGAAGCAGCACACAAACAAAACATCCCCGTTTTGGTTGATGGGGCCCAGGCTGCAGCCCATATGAAAATTGACGTTCAAAAACTGGATTGCGACTTCTATTGCTTTTCCGGCCACAAGACATATGGCCCTATGGGAATCGGCGTGTTGTATGGGAAAGAAAAATTGTTAAACGACATGCCTCCCTACCAGGGGGGAGGCGAAATGATTCGAGAAGTATCGTTCGCTAAAACAACTTTCAGCGACTTGCCTTTCAAATTCGAGGCCGGCACACCAAATGTAGCCGACACCATTGCCTTCGGAAAAGCGCTTGAATACCTTGAAGCGCTCGGGTGGGATTATATTGAAACACGCGAAAATGAGTTGCTCGATTACCTGACAAAAAGGTTGACCGAAATTCCAGATGTTCGGATTATCGGAACAGCAGAAAAAAAAGCTTGTGTGGTTTCGTTCCTCATCGGAGAAATACATCCCTATGATGTAGGCACCATCCTCGACCATTTAGGAATTGCAGTTCGAACCGGCAACCACTGCACGCAACCAATCATGGAGCATTTCGGAATTCCCGGTACAGTGCGCGCATCGCTCTCATTCTATAATACACACGAGGAGATTGACAGATTGATAGCAGCCATCGAAAAAGTGAAACAATTATTTGCCTGAAACCAACGCTTAAACCGCCAAAAAAACATTTATGAATAAATCCATAGAGGAACTCGGAAAGCAAGTTGCTGAAGAATTTGCGATATATGACGATTGGATGGATCGCTATAATTTTCTGATCGAAATAGGGAAGGAATTGCCATTAATTGACCCAAAACACAAGACTGAGGCTAACCTGATTCATGGGTGCATCTCGCGGGTTTGGCTCAAAGCCGAAAAGAAAGATGAAAAAGTAATCTTCAGTGCCGACAGCGATGCAGTGATTACCCGGGGCATCATCAGCTTACTGATCAGGGTTTTGTCGAATCAAACCCCTGATGATATTCTTAATGCTCCACTCAGTTTTATTGAAGAAATTGGATTGAAAGAACATCTTTCGCCTTCGCGCTCCAACGGACTCGCCTCAATGGTTAAGCAAATGAAATATTATGCCCTGGCCCTCAAGGCACAAGAATAAAGCAATGGGAAACAGCGAAATAATACATGCGCTTGAAGATCGAATTATAGAAGAACTGCGCAAAATATTCGATCCGGAGATTCCGGTTAATATTTATGATTTGGGATTAATCTATGGAATTGATATTGATACTTCAAAAAATGCCATCATTACCATGACATTGACTGCCCCCAACTGCCCTGTGGCGGATACTTTGCCCGAAGATGTCAGGAATGCCGTTAAAAGCATTGAATCAATTCGAGATGCCAAAGTGATTTTAACTTTCGATCCTCCCTGGAATAAAGACATGCTCAGCGACGAAGCCATGCTTGAACTCGGGCTGCTTTGAGTGTATTTGGCGGTTGAATCTATCTGCAGCCAATAAAAGCAATAGATTCGTCACTCTATTCAATTTATTATTAACTTTACGCCTTGAAATGAAACCTGGGCCGGCCATGAATTATTATTCAACAAAAAGAGGCCGTCAATACAGGATCAATAAAAATCTCTCTATGGATGATGTAATTTACATTCTAATCGCGATAGCCTGGGTGGCGTTCAGCATTTATAATGCCAATCAAAAAAAGAAGCAAAAGCTAGCCCGCGAGGCTCAGGCATCAGTGCCCCGAACCCCAGAAGCTGCCCCGAAACCACGCTCAATCCTCGAAGAAATTTTGATGGGTGAAGAAATGCCCGAGTTTCAGGCCGAGGACGCACACGAAGAGATCAAGCCGGAGCTGGTTCCGGAATACAAGGCTGCCCTGGAGTATCAACAAGAAATTCAGACAAGAGCACTGAGGGCAGAGCAACAGTTGCAGGTATCCAATAATTTTTCGTTTACGAGCGACTCAAGTCCATTGCCCTTTCCTGATGAAGCCAATATTGGATTGCTAAAAATATTTGATCTCCGCCAGGCAGTGATCTATTCCATAATCCTGGAACGACCTTATCGCTAAGTTTTGTGGAAAATTATTGAAAATAATTTTCCAAATCAGACGCAGATTCATTCTTTAATCTTTTAATTATTATTTTTACCGTTTCAATACACTTTTATTCCTAACATAATACTTTAGGGTATGATTAAAAAGTTACTCTTAACACTAGGGATTGTATTCGCTATCGGTTCGATGGTGTATTCGCAATCAGGGACTATCCAGGGAAAAATCATTGACAAAGAAACACGGGAACCCATTCCGTTTGCCAACATTGTGGCAGAGAGCGGGGGTTCGATCAAGGGCGGTGCAATGAGTGATTTCAATGGAAATTATTCTATCAAGCCAATTGATCCGGGTCGGTATGATGTGAAAGCCACCTATGTTGGCTACAAGCCCACCCAGATTTCGGGGGTGCTGGTAGCCGCCAATCAGATTCGCTTTCTCGATGTTCAGATGGAATCAACCGCCATTGCGCTGGATGTATTCGATGTGGTTGAGTACGCTGTTCCGCTCATTGATAAGGATCAGACATCAAGCGGCGCAACCATCACCAGCGAAGAAATTGCCAAAATGCCAAACCGTTCGGCCAACGCCATTGCCACTTCGGTGGGTGGTGTTTTTTCGGCCGATGGTGAGCGCGGCAGTGTTCGTGGCCAGCGCGAGGAAGGCACCATCATGTATATTGACGGCATCAAAGTGCGTGGCTCATCTGCCTTGCCCGAATCGGCCATTGAGCAGGTTTCGGTAATCCTGGGTGGAGTTCCGGCACAATACGGCGATGCAGTAGGAGGCATCATCAATGTAACCACCCGTGGCCCTTCGCGTACATTCGGCGCAGGGGTAGAAATTGAATCCTCCCAATTCCTCGATGCTTTTGGGTATAATCGCCTTGGGGTAAACCTGCAAGGCCCGCTGATTAAAAACAAAGAAAAAACTTCTTCTCTGCTTGGATATTTTATTGCCACAGACTTTATTTTCCGCCAGGACGGGCGCCCAACCAATACGGGTGTTTACAAAGTAAAAGATGATGTGTTGGCCGAGTTGGAAAAAAATCCAATCCGCCGCACACTCGAAGGCGGCTCGCAATATAATTCCTCATTTATCCGGATGAGCGACCTGGAGCATACGACCGCTACCCTCAATACCAACCGGGCAGATATAAATCTTTCAGGAAAAATTGATGTGAAAACAAGTCCAAATATTAACCTGTCGTTTGGTGGATCTTATAACCTGGCTGATTTTCGGAATTTCAGTTTTTCCAACTCGATGTTTAATTACAAAAACAACACACAAAATATTCAGAATACCTGGAGGGTTTATGGCCGGCTCACACACCGTTTTCCGACCGATGCCGAAAGCAGATCGTTTATTAAAAACATATTTTATTCGGTTCAGGCCGACTTTTCGTCATACGCCAGTACCTCGCAGGACGCCTCACATAAGGATAATTTCTTTAATTATGGATCAATCGGAAAATTTACCACATACAAAATACGCACCTACGAGGTAGGATTTGATCAAGTGAGTGGCTATGCCGGATTGATCCATAATGCATATTTCGATACCCTGTTTTCGTTTCAACGATTTGAAAATAACCCTATCCTTGCAAACTACACACAGCAGTATTACGAATTTCGGAATAACCGCATCAGGCGCATTGAACAACTCTCTCCAACCCAGGGGGGATTGCTCAATGGACGTGGACCTGAATCAGTGTATGGCTTGTTTGGTAACCCTGGGGCACTGCAAACAGGATATGGTAAATTCGAAAGCCAGCAAATAGCCGCCAACGCAAATTTTTCTGCCGACTTTGGAAACCACGAAATCAAGCTTGGATTTCAATATGAGCAACGTTTCGACCGTAGCTACAGCCTCGGCCCCACAGGGCTTTGGACACAAATGCGTGGCCTGGCCAATTTCCATATCGAGCAATTAGACAAGGCCAATCCACAACCGGTCATGCGCAACGGGGTGTACCAGGATACCGTTAATTATTTCCGCCTTTATGACAAAAACTCGCAGTTTGCTTTCGACCGCAACTTGCGCCGCGCTTTGGGCCTCCCCGAAAATGGCCTCGACTACCTGCTGATTGATTCTTACGACTTCAATACAAAATTGCTCAACTACTACGACAGAAACATGGTAATGAAAACCATACTTCTGCCTAATGGATTCAATATCAATATGTTTAGTGCCGACGACCTCCTAAACCAGGGCAACGAACTTGTTGGCTACTACGGCTTTGATCATGCCGGAAGGCGCCTGAAGAACCGTCCCAGTTTGAGCGATTTTTTCAACGAAAAAGATGCTGATGGTAATTTCAATCGCTATATTGGCGCTTATGAGCCCATTTATTCTGCCTTCTACCTTCAAGACAAATTTGCTTTCAGGGATTTGATTTTTAACATCGGCGTACGTGTTGACCGTTTCGATGCCAACCAAATGGTGCTTAAAGATCCCTATTTGCTTGCCGAGGCCTTCACAATCAAGGAAGACGTCAACCTTAGGTTTGGACCACATCCCGGCAATATGGGATCAGATTATGTGATGTACGTGGATCATCCGGTGAATCCAACCTTCATTACCGGTTACCGTTCAAAGAATGTTTGGTTTGATGCAAAAGGCACTGAGGTGATTGACCCAACACGTAGCAGCATTGATGCCGGAAATGGGGTTGTACCATACCTGAAAAACAGGGATGGCCTCACGGCTGAAGCATTTGAGGATTACGAACCACAATGGACCGTGATGCCACGTATTTCGTTCTCTTTTCCCATTTCTGACGAAGCCTTGTTTTTTGCACATTACAACGTACTGACCCAGCGGCCTACAACATCTTCGCGCCTCGATCTGCTCGATTATTTCTTTATTGCAACGCGTGGAACTGAGTCCATTAACAATCCGAATCTAAAGCCCGAGAAAACAATTGACTATGAATTGGGGTTCCAGCAAAAGCTTTCAAATTCCTCTTCGCTTTCCATTTCGGGGTTTTATCGCGAAATACGCGATCAAATTCAGAGCTTCCGCTTCACCGGCGCTTATCCGAGAACATACTACTCCTACAACAACATTGACTTTGGAACTGTCAAGGGGTTGACCACCACCTACGACCTTCGTCGCACCAGCAATGTGCGTGTGCGCGCCAGCTATACCCTGCAATTTGCCAATGGCACCGGCTCGAATGCCGAAACCGCCCGTGCACTGATACTGTCCGGTCAGCCAAATTTGCGCAACCTCATTCCGCTTGACTTCGATCGCCGTCATGCCATAAACCTTAATCTTGACTATCGCTTTGGAAGTGGCAAAGATTATAGTGGCCCCCGCACTACCCGCCGCCTGAAAGGAACCACGCAGGCCAAATCAATCAATTGGCTCGAAGACGCCGGTTTCAATGTCGTTATTTTCGGAGGGTCAGGAACGCCCTATACCAGGTCGAGCCGTATTTATCCGCTTGGCGGACAACGCGTCATTCAAGGCTCTATCAACGGGGCCCGCCTACCGTGGCAGTTTCGCATTGACACACGTGTAGACAAGGATTTCAAACTTTCGGTAAAACAGAGTGACGGTAAAAGCAAAAAAGTGTATTTCAACGTTTACCTGAAAGTGAACAATGTGCTCAACAGCAAGAACATCATGGCGGTTTATTCTGCCACAGGAAACCCCAACGACGATGGTTTTCTGGCTTCCGCCGAATACCAAAGTCAGATCAATTCGCAGCTAAATCCAGCCTCCTATCGCGAGTTGTATGCACTAAGAATAAATTCACCCTTTAATTACAGCTCGCCCCGCATCATTCGTCTGGGTGTTTCTTTTAATTTCTAAGCCCGAAAGGATACGATTATGAATTCAAAAACCAAAATATATAGCACGATGAAAGAGAGTATCAAGGCATTGCTCTTAGTTGCATTCTGTCTTACTACCATTTATTCTTATGCCGATAAGGTTCGTGGCTCCGGCACCAAGAGCAACGAAACCAAATCGGTGGCTTCGGGATGTATGCCTGGTGGCTCATTCAAATATCTTGATATCAACAATATCCGCACCCGCATCAACACCGGTGGCGATATGTGGTGGGACTTTGAAAGTGCCCAGTATGAAATCCCCAAGGGTTCGGGGAAAATGTCAATGTTTGCGGCCTCGTTGTGGATTGGTGGCCTTGATGTGAATGGTCAGCTGAAGCTGGCCGCCTTGCGCTATCGTCAGGTGGGAAATGACTATTGGCCAGGACCTCTTACCATCTCAGGAACAGCAGCTACCAGTGCCGTTGTATGTGCCAAGTACGACAAGCATTTTCCGATGACCCGCCCGGATGTGAATAAGTTTCTGGCATGGCATGAAAATAAAGAAGCCTATCCCGGCTATACCATTCCACCGAGTATCCTCGATTGGCCCGCCCATGGCGATGTGTCGAAAGGCCAGAGTTATTATCTTGCCCCTTTCTACGATAAAGACGGTGATGGAGCATACGACCCAAATGCCGGAGATTATCCCTACTACGATCTCAAGGGCGATTTATGCCGCTCACTCACCCCAACAATGGATGCAGCCTATTATCACCCTAATGATCCGAATAACTGGAAATATGGAATTCTATCGGACCAGGTAATTAAAGGCGACCAAACGTTGTGGTGGGTATTCAACGACAAGGGCAATATACATACCGAAACCAAGGGCGATGCCATTGGTATGGAAATTCGCGGGCAGGCATTCGCTTTTGCTACCAATGACGAAATAAATAATATGACTTTTTATAGCTATGAAATCATAAACCGCTCCACGTTTACATTGCAAGAAACCTATTTTAGTCAGTGGGTTGACCCTGACCTGGGGTATGCCTATGACGATTATATTGGCTGCGATGTAAAACGTGGACTTGGATATTGCTATAATGGTTTGCCTTCTGACGGCTTTGGGCAGGCCTGGACATACGGAAATCAACCACCCGCCATCGGCGTTGACTTTTTCCAGGGGCCTTATATGGACCCAATTGAACCCGGCGCACCTTTTTATAATAAAGACCGTCCTTCAGCATTTGATGCATTCGGAAATCTGAAGAACTGTGAAGAAATCAGATCAACATTCCCAACCGCCATCAATGGTGTGAATTTTGGGGATGGCATCGCAAACAATGAACGCTTCGGGATGCGTCGTTTTACATATTTTAATAATAGTACCGGGCTGCCTTCGTTTATGACCGACCCGAGTGTCGCCATTGATTACTACAACTATCTGCGTGGCATATGGAAAGATGGCACCAAGATGATATACGGCGGACTCGGACACCCGCAAACCGGCGGATTTGGCCCACCAACCGATTTTCTTTTCCCCGGTAATTCAGACCCTTGTTACTGGGGCACCAACTTCACTCCTGTCAACCCAGCCTTCTGGACTGAAGAAACCTCTAACAATCCTGCAAACGACCGCCGTTTTCTGCAATCAGCCGGCCCGTTTACCCTCAGACCCGGCGCTGTAAACTACATCACCGTTGGAATACCCTGGGCTCGTGCAACCTCAGGAGGCCCTTATGCCTCAGTTGAATTACTTAGAGTAACAGATGACAAATGCCAGGCAATGTTTGATAATTGCTTCCAGGTGGTAAACGGACCAAACGCTCCTGACCTGACCTTCCGCGAGCTTGACCAGGAACTGATTGTTTATATTTCGAACCGCAAATGGAACGATGCCGGAAATAATTTTAATGAAGAATATGAGGAATTCGACTACAATATTCCCAAAGTCTTTCTCAAGAAAACCACCACCCTGAAACCCATCAGGCCTGGATCTGATACAATGGTAGTTACCATCAGCACGGATACCGTCAAATATGACAGGTACTACAAGTTCGAAGGTTATCAGATTTATCAGCTGAAAAAACCCGGGGTGAGTGTATCAGACCTTAGAAATCCCGATCTTGCCCGACTGGTATTTCAGTGCGATTTGAAAAACAATGTCACTACGTTGGTCAATCACCTTTATGATCAATCTTTATCGGCTAACATCCCCCGCATGGAAGTGCAGGGGCAAAATCAAGGCATCAAACATTCCTTTAAACTAACCCTTGATGCCTTCACAAACCAGGCCATAATCAACCACAAGCAATATTATTACCTTGCATTGGCCTACGGGTTTAACGAATACGAAAAATACACTGCTGACCCGGCAGCACAGGAGCCTGGGGTTCAATCCCTCAATGGCCAAAAGAGAACCTACCTTTCAGGGCGAAATAACATCAAAGCCTATACTGCCATCCCCCATAAACCAGTGGGTACTACGGCGATGCAGTCGAAATATGGCGACGGAGTTGAAATTACCCGCATTCAGGGACAGGGCAATGGAGGAAACGCCCTGGATCTAACCAAAGAAACCGTTGACCTTATTTTGAGCAAGCCACCTGCCGACTCATTGATGTTTGTGGGCCCAACCAATTACCCGATTGCATATACTGCCACTTATAAAAAGGGACGAGGCCCGATTAACGTAAGGGTAGTTGACCCACTCAATGTAAAAGCTGCCAATTATACGGTCAGGTTCGACTCGATGTACTGGAGGAAATTATACAAAATCTCGAACAATGTTTCGATTATTCCCGGTGGAGATACGGCTGGAATGTTTGTAACAACCTGGAAGTTAATTGATAATACCACAAAAAAAGTTTATCCTTCATCCAAAAGCATTTTACTTGAAAACGAACAAGTTTTCCCTGAACTTGGGCTGAGTGTTTTTATAAAACAAGTATTTAATCCGGGGCCTTACGATGTCGGAAAAGTACAGGATGGTTCAGTTCAGAATTCTCAGTGGGAGATTATTTCACCCAATAATGGATTGATCGAGTCCTCCATTGCCTATGCCGACAGCTCCCGAAGGTGGTTTAGCTCAGTGCCTGACCTTGACGGTGGGCTATCGCTAAACTGGATTCGGGCAGGAAACACCTACGACCGGGACAATGTTTTGCGAAACACCGACTGGGACATGAAGCCCGTTGGGTCGGTTAGTAAGCCATTCGACCCTGATCAGGTTTACGAAACCATTTTAGGAGGCACCTGGGCTCCTTTTCAGATGGCCACCTACGAAGGACAAGATCCGGATGGAAGGACTGAACCGGTTCCTGGAGTTTTGCACAAGAGTTTTAACCTGATGCAGGACATTTCAAGTGTTGATATTGTGCTTACCCCGGATAAGACGAAATGGACCCGTGCGGTGGTAATTGAGATGTGTGCTGTGCTGAGTGCCTCACAAAACAATACAGCTAAATTCGCAGTGAGAAATGCTCCTTCTGTTGACAAAAACGGAACACCAGCAGCTGTAGGTGCCCCCCGAAGCATGAATCCCGAAGACCCAGCTTATTTGTATGCTACCGGCATGGGATGGTTTCCGGGTTATGCTATTAATGTCGAAACAGGAGAACGCCTGAACATTATGTTTGGCGAGAATTCGTCGCTTATCACTGAAAACGGGCGCGACATGAAATGGAATCCAACTTCGCGAATTCGCCGCGACGATGGCAGTGTTGTGTTTGGCGGTATGCATTACGTTTATGTTATGTCTTCGAAAAGAATTGCGACGTTCGCTCCAGGGCTTAACCAAAATGCCCCGGCCTATGATGGCGGACGATACCTGCGTTGGTATCTCGACAGAGGTAGTGTGGTGGTAAAAAGACTGGTCTGGGCAACAGCCATGTGGGTTAATATTCCACTCGCAGTTGCTAACAGGGAATGGCTCTCGAACGAGGCAACCATAAAAATCAGAATTGCAAAACCTTATGCACGTTATTACTCCAACCGCCCGGTTGACGCACAAGTGCTGGCAAAAGACACAGTGAATAAAAACTGGCCAATGTACACTTTTAGTACCGACAAGGTGGCAACCTTAAAAAATGACATCGTAAAAGCTGTTACAGAACTCGACCTAATCAGCGTTGTGCCAAATCCTTACTATGCCTATAACTCCTATGAAACCAACCAGCTCGATAATCGCGTGAAAATTGTTAATCTGCCAAGCAAATGCACTGTTACAATTTATAGTGTGGGCGGAACCCTG
The DNA here is from genome assembly GCA_037446395.1 of Lentimicrobiaceae bacterium. Lineage (GTDB taxonomy): Bacteria > Bacteroidota > Bacteroidia > Bacteroidales > JAAYJT01 > JAAYJT01. The sequence continues at coordinate 23,158 of JBBIIP010000023.1, forward strand.
ATCCGGCAGTTTACGAAAGATTCCCAGCTCATCGCCGATGCCGGGGGGAATGAACTTACTTCGATTGACTGGGATCTGAAGAATTATGCGGGCATACCCATTTCGGGCGGTTTGTATATTATTCACGTAAAAGCCGATGGCATTGGTGAAAAAACGGTGAAATGGTTTGGGGCACTTCGGCCAATTGATCTCAACGCCTTCTAAGCACCAGTCCCAATTAACATAAAATGATTGTCAAATCCTATAAAAGGTACAATATGAAGAGCATACAAACATACCTCATAACAGCAGGCTTGGTAGTAACTCAACTTTTTTTTGCTGCTGATCTGCACGCAGGAAACAAAGATCGGTCGGGGCAGGCAGGGGCCTCCGAATTGCTCATTAATCCCTGGGCACGGAGTTCGGGGTGGGGCGGCGCCAACACTGCAAGTATTCGCGGCCTCGAAGCAATGTATGGCAATGTTGCAGGCATTGCGTTTACAAAAAGTACTGAACTGATTTTTTCGAACACCGATTGGCTCAAAGGATCTGAAATCGGTGTAAGTTCGTTTGGCTTGACCCAGCGAACCGGCGAAGCAGGCGTGCTTGGGATTAGCGTGATGAGCATGAATTTTGGTGACATTCCGATCACTACAGCAGATTTGCCACAAGGCGGAATCGGAACTTTTGCCCCAAGCTATATGAACTTAGGAATATCCTATGCCAAGGCTTTCTCAAATAGTATTTACGGTGGCTTCACCATTAAAATTATTAGTGAGTCCATTGCCGATGTCAGTGCACAAGGCGTAGCATTAGATGCCGGGATTCAATATGTGACGGGAGAGTTGGAAAACATCAAGTTTGGCATTACACTAAAGAACATCGGCCCCACGATGAATTTTTCAGGCGATGGTTTATCAATCCGCTCTTTTCTGCCAGGCCAGGAAAGCCAGTTTACGGTGGAGCAACGTTCGGCTGAATTTGAGCTGCCATCTCAGCTGATTATTGGCGCTTCATACGATTTTTTGATTTCGGAAAATCATACGGTTACATTGGCCGGAAACTTCACCTCCAATTCATTCCTGAAAGATCAGTTTTCGGGAGGAATTGAATACTCTTTACGTAATTATTTGATGCTTCGGGCAGGCTATCAATATGAAGAAGGGATTACCAAAAAGAGTGATCGCACTACTGCTTATACCGGCCCCAGTGCAGGCATTACAATACAAGTGCCACTGAACAAGGAAAAAGGGAGTGTATTTGGAGTTGACTATTCCTACCGGGATACAGATCCCTGGTCGGGCACACATAGCATAAGCGCACGAATGACGTTTTAGGATACAACAATCACATCTCGTCAGCTATTTACTAAGACCCTGAGATCAGGGTCTTTTTCCTTACTAAATTTTAATGATATTAACTTTTTTTACGCCATGGCAGAATCTGTCTATTTAACAAAAGAAGGCCTAAAGAAATTGCAGGACGAATTGAAGCAACTGATTTCAGTTGAAAGACCCCTGATTTCTCACCAGATTGCAGAAGCGAGAGACAAGGGCGATTTGAGCGAAAACGCCGAGTATGATGCAGCTAAAAATGCCCAGGCAATGCTGGAACTCAGAATATCAAAGCTTCAGGAGGTGGTGCGCAGTGCCCGACTTGTAGACGAATCAAAGATTGACAGCAGTAAAGTACTTATATTCTCGACCGTTAAAATTAGGAACACAAACAATAATGCTGTAATGACCTACAAGCTCGTACCCGAAAATGAAGCAGACCTCAAGACAGGTAAAATTTCGGTGAATAGTCCGATTGCAAGGGGTTTGCTTGGGAAAAGCATTGGCGAACTGGCAGAAATTACAGTGCCGGCAGGCAAACTGCTATTTGAAATCATCGAAATCAACCGTTTATAATTTTAATTACCATGGCAACTATATTTTCAAAAATTGTAAGTGGAGAAATACCCTGCTACAAAGTAGCTGAAAACGAAAAGTTTATAGCATTTCTTGACATTAACCCCCTGGCCAAAGGGCACACTTTGGTTATACCCAAAAAGGAGGTGGATTATTTATTTGACATGAACAAAACTCATTATGCTGATTTTTTTCTGTTTGCAAGGCAAGTTGCCCTTGCCATCGGAAAATCAATTCCTTGCAAAAAGGTAGGCGTGGCTGTTGTTGGGCTTGAAGTAGCCCACGCACACATTCACCTGGTGCCTATTAATAAAATTTATGATATGGATTTCAGCAAGCCAAAATTAACTCTCGGGCGCGAAGAGTTTGCTGAAATCGCAACCCGGATTGCTTCAGCCATGATGTAGCCGGGTGGCCAGGCGATTCATCCCAATCTCAAAATCAGGCACTTACTGTTGATATGCCCTCTGATGTTTCCCTTCGATATAGTTGATAAATGCACGGTTGACTACTTTTACTCCTCCGGGGGTGGGATAATCGCCAGTAAAATACCAATCGCCGGTATGGTTGGGGCTGGCGTGGTGAAGGTTTTCTATCGAATTGAACACAATCGTAACTTTTGCTTTTATATCTTTTGATTTTACCATCTGAGCTATTTTGTCGGCAATTTGCGCAGCTGTGAATGGCTTATAAACTTCTTTTACATAATTGACCATTTCTTCTTTGGGCAGATGTTGTTGTTTTTTGCACTTCATGTACACATCATTGATTATGTTGCTTTGATGTGTTTCTTTCAGAAGTGCAATCGCGGCATTGAAGGCAATGAAATCGTCCAGCCTAGCCATATCAATTCCATAGCAATCGGGATAGCGTATCTGTGGCGCCGAAGAGGCAATGACGATGTGTTTCGGCCCCAAACGGTCGAGCATGCGAATGATGCTTTTGCGCAGTGTGGTTCCCCGCACCACCGAGTCGTCTATCACAACGAGTGTGTCTTCGCCTGGGCGAATGATGCCATATGTTACGTCATAAACGTGTGCAACCAAATCGTCGCGGCCTGTATCTTGTGTGATAAAAGTCCGTAGCTTGATATCTTTCACAGCAACTTTTTCGGTGCGTGGTTTCAAAGACAAAATCTTGTTGATGTTTTCTTCGGTGAGGGTTTCTTTCTCTCGCAATAGTTGTTCTTTCTTCACCTGGTTGCAAAACACATTCAGCTCTTCGAGTAATCCGTAAAATGCAACTGCAGCTGTGTTCGGAATATATGAAAATACCGTGTTTGTGAAATCGAAATTCACCGTTTCGAGTATTTGTTTTGTGAGCATTGCCCCCAGTTTTTTTCGTTCTTTATAGATCTCCGAATCAGTTCCACGCGAAAAATAAATCCGTTCGAAAGAGCATGAACTTTTGATTTTTGGTTGTGTAAAAATTGCCTCCAAAACTTCGCCACTCTTTTTGATGATCAGGGCATGGCCAGGTTTTATTTCCTTTATCGCTTCAAACTGAACATTAAATGCTGTTTGAATGGCAGGGCGTTCAGATGTAACAACAACCACCTCGTTGTCATGATAATAAAATGCCGGCCTGATACCATTCGGATCGCGAAAGGCAAATGCATCGCCATGCCCAAGAAGCCCTGCAATGGCATATCCTCCATCCCAATGCGCTGTTGCTCGCTCAATAATGCTGGCGATATTAAGATGTTCGGCAATGTGTTGGCTGATCTCTTTTTTAACCCAACCTTCGGTTTTGAACCGTTTGTATAATATTTCGTTTTCTTCGTCGAGAAAATGGCCGATTTTTTCGAGAATTGTGATTGTATCGGATGTCTCCAGGGGATATTGCCCCAATTCAACCAATTTGTTGAACATTTCGTCCACATTTGTGAGGTTGAAGTTACCGGCCAGCACTAGGTTTTTGGTTTTCCAGTTGTTTTCTCGCATCACCGGATGAAGGTTGTTGACCCCGTTTTTACCGTAAGTTCCATATCTGAGGTGCCCCAGAAAAAGTTCTCCGGTAAAATCAAAATTGTGTTTGAGCCAATTGACATCACGCACCCGGTTGGGGTGTTTTTCGTTGAGGCGGTTGATCTGATCAAAAAGTTGAAGGAATATTTCATTTACAGGTGAGCTGGCTCCTGAGCGCAACCGGCTGATGTATTTTTCGCCAGGCTCAAGATCGAACTTAATGTTGGCAATTCCTGCCCCATCCTGCCCGCGGTTGTGTTGTTTTTCCATGAGCAGGTGTAGTTTATGAAGCCCATAGAAAGCAGTCCCATAGCGCGCCTGGTAATACTCAAGTGGCTGAAGCAGCCTGATAAGAGCTATCCCGCATTCATGCTTTATCGCATCACTCACTGGGAAAATGAATTATAAATTATATTTGTAAAATATTGTGTTTTGCAAAAATAGTGAATTATGAGGCGCTCTTTCATTGTGTTCATCCTATTTTGTATCTGCCTGCGGGTAGTGGGTCAGTATGTTTCGCCCGGAACCGGTGTTAGCTGGACGTTGGCTGACTTGGTTCAGTTTTCGGGCGGAGCCGTAACGACTCAAAACAATACTTACTTGGTGAACCAAGCACTCACCATTTCGACAAACGATACCCTTAAAGTTTCCGATAATCAAACCATCCTGGTAGGGTCAGGCTTATTAATTACCATCAATGGCGTACTCATTATTAATCCACCGCAGATGGTGGTAATCAAACCGAGTGTTGAGGGGCTGTTTTTCAGGGGATTCAGGTTCGAAAATTCTCATGCTTCGGTGCTGCGAAAAACTTTAATCGAATATGGAGGAGGAATAAGGATAAACACTTCGAATATGCTGATCGAAGAATGCACCATCCGTTTCTTCGATAAATCGAATACAACTGGAGCGATACAACTCACCGGAGGTAAAACAAGGTTGATAAACAATCAGATATACCAAAATCAAGGCCCCGGAATTGCTTCGGCAGCCAATGTGTTGGCGGCTCCAATCATTGCCTGGAACAACATCTATAACAACAACACATCAAATGCCAATACGCCTCAGATTAATCTTGGCAACAGCGGAAATGATACCATCCGCATCTTAAACAACACAATTAACGGACAGTATGATAACACCGGTGGGATTGCCATTTCGACACTTGCCGGCGGAAATGGACGGTCAATTATCGAAGGAAATCTCATCAATAATAACAGATACGGCATCGCAATCCTTGGAAACAACCAGGCTGGAATGATACGAAATAACATCATTACCAACAACAACATACAAGGAAACCCGGATTTAGGCGGAAGTGGAATAAACCTCAATGGGGCGGCTACAAATCAAATGATCATCAGCGGTAACACGATTAGCGGAAATCTTTGGGGCATTACCGTGCAGGGAACAGCCTTGCCGAACATGGGAGAACCCGCTACAAATCCGAATAGCCCCGGCGGTAATTATATTTTCAATAACAAAAATAACCGCATCACATACGCACTCTACAACAATACCCCGCAAAACCTGAAAGCGCAAAACAACTACTGGGGCAGCTATAACCTGGATACTGTAGAAATGTATATCGTTCATCAGCCCGACAATCCTGCGCTGGGAATGGTTGACTACATGCCCATTTTATTGCCAACTGATGCCGGGGCTGAATTGAGTAGCCTGAATGATTTTGTTGTTATTAAGCGAGTTTTCCCAAATCCTTTCCGAAATAAATTTTTTATCGAAATCAATGAGTTACTGATCCCCGGAGAAACATTTATAAATTCCCTGCATGACATATCGGGCAGCACAATTCCAATTTTCCGGCAGCAAATCTCCTCAAACATTGTTGAATTCAAGGCGCCTTCCATCAAACCGGGAGTTTATCTGCTTAAGGTAGTTAAAGGCAAGCATATTGAAGTCAAAAAGGTGATTGCCCGATAACTTAGGAGTGCTTCAATGAAAACCATTCAATTCATGGTGTTTTACTTAATTGTGCTGGCTGTATATGTGCCTCTTCATTACTATCTTTTCACTCGTTTTTCTCAGGCCTTGCCTTCTGCGCCTCCCTGGCGCCTGGTGTTCAAGGTTATTTTTATTTTTTTGGCCGCCGCTTACTTTGGAGGGCGTGCGCTGGAGAGGGTTTGGTCTTCACCGGTTTCGGATGTAATTATCTGGATCGGTTCCTTCTGGCTGGCTGTATTTGTTTATGGATTGATCATTGTTCTGCTGATTGACCTGGTGCGGTTACTGGATTATTTGATTCCTTTTTTCCCGACAGGATGGGTGGCAAATCCTATTAAAACAAAAGTTATCCTGTTGGGTTCATCGCTGATGGTGATTATGGCCTTGCTTGTAGCCGGATTCATCAATGCGCGTACATTAAGAATTAAAACCCTCAATCTGCAAATCGAAAAAAGTGCAGGCCACCTCCGCAGCATGAATGTCGTGCTCGTTTCCGACCTACACCTTGGCCATGTAGTTGGCAAACATCATGCAGGCCGGATTGTGGAAAAAATAAACGCCCTTGATCCTGATTTGATTCTGTTGGCAGGCGATGTGATTGACGAAGACATTTCGCCGGTTTTACGAAAAGACATTGGTTCGGTGCTTGGCCGGCTAAAAGCTGATTTGGGAGTGTATTCCATTGCCGGTAACCATGAATATATTGGTGGCATTGATTCTGCAGAAAAATACCTGAGCAAGTACGGAATTAAAATGCTGCGTGATCAGGTGGCCCAGGTCGGAGAAAAAATATTTCTGGTAGGTCGCGAAGACATTACCGGACAACGATTTACTGGCAAAAAACGAAAGGAGTTAAGTGCGCTTCTGGCAGATATTGATATGAGCAACCCTGTTATTCTGCTCGATCATCAGCCCTTTCATCTGGAGCATGCCGCAGAGCAATTAGTTGATGTTCAACTTTCCGGACACACACATGGTGGGCAAATCTGGCCTTTTACATATATCGTTGATGCAATTTATGAAATCGGCACAGGGTATGGCGTAAAAGGCAATACACATTATTACGTTTCTCCGGGCGCTGGCACCTGGGGCCCTCCCCTACGCATCGGTACAATCCCTGAAATTGTGAACCTGCGCCTTACTTTCGGTGAGTGACAGATTGTTTTTTTATTGTTACAGTTTAAATATGTTGTAATTTAGTTACCGCATCAAAATGAGCGCAATCTATCCATGCACAATACGTTTGCTAAAAATTTCAAATCCGGAAAAATCCTTTTCCTGCTTGGGTTATTGCTAGTGCTATGTCAATACTCTTTTACACAAAAACCTATCAAAGTTGCACTCATCGTAGGGCAGGCTTCACATCAAAAACACCCGGAGCTAACTGCCGTTTATAAATTTCTGAACCAACATCCACTTTACAACGCAGAGTATTTATCAATTGCTAATGCCAAAACCTTGCTGGCGCAATATGATATGGCATGGTTTCACCGGCCTGATAGCAGCGTGCTTTCTGAATCTGAAACCTCTCCTCATTTTATTGAAGGGTTGCGCACTTTTGTGAGCGGAGGAAAGTCTTTGTTTCTTACTTTGGATGCGGCAAGACTTCTGGTAAATCTTGGCCTGGAGAAAACAGAACCTGAGATTCGCTATGCCGATGCCATTGACTCAGGATATGGGCGAAAACTCGGATTGCACGCATTCAGGGAGCATCCGGTTTTTGAAGGATTGTATGGTGGAGCATATATTTTTTCGCCCTTAAACGATTGCCGCACTCGTGTACTGGGCTTTTTTGACAAACGCTATCCGGCCAATGGCAGTGTAATCGCAGTTGATTGGTCGTATATTACCCTGAAGCAGGGCTCGAAACTGATGGCCGAATATTTAATCGGGAAGGGAAAAGTAGTATCGCTGGGGGCTTATGTTTGGTTATCGGTGCCCAACCAGAACAGAATTCATTTGGGAAAATTTATATCAAACACGATCAAATATCTTACTGGCAACCCGGCAAGCTCCACGACCCATTTTTGGCCCGAAAAAGATGCACAGGTAATGGGTTTTGGATTAAATGCAACCAAACTAAATCTCCCCACTCCAAAAAACTGGCCAGCTCTAAGTACCGGTGAACTACTAGAGAGGCGCTTTGCGACATCCAACCTGGTCGAAGTGGCAGGAAAAAGATTGTTTGCCATGGGAGCAGAGAATGGTGGGATTGAAGAAATCTGGGCACACCCCTTCATGGCTGCCCGCGATTATGAAGTGGGGATAAAGTTTGCTAATGACGACTCGGTTTATTGGCTGAACACCCAACGGCCTTTTATTCAGGTAACTCCCGAGGCAGTCAGTCGTGAATATAAATTTCGCAGGGCTTATCTGAACGAAATACTTGTGGCCAGTCCATCTTGCCCACACTTGGTTTTACACTATGAATACCGGGGGGTTTACCCAGCAAAGCTGTTCCTCAGAATGAAGAGCAATTTCCGATTTATGTGGCCATACGACAGCGAAGTGCTGGGAACAATAAATTATTTTTACGACAAGGGTATCAATAGTTTTATTGCCAAAACGAGCAATGAAGAATTTTCGGTTATCGCAGGCTGGAACAAAACGGCTGACTCGGTCATTTCCGGACAATACGAAACCGTTGTAATCAATCAGAATCCGTTTCGAATCATCCCAAAACCTACCGAAAAACTTCAGGTGGCATTATTTGCGTCCTTTTCACTCGCGATGAATGATAAATTGGATGTAGTAATAACTGCATCGGGCGATGGTGTAGGCAAAATGCTTGAAAAGCATTGCGCGGTAATGTCTGATCCGCTGAAAATATACATAGACGCAAGGTTGCATTCACAGCAGTTTTCTGATCGTATGTTTGCCATAAAATCGCCTGATGTATTTTTTAACAAGGGTTTTGCATGGGCCATGAAGGCTACTGATAAATTTATTGTAGAAACACCTGGCATCGGAACATCGCTTGTGGCCGGGTATGCCACCACCCGAACGGGTTGGAACGGCAACCATCAAATAAATGGCCGGCCAGGTTATGCATGGTACTTTGGCCGGGATGCACAATGGAGCGGGCTGGCTTTGCTCGGATATGGCGACTATGAAAATGTGAAAAATATTTTGCTGACTTTTGAGCGGTTTCAGGATCTGAGCGGGAAAATTTATCACGAATTAACTACTTCGGGGGTTGTGCATTATGATGCCGCTGACGCCACCCCGCTTTATATTGTTCTTGCAGGTCGCTATGTGCGCCAAAGTGGCAACCTGGATTATTTGAAGACAGGCTGGACTTCAATAGAAAAAGCCATCAATTATTGCTATTCAACTGATACTGATGAAAATGGGCTTATCGAAAATACCAACGTAGGGCATGGATGGGTTGAGGGCGGGCCTCTGTTTGGCTCGCATACATCGCTTTATTTGGCGTCGTGTTGGGCTGAGGCACTGAAAGAAGCAGCCTGGATGGCCATGAGAATGAATAAGCCCAAATTAGCCAAAACTTACTACAAGGATTATCAGAAAGTAATTAACACTATAAATCAAGAATTTTGGAACCCAACAACACAGGTGTTTTTTCATGGACTGATGCCTGATGGCACCTTTCATCCGGAATTAAGCATGATGCCTGTCATACCAATGTTGTTTAATCAGATTACTCCGGATAAAACCGAAAAAGGCCTGCAGCTGTATGCGGCGAACGAGTTTAGCAGCAATTGGGGAGTCAGAATCTTGAGTGATCAGAACCCAAAATTCAGACCAGCCGGATACCATTCCGGATCGGTGTGGCCACTTTTTACCGGGTGGACTGCCCTGGCCGAATATTCAAACGGCCGGCCTGTACAGGGATTTGGACACATCATGAACAACCTGGGTGTGTACGACGATTTTTCAATCGGCTATGTTCAAGAAGTGCTCAACGGTGCTGCCTATAAGCCTTCCGGTGTTTGCCCCCATCAATGCTGGAGCGAGACCATGGTTGTGCAGCCTGTTATTGATGGTATGCTCGGTTTCAGGGCCGATGCCTTTCGGAAAAAAGTCATGTTTTCTCCTGCTTTGCCTGCTCATTGGGATTCACTTGAAGTAAAAAATCTCAGGATTGGAAATCAATATATTCATGTGAGCATGAAACGAATAAACGGAACTACGACATGGAATTTTTATAAAACCGACAACGAACCCTTGCAGATTGAATTTTCAAACCTTTTTCCAGTGGCTACCAAAATTCAGTCTACCACATTGTCGGGAAAAAAGATTAAAACCCCCATTGAGCAGGTACAGCAAGGAGTTAAGCCGGTGATCCGGTTCGAGTTGCGCCGAAATGCAGAAATAGTTTTTATGCATAAAAGTGGCATCAGCATTTTGTCCCAAGCTTATGCGCCATTAGAAAACGATACTCCCGAAGGAATACGCATAATTGACAATTATTATGATGGAAAAGAATATGTTGTTTTGCTCCAGGCCGGTGCCGGCACAGAAGGCGAAATACGTCTTTGGTCGGCCAACCCGCCAATCACGCATGATGTTAGTTTTTCCCGATTGCTCGGCAATATCTATACCTACCAAGTAATCTTCCCTTCGGCATCAGAAAAATATGTTTATAAATCAGTCAGATTCCGGCTCAATGAATAAAGGATTTATATTCATCTTTTGTATTCCATTTTTGTTGTTACTTGGACTCCCGGCCGGGCATGCTCAATATTTGTCGAACCTGAGTGCGACCGCAAAGGATCCGGTATATACCACCTATGCAGCCCCACCTGAAAAAACGACATACCGGCTCGATCAGGCCTATGATTTTCGATGGAACGATCCTGACAAACCCATCGCATTCACATCGGCTCAGGGCGGAGAAATGGGAATACTATTCGAAATCAATCACAAAAAGCAGTATTTCTTAAAACAGTCATACAAAAAACCAACCATTACTGCATCTTACAGCGATATTCTGAAATACTATTATTATCCGATTGAGGGAATCAGGGCTGAAGTTGTTTTTAATGTGCACAACAGCCAAACGGCTATCATTGAAACATCCCTCGTCAACGAACATAAGCAACCCTTTGATATTGAAATAGTTTCTTATTTCTATCAACCCGACCAATTGTTGAGTGATATTGGCATCTCTTCGGATATGCAAACCATTTCTTTTGGACACGTTTACAATCCGGATGGCTGGATGAGGAATCAAAACATCCCGGTGGTAATCAGCCGAAAAACTAATTTTTCGATTAGTCAGAAATCAAGTACGATAAGTGCCTCACCCCTTGCGTTCGAAGAATGGCTCAGGCAACCCGAAGGCAATTTCATATCAGTTTCAGCTGCAAAAATTGTCGCTTTTAAACATCAATTGCACTTGGCCCCCGGCAAGAGAGAAACGTTTCGCATCGTCAGGCACATCCATAGTCGCACTCTCAACCTGCCATTTGACAAAGTTGATCTTGATGAGCTTTTTACTCTTGACATGGGTAAAATTATTCTTGAAAACGAAAAATTGTATGCCACAATTCCTCAGCTAAAAAATCTAGACTCTGATTATCAGGCTGTTTACTATAATGCTTTCACCCTGATGCGGCAATGTATGATGCCGCCCGAAGGCGAATGTGGGTATAATTACTATGTGTTTTCACGCGAGCCGAAATGGGGCTGGGGATATGGCGGGCAAGTGTTTCATGAAAGTCTCAGTATGCTTGCATATGCTTTGATGGATCCTAAAGGTGCGATGAATTCGCAACGGATTTATATGCAACGCCAGCACCCCAACGGATACATAAACTACCGAACCGGCCCCTATCTGAACGAAAGCATCGAATATGAAGGCCGGCTCACCAGCTCTGCACCCTGGTATAACTGGCAGAATTTTGAAATATACAAATTAACGAAAGACGAGGCTTTTCTCAAAGAAGCCTATGATTCGGGCAGCCGCTTTTATAATTATTACACGGCAAACCGCGATGAAAACAGGAATGGTTTGTTCGAGTGGGGCGCTCATGCCTTGCTTGAATCGGTGCGCGATGCCCGGGTGGCGGTGTGGGATAAAGTTGGCTGGCCAGCTAATTTCGAGGGTCCGGATATCAACACCATGTTGGTTGTTGAAGCGCAATCGTTGGCAGCAATGGCTTCGTTGCTGAAGTTGACGGAGGAAGCAGCAGATTGGAGCAAAAAAGCAGAAGACCTGGCACGCTTGGTCAATCATCATCTGTGGGACGACCAGGATGGATTTTATTATAATGTCAACCGCACCAATCAATCATTTTCATTCAATAATCCAGGCGACTTGAAAATCAAAGAGATTATCGGATTTTTACCACTATGGGCAGGAATTACCGATAGCGTTAAAACTTCACGGTTGATTGCTTGCCTAACCAATTCGGAAGAATTCTGGCTTCCATATGGAGTGTCAACTCTTTCAGCTTCAAATGATTATTATAACCCCATTGGCTATTGGAACGGCCCAGTTTGGTTACCTTGGCAGTACTTGGTTTTCAGGGGATTGATGAACCATGGCCGGAAAGATCTTGCAGAAGAACTGGTGGCCAAAACTATGAAAAACATTATTTATCATCTCAGACACGATCATGTGTTCTGGGAATTTTACAGTGCCGATCATTTGCAGGCCGGGTGGAACAAAACCTATATCTGGACAGGAATCATTGCCCGGATGTTATACGACCTTGAAAACGAACAATAATACATTTTTGACCAACCCATCATGACCCTAAAAAAACAGTGCCTGCTCTATTTTGGCATCATTGCTTGTGTAGTCTTGCAGGCTCAACCCATTACCGATCCCTACCTGATATTAAATGCTTCGGCCAGCGACCCACTATACACTACATATGCTGCTGCAATGGAGCGTTCAAAGCTTTATGGAGACAAGGCGTACAAAATGGATTATTACTCGGCTAATCTTCCCCTTCATTACAGCTCCGACCAGGCGGGCAGAATTTATCATGTTTGGAGATTCAATGCGGTGGTGGTTGATAAAATCGCAGATTATCACAAAAAACCGCTGGTAATTGCTTCTTTTCCTGATATGGTACTGCTCCAATATGAACCCTGGCCTCAAATAGAGGTTAAGCAAACGTTTCTGGTGTATAGCTCAGACATTGCACTGGTGGATGTAACAATCACAAATCATTCGGAAGGCGATTACAAAATAGATTTTTATCCTGTGCTCGAATTGGGAAACGACTCGTTGAATATCCTTGAATTTGACCCCATAACCAATTCTTATATTGCCGAACATCATGAATCCCGCAAACGACTGATCAGTAATCTGAATCCCCGTTATCCGTATCCGGAAAAGCTGAGGAATATTTTTTCCGGGGGATTTATTCCCTGGTCACATGGGGCCTACAGAGGAACCCTCGATGACATTTATAATTATGTGAAACGTGACTTTTATGCTAAAAAGAACAATAGCGACTCATTGAATTGTTTAAGAAGCGGGTTAGTTGATCTTTTGATGCTTCATGCTAAAATCGGGTTGAAAAGCGGAGAAACAAAAAGCATCAGATACTTTCGGGGAGTGCAGGAATCCAAAGAAGATGCAATCGCTTTGTATCGAAAAATATTTGAGTTAAAAGCAATTGACCTTCAGCCATTTATTGAAAGCAACATCCAATTGTTTAGCAAAATTCCGCGCATTGATTTTTCGACCAATGCCGAAAAAATCACCTACCTAAGCGCCTTTAATCTTGCCCGCGGGTGCATGCTTCCGGCTGAGGGCGAAGCAACATTCAACTACTATGTGTTTTCAAGAAATCCCCTTTGGGGTTGGGGCCATGGCCACCAGGTGCTTCACGAATCTTTGTCAATGCTGGCTTACGTTTATTTGGATGCTGAATCGGCGCGAGGTTCGCAGCGGGTTTATATGCAGCAACAACGATGCGACGGGTTCATTGCCTATCGGCATGGCCCGCGTGGAGTACAAGATTATCCCCACAAAGGAATGCCGACTACCTCTGCACCATTTTTTAGTTGGATCAATCTCGAAATGCACAAGGCCGCACCTGACATGGAATTTTTAAAAGAAGCCTATGACGCGGGAATAAAATATGTTGATTGGCTGATGAAAAATCGCGATACAGACAAAGACGGTTTGTTTGAATGGGGGCCGTATGGCCTGATCGAAAATGTCAGAGATTGGTATAATGCAGTCTTTCAGGTATCTCCCGAAAGGTATTTGGAAATTGACAAAGAAGACATCTCCGACGAGCTGGAATGCCTCGATTTGTCGTTAATGATGGTGAAAGAGATGAAAAGCCTTTCAGAAATTGCAAAAATACTTGGCAAAGAGCGTGAATCCCGCACTTGGTTGAAAAGGGCTATTCATATTTCGACACTTATAAACAAAACCATGTGGGATGAAGAAACAGGGTTTTATTACCATGTAGATAAAGTGAATCACAGTTTCCGGTTTATGACCCGCGATCTGAAGCGCCAGGAGATTATTGGATTTCTTGCCCTTTGGGCAGGAGTGGCCACCAGTGACCGCGCTGATAAATTGGTAAGAACACTTACCAATCCCGATAAATTTTGGCGAAAATATGGTGTGCCAACGCTTTCGGCTGACGATCCCTGGTATAGCCCTTATGTTGATTATTGCTGCAAGTGGAACGGCCCTGTTTGGTTTTTATGGAACTATATGGTTTTCTGCGGGTTGACGGATTATGGCTATCATGATATTGCCAGGGAGCTTGCACACAAGATGATAGATGCTGCCACTATTCAATTATCGAAAAATCACAATTTTTGGGAATCTTACAGCCCCGACAATGATGTGCTAAACTGCCCGCCGAATTATATCTGGGATGTTATTCTGGCCAGATTGCTGATTGATGTGTACGCCAGGCAATGAAAAACGATATCCGTTTTATTCTGCATCCATCACACACCTGAACCCAACAGTGGCATTCCGGTCTAGAGAAGGAGAAATCATTAATAGTTGCTGGGTATGATAAACAGGCAAGGGCCCACCGGTGATATACCATTGCGAGCCTTGTGGCTGAAAATAACTGCCTCCCTTGATGATATTAAACCGATAGGCGCCGTTGTCATAAACATCATTGGTCATTTGCCACACATTGCCAATTAAATCTTTCACCCCATACTTGCTCGCTCCGGCAGGAAATTGAATAACTGGTGATGTATGCCCCTGCGCCTGATTACAACGAATAGAATCAAGGACATTGCCCCAGGGATACTTGCGGAGGTCGTTGCTTTGCCCGGCATATTGCCATTCCATTTCAGTAGGCAGGCGCTTGCCCGCCCATGTTGCATAGGCTTGCGCATCTGCATAATCAACAAAAACGACCGGGTGATTGGCAAGGCTATCCGGAAATGTGTTATTCTTCCAATGCCTAAGATAATTTGTGTGGTCTTGTGGCTCATATCCCGATTGTTCGATAAATGCTTTAAACTGCAGATTGGTAACCGGATATTCATCCATATAGATTGCTTTCATTTGCAAAAACATTGTATCGGTGAATGCCGGCAATGGAATGAACGGATCGGAAGTATTCTTTTCGCGGTAAGCGATGAACCTATATGGCCCTGCAGGGATTTTGACCATGCCGGCAGGGATTTGTGGCTGCGTTGATGTGACCATCGCTGTTGACACCAATAATGGCGTTCCCGCATGAGTGTATACAACTCTTTGATCAAGCAGGTCGTTTTTCTCGAAAAGTTGAATCGTGAATTTACCACGAAACGTTCCGAACTCCTTATAAAAAGAGAGTTTTAGTTCCTGAGAAGGATAAGTTTTGCTCAATGATTGATAGGTTGGATTGCCTGCCGTAACAACTATGGTTCCGCTTTGTGTGGAAGAAATAAAAAGGCTGTCGGGTGTGGTTTTCACTTTAAGCAACTGTGGAAATCCGGCAATGCAGCCAATGTTTCCTTCGAGCCGCGTGCCCAACCATTGCCGGTCGAAAGCACGGGTTTCTGCAACAAGATATTTATTTCCTAACCAATCCACCGGCTCTGTTTCAATGTTATTCCAAAGGTCAACATAATGCAGTCCGGATTTTTCAGGCAATTGAAACAACGGGCCTTTAAATCCTTCGGGCACAACACTGTAAATCGTGTAAATGTCTTTGTTGTTTCCGGGCCAATAATTCACATAAATGCTGTCGCGTGTTGATGAAATCAGAGGCTGGAATTCAAAGCTTGTGAAATTAGATGTGTTCTCGCGCAGGATTTTTGTGGTTTTTCCAAGGTATGTCATTTCCTCATCAAGCCAATCGAAGCGTCCGGGTTTCATGGTATTTATTTCCACACCATAGCCATTGAAAAAGGCGACTGAAGATTCGCGGTGCCAGCGTCCGTCGCTGAGCTGAATTACACGGAATATCGCAAAATCGGGCCTGATAAATTTGTTCAGGTTAAAAAGAGGAGGCATATATAATGCGTCGTGTACTCGCCCCGAAACAATGGTTGGCATGTTTGCCGGAACAGCCATCCCTTCGCTATACATGATTATTCCCGGCCGGACGTTATCTGCCATGGCTTGCAGTTCAGTGCTCGATTCCCCGCGTGTATCGAGCACAACACCATCAGCTCCAAGAAATTCAAGCATGCTTTTCATGCCTTGCAGATGATCTTCTTTTTTTGTTCCTTCGTCCCATGGGTTATAGGAGATAAAGTATTTTCTTCCGGCATCGTTGGCAAACTTCACCTGTCGCTTAATCTCCTCCAAGCCTCCTGGCAAGTCGCGATACATATCCCACTGATTCCGCTGGTCGAGGCCAAGGCGGGGCCAGGTTGGCCAGTTGATATAAACATCGTATTTCCCAATCAGGGGATCGTATTTAAACATGTGCTCATAGAAATTGTACGAGCCTTTTGTTTGATCAAAGTAAGTGCGGTCCCAGGCAAATTGCAGCAACATGATGTAGGAGTGCCTGATCCAGGAAAGGTCGTCTCTTTGAAAAAGGTCATGGTTAAACCTTTCGAGGTCGAACAGGTAATGCTGCTGAAACATATGCCTGAGGCTTTGATGCCAATCTCCGGTGTGTGGATGAAAATAAAAGTGATATTGAATAAACCCGCCAGGTTTTATGGCTGCTTCCCATCTTGTAAGATCAGTGCTGACTCTTTCCTTGCGACGGCATATGGCAGCGATGGTATAATGATTATCAATTGGTTTGCTGCAAAACCCCATGTGCCAGGCGTTGTCGGGCAGCACAACCCCCACCGGGCCATGTCCTGGCCTGAATAGTTTCGACCGGCACAAATAGCCTGGCCATTCATAAGAGCCATCGGCTGTGATGTAGGTATGGCTTGGGTGAATTCCCAACGGAACTACATTCTCGATTCTCAATACTGTTGTGGTATTATTAACAAAAACGACCACCAACCTGTTGTTTTTGCCCGGGCTCAACTCTGTATAGATTTTTCCTTCAAGCCCATAGGGTAAAATAAAATTGATCGTATCGTTCTTTCGGCTGCTTTTTGCGGCCGCCGCCCCCACTTGCCTGCCATTGATCAGTAGCGAAAACAGCTGCGTCTTGGCAGGTAAAATAATTTTTTGTCCATCACAGCTAATCTCTTTGATATATAATCCTTTTCCTATTCCAATCGCGACCTCCGATTGGCCAATCAGCGCGGTTGCGATAAGCACTAAGAAATTCAATAGAAATATTTTTTTCATATCCTTTCGGTAATTTTTTCTTCTTTTTCGCAAAAATTCATTCTGATTCGTATCAACAGAATGAATAGTTAACCTTGCATTTTTCTATTGTGCAATTTCGTAAAAAACCGAATTGTTCTTACCTGCTACGGCGCAAAATGTTATTTTTACTCCAAAATTGGTTTTTTATAAAAACTTGAACCATATGAAATTTTCATACTCCCTACCCGCGGCTGTTTGCATTTCGGCAACACTGATGACGGGGTGCCTGGGGCTGGCCAACCGAAATCAAAACGAAAATAATGTCAATAAAAACAATTCAGCCATGAATATTACCCGACAATCATTCGGCAAATTACCTGACGGACAAGAAGTTGATTTATATACGCTTACAAACCAAAATGGCATGAAGGCGTGCATCACAAATTTCGGAGGAGTGGTAACACGCCTGTTGGTGCCCCGAAAAGATGGTTCAGCAACTGATGTTGTGCTTGGCTATGACAGCCTTGCGCCTTATCTGAAAGATTCGCCTTATTTCGGAGCGATTGTTGGAAGGTATGGAAACCGGATTGCCAAAGGACGGTTTTCGCTCGACGGAAAAAAGTACGAACTGGCCACCAACAATGGCCCAAATCACCTGCACGGAGGCATAAAAGGATTCGACAAGGTGCTTTGGAAGGCTACGCCCATCGAACAGAATGACTTGGTTGGATTGCTTCTTGAATATCTCAGTCCCGATGGCGAAGAAGGGTATCCCGGAAATCTGCACGTGAAAGTGTGGTACTTGCTCACCAACAACAATGAGCTACAAATAGATTATCAGGCCGAAACTGACAAACCTACCCCTGTCAACATCACACATCATAGCTATTTCAACCTCGATGGGGCAGGAACAGGCAGCATTTTAAACCACCGCCTGATGATTGATGCCGACCGGTTTGTTGAAGTGGATGAGGCCCTCATCCCAACCGGCCTGCTCAAAGAAGTCGAAAACACCCCAATGGATTTTAGAAAACCTCGTGCAATTGGCGAAAAAATCAAAGAAATCGCAGGTGGTTATGATCACACCTGGGTGCTGAATAACAGCAATAAAATGGCGCTCATTGCCAGCCTTGAAAACAGTGAAGCCACACTGAAAATGGAGGTATATACTACTGAACCGGGAGTGCAGTTTTATTCCGGAAACTTTCTTGACGGAAGCATTGAAGGTAAAAATGGCCTGGTTTATGAAAAGCACTACGGCCTGTGCCTCGAAACACAACATTTCCCTGATTCACCCAATCAGCCAGCCTTTCCCGGTACAATTCTGCGTCCGGGCCAAAAATATGGTTACACTACTATTTATAAATTTTTCAGTAAATAAACCAGGTTTTCGGGGCTGTAAAAGGCGATTATTACTTTCAGCAATACAAAACCATGTCACACCCAAACATCGCTATCCGTGAGGCAAAGGCAGAAGAAAGCGCTGTGATAGTTTCTTTTCAGCTTAAAATGGCGCTCGAAACCGAAGGCCTGATGCTCGACCAAACGGTTGTGGCCAACGGGGTAAAGGCAGTTTTTTCTGATCCGCACAAAGGGAAATATTATGTGGCTGTTGCAGAAAAAAAGATCGTTGGCTGTATGCTCAACACTTATGAGTGGAGCGACTGGCGCAATGCAACATTCGTTTGGTTTCAATCGGTGTGGGTGGAACCGGATTGGAGGGGCAAAGGAGTTTTCAGGGCAATGTATGAACACATTAAGAAGCGAGTATTGGCCGATGAAAATCTAAAAGGAATCCGGCTTTATGTATTCCATACAAACAAAAAAGCCCAGGAAGTTTATGCATCATTGGGCATGGAAGGCGAAATGTATCGCATGTTCGAATGGGTAAAATCGTATGTCTCAGAAGGCTGAGGAAGTAAGAAATAAGCTCAGCTCATTACAGGGATGGTGTTATTCGTAGAGTTTTACGTATTCGAAGCTCTGTTTCAAGTGGTCGAGATAACGAACGAAGTCGGCATAAGCCAATACTATTGACGCTGTGTTGACGCAAGGATGAAAGCTGATTTTTTTTGAATGTTGCAGGCTTTCATCCAAAAAAAGATGTACATGGCGTGTGGTGTCGTTGATGAGGCCAAGAGGCGTAACTGATCCGGGTTCAACCCCAAGAAATCTCATCATCCGTTCAGCCGATGCAAATGTAAGTTTGCCCTGTTTGAGTCTGGTTTCCAGGTCTTTGATGGCCAGGGTATGTGTGTACTCAAACACAACAAGGTAGTGCCGGTTGCCTTTGTGGTTCCTGAAAAAAAGATTTTTACAATGCGTGGCGTCAATGTCTTTCCAATATCTGGCGGCTTCTTCAACCGTGGGCACAGCAGGATGCTCATAGTAATCATATGCGATGCGCAGCATTTCAAATAGTTCATATAGCCGGGGATCGCCTCTCATGGTATCGGCGTTTGGGTGCCTAAAAATTATAGAACGTGGAAACAAGAAACCGCAAATTAGCTACTTCTTTTGCGTTCAGAATTTTCCCAAATTCGTTGTAACTGTTGCCATAGGCTGCCGAGGTATATTCAATTTCTGATCCAATTCTGAACTTTCCTGAAACGATGCTAAATCGCGGCGCAACCCGATACAGGTAGGCAATATTCTCGCCCCTGTACCAATAGCTTGCCTGGCTTAGATAGTCCTTAATTTTGTTCTGCGAGCCAATATTTTCGGAGTATGCAATAAAAATTCCCGCCTGCAGTTTCGTGCCGTTGGTGCTGGCACTAACCCATGTGGTAAAATTGTTGATCGTGCTGTATTCAAGATTGCCACCGGGGTTGGCTGTTACATCACGAACGGCATAGCCTCCGATCATGAGTAGGTCGGCGAGATTTTGCCCATAGAGGGTGCTTGCACGCAATGTATATTTGCTATGCGTCAGCTTCAAAAATGCCATTGCACTCATGCCTTGTACCTTTTCGGTTGATTTATGGTTCAGGGCAGTGGCAAGTCGCGGACTCAGTTGTTTATAGCCTACACCCGCACCCGCAAGCCATGTGTGCCGAAGATTGCTGCCCGGTGATTTGTAATGTATTTGAAAGTTGAAGTCGGGAAGGGCAGAATTACGTAAATAAATACTGGCATCGCCTTGTGGGCCCTTGCTTGTGTAATCGCGCTGTGTCGAAACTACTGCCAGAAATCGCAGGGCATTGTGATTGTATATAAACCTAAGTTGGGGGCTTCTCGAAAAAGGATTGAAGGGAGATCCGGCATTGGGCGAAATTACCGAAGGGTTATTGTCTACAACAAACAACGGATGCCAATATTGCCCCATCATCAGTTCTGTTTTTTTCCATTTCATGAGCATATATGCATGCCTGAGACGCAAGCCGTTGACATCGGTATTGCTTTGGCCAAAAAAATCGGCCTCAACAAGCCCTGATACTTTTGCACCAAATGCAGATGTTTCGCTTATGTTTGCCGCCAGTGTACTTTGGATGGCAAGCATATTGAAGGTGGGCTTTGCATTTATATCTTTTCCGGTTGCATCGGGTTTTATTTCCAGCGGATAGAACAAAAAATATCCTTCGCGGGCAGCCAGGGTTTGCCGCGAATCGAACACAATATCATGCCTCACAAACCCGCTGAATGATACTTTTGGTTTTTCTGCTTCCTGCGAATACGTTGTTGGAATCTGGGCAAGCAGGGCAATAATTATTACGATTAGATGTAAGTATTTCATTGACTTTAACTTTGATTAAACGCCTTATTACGTGGTGCTAAGAAATATTTATTGTAAAGTTGTCCCAATCGCGATGGAATGGAAAATTAGACCGGATTTTTTGGAGCTCCTGCATTGAAATAACCACAGATTGAACACTGGTCTGGCTGGGTGGAGCAATTAGGATGTGTGCGCCCCATGGGTCGGCCACCAATGAATCGCCACTATAGACCTTTCCGTTTTCATCAATTCCAATTCTGTTTACACCGGCTACAAAAGCCTGATTTTCAATAGCCCTTGCTGTCAGGAGGGTTTTCCAGGCGTAATTTCTCACCTGCGGCCAATTGGCAACCAACACCATTAGATCATACTCTATTTGTCCTTCAACAATCCTGTTGCAGCTCCATACAGGGAAGCGCAAATCGTAGCATATCAAAGGAAGGATTTTCCAGCCTTTGTAGTGGATGATTACCTTTTTATCGCCCGGCTGATATTTTTCATCCTCGCCTGCCAGCCGAAAAAGGTGTTTCTTATCATAATATTGCATCTCGCCATCGGGTTTCATGAAAACCAGCCGGTTCAGGTAGCGATTGTTTTCTTCAACAATGAAACTTCCGACTATGGCTGCGCTGAGTTTTCTTGCCCGGCTCCTCATCCATCCGATGGCCTGTCCGTCCATAGTTTCTGAAAGCCCTTCGGGCTGCATTGTGAATCCGGTGGTAAACATTTCGGGCAGAACCACCAAATCGGTTTCTGAAGCAATCTGTTCGAATAGGTTATCGAAAGTTTGTAGGTTTTCCTGTGGGTTCCTCCAGCGCAATTCGCTCTGGATGATTGTTATGCTCAGATTTTGCATAATATTTGGGCTGCTTTTTTCAAGGTTTCTTCAGTTTTGGCAAAACAAAAGCGCAGGTGCTTGTTCTCGTTTGCCTTATGATAGAACGCTGAAACCGGAACCGATGCTATTTTGTTTTCCTTGGTGAGCCTGAAGGCAAAGTCCATTTCTTTTTCGTCACTCACAGCGCTATAATCGAGCACCTGGAAATAGGTTCCGCTGCATTTGAGGGGTTTAAACCTGGAAGGGGCGATCAGTTCAAGAAACAAATCGCGTTTTTGTTGATAAAATCCAGTAAGGTTGTTATAATTATTTTCATCTTCGAGAAACTCGGCAATAGCATGCTGTATAGGGGTGTTTGCAGCAAATACCACAAATTGATGAGCTTTTCTTAATTCAGCAGTCAGGTTAGCCGGTGCAAGCACAAACCCCGTTTTCCATCCGGTGGCATGAAAGGTTTTTCCGAACGACCCCACAACAAAACTTTTTGCGGCCAATTCGGGATAATGGCAAATACTTTCGTGATTTAGGCCGTCAAAAATAAGATGCTCATAAACTTCATCGCTCAGAATAATGATGTCGCGATTTTTGATGATTCGTTTCAATTCGGCGAGGTCGCTGCTCTTCAGCACACTCCCTGTTGGGTTGTGAGGAGAATTGATAATGATCATGCGGGTGTGGTTCGAAATCAGGGCAGGAAAGTTTTTCCAATTTATTGAAAAATTGGGGAGATCCAGCTGGGCATATTTTACCAAACCCCCATTTAGCTTGACTGCAGGAGCATAACTATCGTATGCCGGTTCGAAAATGATTACTTCATCGTCGGGCCTGATCAATGCTGCGATGATTGAATAAATTGCCTGCGTTGCACCGGCAGTGATCGTTATTTCGGTTTCAGGGTCGTATTCAATGCCGTACTGCTTTTTAACCTTAACAGAAATAGCTTTTCGCAATGCGGGCACGCCAGGCATGGGGGCGTATTGGTTGTAACCTTTCAGCATGTATTTGTGAACCAGTGAAATCAGTTTTTCCGATATCGGAAAATCCGGAAAGCCCTGCGAAAGGTTGAGTGCCTTATGCTTTACAGCCAATCCGGACATGACCGCAAAAATAGAAGAGCCTATGTTGGGGAGTTTCGATGTGATTGCGCCTTTATAGTTGTCCATTTAACTGTAATTTGGATGGCCACAAAGATAAAATTTTCCGTTCAGTAAACACACGAAATTACGTTTTTGATTCGCCGAAGAGGGGGTGAAATTAATTCTAAATTTATACCTTTGTCTGCCAATCTGAATTTAATAAAAATTACATGTGCCTGAATTATAATAATTTATAACAAAATGAAAACAGTTGACAACTATAATTTTTCGAATAAGAAAGCCCTCATAAGGGTTGATTTTAATGTGCCCCTGGATGATGACCTCCGAATTACCGATACCACCCGCATTGATTCAACACTGCCAACAATCAAAAAAATATTGAGCGACGGTGGCTCAGCAATTTTAATGTCGCACCTGGGCCGGCCTAAAAAAGGCCCCGAAAACAAACTCTCTTTGCAACACCTTGTAAAATACCTGCATGAAAAACTTGGCGCGACTGTGAAATTTGCTGATGATTGCATCGGTGAATCGGCAAATATTTTGGCTGCCGGGCTTAAGCCTGGCGAAGTGCTCCTGCTCGAAAACCTGCGATTTTATAAAGAAGAAGAGGCCGGCGACCGCGATTTCACCGCAAAATTGGCTGCACTGGGCGATGTGTACGTGAACGATGCATTTGGTACCGCCCACCGTGCACACGCCTCCACAACCATCCTGGCAGAGTTTTTTCCGAACGATAAAGTGTTTGGCTACCTGATGGCGGGCGAAGTGAGCAGCCTGAATAAAGTGATGAAAGAAGCAAAAAGGCCTTTTACCGCCGTACTTGGTGGCGCAAAAGTTTCGACCAAGATTCAGATAATTTCTCACCTGTTGAGCGAAGTTGACAACTTGATAATCGGTGGTGGCATGATGTTTACCTTTATCAAAGCCATGGGAGGAAAAGTAGGTGGATCAATGGTCGAGAACGACCTGCTCGAGCTGGCAAAAAACACCATCGAAGGCGCTAAAACTTTTAAAGTGAACCTGTTAATTCCTACCGATGCAATTATTGCCAATGCCTTTACCAATGATGCAGAGCGCAAAGTATGTGCATCTGATAATATTCCTGATGGGTGGATGGGACTTGACATCGGCCCGCAATCAATCGCTGATTTTCAAAACGTGATTACTTCATCAAATACTATTCTTTGGAATGGGCCAATGGGTGTGTTTGAGATGTGCAACTTTGCAAAAGGCACCAAAGACATTGCCCTGGCAATTGCTTCAGCCACACAGGATCATGGGGCTTTTTCGCTTGTTGGAGGTGGCGATTCTGTAGCTGCCGTGAACAAATTCAAGCTGGCCGACAAGGTAAGTTATGTTTCGACCGGAGGCGGGGCCATGCTCGAGTTTCTCGAAGGCAGAATTTTGCCGGGTGTTGCAGCAATCGAGGAGTAAAATAGTTTTATCCCTCCGTTAAGCCGGTGTTTTCCCGAATACCGGTTTTTTCATTCCGACAGGGGCAGAAGATCATTCAGGCGATGATTCCACTACCCAGGCAAATTTTCATGCTCTTGTCATACACCACCCCAAACTGTCCCGGGGCGATCCCCGCAATGGGTTTTTCGGACTTAAGAATGGTTTTGTTCCCCATATTGCTCAAAACACCTTTCGTGAACTCAGGCGTGTGGCGGATTTTAAATGTGACCTCGGCACCTGAAGAAAGATTCTGAAAAGGATTTTCGGTGATAAAAAGGAAGTCTTGCAATACTATGGTGTCGCAATATTGTGCTTCGGGATCATAGCCATTTGAAACATATATGGTATTTTCCTGTGCATCCTTTTCGACCACAAACCAGGGCCCTTGTCCAAGCCCCAATCCCTTGCGCTGCCCAATGGTGTAGAACCAGTAGCCTTTGTGTATTCCGAGGGTTTTTCCGGTTTCCAATTCAACAATTTTTCCTGCTTTCTCGCCCGCATAACGGCGGATAAATTCGTTGTAGTTGATTTTTCCGAGGAAGCAAATACCCTGGCTGTCACGGCGGGCGGCACTTGGCAATTTCATCTGATGAGCAAGTGCCCTTACTTCGCTTTTAATCAATTTTTCGAGCGGAAACATGAGCCTGGTTACCTGTGCTTCGGTTATACGCCCCAAAAAATAGGTTTGGTCTTTTATGTGGTCGCGTGCGGTGGCCAAAAATACTTTTCCGTTGCATTCGGCTCTGCCGGCATAGTGCCCGGTGCTGATGCGGTCGAAATCATGGCCGTAGCGTTCGTTAAATACCCCGAATTTGATCAGCAGATTGCACATTACATCGGGATTGGGCGTCAGACCTTTTTTCACGGTGTCAAGTGTATAGGCCACTACGCTCTCCCAGTAATCTTTCTGCAGGTCAACGATCTCCATCCGGCAACCATACTTTCGGGACATCCATGTAACTATTTCAATGTCTTCTTGTGAAGGGCAATCCATGAATCCGGCTTTGTCTTCCATTCCAATTTTGATATAAAAAATCACTGGCTCAAATCCCTGCTCTTTCAATAGTGGAATGGTAACCGAGCTGTCAACTCCGCCCGAAACCAATGCAGCAATGTTCATTGTGTGGTGGATTGTTTATCCTGCAAAGGTAATTAAGATATGATAAGCGGTTCAATGCAACCGGCGCAGTATTGATTGGGGAAAGTTTCGTAAAGATTATATATTCTGTGTGCTGGCATTTAGTAATTTTGCCATGAATCGGAATTAAATAAAACCAAACCACCTATATTTATGTACGGAAAACTTCAGCATCATTTGCAGCAAGAGCTCGAAAAAATCAAGGCCGACGGGCTTTACAAAACCGAACGCATTATCATGACCCCGCAAGGGGTACGCATTAAAACCAGCCAGGGCCATGAGGTTCTTAATTTTTGTGCCAACAATTATCTGGGCCTGTGTAGCGAACCCCGTGTAATGGCTGCAGGCAACTATGCCTTCTTTAAATGGGGGTTTGGCATGGCATCCGTGAGATTTATTTGCGGCACACAAATGATTCATAAACAGTTGGAAACAAAACTCAGCGAGTTTCTGGGCACCGAAGACACCATACTCTTTTCTTCTGCTTTCGATGCCAATGGCGGGGTCTTTGAGCCTTTGCTCGGCGAAGACAGCGCCATCATCAGCGATGAACTTAACCATGCTTCTGTGATTGATGGCGTGAGGCTTTGCAAGGCAAAGCGGTTTCGTTATAAAAACAACGACATGGCCGACCTGGAAGCCAGGCTTCAGGAAGCCGGGGGTGCCCGTTTTAAGATGATTGTTACCGATGGTGTTTTTTCGATGGATGGCATCATTGCCCAGGTAGATAAAATTTGTGACCTGGCCGAAAAATACGACGCCCTTGTGATGATTGATGACTCACACGCCAGCGGTTTCATCGGCCCCAAAGGCCGCGGCACACATGAGTATTGCAATGCCATGGGGCGTGTGGATATCATCAGCACAACTTTCGGCAAAGCCTTGGGCGGTGCCTCGGGAGGATGTGTTTCGGGACATAAAGAGATCATTGACATGCTTCGCCAGCGTTCAAGGCCCTATCTTTTTTCAAACTCCCTGGCTCCGGCCATTGCCGGCGCTACAATTGAAGTGCTTAATTTGCTCTCTGAAACGACATCCTTGCGCGATAAGCTCGAGGAAAACACAAAACGCTTTCGTAAGGGAATGGCTGAGGCCGGCTTTCGCATTGTGCCGAGCACTCATCCAATTGTTCCCATCATGCTGGGCCACCTGCCAAATGACGCAAAGCTATCGCAAGACTTTGCCAACGAACTGCTTCTCGAAGGCATCTATGTGATTGGGTTCTACTATCCGGTAGTGCCTAAGGGCAAATCACGAATCAGGGTGCAGTTGAGCGCTGCCCACACCACCGAAAATATTGATTTTGCCATTGATAAATTCATCAAGGTTGGGAAAAAATTAGGAGCAATCTGACCTGTCTTATTATATTCTATCCTTTTTTGTAATCATAATACTTCGGACATTGATTTTCGGAATTGGCACAGACATTATTGAAGTCGAACGCATTGAGCGGCAGCTTGAAACCAATTCAGGGCTGAAAGAGCGGTTATTTACTCCCGGCGAGATTGCCTATTGCGATACAAAAAAAAATCGCGGGCAGCATTATGCTGCCCGCTTTGCCGCAAAGGAAGCTTTTATGAAAGCCATCGGAACCGGCTGGCGCGACGGGTTGCAATTCAATGAAATTGAGGTTACCAACGATCAGCTGGGAAAACCGGTGTTGGTGCTGTATGGCAAAACACGCGACTTCATTGCCGAGATTAACATTACCAACATCCAGGTGTCTCTTTCGCATATCCGCGATATGGTGAACGCAATTGTGATTATCGAAAAGTAGCCCTCCCCGGCGAAGGGTTGGTGTATCCGTGCAGGCCAATATCGTTCGCCCGCCATGTTGTTGCTCGCGGTGCCTGTCATAGCCAGCACATCGCTATCCGGGAACTATGTCATAGTCTCTTGCAATCAAGTAAGCATAACCTGTAGCCTTTGCCGTCCATTCGATATTGCCCGGAGGATTTCGCAGCCATCGTTGTCATTAGCAATTAGATTACAATCGCTGTTGTATCTCTTGGGCATGACGTTGTGTGAAGTGGTTGCCTGTTTGCCGCCACCGAATTTAAAAATGAACTAATGGTTTTTGGTTATATCAACCCTGTGGCTGA